>NZ_KV794411.1:1249766-1327792 GCF_001808725.1 Streptococcus sp. HMSC074F05 | reverse complement strand
TCAAGAATCTGTTTCAGCAAGTCAATCTGACTCGTTGGTACAAGCCTCGGTTTCGGCAAGTGAATCAAATTCATTGGTTCAAGAATCAGTTTCAGCTAGTCAATCAGACTCGCAGGTTCAGGCATCTGTATCTGCCAGTCAATCAGAGTCGTTGGTACAAGCATCCGTTTCAGTGAGTCAATCACAATCTACTTCTGATGTCGAATCTAAGTCTCAAAATACAGAATCTATGTCCTTTTCTCGTTCTGATTCAATGAGTCAGTCGGAATCGCAAGTATCGACTGATTTGCGATCAACATCATTGAGTCAATCGGACTCGTTAGTGCGAGAGTCTGTTTCAGCTAGTGAATCCGACTCGCAGGTTCAAGCCTCAGTTTCAGTGAGTCAGTCAGAGTCGTTGCTTCAGGAATCAGTTTCTGCAAGCCAGTCTGAATTGTTGATTAAAGAATCTGTTTCTGTCAGTCAATCAGACTCGTTGGTACAAGCGTCCGTTTCTGCCAGCCAATCGGATTCGTTGGTTCAAGCATCTGTATTGACCAGCCAATCAGAATCGCTAGTTCAAGAGTCGATTTCAGCTAGTCAATCAGACTCGTTAGTACAAGAATCCGTTTCGGCAATTCAATCCGACTCCTTGGCCCAAGCATCCGTTTCAGCAAGTGAATCAGAATCGCTAATCCAAGAGTCGATCTCAACTAGTCAATCCGAGTCTTTGGTTCAAGCGTCCGTTTCTACTAGTCAGTCCGACTCGTTGATTCAGGGCTCCGTTTCAGCTAGTCAATCCGAATCGCTAGTTCAAGAGTCGATCTCAACTAGTCGATCCGAATCTTTGGTTCAGGCATCCGTTTCGGCTAGCCAATCCGAGTCATTGGTTCAGGAATCTGTATCTGCCAGCCAGTTCGACTCCTTGGTTCAAGCATCCGTTTCAGCTAGCCAATCCGGTTCCTTGGTTCAAGCATCTGTATCGACCAGTCAATCAGATTCATTAGTGCAAGCTTCTGCTTCGACAAGCGAATCTGCCTCAACTTCTTATGTCGGAGCTGCATCGCAGGTTTCAGAGTCTGGATCATTCTCTCGATCCGTTTCTGAGAGTCTATCTGCTTCACAATGGACATCCTATTCAGAATCTCTAGCGTCAACATCTGTTTCAAAATCTGACTCCTATAGCCAATCAGCTTCACTCCTTTCTTCAAGCGAATCGGCTTCAACGTCCATGCCAGTATCTGAATTTCCTTTGACGAGTGTTTCAGATTCTAGAAGCGCATCATCGACAGAGAGTCAATCCTTATCGCAGGAAATTTCTGAATGGATTAGTGTGTCTTATGCGTCAAGTTTCTCTGCTGTGACAAGTTCTTCGGAGTCTGTCGTGTCTTCGTTTGGCACCTCTTACTCAGAATCTCCATCAGACACAAGCTCGCTAACTGCAACGCATTCTTCCGGACCTGCTCTTCCAGAGACAGGTGCCCATCCTTCATCTAATATTCTTGCTACAGGAGCTTCCATTCTTCTGTCTGGATTAGCCCTTTTAGGAATTCGGAAAAAAGATGGCAAATAAAACCTTAAAAGACCGGAATGAACCGGTCTTTTATTGATCTAGAATGTCTAAGAAGTTGGGAAATATGTTATAATGAATGAGGAAGTTTTCGTTGAGGGATATGAAAAAGGTTACTTTGTGAAAAGCTCTGTTTGCCTTCATATCTTCAGAAAATATGGGATTAAAAAAGAAGAGTCAGAGGAAAGAGATGAAAATCCATTTTACAAATCTATTTGGGCAATCTTCGAAAAGTGTTGCCCTGATGGCACAAAACGATATTATGAATGTCGTTCGTGAACTTGGGGTTAATGAATTAGGGATCTACTTTTATGATCATAGCAATGAACCAGCTAGCGAATTGAACTCGCGAATGGATGGGATTTTAGCAGGCGTTGCTTTTGGGGATATTGTCTTCGTTCAATCTCCTTCTTGGAATGGAATTGAGTGGGACCGCCGTTTGGTTGATAAGTTAAAACTCCTTCAAACCAAGCTGGTCATGTTTATCCATGATGTCCCACCACTCATGTTTGAGAGCAATTATTATCTAATGCCTAACTATATCGACATGTACAATCAGAGTGATCTGGTCGTTGTTCCGTCAGAGCAAATGTACCATCGTCTAGTATCAGAAGGACTCACAGTGAAAAAATATGTGGTCCAAAAGTTGTGGGATTTGACCCATAGTTTGGACCTCTATACTCCGCAATTTGAGAAAAAACTGATCTTCTCAGGAAATCCTTCACGTTTCCCACATATCATCGATTGGAAATATGAGACACCCCTTCATGTCTATACCGAACCGGTTGAAGGAGTCGATTATTCTAAGATCCATATGGAAGGCTGGCGGACTAAGCAAGAATTGCTTCTCGAGCTTTCCAAGGGTGGTTTTGGGCTTGTCTGGGGAAATTCTGAGAATCCTGAGGATGAGCGGGATTACTACAAAGAAAATATTTCCTACAAACTATCGACTTATCTATCTGCTGGTCTTCCAGTAGTAGTGCCAGACTATTTGTCAAATGCAGACTATATTCGAGACAAAGGGCTCGGCTTTGTAGCCTCCAGTCTTGAAGAAGCCAATCGTTTGGTCCAAGACTGTACAGAAGAAGAGTATGCTCAAATGGTCCGAAAGGCTCAATATACTTCTTATTTGATCCGCAATGGCTATTTTACAAAGAAATTATTTGTCGATACCATCATGGCTTTAGGAGAATAATATCCAAGTAAACAAGATTCTTCAGATAAACATCTGAAGGATTTTTTGTTGAATACAGTACCAAATGGGGAATTTGAAATATTATCAAATATTAGTGACAAATGAGTTTTGAAAAGTCGCAAATTATGGTAAAATAAGTTGAGATAAAATGCTCTAAAGGCACATATTAAAAGGCTATTCCCCAGGTGGAAGAGTCAAAATGAGTAAGAGAAAGTTTAAAAGAAATGTTAAAACGATCTGAAGTAGGAAAGAGATTTTGTTGGACGATATTTTTCGTCTTTATTTATGTTTTGGGAAGTAAAATTTCCTTGCCTTTTGTTGACTTATCAAAGGCCTTGAGACTCAATGAGGGAACGACAACGGGCTTGCAGCTCTCAAGCGCTGTGATGGGGGGAAACCTCCGCGGAATGTCGATCTTTTCGATCGGTCTATCCCCATGGATGTCTTCCATGATTTTGTGGCGGATGTTTACCGTTTCAAAACGATTTAACCTCGAAAAAACCAGCACGGAGATAGTGGAGCGACGAAAGATGTACGTGACCTTAGCGCTCGCCATCGTCCAGTCTTTGGCAGTGGCCATGTATCTCCCCTTGAAGACAGGGTTGAATCCCGGACTTGTCATTGCGGTCAATACCATGATTATGGTAGCCGGAGCCTTCTTTTTAGTTTGGCTCTCCGATCTAAATGCCGCTTTGGGGCTTGGAAGTTCTGTTGTGATCATGATGGCTGGGATGGTTATGTACCTGCCCGAAGACGTGATGCAGACCCTTTCAAATGTCAATAATATCCCAGAAATCGCTTATGTTCTGGGCGTGATTTTCATCTTGATTTTTGTCTATGTGGCAGTCTTAGTGGAATATTCCAAGTACCAGATTCCTGTCAATAAATTAGGGATCCACAACAACTTGAAAAGTTATACTTTTTTGGATATCAAGATCAACCCAGCAGGAGGGATGCCCTTTATGTACGCCATGACCTTGGTGTCCATTCCTCAGTATGCCATGCTCTTGATCTTGTCTATGGATTCCAATGCCAAGTGGGCTGCTCATTTAGCCAAACACTTGGTGATGGGAGATCCGATTTGGATACTTCTTTACATTCTGATGATCGCCCTTCTCTCTTTTGCTTTCGCCTTTGTCAATGTGAACGGAGAAGAAATTGCAGATAAGATGATGAAGGCTTCTGAGTATATCGATCATGTCTATCCTGGAGCAGATACACGTCGCTATATCAATAAAATTGTGCTACGCTTGACTGTTTTTGGGACCTTGTATCTGATCCTCTTCACAGCGCTTCCTTTTTCTCTCTTGTTATGGGATAAGGATCTCTTGCGCTTGACCATGATTCCAGGAACCTTTCTCATGTTTGTCGGGATGATTTACAATATCCGAGAAGAAATTCGTGCCCTTCGAGTGAATCAACGTTATACAAGAATATTCTAGGAGTAACCATGTATTATTTTGTACCAGCCTGGTATGGAACGGACCGCATCTGGCAGCAAACAGCTACCCCTTGGTACTGGATGCGAGAGTCCATTGAATTTGACGATACCATTAATCAAGTTCGTATTTTTCAAGAAGCAGAAATGGATCGGATCTTATTGTTGCCTCAATATAGTCCGCAACTGCGCTATTTTTTGCACCGCCAAGATTTGTTAGAGACAGATGTGCTCTCGATTTTTGATAAGATCCAACAGGTTCCGTCTGATTTGACTATGCGCCCAGTTCAGCTTCAGGACATCGAATGGCCGAGTGAGACCACTTTTTCCTATACTCCCTTTTTGGTGATGGCATTTCGAAAGGGCCACCACCTAGCAAAAATTGATATGGGGGTGGATGGGAACCTTCTCTCTTTGACCCGTTATAAGAATGACGAGATCAGCTACATCGAGTACATAGATGATCGTGGCTTTATCTCTAGTAGAATCTACTACAATGAGGGAAAACCTTATTTCCAAGAGTATCTGAGTTTTGATGGGCAATGGGTTTTGAGAGAGATGTTGATAGAAGAGAACCACTCCGTCATGGTCAATGAAGCTTTCTTTCATGCTTTCAAAAAAGAAAGCTATGCCAATATGGGAGAAGTTGTCGCTGAAAAAATGAAGGAGCAGCTAGCAACCTTGGTTCCAGGACGAGACCAGTTGGTTTTGGCAGCTCATCCAGCAAATTTGGCCTTTTTACAAGATACAGCAAGTAGCGTCAAAAAAGTCTTGTCTTTCTATGGGGATCGTCAGCCCTTGTCTGCCGAAAACTTTGCCCTCTATTTTGATATGATTGATGCCCAGCTCTTGATTACAGATAGTGAAAAAACCAAAGAAGCGATTGGGAGCTTTTCCCCTAGCCTGGCTCAAAAGACACACCGGATTACCTCTTTTGACTCCCGCCTTCGTTTGGGCTCTAGTCAGGAACGCAAGGAATCGAAGATTTACTTTTATGTCAACGAAGCCGAGCTCCCAAGTAAGAGCCAGCTCAAGAAGGTCCTAGAAGTGTTGGCGCAACATCCCTTATTTGAAGTTGTTTTTGCATTTTACAATGGCTCACCCGAGCGGGTGAAGGAATTAGAAGGGCAACTCGAGGAATTGATTGCTAGTGAGCAGGACTTGCATCTTGTTCAGTCGCCAAGTCAGTCACAAGGGCTTGGAGAAAACCAAATCATTGATGAAGAGTCTGTACAAGACGCACCGGACTACCGTTTTGTAGTTAAGAATTTTTCAAATGAAAATGACATTATTCAAGAATTGGAAAAAACACGCTTGATCGTAGATTTAAGCGAGGAACCCAACCTCTATACGCAGATTGCAGGGATCTCTGCTGGGATTCCACAGGTCAACCGCGTCCAGACAGAATATGTCGATCATTTGAAAAATGGCTATGTCTTATCAAAGGGAGACAAGGAATTAGAGAAGGCGATTACTCACTTTTTATTGGAATTGAAGCCTTGGAACGAAGCCTTGGTCTACTCGATCGAAAAAATTCAAGAATACACCGGTCAACGCTTGATCGAGAAATGGGAAGGATGGATGAAAGAACGTCATGGATAAAAAACTACAAATACCCCATATTCTCCAAATCGGCTCAAGCAGTTGGCAGGACCAGGTGGAGCTTCCTACTGGACTAGGCTGGCACTTTTTTCAAGCTACCGCTCTTCCATCGCTCAAAGAGTATATGGAAGAAGAGGAAATCTCCAAATTCAAAGCCTTGATCCTAGAAAAGCCAGAAGATTTATTAGCTTTAGGAGAAGACCTGGCTTATTTCCAGCCTTATACCGTTTTTTATGATCAAAGCCATGAACTAGAGGCGCCTTCTGATGAATTGGCCCACCTCTTAAGACTCAAGCAAGCAAGACCCTGGGATTTCTCAAACAAGCATCAATTTCTCTATGTTTTAGACCGCTTTTTATACGACAATCAATACGGGGATGCCTTTACAGTTCGTGATCTGCAGGTGAGACCTGATTTTGCTGGTCAGCAAACAGTCTTGGGGCAACATTTCCTCAAGCTTGACGGAGCATACGGGGAAGAGTTTACGCCGATTGCTCAGTGGGTTTACAATTATGTGTATGACGCTAGCCGCCCCATCAATTTTTGGTTGGAATACGAAAAAGATCCTAGCTGTCAGCTACAACTGCGGATCCAATTTTACCGCTATGGAGCTCTAGGAGAGTGGGTCAAAGATGCGGTCTTTTCAGAAGAAGAGATGGAGCAACCACTAGAATTGGATGGAGCAGAACCTTATTATCTAGCCTTCTCACTAGAAGCAAAAGGAGAGGGAACGCTTACGATCGGAGCCTTACATAAGCGCTTGTCCCATGGTCCTTTAGGAGAGATGACCGTAGGAGCTAAGACGCTACGGGACCACAAGCGCCAAGAGATTTTTGCTTATTTCCATCCGGGCGATCTGAAGCCCCCTTTAAACATTTACTTTTCTGGGTATCGTCCAGCCGAAGGATTTGAAGGGTTTGGGATGTTGCGTGCGATGGGTAGTCCCTTTATTCTCTTTTCTGACCCAAGACTGGAAGGTGGATCCTTCTATATGGGCTCAGAAGAATTAGAAAATCAAATCACTGCCTTTATTGATCAGCACTTGGACTTGCTCGGCTTTGAGCCAAAAGATATGAATTTCTCTGGCTTGTCCATGGGGACCTTTGGTGCCCTTTACTATGGTGCTCTTTATTCTCCTCATGCGATCTTGGTCGGAAAACCCATTGTCAACCTGGGGGATGTCGCTGCCAACCTGAAATTTAAACGTCCAGATGAGTTTGGAACATCCCTAGACATGATGCAGTTGATCATTGGTCAAGTGTCGCAAGAAGGGATCGGTCAGCTCAATCAACGCTTCTGGGAACGGTTTGACCAGGCAGATTTCAAGGATACGATTTTAGCCCTTGCCTATATGAGGGATGATGACTACGACCAGCAAGCTTATCCAGATATTTTAGAGGCCTTGTATGAATTGCCGGTTCGTATTATCAGTACTAGTCGTGCCGGTCGACACAATGATGCGAGTGGTCCGATCATTGAGTGGTTTGTGACCCAGTACAAAGAAATCATGGAAAGAGACTTTGGAAGAAACCAATGATAAAAATAAAAGAAAATGAAAGCAGACGAATCTACTGGGGCGATACCGTTCTAGCAGATTATCTTTGGGGGTCGACCATTCAAGCGACTGACCAAGGAAGCGTTCAGTTTCAGAACCCCCTCATGCCATCTGGTCAAGTGCTGAAAACTTGGCATTCGCAGACAAATTTTGGCGCAACTCGTCAAATTCCTAGTCTGCCTCTGCTCAAAAGAGAGCAAGATTATGAACTGGTTATCACGATGGAAGCGACTCCGGCTCATACCGTTATGGTAGAAATCGTCTTCAAAGATCGCTTTGGAGAGGTCGTTGGCCGTCGAGTAACCGCAGAAGGTCGCTTGCCGTTTACCTATCCAGATCAAGCATACGCCTATGAAGTACGCTTGCTCAGTGCAGGTTTGCAAGAGTTTACCTTCCACTATTTCACGATTCAACCAATATCGTCTGAGGGAGCAGAAGTTCTCGAATAGACGAACATCACTGCAAAAAAAGAGGATTACATTGGATTACGTTAAATTAAGAAACATCAAAAAAATCTTAAAAGAAGTCAATAGCTGGAAGGATGACATGGCCCGCTTGACGGATCGACAACTACAGGAGAAGACTGTGGAATTTCGAGAACGTCTAGCAGAGGGCGAGACCTTGGATGATCTCTTGCCGGAAGCATTTGCGGTTGCGCGGGAAGCCGATAAACGGGTCTTGGGCATGTTTCCTTATGACGTGCAAGTCATGGGAGGAATTGTCCTCCACCAAGGCAATGTCGCTGAAATGAATACCGGTGAAGGAAAGACCTTGACGGCAACTATGCCGGTTTATCTCAATGCCTTAGAGGGCAAAGGGGTCATGGTTATTACGACCAATACCTATCTGGCAACTCGGGATGCAGAAGAGATGGGACAGGTCTACCGCTTTTTGGGCTTGACTGTCGGCGTTCCTTTAAAACAATCTGAAGACGAAGAATTAGATCCAGAAGTCAAACGGGAGATTTACCGGTCAGATGTCATTTACACGACCAATACTAGTCTGGGCTTTGACTATTTAACAGAGAACTTGACGGCTTCGGCAGATGGCCAGTTTTTAGCTGACTTCAATTACGCCATTGTCGATGAGATTGATTCGGTGCTTCTAGATAGTGCCCAGACTCCCTTGATTATTTCTGGTTCTCCTCGGGTTCAGTCCAACCTTTATGGGATTATTGATACCCTGATCCAAACCTTCAAAGAAGGGGAAGACTTCAAGTTTGATGAAGAAAAGAAACGAGTTTGGTTGACTCGAAAAGGAGCTCATGCAGCAGAAGCCTTTCTAGCCATTCCCAACCTCTATGATCCCCAATACCGTGACTTGGTCCGCCATATCAGCTTAGCCCTGCAGGCCAATAAAAACTTTATTAAGGATAAGGACTATGTCATCCATCCCAATGTCGAAGGGCAACCGGAGATTGTCTTACTAGACCAGGCGACGGGTCGCTTGATGGAAATGACGCGCTTGCAAGGAGGACTCCACCAGGCGATTGAAGCTAAAGAGGGTCTCAAGCTGACCCAAGAAACACGGGCCATGGCTTCTATTACTTACCAAAACCTCTTTAAGATGTTTCGGAAGTTGGGTGGCATGACCGGGACTGGGAAGGTCGCTGAGGCAGAGTTTCTTGATACCTATGCCATGTCAGTGATCAAGATCCCAACCAATCGTAAGAAGATCCGCAAGGATTTGCCGGATGAAATCTATCAGACCTTGCCGGAAAAAATCGTGGCTTCCCTGGATTATGTGAAGAAGGTCCACGAAAAGGGCAATCCGATCCTGGTCTTTGCCGGATCCGTTGAGATGTCGATTCTTTATTCGAATCTTCTTTTGCGGGAAGGGATTCCTCACAATCTTCTCAATGCTAACAATGCTCCTCGAGAGGCCCAGATCATTAAGGAGTCTGGTCGAAAAGGTGCTGTGACGGTTGCGACCTCAATGGCCGGTCGGGGAACCGATATCAAGTTGGGACCAGGAGTCGCTGAGTTAGGTGGCTTGGTGGTTGTCGGAACTGAGCGGATGATGAACCAGCGGATTGACCTTCAAATTCGGGGACGTTCAGGTCGCCAAGGAGATCCCGGTTTGACCAAGTTCTTCGTCTCATTGGAAGACGATTTGATGAAAAACTGGGGGCCAGACTGGATCCAGGATACCTATCAAGACTATGATGTGGATGAGCGGATTGGTTCAGCTAAAGCTCTGACCAAGCGCAAGTATAGAAACTTGGTGGAACGGGCTCAAAATGCTAGTGAAAGTTCTGGTCAGGCCAGTCGTCGGATGACGCTAGAATTTGCGGAAAGCATGAACATTCAGCGTGCCATCGTCTACGAAGAGCGCGACCGCTTGATCAAACAAGAAGGTCGCTTGGACGACATCGTTGAAAAAGTTCTTCGTTCCGTCTTTTCAAGCGTAGCCCATAAAAAAGAATACAAGGAACCGGTAGCTTTTTATCGCTATATGTTAGACAATGTGAGCTACCAAGTAGATCCGGAAAAGGTCCACCAAACCTTCCGTAGCAAGAAAACCAAAGAGAATTTCTTATGGGAGATTGCTAAAAGCGAGTTGGAAGCTAAGTATGAGATCTTAGGCACCGATGAGGTGATCGCCCAATTCCAGCGCATGGCCATCCTAAAAGCTATCGATGAAAACTGGGTCGAGCAGGTAGACTATCTGCAACAATTGCGCATGGCGCTCTCTGGTCAGTACACCAGTCAGAAAAACCCTTTGGTAGAATTTTTCCAAGAAGCCTACCAATCCTTTGAACGAATGAAAGAGGCGGCCAAAGAACAAATGGTCCGCAATCTCTTACTAAGTCGAGTAGAAATCAATAAAAAAGGGGAAATTGTCTTGCATTTCCCATAAAAGAGGACATTATGACAGTATACAATATCAACCTTGGAATCGGTTGGGCCAGCAGTGGTGTTGAGTATGCCCAGGCCTACCGTGCCCAGTTGTTACGCAATATCCATCAACCAGCCAAGTTTGTTTTTATGGATATGATCTTAGCCGATAATATCCAGCATTTAACAGAAAATATCGGTTTTAAAAATGATGAAATCATCTGGCTCTATAGCCATTTTACAGATATAAAAATTGCGCCAACGACCTATACCATTGATCAGGTCTTAGCAGGTTTTGCCGGAAAACCGACTCGGGAAGAAGTCGACGGCAAGATCAAGCGCTTCTTTTATGAGGACCAGGACAATTTTTTGACCTGCTACCTGCGCGAAGAAAACAGTCCTTATGTCGAACGCTGCGAGTACGTGTCTAGAGGGATTTTGGTGAGAAAGGATTATTTCTCCTATACCCGCTATTGTACAGAGTATTTCATTCCTAAGAACAACCAAGCCAACTTGATTGAGCGCCGCTTTTACAATGAAGACGGGACGGTTGCCTACAGCATGCAGATGGCGGATGGCCGCGAAATCTATCGTTTCCCAGATCGCTATCTAGTTGGTCGCCAAGAATTGATCCGCTACTTCATGCAAACCCTTCAATTGACCAAACAAGATCTGGTGATTTTGGATCGGGAAACCAATATCGGTCAGCCTATCTTTGAAGAAGCGCAAAAAGCCCGCCTGGGTGTGGTCGTCCATGCAGAGCACTTCAGTGCCAATAATGTTGACGATCAGTATATCCTGTGGAACAACTACTACGAGTACCAATTTACCAATGCTGACAAGGTGGACTTCTTTATTGTTGCGACCGACCGTCAAAAAGAAATCTTAGCCGAGCAGTTTGCCAAATACACCAACCATCAGCCAGCCATCTATACCATTCCAGTTGGGAGTCTTGCAAGCTTGCCACAAAACGAAAATCGCACCCCATTTTCTATGATTACTGCCTCTCGTTTGGCGACAGAAAAGCATATTGACTGGTTAGTGCGAGCAGTGGTTCGCGCCAAAAAAGAATTGCCAGAACTGTCTTTTGATATCTATGGAAAAGGTGGAGAAGAAGGCAAGCTGCGTTCTCTGATTGATGAATTGGGGGCGGCAGACTATATCCATCTCAAAGGGCATGCCAATCTAGAGGAAATTTATAAGAATTATGAGGTTTACCTGTCAGCGTCGACCAGCGAAGGCTTTGGGTTGACCTTGATGGAGGCGATCGGTTCTGGTCTTCCGATAATCGGTTTTGACGTTCCTTATGGCAACCAGACCTTTGTTACAGAAGGTAAAAATGGCTATCTCATTCCGCCTTCAGCAGATCAAGTGGTCGACCAGATCGCTTCTGCCTTTGCGGAAAAAATGATCCAGCTATACAAAAAAAATGATCTAGCCAGCATGCGTCAAGCATCTTATGCGCGTGCAGAAGACTTTTTGACCAGCCGAGTAGAAGAAGCTTGGGCACAATTGATAGAAGAGGTGACACATGCTGAACGTATTTGATAGTTATTCTCGTGAAAGCCAAGACTTGCTCCACTCTATGAAAGAGTCTGGCTTTGACCACCCGACCGTTGTTTTGGAGCCAAATGGTTTCTTACCAGACGGTGTCGAGTCTCCATTTATCTATTTCTTAGGACAAGCAAAAGGAGAGAAGCGGGGACGCTACTTTAATGAAGTTCCAGTTCCTGATTTCTGGGAAGTTTCTGGGGATAATAGTTCGGGAAAAGTGACCTACTATGGTCAAGAAAAGGCTCGAATTGTGTACCACGCTGCTTCCTACAAACGCATCGTCGAGCGCTTAGAGTGGTTAGATGACAAGGGACAAGTGGTCATGATTGAGCACTACGACCAATACGGTCGTAAGATTGCCGTAACGACTTGTGGCGATCAGGGACAGTATTTGGTGACTACTTATTTTGAAGGGGATACCGAGCGCTTGACAGAAAATCACCAAACAGGGGATTTGATCTTGACCTTGGACCATCAACCCATGCGAATTTTCAAGAATCGCTTAGATTACTTTGTCTTTTATCTAGAGTATCGTGGTTTTGATCTAGATGGTTTGGTCTACAATACGCTGGCTACCTCCTTTAGCATTAGTCTCCAGCTGGGCAATAAAGGCATCAAAGGACGCGACGTCCTGGTGTGGCAAGAGCCTCTTCACGACAGCCTTCCGGGCAACATGCAGTTGATTCTAAAGAGCCCAGAAATCCGGACCAAGAAGATCTTGATTCCGCAAAACGCGACCTATCATCGTGCTTTGCAGTTGACCTCGCAAGATCAGCATAGCTATTTTGGTCCCCTTGGCTACCTGTATGATTTCAAGGTGAAAGACGATATCCGTAAAGACGCCTTTGTCTTGACCAATTCGGATCAGATCGAAGCCTTGACCTACCTAGTAGAGAACTTGCCAAATGTGACCTTCCGTGTAGCAGCTTTGACGGAGATGTCTGCGAGCCTCTTGTCTATGGTCCGCTACCCAAATGTGGTCTTGTACCAAAATATCAGTCAAGAGCGGATCAAAGAGTTGCTTAAGGTCTCTAGTATTTATCTGGATATCAACCACTATGCAGAGGTACAAGGCATTGTTCGCAAGGCCTTCGAACACCAGCAAGTCATCCTTGCCTTTAGCCATACCCTGCATGACCGCCACTTCCTCGCACAAGCCAATATCTTTGATCAAGGAAAAGAAGCAGATATGGTGTCCCGTATCCAGGAAATCTACCAATCTGTGGATAACTACAGAGAAGCCGTTGCGCAACAAATTGCCCAATCAAGTAGCGTTGAGCCAGCTGTTTTCAAAGCTCGCTTGCAAGAAGGGATAGGTGGATACAGTGAGTGATCGTAAGAAAGATTTATTTTACAAAGAAGTAGAAGGACGGATGGAGTCTCTCAAACGCCGTCCTGCCGAAAAAGAAAAGACGACACGTTCTGAAAAGATCAATGTTACTTTTAATGTGATCATTGGTTTGGTGATTCTGCTGGGAGTTATTTTTACCCTCTTCAGAGTGTTAGGAGGATCCTAAGATGGAAATGGTATTTGCAATCGGGATCTCGATCTTATCCCTCGCTCTTGTGGTTCTGATCACCCTGCAGCCTCGCCAACAACAATCGCTCTCAACAGATGCGACCAGTAACCTAGGAAAACCAAGTTACTGGCGGTCTCACCGTGGACTCAAGCTAGCGACCCTCGTTGTTAGTATCGTCTTTCTCGTATCCTTATTTCTTTATATGATGGTCGTACAGGCCTAGTCTTTAATAGAATGGATAAAAAGAAGTTAGAATGTAGACAAACTATTTTAAATTAAAATAAGTTAAGCGATTCTGCAAAAAAACAAAAATGAGTTCCATTTTTAAAATCGATTCAAGAAAATACCGAAACTTTCCGCTGTGAGAAAAGTGCCTGAAACAATAACGTTTCAGGCACTCGGAATTATTGAGACCCTAGGCTCAATAATTAGTCATGGAACTTCGACGAAGTTCGCTGACGTCCGTACTCACCTAAGGAAAGTTTTTATATGACTTTATCTTCAATCTGAACGAAGTTGGTATTCTCCAACTTCGTTTTTTGATGATGTTGCCTTTGTTTTTATGGTATACTGAAAGCGATAAAATGATTGGAGCTTCCGATGAAAAAGATCCCCTTAGTATTTTCAGGCTGTCTGTTAGGACTGGTTGGCGCTGGAAACCTTCTTGCAGACTCGCTACCCTTCCTTGCTCACGCCTTTAGTCTGACAGGTTTGTTCTTCTGGTTTTTCTTTGTCGTTTATCATGCAATTCGCTGGCAAGAAACCAAGATAGAACTCCAACAACCAGCCCTTTTATCTGGGATGGCAACTTTTCCCATGGCAGGGATGATTCTATCCACCTATCTTTTGCGCCTCTTTCCCGCCTTTGGAGGTCTATCACAGTTGGTCTGGTGGTCTGCCTTTCTCTTAGATCTGGGCTTGATTCTCTATTTTACCAAGACCCATGTCCTAGCGCGACCAAGAGCCAATGCCACTCCCAGTTGGACCGTTCTCTATGTGGGCATTGCAGTAGCGGCCTTGACTTATCCAGTTGTGGGAATAAGAGAGATTGCTTATCTCGCTTTAGTGATTGGTTTTGGTTTGACCTTTCTTCTTTATCCCCTTATCTATCATGATTTGAAGCAGTCACCCTTACCCAGTCATCTGTTGGGCCAAGAAGGCATCTATTGCGCTCCCTTTTCCCTTCTTTTAGCGGCTCTGGTTCGTGTGGGTGGAGCAAGCCTGCCTACCTGGTTCTTACTGATCATGGTGGTGGCCTCGCAAGGTTTTTATTTCTTTGTTTTGACGCGCCTACCGAGAATGATCACAGAAGGTTTTCAACCTGCTTTTTCAGCCCTGACCTTTCCAACAGTTATCACAGCGACCTCTTTGAAAATGGCTCAAGGCTTGTTGCAACTGCCTTTCTTGACAGTTCTTGTATGGATGGAAACTTTTCTTTGTCTCTTGATTCTAGTCGCTGTCTTAGGTGGTTATGTGGCCTATCTCAGAGAGTAGAAAAGCATCCTTTTTCATTGAAACCTTGTCACGATTATGGTAAGATGCACTATACGATTTGTCAGATTTTATAGGAAAGGTATCTATGAAATTCATCAAAGGAAAGCTCTCACTGCTGTATCCCCTCTTTCTGCTCTTGTTTTATTTTTATGTTCGGCCTCAATTTCGCCCCTTGGCCCAGTATGTCTCCAATAGTGTAGCAAGCGCCAATAGCTATTATTGGACCTTATTTGGCCTAGAAGGCCTCTATGCAGTCTTTACAGGATTTTTGGTCTACCGTTTTTCTAAAAAAGCGCAGTTTAAGCTGGGGAAGAACCCTCTTCAAGCTCTGATAGAAGCCGTTTTTGCGGCCTGTTTGGTTTACTGGTTGGACTACTTCATCAGTGGTTTTGTTCAAGGACGGGCAGCTGTTTTGAGTCTCTTTCCACGGGAAATTAGTCCCACAGGGGTGCTTATCTTAGTGATCGCAATGGTCGTCATCCGGCCGGTGACAGAAGAGCTGATCTTTCGTGGAGCCTTGGTGAATGCCTACTTCAAAGGCTGGAAACTCTATGCAGAGATTTGGCTTCCAGCCCTCATCTACAGTGGCCTGCATTTTCTCCACAATCCTTTTTCGCTGGGAGCTTCTATCATCTATCTCCTGCCGAGTGTGATTTTTGGGATCCTGTATTATCGGAGCAAGACGCTCCTTTCTCCTATTTTGGCTCATATCTTGCTCAATCTCTACTACACCTTGCCTTTACTTTTATCTGTATTTAAGTAACAACCGATTTCCTGAGTGAGATTGGTTTTTTTTGAAAATATGGTATAATAGAATAAATTTAAAAGAGGGAGTTGAGGTTTGAAAAAAAGCTACCGCGTCAAACGTGACAAAGATTTTAATGCTATTTTTAAAAGTGGTCAAAATGTTGCCAATCGGAAATTCGTTGTTTACCGCTTGCGCAAAGACCAACCGCATTTTCGAGTCGGCCTGTCTGTTAGTAAGAAACTGGGAAATGCTGTGACCAGAAATCGCATCAAACGTTTGATTCGCCATGTTTTGATCAAACACCAAGCCTTCCTTACGACCGATGATTTTGTTGTCATTGCTCGTAAAGGAGTGGAGGAGCTCGACTTTCATCAAGTAGAGAAAAATCTTGTACATGTCTTAAAATTAGCACATGTCTACCAAGAAAGGGAATAATGTGAAAAAGAAACTGAAGTTAACTGGATTATTAGGAGCGGCCTTATTGGTCTTGACAGCTTGTGGAACCTCTCAAGTGACAGCTCAGTCGACAGGTGGTTGGGAACGCTTCGTCTACTTCTTTGCCGAAGCCATTCGCTTCTTGTCATTTGGCGGAAGTATCGGTGTGGGGATTATCGTCTTTACCATTGTGATCCGGACGGTCCTCTTGCCGCTTTTCCAATATCAAATGAATTCAACCCGCAAGATGCAGGAAATTCAACCCCTACTCAAGGAATTGCAAGCCAAGTATCCTGGAAAGGATCTAGATAGTCGGACCAAGCTTTCTGAAGAGATGCGGGCCCTTTACAAGGAAAAAGGCGTCAAAACATCTTCAGCCTTTCTTCCTCTCTTGATTCAGATGCCGGTTTTGATGGCCTTGTTCCAAGCGCTGAGCCGTGTCGAATTCCTTAAAGTCGGTCACTTCCTCTGGTTGGACCTTGGCGCGATCGACCCGACTTATATCTTGCCGGTTCTTGCTGCCCTCTTCACATTTTTCAGCAGTTGGTTGACCAATAAAGCCCTGCCAGAGCGTAACGGGAGTGCGACAACCATGATGTATGTGATGCCTGTGATGATCTTCTTCTTTGCCTTGTTCTCAGCCAGCGGGGTCGCACTATACTGGGTGACTTCCAATGCTTATCAAGTCGGGCAAACCTATCTCTTGAACAACCCCTTCAAGATTATCGCAGAGCGTGAAGCAAAAGAGCAAGCTTCACGCGACATGGAAAAACAAAAACGCCGTGCCCTAAACAAAGCACAGAAAAAGAAAAAATAAGAAAGAGGTGGACATATGGTCCTATATACTGGAGCAACTGTTGAAGAAGCGATTCAAAAAGGTCTGAACGATTTAGATATTCCTCGTATGAAGGCACATATTACGGTTGTAGCGCGTGAAAAGAAAGGTTTTCTTGGCTTGTTTGGGAAAAAACCAGCCCAAGTAGAGATTGAGCCCATTGCAGAAACAACTGTTGTGAAAGCTAATCAACAAGCTGTAAAGGGTGTACCAGATGAGATCAATGCGCAAAACGAACCGGTTAAGACTGTGAGCGAAGCGACGGTCGATCTCGGACGCGTCGTAGCAGCGATCAAAAAGGTCGAAGAAGAAGGAGAAGTTGTCTCTGAAGAAATCAAGACAGAAATCCTGAAACATGACAAAGAAGCAGATACTGTTCTTGAAGAAAAAGGACATGAACATATCCTTGAAAAAGTTAAAGAACCAGCGACAAAAGAATCAAGCGAATCTGATTTCTCAAACCTTGGTATCGAGGTAGAGGAAAACTACAACATCGAAGAAGTCGTAGATGATGTGACAGCCTATGTTCAAACAGTGGTCGATGAAATGGATGTGGATGCGACAATCTCAAGCAGTCACAACCGCCGTACGGTCAATATGCAAATTGATACCAATGAGCCAGGACGTGTCATTGGTTACCACGGAAAAGTCTTGAAGGCTCTTCAACTTTTGGCGCAAAATTACCTCTATAACCGCTACTCAAAGAATTTTTACATTACCATTAATGTGAATGACTATGTAGAACACCGGGCGGAAGTTCTTCAAAGCTATGCTCAGAAGTTGGCAACGCGTGCCCTCGAAGATGGGCAAGCCCAACAGACAGATCCGATGTCAAACAGTGAACGCAAAATCATTCACCGTATTGTCTCTAAGATGGAAGGAGTCACTAGCTACTCTGAAGGGGAAGAACCAAACCGTTACGTAGTGGTAGACATCGAAGGATAATCAAGCTATTATTTCCCATAAGGGAGAGACGGGATTGAGCCGATCTCTCCTTTTTTAGGTTTAGAAAGGAAGCAGATGGCATTTGCAGCGATTCGAGAGTTTTTAAAGCTTCAAGGAATGAAATACCTGGCTCCAGCAAAGGCAGGGGTGCTAGCATCGGAGATGGAGCAGTATCGTGCCCTAGCTCAAGCGGCTCGTAAGGAATTCACCGATTTGGTCTCAGCCTTTCAGAAGCGCCACCCCTACTTGGAGCAGGATCGGACTAGCCAATGGATGAACCAGGCCCAGGTCTTGCGGCCTCATTTTTGGGCCTATCTAAAAGGAGAAGGGACGATGGCAGAGCCTATGTTTGCCCTGAGACTTTATGGGGATGCAGCTGATTTTGGAGTTTCCTTAGAGGTGAGCTTTATCGAGCGAAAAAAAGATGATCAGAGCCTTCCAAAGCAACACAAGGTTCTCACTCTTCCCATCTCTCAACCAGTCTATTATCTTGCTCAAGAAGATGGAGAGAGTCGAAGAATCGAGGGAACAGAAAAGAATCGCCATGATCTGTTACAAGCAGTAGCAGATGGGGTGGTTCGTAAGGTTCTCGTCAAATACGATGTTTCTTTAGTCGAGGAAGGTTCTCTTGAAGCTATCTTGGATCAGTTGCAAGAGGCGCTGGTGGCTCTGGAACCCTATTACTTGGCAACCCGTCAGGTGTAGAAAGGTTTTCTCCAACCTGTATTTGCAACAATTTTGCCATAGCTATTGACAAATAGAGCTGAATCCGATAGAATAGTAAAGTATGTTTAGTAACTGATCACAACTAGCCGGCTAAACGAATACAAAATCTATGAGGAGGTATTCATCGTGAAACGTACTTATCAACCAAGTAAACTTCGTCGTGCGCGCAAACATGGTTTCCGTCACCGTATGGCAACTAAAAATGGTCGTCGCGTATTGGCAGCTCGTCGTCGTAAAGGACGCAAAGTTTTGGCTGCCTAATTCAGATAAAAACCTAAAAACCAGTAGAAACTCGAGACTACTGGTTTTTGTTTTGTCCGAAAGTGAATTTAGAGGCGCTTTCTGCTATAATAGAAAGAAGAAAAACTCGGAAGAAAAGGAAGATCATGCAGATTTTTGATACCCACACCCATCTCAATGTGGAAGAATTCGCAGGAAAAGAACAAGAAGAGCTCGACTTGGCCAAGGAAATGGGGGTTGTAGCCCACAATATCGTTGGTTTTGACAAACCGACGATTGAGCGAGGAATAGCCTTGGCAGACCAGCACCCAGAACTCTATCTCACGCTTGGTTGGCACCCCACTGAGGCAGGCGATTATACTCCTGAAGTGGAGGCATATTTACTTAAACAGTTGAAACATCCCAAAGTCGTCGCACTCGGAGAAATCGGTCTCGATTATCACTGGATGACAGCGCCAAAAGATGTCCAAGAAAAGGTTTTTCGTCGTCAGATTCAATTGTCTAAAGACTTGGACCTCCCCTTTGTGGTGCACACACGCGATGCTTTAGAAGATACTTATGCCATCATCAAGAGTGAAGGAGTCGGTCCTCGCGGTGGGATCATGCATTCTTTCTCAGGAAGTTTAGAAGAAGCTAAACGCTTCATGGATCTGGGAATGATGATCTCCTTTTCTGGAGTAGTGACGTTTAAGAAGGCAACAGATGTCCAAGAAGCGGCAACTGGCCTTCCGCTCGAGAAGATCTTGGTTGAAACAGACGCCCCTTACCTGGCACCAGTTCCCAAACGTGGTCGGGAAAATAAAACAGCCTACACTCGTTATGTGGTAGATTTTATTGCAGAACTACGTGGCTTAACAACAGAAGAAGTGGCTCAGGCAACCTATGACAATGCAAGAAAGGTATTTGGCCTTGACTGAGAAAAGAAAAATACCAGAAGTGATTGTCGTAGAGGGCAAGGATGACACAGCCAATCTCCGTCGTTTTTATGAGGTGGATACCTATGAAACCCGAGGTTCTGCGATCGATCAAGATGACTTGGAACGAATTGCTACCTTGCAAGAGTTGCGTGGGGTCATTGTCTTTACCGATCCAGACTACAATGGCGAGCGAATTCGAAAGATCATTATGCAAGAGGTACCCCAGGCCAAACATGCCTTTTTAAATCGTGGTGAAGCAGTCCCAAAATCCAAGACCAAGGGGCGTTCCTTGGGAGTGGAGCATGCCAGTTTTGAAGACTTAGAAAAAGCCCTAGCTGGACTGGTCGGGTCTTACGAAGATGAGAATTTCTTTGATATCACAAAGACTGATTTGATGCGTCTTGGCCTGTTGATGGGAAGCGATAGTCGCAAACGACGAGAATACTTAGGAGAAGCCTTGCGCATCGGCTACTGCAATGGAAAGCAATTGATCAAACGCTTGGAGTTGTTTGGAATTTGTTTGGCTGAGGTTGAAGCTACCATGAAAAGTTATGAGAATTGAGAAACTCCCCCAAAAGCAAGGGGAAGATGACGCAATAGAAGTAAGTATATACGGTTTAATCAGGCTTGGTTGCAAGCATTAGAAAAGTGACTCCATAGGATTTGTTATGAGTGTAGATAATGAGGATAATTTATGGGAATCTTCGATTTTTTAAAAAAGACAGAAACAACTGAAGCAACAAACAAAACAGTAGAGTCAATTGACAAAACATGCTTGGGAGTTCTAGAACTATTTCCGATAAAGGAGACGAATGAGTTATTGATTATTGGGAGCTTAGAGGGCGGACTCAAGGTTGGGGATTGTCTGCAATTTTGCAATCCCGATCAAGGTATGGACGCTCTTGGTTCTGTAGTCGTGAAAAAACTCATTAATCAAAATAAGGATGTAGATGTTCTCACGGATGAATCTCTAGCTCATTTGGTAATCGATTTGGAAACTTCCTTGGTTAATCTTAAAAAGGGAAGTGTTCTCTATAGTTATGGTGTCGATGAGGAACAACGGCTATCAAGCTATAGAGATGCTCTTTATAACGCGTTTGTAATTGTCCAAAAAGGTCAAATGTCCAATGAAGACTATCAAGCTGCTAGTCTTGATGATAGCATAGAAATATTGCGCCTCTTTTTATGGGAGTGCCGTCAAAATCAGAAAACTGAAAGTGAAGAAAGCTATCAAGCTAACACTCGAAAGCTAGAACGCCTAGCAGAAATCGTCAAGGACAAGTTGTTAGCAGCAGATTCGATTTACGCGGTCTTTTCAGAAAAAACGGGGGAAGCGTATCTTTTCTCAACGACCTATGATAGAGGTGAAGAGGGTTATCTCTGTTCAGACCCGATGATCATGCTATATACGCCGCGTTGGTATCACCAATTTAAGGAAACCATTGATAGTCGACCAAATTCAGTTGTGAAACTGATTGAAAATACAGCAAATAAAAAAGGAATTGAGAATTTTCTTGGGACAGCCTTTTACTTAAATGGAGCTTTGGGAGCAACCTTTAATACCAAGGAAGTCAGCATTAGTGCTTCTGTTTTGGTTCATAAACCAGATTTTTCGAACCTACCAGAGATACAAGTTCCTGTTATGAATCCTGATATTGTAAGATGGATGCTGTTGATGGGGCAGATGGATAAGCCTACGACAGATGACGAAGAAATAATATATAACCTCTATTATAAATTCTTCTCAGCAGCCATGCCAAAAGCCAAACTCCTCATTCCTTTAAATGCTACTTCGGGATTCCCCGATAAGAGTCAGGGAGTCAACTCCTTTGTATTGAAAGAAGACGCTAAGTTCAGCATCCCAGTCAGAGAAGGAAAAGATGGGCGCAACTCTGTGCCGGTATTTACTGATTGGAAACGTCTGCGAATGGTCTTTGATGAAAAGTGGAATGGCATGATTGAAGAAGCTGGTGGCATGATTGAAGGCTTTGACTATGCCATAAACCCAACTGAATTCTATGAAGCAGGTGCCTATGTTAGCCTAACAGCTTTTAAGGAAATGCAAAAGTTTAGTGAGGAACTAGAAGGCAGAGATAAAGATTAGAGAGTTTCTTTCATTGGGAAACTATATAGTTTTATCTACATCTTACCTGAACCACTAACCTTTTTCAAAGATTTTGAAAGGAAATGGAATGGCGAATAGAAGTTATATTTACTTAAAAAACGGAGATGAAGCTCGTATCTTAACAGAGGGAATTTACACGATACCTTATTTTTGGCAATTGTTTTGGGATGAAGAAGATTTAAAAGCTCCTATTGCTCTCTGGGAAACAGCAGAAGAACTTGAAGAAGATGAAGAACAAGCAGAAAGATTTTACCAAGAGCAGAATGTAGATATCTTGCTTCCTATTGAAAAATTCCAGCAAAACGCCCTCCAAAATCGGTCTTTTTTAGAAGAAAATGCTTCTCAGACCTTACAATTATATGATGCCTTTGTTCGTTATATTCTTGCAAACGTAAAAGATGGTGATGTGCTCGGATTTGATGTCTTAGATGTTGTTTTTATGGACCAAGTGTCTGTTGTTTCTGATAAACTGTTAAAAAATATACGAGCTATTCGGGAAAATCAACCCAAAGATTTAGATTTTTCTTTGACAGAAAAGAACTTAATTGGTCTTGCTATGGGCTTTCCTGATTATTATGCTTCAGAATTATTGCCAGAAGACAATATTCTAGATTCGGTTGCCTATCAGGGTGAACTGAAGAAAATGAACCCCCAAGAAGATAAGAAAGCGATCGATATGACTGGAGCCGATTCACAAGGGAACAAGTCTCGTGTTCTTTTAGTGTTTTGGATTGTGTTGGCACTAGGAATTATGTGGGTTTTATATATTGTTTTTAGCTAATAAATAGAAAAGAGAATACATGAGAATTGCAGATTATAGCGTGACCAAGGCAGTGCTGGAGCGTCACGGTTTTACCTTTAAAAAATCCTTCGGTCAGAACTTCTTGACCGATACCAACATCCTTCAAAAAATTGTGGATACGGCTGAGATTGATAAGCAGGTCAATGTCATCGAAATCGGTCCCGGAATTGGAGCTCTCACTGAGTTTTTGGCAGAAAATGCGGCAGAAGTGATGGCCTTTGAGATTGATGACCGCTTAGTTCCCATCTTAGCGGATACCTTGCGTGATTTTGATAATGTGACGGTTGTCAACCAAGACATCCTCAAGGTGGATCTCAACCAGTACATCGCAGAGTTTAAAAATCCAGAACTTCCAATTAAGGTAGTAGCCAACCTTCCATACTACATCACGACTCCCATCCTCATGCACTTGATTGAGTCTAAAATTCCTTTCCAAGAATTTGTGGTCATGATGCAAAAAGAGGTGGCCGACCGTATTTCAGCTGAGCCCAACACCAAGGCTTATGGTTCTTTATCCATTGCAGTCCAATACTATATGACTGCCAAGGTAGCCTTTATCGTGCCTCGCACCGTCTTTGTGCCAGCACCAAACGTCGACTCTGCCATTTTGAAGATGGTCCGTCGCGAAGAACCAGCAGTAGCAGTCAAGGATGAAGATTTCTTCTTCTCTGTCAGCAAGGCTAGCTTTGTCCACCGACGCAAAACGCTTTGGAACAACTTGACCAGTCGCTTTGGCAAGACCGAAGAAATCAAAGCCAAGCTGGAAGCAGGAATCCAAGCTGCAGGCCTGCAACCTTCTGTACGAGGAGAAGCTCTCAGCTTAGAAGACTTCGCCCGCCTAGCAGATAGCCTTCTAGAAGCAGGAATAAAATAACAGAAAAGACATGAGCTTCATAGCTCATGTCTTGTTTGTTGTAGAAGGAAAGGACGGGATTTGAACCCGCGCGTGAATAAAATCCACTTGCCGGATTTCGAGTCCGGTGCCGTACCGAGCTGGGCCACCTTTCCAAGATGCGGAGAAAGGGATTTGAACCCTCACGCCCGAAGGGGCACATGCGCCTGAAGCATGCGTGTCTGCCGTTCCACCACCTCCGCATAGTTCTATTATACACTTTTTAGGAAAAATGCCAAGGAAAAAAAGGAAGGTGCCCTTTCCCGAATTCTGCTAAAAGACAAGTCATAACAGATACTCCGTCTTCTGTTTCTATCCATTTAAAAAACGAACCTATTCGTTTCTAAAAGTGTCCGGAGAGGTTCACTTTTCGTTTTTTCTTATCAAGCAATCCAGCCTTATTTCTCATTTTTTGGTATAATAGATAGTATTAATCTCAAAGGAGTACGATTTGCAAGGAACAATCGTCAAGGCCTTGGCTGGCTTCTACTACGTGGAGTCAGATGGTCACATTTACCAGACACGGGCTCGTGGAAATTTTAGAAAAAAAGGACAGACTCCTTATGTGGGGGATCAGGTGGAGTTCTCTGCTGAAGAGAATTCAGAAGGCTACATTTTGAGCATTGCGCCTCGAAAAAATAGCCTCGTGCGCCCTCCTATTGTCAATATTGATCAGGCAGTAGTGATCATGTCAGCTAAGGAGCCACATTTCAACGCCAATCTTTTAGATCGTTTTCTAGTTCTTTTGGAGCATAAGGGGATTCATCCCATTGTCTATATTTCAAAACTGGACTTGTTAGAAGATATGGAAGACATCCACTACTACCAAGGAATCTACCAGGCTATTGGCTATGATTTTGTCTTGTCGATTGAGGAACTCTTGCCCCTTTTGACCAATCAAACCACGGTCTTTATGGGGCAGACCGGTGTAGGAAAATCGACCTTGCTCAATAAAATCGCTCCGGATCTGGAGCTTGAAACGGGTGAGATTTCAGATAGTCTGGGGCGCGGTCGACACACGACCCGAGCTGTCAGCTTTTACCATTTAAATGGAGGAAAGATCGCAGATACGCCTGGCTTCTCTTCCCTTGATTATGAAGTGACGACCAGTGAAGACTTAAATCAAGCTTTTCCGGAGATCGCCGATGTGAGCCACTCTTGTAAATTTCGTACCTGTACCCACACGCATGAGCCAGCTTGTGCGGTGAAACCAGCCGTTGAAAGAGAGGAAATTGCACCTTTCCGTTATAAGGATTACTTGCAATTTCTAAGTGAGATTGAAAACCGTCGCGAAACCTATAAAAAAGTTTCGAAAAAAATGCCAAAATAGGAGACACTACAACGATGAAAACAATGAAAATTGCACCCTCAATTTTGAGTGCCGATTATGCCAATTTTGAAAGTGAATTGAAACGCTTAGAAGCAGCAGGAGCTGACTATGCCCATATCGATGTCATGGATGGCCATTTTGTGCCCAATATCAGCTTTGGAGCTGGTGTCGTAGAGAGCATGCGTCCACATAGCAAGTTGGTCTTTGATTGCCACTTGATGGTCACCAATCCTGAACACCATATCGAAGAATTTGCCCGTGCAGGTGCTGACATCATCAGCATCCATGTGGAAGCTACTCCCCATATTCACGGAGCTCTTCAAAAAATTCGTCAAGCAGGTGTGAAGGCTAGTGTCGTGATCAATCCAGGAACTCCTGTAGTCAGTATCAAACATGTCTTGAACTTGGTAGATCAAGTCTTGGTCATGACCGTTAATCCAGGATTCGGTGGCCAAGCCTTCTTGCCTGAAACCATGGACAAGGTGCGCGAATTAGCCGCGCTTCGTGAAGAAAAAGGCTTAGGCTTTGATATCGAAGTCGATGGAGGAATTGATGGCCAAACTATTTCCCAAGCAAAAGAAGCCGGGGCCAATGTCTTTGTAGCAGGCTCTTATGTCTTTAATGGAGATGTTAATGAGCGTGTTCAAACGCTCCGAGATGCTGTAAATGGGTAAGATCGCAATACTGGCAGGAGGGGACAGCACGCTTTTGCCAAGAAATCATGACGCTTATGTAGGCGTTGATGGTGGCTGTTTGAAGTTACTGGAACAAGGCCTGCCATTAGATATAGCTGTGGGGGATTTCGATTCCGTCTCTGAGACTGATTTGAATAAGATCCGTATCCAAGCCAAGCAGGTTATTCAATCCATCCCTGAAAAGAACGATACGGATTTGGAATTGGCCTTGAAAGCAGTCTTTGAAGCCTATCCAGAGGCTATTATCACCGTTTATGGTGCCTTTGGCGGTCGCTTGGATCACTTCTTGTCTAATATCTTTTTACCGACCGATCCAGACCTAGCTCCCTACATGGATCAGATCCAATTAGTCGATGGTCAAAACCGCTTAATCTACAGACCAGCTGGCTGCCATGAGATTCAGCCAGATCCAGCCATGTCCTATGTTGGTTTTATGCCTGTCGGACAAGGCCACTTAGAGATCACAGGGGCCAAGTATCCGCTCCATCAGGATAATTATTTTTTGAAGGCCATGTATGGCTCCAATGAATTTTTGGATCAACCGATTCAAGTGAGTCTTGACCGTGGCTATCTTGTCATTGTTTATAGTAAAGACAGAGGTTAATATGAATATCATTCTGCTTCTGATTGGCCTGCTCAATCTGGGCCTCCTCATCTATCTCTTGCAACGGTCAGATGATACTAGACCGGCTTTACGAGAGATGCTGGAAGACCATGAGGATCATTTGACAGACCAGTTGGACTATCGTTTTGAAAAAGAAAGACAAGCAAGCCAGATTGCCAATCAGCAGTTAGAGATCGCCCTGACAGATCGCTTAACCGAGATGCGAGTGGAGATCCACCAGCAGACGACGGCTCTGCGCGCTGAGATGAACGAGCACTTTACTAAAAATCGGGACAAAACAGATGAGCGTATGCGCCAGATTCAAGAGTCCAATGAAGTGCGGCTAGAACAGATGCGCCAAACGGTAGAAGAAAAATTGGAGAAAACCTTGCAGCACCGCTTGCAGACCTCCTTTGAGACGGTTTCAAAACAATTGGAGTCGGTCAACAAAGGGTTGGGAGAAATGCAGACGGTGGCGAGGGATGTCGGAACCCTTAATAAAGTTCTCTCCAATACCAAGACGCGTGGGATTATGGGCGAATTGCAGCTGGGCCAAATCATTGAAGATATCTTGACTCCAGCCCAGTATGAGCGGGAGTTTGTCACCGTTCCCCAATCCAGTGAGCGCGTGGAATATGCCATTAAGCTTCCGGGGCAAGGAGAGGAACCAGTCTATCTACCGATTGACTCTAAATTCCCACTGGAAGACTACTATCGTCTGGAAGAAGCTTATGAATCAGGAGAGAAAGAGGAGATCGAGCGTTACCGCAAGGCCCTTCTTGCTAGTATCAAGCGTTTTGCTAAAGATATTCAACAAAAATACCTCTTTCCACCAGCGACGACTAATTTCGGAATTCTCTTTTTGCCAACTGAAGGCCTCTATTCCGAAGTGGTTCGCAATCCAGCATTCTTCGATCGCTTGCGTCGGGACGAACAAATTTTAGTGGCTGGTCCAAGCACGCTATCAGCCCTCTTGAACTCCTTGTCTGTTGGCTTTAAAACGCTTAACATCCAAAAGAGTGCAGACGATATTAGTAAAGTGTTGGGATCGGTCAAATCAGAATTCCACAAGTTTGGAGGGATTCTGGCCAAGACCCAGCGCCATTTAAAAAATGCTTCCAATAATATTGATGATTTGCTAACCAGACGGACTAGTGCCATCGAGCGGACACTCCGCCAAATCGAAAGCGATGAGGACCTGCTGGGACTAGATGTATATATAGAAGATGGAGAAGATGATGGTCAAAATTAGCCAAATGAAAAAAGATGAATTGTTCGAAGGATTCTATTTAATCAAGTCAGCAGAAGTGCGTCAAACGCGGGCCGGGAAAAACTACCTCGCCTTTGTCTTCCAGGATGAGACCGGTACGATCGAAGGCAAATTATGGGATGCCCAACCCCACAATGTAGAGAGCTTTACAGCTGGGCGCGTGGTCCATATGTCTGGACGTCGAGAAGTTTACAATAATACTCCGCAAGTCAACCAATTAAACATGCGCTTGCCCCAAGCAGGAGAGCCCAACAATCCAGCAGACTTTAAGGAAAAACCACCAGTAGATCCCAAAGAATTGCATGAATACTTGTCAAACATGATTTTCAAAATTGAAAATCCAGTCTGGCAACGGATTGTCCGTGCCCTCTATGGGAAATATGAGAAAGAATTTTATAGTTATCCAGCTGCTAAGACCAACCACCATGCCTTTGAAGCAGGCCTTGCTTATCATACGGCAACCATGGTCCGCTTGGCAGATAGTATCGGCGATATCTATCCTCAGTTGAATAAGAGCTTGCTCTTTGCAGGGATTATGTTACACGATTTGGCCAAAGTGATCGAGTTGACGGGACCTGAAAATACAGAATACACTGTTCGGGGCAACCTCATCGGCCACATTGCACTCATCGATGAAGAAATCACCAAGGTCTTGCAAGACTTGAAGATTGATGATCAAAAAGAAGAAGTCATCGTCCTTCGCCATGTGATCTTGAGTCACCATGGTTTGCTCGAATACGGTAGTCCTGTTCGTCCAAAGATCATGGAAGCAGAGATTATTCATATGATCGATAATTTGGATGCAGAAATGATGATGATGACAACAGCACTTGGCTTAATTGGTCCTGGCGAGATGACCAATAAAATCTTTGCTATGGAAAATCGTTCCTTCTATAAACCGAATCTCGACTAGTAAAAACAGAGATAAATACGGGAATGATTCTGCCAAAAATAAAATAATCAGGAAAAAACGGCCTTCTGTAAATCAGAATGTTCGTTTTTTTCGCTTCTTATGGTATAATGATAGAAAAAACTACATGGTGAGAAAATGAAATTAAGAAGAAGTGAACGGATGGTCGTGATTTCTAATTACTTGATCAACCATCCCTATGAATTGACTAGCCTCAATACGTTTGCGGAAAAGTATGAGTCTGCCAAGTCTTCCATCTCAGAAGATATCGTGATCATTAAGCGGGCGTTTGAAGAGATGGAAATCGGAAATATTGAGACCATTACAGGAGCTGGTGGAGGTGTTATCTTTACACCGTCTATCTCAGATCAAGAATCCAAAGAAATCGTCGAGGATCTTTGCAAGCAGCTGTCTGAAAGTGATCGTATCCTTCCTGGTGGCTACATTTACCTGTCTGATCTGTTGAGCAATCCAAAGATTTTGAATCGCATCGGCCGCATCATTGCCAAAGCCTTCCGAGATAAGAAGATTGATGCTGTCATGACCGTAGCGACCAAGGGAGTTCCTCTAGCCAATGCAGTAGCCAATGTCTTGAATGTTCCTTTTGTTATTGTCCGTCGTGATTTGAAAATCACAGAAGGGTCAACCGTTAGTGTCAACTATGTTTCAGGCTCAAGTGGGGATCGTATTGAGAAAATGTTCCTTTCAAAACGGAGCCTAAAAGCAGGAAGCCGGGTCTTGATTGTCGATGACTTCCTTAAAGGTGGCGGAACGATTAATGGAATGGTCAGTCTCTTGGCTGAATTCGATTCTGAATTAGCAGGAGTAGCTGTCTTTGCGGATAATGCTGCAACTGACCGGGAATTCTTTGAACACAAATCCTTATTGCGCGTGACCAACATCGATGTAAAAGAAAATAAATTGAGCGTCGAAGTTGGAAATATCTTTGATTAAGAGCAGCAAAGGAGGATCAAAAAGTGAAAAGAATTTTAGATCGATTTGATAATAGTCCTTTGTGGATTCGCTTGGTGACAGTTCTGTCTCTATCCTTTATTTTGGTAGCTGGTTTGTATACCGTTAAAAAGAATACGGCTGCCCAGGTAACGACAGAAATTCAACCTGCTAAAAAAACAGGTTCCCTTCCAGTGAAAAAGGAAACAAAGGAAGAAAAAGAAAAGAAGGAAGAAAAGAAAAATACAGAAGCTGCTGAAAAAGCAGTCGTTCAAATGGAAACAACGCCAAGTCAAGATTCTGTGAACGCTGCCCAAGCTGCTGTGAAGAAAGTCAAAGATGCGACTCAAAAGCAATCGCTTGAGGCCCGTATCCAATACATCGCTAACTATTATGGACTGGCCTATGAGAGTGATACTGCGACAACGCAGCAGACTCAAACAGACGCTAATGCCAACGCAAACGCTAATGCCAATGCTGGAGTAGCTGGAGCTAATGCGACAGTTCAATCACAACAGCAACAACAGTATGCTCCGGCTGCAGATGCAGGGGCAGAAGAACCTGCTCAAGCTGGTCAATAATGAACTTTTTCGATTTCTTTAAAAAATAAAAAAACATCTTGCAATCAAAGTGCCGTCATGTTATAATAATAGACGGTACTTTTTACTTTTGGTCTCTCAAGAGTGTACAGGGACGTGCTGACAAATGTTGCAAAAGTACACACAGATGGTAGCTGTCACCAAGTGTATCATCACCAAAAATAAAAAAATTCACAGGAGAATGTAGATGCCTACAATTAACCAATTGGTTCGCAAACCGCGTAAATCAAAAGTAGAAAAATCTAAATCACCAGCTTTGAACGTTGGTTACAACAGTCATAAAAAAGTTCAAACAAACGTTTCTTCACCACAAAAACGTGGTGTTGCAACTCGTGTTGGAACAATGACACCTAAGAAACCTAACTCAGCCCTTCGTAAATTCGCTCGTGTACGTTTGAGCAACTTGATCGAAGTTACTGCTTATATCCCAGGTATCGGACACAACTTGCAAGAACACAGCGTGGTTCTTCTTCGTGGTGGACGTGTAAAAGACCTTCCAGGGGTACGTTACCATATCGTCCGTGGAGCACTTGATACTGCAGGTGTAAACGATCGTAAACAAGGCCGTTCTAAATACGGTACTAAACGTCCAAAAGCATAAGGAAAGGGGATAAAGAGAAATGAGTCGTAAAAACCGTGCGCCTAAACGCGATGTATTGCCAGATCCGCTTTACAATTCACAATTAGTTACTCGTCTTATCAACCGCGTTATGCTTGATGGTAAACGTGGTACAGCTGCTTCAATCGTTTACGGAGCTTTCGAACAAATTAAAGAAGCTACTGGAAACGACGCTCTTGAAGTATTCGAAACAGCTATGGAAAACATCATGCCTGTACTTGAAGTACGTGCTCGCCGTGTCGGTGGTTCTAACTACCAAGTCCCAGTTGAAGTTCGTCCAGAACGTCGTACAACACTTGGACTTCGTTGGTTGGTAACAATCGCTCGTCAACGTGGTGAACACACAATGGTTGATCGTCTTGCAAAAGAAATCTTGGATGCAGCGAACAACACTGGTGCAGCTGTTAAGAAACGTGAAGATACTCACCGTATGGCTGAAGCTAACCGTGCATTCGCACACTTCCGCTGGTAAGAAAATGATACTAAGAGCGGCAAAGGCCCAAGGCAAAAATAGGAAACTGATGCAGTGTTCGATGAACACAAAGCAGTTTATCTTTTTTGCACCGGGCCTCGCTCGGGTTCAAATCAGTTAACTTGAGCTTTTAGCCCGAGTTCAATTAAGCTTCGTCAGCTCTTGAACCCAATTCAACTCTTCTTACAAGTTGGAACCAAAACTTAGCATGAAAACACTGAAAACGGGTAGGTCCTGCCTATCCGTTTTTATTAAATCATGTTATAATAGAATATAGAAATAAAAAATATAGGAGAAACAAACCTCATGGCACGCGAATTTTCACTTGAAAAAACTCGTAATATCGGTATCATGGCTCACGTCGATGCTGGTAAAACAACTACAACTGAGCGTATCCTTTACTACACTGGTAAGATTCATAAAATCGGTGAAACTCACGAAGGTGCGTCACAAATGGACTGGATGGAGCAAGAGCAAGAACGTGGTATCACCATCACATCTGCCGCTACAACAGCTCAATGGAAAGACACTCGTGTAAACATCATCGACACACCAGGACACGTGGACTTCACTATCGAAGTTCAACGTTCACTCCGCGTTTTGGACGGTGCTGTAACCGTTCTTGACTCACAATCAGGTGTTGAGCCTCAAACTGAAACAGTTTGGCGTCAAGCAACTGAATACGGAGTTCCACGTATCGTATTCGCTAACAAGATGGATAAAATCGGTGCTGACTTCCTTTACTCAGTAAGCACACTTCATGACCGTCTTCAAGCAAACGCTCACCCAATTCAATTGCCAATCGGTGCTGAAGATGACTTCCGCGGAATCATTGACTTGATCAAGATGAAAGCTGAAATCTATACGAACGACCTTGGTACAGATATCCTTGAAGAAGATATTCCAGCTGAATACCTTGAACAAGCTCAAGAATACCGTGAAAAATTGGTTGAAGCAGTTGCTGAAACTGATGAAGACTTGATGATGAAATACCTTGAAGGGGAAGAAATCACTAACGAAGAATTGAAAGCTGGTATCCGTAAAGCTACAATCAACGTTGAATTCTACCCAGTACTTTGTGGTTCTGCCTTCAAGAACAAAGGGGTTCAATTGATGTTGGATGCAGTCCTTGACTACCTTCCAAGCCCACTTGATATCCCTGCAATCAAGGGTGTAAACCCAGATACAGACGAAGAAGAAGAACGTCCAGCATCTGATGAAGAGCCATTTGCAGCTCTTGCCTTCAAGATCATGACTGACCCATTCGTAGGTCGTTTGACATTCTTCCGTGTTTACTCAGGTGTCTTGAACTCAGGTTCATACGTATTGAACACTTCTAAAGGTAAACGTGAACGTATCGGACGTATCCTTCAAATGCACGCCAACACTCGTAAAGAAATTGAAACAGTTTACTCTGGTGATATCGCTGCTGCCGTTGGTTTGAAAGATACAACAACTGGTGACTCATTGACAGATGAAAAAGCAAAAATCATCCTTGAATCAATCGAAGTTCCAGAACCAGTTATCCAATTGATGGTTGAGCCTAAATCTAAAGCAGACCAAGACAAGATGGGTATCGCCCTTCAAAAATTGGCTGAAGAAGATCCAACATTCCGCGTTGAAACAAACCCTGAAACTGGTGAAACAGTTATCTCTGGTATGGGTGAGTTGCACTTGGATGTCCTTGTTGACCGTATGAAACGTGAATTCAAGGTTGAAGCTAACGTTGGTGCTCCTCAAGTATCTTACCGTGAAACATTCCGCGCTTCTACACAAGCACGTGGATTCTTCAAACGTCAATCTGGTGGTAAAGGTCAGTTTGGTGATGTTTGGATCGAATTTACTCCAAACGAAGAAGGTAAAGGATTCGAGTTCGAAAATGCGATCGTCGGTGGTGTGGTTCCACGTGAATTCATCCCTGCAGTAGAAAAAGGACTTCAAGAATCTATGGCGAACGGTGTTCTTGCTGGTTACCCAATGGTTGACGTAAAAGCTAAGCTTTACGATGGTTCATACCACGATGTCGACTCATCTGAAACTGCCTTCAAGATCGCTGCATCTCTTGCGCTTAAAGAAGCTGCTAAGACTGCACAACCAGCTATCCTTGAACCAATGATGCTTGTAACTATCACAGTTCCTGAAGAAAACCTTGGGGATGTTATGGGGCACGTAACTGCTCGTCGTGGACGTGTAGATGGTATGGAAGCACACGGTGCAAGCCAAATCGTTCGTGCTTATGTACCACTTGCTGAAATGTTCGGTTACGCTACTGTTCTTCGTTCTGCAACTCAAGGACGTGGTACTTTCATGATGGTATTTGACCACTACGAAGATGTACCAAAATCAGTACAAGAAGAAATCATTAAAAAAGCTAAAGGTGAAGCTTAATTTACCAATGCTTAAAAACTCTTCCCATTTCGGGAAGAGTTTTTGTTTGTTCCAAAAGTGAATACAAGTAAAAAAGTGCTCCTCCTAGCAATCAAGACTTTGTGAAAAACTTTAATAAAAGAGGCACTGATCTATGATAAATCTTGCTTTTCGTTGGGAAATAGTTGCTTTTTAATGCAATAAAGTATATAATAGAGACTGTTAAAAGATGTTTGGCGCTGTGTCAAGTTACTCTTTTCACAAAAAAATTTTTTGATTTTCATAAGGAGGAAATCACGAATGGTAGTTAAAGTTGGTATTAACGGTTTCGGTCGTATCGGACGTCTTGCTTTCCGTCGTATCCAAAACGTAGAAGGTGTTGAAGTTACACGCATCAACGACCTTACAGATCCAGTTATGCTTGCACACTTGTTGAAATACGATACAACTCAAGGTCGTTTCGACGGTACTGTGGAAGTTAAAGAAGGTGGATTCGAAGTTAACGGTAAATTCGTTAAAGTTTCTGCTGAACGCGATCCAGAACAAATCGACTGGGCTAACGACGGTGTAGAAATCGTTCTTGAAGCAACTGGTTTCTTTGCTACTAAAGCTGCAGCTGAAAAACACTTGCATGCTGGTGGTGCTAAGAAAGTTGTTATCACTGCTCCTGGTGGATCAGATGTTAAAACAGTCGTATTTAACACTAACCACGATATTCTTGATGGTACTGAAACAGTTATCTCAGGTGCTTCATGTACTACAAACTGCTTGGCTCCAATGGCTAAAGCTCTTCAAGATAACTTCGGTGTTGTTGAAGGATTGATGACTACTATCCACGCTTACACTGGTGACCAAATGATCCTTGACGGTCCACACCGTAAAGGTGACCTTCGTCGTGCACGCGCTGGTGCTGCTAACATCGTTCCTAACTCAACTGGTGCTGCTAAAGCAATCGGTTTGGTTATCCCTGAATTGAACGGTAAATTGGACGGAGCTGCACAACGTGTTCCTGTTCCAACTGGATCAGTTACTGAATTGGTAGTTGTTCTTGAAAAGAACGTTACTGTTGATGAAGTGAACGCAGCTATGAAAGCAGCTTCAAACGAATCATACGGTTACACTGAAGATCCAATCGTTTCTTCAGACGTTGTAGGTATGTCTTACGGATCATTGTTTGACGCAACTCAAACTAAAGTTATTGACGTTGACGGTAAACAATTGGTTAAAGTTGTTTCATGGTATGACAACGAAATGTCTTACACTGCACAACTTGTTCGTACTCTTGAATACTTCGCAAAAATTGCTAAATAATTCATGCGTATGATGAGAGGAGGGAAACCTCCTCTTTTTTTGTACTTTTTTTAGGGCTTTCTCATCATATTATAGGAATTGATAAAATAGATTGACAGTGCTAAATAGATTAGGGTATCCTATTCTTGATTGGAGATTTCTAATACAACGAAATGAAAGCGATTACAGGTCGTGGAGAAAGGAGACAATGGAAATCGCTCAAGAAAAAGAAAAAAACCATACAAGGAGGTCAAGATGAAAGGTCATCTATTTGAAAAGAAAGAACGATTTAGTATACGAAAATTCAGTGTGGGAGTTTGCTCCGCATTGATTGGGTTAGCATTTTTAGGAACAGGCGCTGTCTCTGCAGATGAGACGGTTTCTACTAGTGAACAACCCTTGGAAAGCTCTTCAGCAACGACCGATGATGTCAATCATTTGGTGAGAGAAGCTGGCGTCTATACTGCAGATGCAGCGCTTCCTACAGCTGATCCTGTAAAACCAGCTACAGCAGAAGTGGTCACTCCAGAGTCTAGTCCTACAAGTACAGAAGCTAGCTCGACGACTGCAGATCATCCAGCTGTTTCAGAGACTGAAAAACCGAAAGCTGCTGCAGAAAAAGTGGCTGATTTACCAACCAATGAAGAAAAACAATTAAGACCCAAAGAAGTTAAGTTCGATACTTGGGACGATCTCTTGAAGTGGGAACCAGGAAAACGAGTGGATGACGATATGAACAGAGCAAGCGTCCCACTTGCGAGTCGTTTTCAAGGGAAACAAATTAATGAACAAGCCAACCCTGAAGCGAAGATCCAAGCACTGTCAAACATGAACTCCAAAGCCAAGGATCATGCGTCTGTCGGTGGGGAAGAATCTAAGGCCTATGCTTTTGATTACTGGCAATATTTGGATTCCATGGTCTTTTGGGAAGGGCTGGTTCCATCAGCAGATGTGATCGATGCTGCCCACCGAAATGGGGTTCCTATTTATGGAACAATCTTTTATAACTGGTCTAGCAGCATCAAGGATCAAGAACATTTTGCAGAAACTTTGAAAGAAGATAGTGAGGGGTCTAAGACCTTCCCGATCGCGCGTAAATTAGTCGAACTTGCCAAGTACTATGGCTTTGATGGTTACTTTATCAACCAAGAAACAACCGGAAATCTTGTAGAACCATTGGGTCCAAAATTGAGAGATTTTCTTCTTTATACCAAGGAATATGCGAAGAGTCTGAACTATCCGATTAAGTATTCTTGGTATGATGCTATGACCTATGAATATGGCCGTTACCATGAGAATGCGCTGGGAGAATACAACTACAATTTCATGCAGCCAGAAAATGGGGAAAATCCAGTTGATACCTTCTTTGCCAACTTTAACTGGGGCAAATCAGAAGTTGATTATTCCATCAGCACAGCTAAATGGATTCATCGGAATCCTTATGATGTTCTAGCTGGACTCGAGCTCCAAAAAGGAGGCTCTTATAAAACTAATGTAGACTGGAATGCCATTTTAGATGAACATGGCAAGCTGCGTCTATCTCTTGGTCTTTATGCACCTGACACCATTACAGGGCTAGGAAAGACGGGAGAAGGTTACCATACCCATGAAGATCTATTCTGGACAGGTTTCCAAGGAGATCCGACTAAAGGAAAACCAGCAGACCAATCTTGGTACGGTATGTCCAATCTAGTAGTGGACAAAACTCCTATTACAAGTGAAGATTTCAATACTTCCTTCAATACTGGTCACGGAAAACACTGGTTTGTGGATGGCAAGATTTCTAAAGAAGGGGAGTGGAACTACCGTTCTGTTTCTGGCTACCTTCCAACATGGCGTTGGTGGGTAGAGCATAGTGAAGATAGTACACCATTGAAAGGTCGCTATGATTTTGATCAAGCCTACAATGGAGGAAATTCTCTAGCCTTTGAAGGAGATTTAAAAGCCAATAGCAGTCAAAATGTCATGCTCTATTCGACCAAGATTCCTGTGACAGAAACGACAAAATTGAGCGTCAGTCATAAAGGTGGGATCGGAGCAGCCGCCTGGGTAGCTGTTGCCACCAAAGAAGACTACTCTGAATACGAATGGAAAGAATTGACACCGAGTGCGGATTGGTCTACTCAAACCTTTGATTTGGGAAGTTTGGCTGGCAAGACCATTTATGCTGTGAAGATGTTCTTTGACCATGATACGGATGTTAAAGACTACAAATTTAATCTCGGCCAATTGTCGATTACTTCAAACCAAGAGAAACCAGCGACTCCAGCAGAAGTATCCGTTCGAGCAAAACGCCTACAAAATGCGCAAGAAGCAGAAGCAGTCCTCAATTTTAAAGGGGTAGCAGATGCGGATTATTATGAAGTCTATGAAAAAGATGGCGATAACTGGCGTCTCTTAACAGGGTCTTCTGCGACAACCGTCTATCTACCAAAAGTTAGCCGTTCAGCAAGTGCTGAAGGAACCACTCAGGAACTCAAGGTTGTGGCAGTTGGGAAGAACGGTCAACGTTCAGATGCGGGAACTGTAGCCTTTGATTGGGGCATGACCGTGTCAGATACCAGTCTACCAAAAGCTTTAGCGCCAAACGTAGTCATTGGAGCCAAAGTGATCGGTTCGAGCTTCCCAGATGCGGATGGTAGTGAAGGCATTGAAGGCATGTTAAATGGGACCATTACCAGTCTTTCAGATAAATGGTCTTCTGCTCAATTGAGTGGAACCGTCGATATCCGCTTGACACAACCTCGGACCATTGTTCGTTGGGTCATGGACCATGCCGGTGCTGGTGGGGAATCTGTCGACGATGGCAAGATGAACACCCGTGACTTCGACCTTTACTACAAGGACGAAGCCGGTGAGTGGAAATTAGCCAAGGAAGTTCGTGGCAATAAAGCCCATGTATCTGACATTACACTTGATCATCCGATCAAGGCTCAAGACTGGCGTCTCCATGTCATTACGGCAGATAACGGAACTCCATGGCAAGCCATCCGGATTTACAACTGGAAGATGTATGAAAGTCTGGATACGGAAACGGTCAACATCCCGATGAAACATGCTGCAGCGCAAAATCTGGGTAATCATTTTGTCCAAGTCGGCTTCAAAGATGTTCCAGCTAATACTACTCTGACTCTTTATGCCGATAAAGAAGCTACTAATCCAATTGCGACCATGACAGCCGATCAAGCTGGAAATCTGATCTTTAAACCACTGGCTTTTGAATCAACCCCATCTCTTCTCTACTATCGTGCGCAAGAACCTGGCAAAGATATCAGTAATGTTCTAGCAATTGAAGTTCCAAAAAATGATAAAGAAATTGCGGGACTTCAATTTGAAGATGGCTTGACCAAGAAGGTCTACCGGGAAGGCGATGCCCTTTCCTTGAAAGGGGCGACTCTTCGCGTTCATTATAAAGATGGCCAAGCAGATCAACTGGTCAACCTCACCAACTCAGGTGTAGAGATTCATGGATTTGACAGTAGCAAGCTGGGAGAACAACACCTAGAAGTCTCTTACCTTGGTCAGAAATTGGATAAGACCCTCACTGTTTTTGTGGTCAGTGCAGAAGAAGCAGGTGAAAAAGCAGTTGCTGGTCTAGAATTGACCGACAAACCAAAAGTGGAATATATTGTCGGAGAATCATTGGAAAAAGAAGGTGGACGCTTTACAGTCGTCTTTGAAGATGAAACGACCGAAACGCATGCCTTGACAGATGAAGGTGTGGAAGTGACTGGCTTTGATACGACCAAGGAAGGTCGTCAAACCATCACTGTCCATTACAAAGGAGCTAGCACAAGCTTTGATGTCCTCGTCAATCCAAAACCAGCTCTCAACGATGAATACCTCAAGCAAAAATTGGCTGAAGCTGAAGCTGCAAAAGCCAAAGTAGACTTTACTTTTGCGACTCCTGAAGTCAAAGAAGCCTTGCTGGCTGGAATGGCTGCTTCTGAAAAAGTCTTGAAAGAGCATGATACCAGCACACAAGATCAAGTCAATGAGCAGTTGAACCAATTGACCGCTCTCTTGAAAGCCTTGGATGGTCAAGCCAATCTAACAAAAGAAAAAGAAGCTCTCTCTGCTCTGACAACAGAAGCGACTGCTCTATTAGCAAGCAAGCCAAATCACCCTTCTGGTGAAGCTTTGCAGGCACTGGTTGAGAAAAATAAAGAGCTCCTAGCTTCTTCAGAGCTCACTCCTGAAGCGCTTGAAACAGCTAAGACAGGTCTAGAGACCTTGATTGCGCTCCTGAAAGAAGATAAGCCAGCGGTCTTTGTAGACCCTGCAACTGGAGTCGAAGTTCAATTCTCCAACTTAGAGCCAACCGTTGTCAAAGGACTGAAAGTCGCAAAAGTTGAAGCCAATCAGGCAGAAAAAGAAGAGCTGAAGGGTCGAGAAGGAATCGTCTTTGATATTGAAGGCGTGGATGCCAGCGGTCAAGATATTGATACCCACCATCCATCCTTTGTGAAAATCCCTGTGGATAAGGATAAAGAAGTGGAGCAAGTTCTCTTCTTCCCAGAAGGTCAAGCTCCTCAATCCTTGGCCTTTGAGAGAGTAGGAGATGTAGTCATCTTTACAGCTCCTCACTTTACTCACTATGCGATTGTCTATAAACCAGCACAAACGGAAGGACCAGATCAACCGATCCAACCAGAGGAACCGGCTAAACCTGATCAGCCTGTTCAACCAGCTCAACCAAATCAACCAGTCCAACCAGCTGCCCCAGTAACTCCGGATCCAGCTAATCCATTGAAGCCTACAGAGTCTTCTCAAGTGGATCAGTTGGCCCCAACGACTTCTACTCAAGCGGGTCATCAGGAGGAAGAACACAAGGATATGGTCGATCAAGAGATCCATCAGTTGTTAAGTGCCCACCAAGGAGCGAACTCACAGCCAACGGTTCAGCAAGAAACAAAAGATGCAAGCAAAGAAAGTCAATCGGAACACTTGCCAAATACGGCAAGCCTAGAAGCTTCCTTTGCAGCTGAAGCTGTTCTCTTAGCGGCCTTAGGCGGCTTCCTCTTGGCTGGTAAGAAGAAAGAAGAGTAAGTCTTTTACAGGATTCTTTCGTTCACTTAAAAAGTCACTCTCAAAAAACCTCTCTGGTGAAAACCAGAGAGGTTTGATCTTGTATTTAGAAGTGTCGTTCGGATCCTGTGAATTAGAGGGGAAAAGCATTGGATTTTTCTACCTCTTTTACAGCTTTTGTGATATAATTATCATGTATTAAAAAAAGAAGGAGTCATATCTAATGGCAAAATTGACTGTTAAAGACGTTGACTTGAAAGGGAAAAAAGTTCTCGTTCGTGTTGACTTCAACGTTCCTGTAAAAGACGGCGTGATCACTAACGATAACCGTATCACTGCAGCTCTTCCAACTATCAAGTACATCCTTGAACAAGGTGGACGTGCAATCCTCTTCTCTCACCTTGGACGTGTAAAAGAAGAAGCAGATAAAGAAGGTAAATCACTTGCTCCTGTAGCTGCTGACTTGGCTGCTAAATTGGGTCAAGAAGTGAAATTTATCCCAGGTGTTACACGTGGTGCTGAATTGGAAGCAGCTGTTAACGCTCTTGAAGATGGACAAGTTCTCTTGGTTGAAAACACTCGTTTCGAAGATGTTGACGGCAAGAAAGAATCTAAAAACGATCCTGAACTTGGTAAATACTGGGCATCACTTGGAGATGGTATCTTCGTAAACGATGCATTCGGTACTGCTCACCGTGCACACGCATCTAACGTTGGTATCTCTGCAAACGTTGATAAAGCTGTTGCTGGATTCCTTCTTGAAAACGAAATTGCTTATATCAAAGAAGCAGTTGAAGCTCCAGAACGTCCATTCGTAGCTATCCTTGGTGGATCTAAAGTATCTGACAAGATCGGTGTTATCGAAAACTTGCTTGAAAAAGCTGATAAAGTCCTTATCGGTGGTGGGATGACTTACACATTCTACAAAGCACAAGGTATCGAAATCGGTAACTCACTTGTAGAAGAAGACAAATTGGATGTTGCGAAAGCTCTTCTTGAAAAATCAAACGGCAAATTGATCTTGCCAGTTGACTCAAAAGAAGCAAACGCATTTGCTGACTACACTGAAGTGAAAGACACTGAAGGTGAAGCAGTAGATCCAGGATTCCTTGGTCTTGATATCGGTCCTAAATCAATCGCTAAATTCGACCAAGAATTGACTGGTGCGAAAACAGTTGTATGGAACGGACCTATGGGTGTATTTGAAAACCCTGACTTCCAAGCTGGTACAATCGGTGTGATGGACGCTATCGTGAAACAACCAGGCGTTAAATCAATCATCGGTGGTGGTGACTCAGCTGCTGCTGCGATCAACCTTGGCCGTGCAGACAAATTCTCATGGATCTCTACTGGTGGTGGTGCTTCTATGGAACTCCTTGAAGGTAAAGAACTTCCAGGATTGGCTGCTCTTACAGACAAATAATCTAAATAGAATGAAAGAGGCTGGGACACAAGTCCTAGCCTCTCAATTATTTTTAGATTGTCGAGCAAGACGCAGTGGTTGAGTAGGTGGGACGACGAAATCGAATTCTAACGAATTACCGATTTCTGTCCCACTCTCTTTTTTCTTTCTATTGATATCTGTTCTCTCCTTTCTGAAAATATGGTAGAATAATAGAAATAGAAAGATAGGTGACCATGGATTACTTTAAACGACACAAATTTGATTGGTCCAAATTCCGTTTGGGGATGAGAACCTTTAAAACAGGGATTGCCGTTTTTATTGTACTACTTATTTTTGGAATATTTGGCTGGCGAGGCCTTCAGATCGGGACGTTGACAGCTGTTTTTAGTTTGAGGGAAGACTTTGATAAGAGTGTCCACTTCGGGGCTTCGCGTGTCATGGGCAACAGTATCGGAGGTTTTTATGCCGTATTGTTCTTCCTTTTAAAAACGCTCTTTCATGGGGCGTATTGGGTGACTCTGATTTTTGTACCTATTGCGACCATGTTAACCATTATGACAAATGTCGCTATGAATAATAAAGCAGGAATTATCGGAGGAGTTTCGGCAATGCTGATCATTACCCTTTCGATTCCTAACGGAGAAACCTTCTTGTATGTTTTTGCCCGAATATTTGAGACCTTTATTGGCGTTTTCGTTGCGATTTTGGTCAATTCGGATGTGGATCGCATTCGCGATTTTCTCAAGAAACACAAAAAAACTATGTAAGATTATATAACATTTAATCTTGACATAGATTTTTTTTTCGATATAATAGAATAGAAAGAGGAATGGTATGAAGGAAAAGGAATTACGACGCTCGCTGGCAGTCTTTCCGATTGGAAGTGTTATGAAGCTGACTGACTTGACAGCTCGCCAGATTCGTTATTATGAAGATCAGGGATTGATTTCTCCTGATCGGACAGAAGGCAATCGCCGCATGTATTCGTTGGACGATATGGACCGCCTGCTTGAGATCAAAGATTATATCTCAGATGGCTTCAATATTGCGGATATTAAGAAGAAATATGCGGAAAAAGAGCAAGAGCAAACCAAGGTTGTCAGTCAAGAAGAGATCCGTAAGGCTCTTCATCGTGACATTCTTCAGCAAAGTCGCTTCACATCTTCCCCATCGCCATATGGTCAATTTCGTTGATCATTTCATAAGCTTGTAATCTATTTTAAGGAGACAAAAATGTCAATTACTGCTGCAGATATTCGCCGTGAAGTAAAAGAAAAAAATGTTACTTTTATTCGCTTGATGTTCTCTGATATTTTGGGAACCATGAAGAACGTCGAAATTCCAGCTACCGATGAGCAACTGGACAAGGTTCTTTCAAACAAAGCCATGTTTGATGGTTCTTCTATCGAAGGATTTGTCCGTATCAACGAGTCAGACATGTATCTTTACCCAGATTTAGATACATGGACAGTTTTCCCTTGGGGAGATGAAAATGGTAGCGTAGCTGGCTTGATCTGTGATGTCTATACGACAGAAGGGGAACCATTTGCAGGAGACCCACGTGGCAACTTGAAACGTGCCCTTCGTCATATGGAAAAACTTGGATTCAAATCCTTTAACCTTGGACCAGAACCAGAATTCTTCCTCTTTAAGTTGGACGAAAATGGAGATCCAACTCTTGAAGTAAATGACAAAGGTGGCTATTTTGACTTGGCTCCAACAGACCTTGCAGATAACACTCGTCGTGAAATCGTAAATGTCTTGACCAAGATGGGTTTTGAAGTAGAAGCTAGCCACCACGAAGTAGCCGTTGGTCAGCATGAAATTGACTTTAAGTATGACGAAGTTCTCCGCGCTTGTGATAAGATTCAAATCTTCAAGCTTGTCGTGAAAACCATTGCCCGTAAACACGGTTTGTATGCAACCTTTATGGCCAAACCAAAATTTGGAATTGCCGGATCAGGTATGCACTGTAATATGTCTCTCTTTGACCAGGATGGCAACAATGCCTTCTTTGATCCAGAAGATCCACGTGGAATGCAATTGTCAGAAACTGCTTATCACTTCTTGGGTGGTTTGATCAAGCATGCCTACAATTTTACAGCTGTGACCAATCCAACCGTCAACTCTTATAAACGTTTGGTTCCTGGATATGAAGCACCTGTTTATATCGCTTGGGCAGGTCGCAACCGTTCTCCATTGGTACGTGTGCCAGCATCACGTGGTATGGGAACTCGTTTAGAATTACGTTCCGTAGACCCAATGGCCAATCCTTATGTAGCTTTGGCAGTCTTGCTTGAAGTCGGCCTTCACGGTATTGAAAATAAAATCGAAGCACCTGCTCCGATCGAAGAAAATATCTATGTGATGACACCGGAAGAACGTAGAGCAGCTGGAATCACAGATCTCCCTTCTACTCTTCACAATGCCTTGAAAGCCTTGACAGAAGACGAAGTGGTGAAAGCTGCCTTGGGTGAACACATCTACACCAGCTTCCTCGAAGCCAAACGAATCGAATGGGCAAGCTATGCGACCTTCGTATCCCAATGGGAAGTAGACAACTATTTAGATCTTTATTAAGAAACAAGAGTAAAGAGGCTAGGACAAAAGTCCTAGCCTCTCAATTATTTTTGGATTGTCGAGCAAGACGCAGTGGTTGAGTGGGCTCTACTACGCTGATTTCATCAGCTTTTACAGCCCTACTCAACTGTGCGGAGGTGGGACGACGAAATCGAATTCTAACGAATTACCGATTTCTGTCCCACTCTCTTTTTGATCCTCAAAAAGTCATCATAAAACCAGTTGAAACAGTGGTTTCAACTGGTTGTTTTTTAATTTTCGTCATCTGGTGTGAGAATCATTGGGATAATGATAGGTTCACGTTCCGTGCTCTCGTATAAGAATGGGCGAAGGGCATTGACAATCGCACCATTGACGGTTTGGATATTGGCATCTTTGTTCTTCAAGGCGATACGAATAGCATTGAAGAGAATGCGTTGGCTTTCACGGATCAGGTCTCCTGATTCACGCATGTAGATGAAACCACGGCTCAAGATATCTGGTCCTGCCAGAATCATCTTCGATTTGAAGTCAACAGTCGCAACAGCAAGCACGACACCGTCTTCGGAAAGGTCTCTCCGGTCACGAAGAACAGCAGCTCCGATTTCGCCGATGCGATTTCCATCGACATAGATGTCTTGGGCATTAAAGCTTCCTGCAATACGAGCAGAGTTGGCTGTAAGGGCGAGGACATCACCGTTACTCATGATGAAGATATTGTCTTTTTCTACTCCGCAATCACGAGCAAGTCCGGCGTGGATCTTCTGCATCCGGTATTCACCATGGACAGGCATGAAGTATTTTGGTTTGATCAAGCGGAGCATGAGTTTTTGTTCTTGTTGCCCCCCGTGTCCAGAGGTATGGATGTTGTTGATCTTCCCGTGAATGACATCGACACCCGCTTCAGAAATCGTATTGATCAATTTGTTCACACTGGTTGTATTTCCAGGAATCGGGCTAGAAGAGAAGATAACGGTATCTCCTGGTTGGAGTTGCACTTGGCGGTGTGTTCCGTTGGCAATCCGAGAGAGGGCTGCCATTGGCTCTCCTTGGCTTCCTGTACACATGATCAGGATTTCATTGGCCGCATAGTCTTTGATCTCATTTGGCTCGATAATGGTTCCAGCAGGGACCTTGATGTAGCCAAGCTCGATTCCATTGACGATGGCTTTTTCCATGGAGCGTCCAAAGACGACGATCTTGCGACCTGTCTTGACAGCGGCCTCAGCGGCCTGTTGGAGACGGAAGATATTCGAGGCAAAGGAAGCAAAGATGATGCGCCCATGGATGCCTTCGATGATCTTCATGATGGATTGGCCTACCACTTTTTCAGAGTTGGTAAAGGTTGGAATTTCCGCGTTGGTTGAGTCTGAGAGCAGACAGAGAACGCCTTCTTCTCCAAGAGCTGCCATACGATGGAGGTCAGCCGGTTCCCCAACGGGCGTGAAGTCAAATTTGAAGTCTCCGGTACAGACAATCTTTCCTTGGGGGGTGTGAATCACAATCCCTAAAGGTTCTGGAATAGAGTGGGTCGTACGGAAGAAGGTTGCTTTAAGATTTTTAAATTGAAGCTCAGTGTTTTGGTTGATTTCGTAGAGTTTGGCATCGCGAAGAAGGCCATGCTCTTCTAATTTTCCACGGATCAAGGCAAGCGCTAAAGGTCCAGCATAGATAGGGACATTGGCTTGCTTCAAAAGGAAAGGAAGCCCACCGATGTGGTCTTCGTGTCCGTGGGTAATGAGGACCGCTTTGACACGATCAATATTGTCAACGATATAAGAGTAATCAGGGATCACATAGTCGATCCCAAGGAGGTCGTCTTCTGGAAATTTGATTCCGGCATCGACAATGATGATTTCATCTTGGTACTCGATCCCGTAGGTATTTTTCCCGATTTCTCCAAGTCCACCAATGGCAAATACACCAACTTCTTCAGGTTTTAAGGTATAGGCCATGGATTAGTACTCCGTTAGTTCAAAGGCACCTGACTCTTTCTCGTAAGCAAGGTGTTGCTCAGAAAGTGGTGTGATAAATTCAATGTTGAAATCTGTGTTTGCTTCAACCAATTGACGAGCTTGGATGCGTCCTTCGCGTTCATTTGGTGCATCAATATCGAGATAAAGTGCATGCGTCGTTTCACGACGAGGGTTCCGTTCTTTTGTTTCCTGATAAAAAACTTTGTAAATCATGAAGTAATTTTCCTTTCATTATTTCGGTCTATTTGTTAGCTGCGAAGGAGTGCAATCACTAGAGTTTTCTACTCGCAACTAGTTGACCTGATTCGATACAATTAATTATCATTATATCATAAATTCGCCTGTAAGTAAAAGATAGACTGGAAAAGTCAGAGAGGCAAAGACCTATAATAGAGAAGCTTTTGAGAGGTTTTGGATATGAAAATCCTGCACTCTAAGGGAAAGTTTCGCTGGGATTTGAAGGGAATTTGTAGTATAATATAATCCAGTTCAAGAGGAGTAGGAAATGAAATTATTAGCATTTGATACCTCGAGTAAGGCTCTTTCTGTAGCGATTTTAGAAGATGAGACTCTACTTGCAGAAACAACTTTAACCATTAAAAAGAATCATAGTATCACCTTGATGCCGGTCATCGATTTTTTGATGCAACAAATCGACTTGACACCCAAGGACTTGGACCGCATCGTGGTGGCAGAAGGTCCTGGGAGCTATACTGGGCTGCGCATTGCAGTCGCAACCGCAAAGACCTTGGCTCATACTTTAGGGATTGAATTGGTCGGGGTTTCAAGCCTCTTAGCCCTAGTGCCGGATGATCTAGAAGGTTTGGTAGTACCTGTCATGGATGCCCGTCGGAACAACGTCTATGCGGGTTTTTACCAAGGAGATCAGCTGGTCGCGCCAGAAGGGCATTTTCCATTTGAGGAAGTCCTAGAGCGTGCAGCAACGAGTGAGCAGGTCACCTTTGTCGGAGAGGTCACGGCTTTTAAGGAGCAGATTGCCTCTAGCCTGCCAAGGGCTACTTGCTCTGAAACACTGCCAGATGCAGTGAAAATCGGACGTCTCGGCCTCAAACAAGTACCTGCTAGCCTCCATGATTTTGTCCCCAATTATCTCAAACGGGTCGAAGCGGAGGAAAACTGGCTCAAAGACCACACGGAAACAACGACCTCCTACATCAAGCGTCTATGATCAAAGTAGAAATCAAAAAGGGGCGAATTCAGGATGCAGCCGCTATTCTCTCTGTGATGGAAGATGTCTATGAAGCTAGTCCCTGGAAGTTGGAGCAGATCGAAGCCGATTTAGAGCAGGAATCGATCTCCTATTTCCTAGCTGTGGATGAGGGACAAGTCCTTGGGTTTGTCGCCATTCAAGATACTCTCTATGAAGCAGAGGTTTTGCAGATTGCGGTCAAGCGCGCCTTTCAGGGCCGAGGCCTAGCTCAGCAGTTACTCGCGCAGTTGCCGGACCAAAAAGAGATTTTCTTAGAAGTGCGCGTGTCCAATCAACCGGCCCAAGGCCTATACAAAAAAATGCATTTTGAAGAAATTGCACGGAGGAAAAACTACTATCACGATCCGATAGAGGATGCCGTGATCATGAAGAGGAACCCAAATGAAAGATAGATATATTTTGGCTTTTGAGACATCGTGTGATGAGACCAGCGTGGCTGTCTTGAAAAATGACGACCAACTCTTATCCAATGTCATTGCCAGTCAAATCGAAAGTCACAAGCGTTTTGGTGGAGTAGTGCCTGAGGTAGCCTCTCGTCACCATGTGGAAGTCATCACGGCATGTATTGAAGAAGCCCTAGAAGAAGCCGGCATCACAGAAGACGAGGTCACTGCTGTAGCCGTTACTTACGGCCCAGGCCTGGTTGGGGCTCTTTTAGTCGGCTTGGCTGCAGCTAAGGCCTTTGCCTGGGTGCACGGCCTTCCTTTGATTCCTGTCAATCATATGGCGGGGCACTTGATGGCCGCTCAAAGCGTCGAGCCCTTAGAATTTCCGCTCTTAGCCTTGCTGGTGAGTGGAGGACATACCGAGTTGGTCTATGTCAGTGAAGCGGGGGATTATAAGATCGTCGGAGAGACCCGTGATGACGCTGTAGGAGAGGCTTATGACAAGGTCGGGCGCGTGATGGGCTTGACCTATCCAGCAGGACGTGAGATTGATCAGCTAGCCCACCAAGGGGCTGATATTTATGATTTCCCACGGGCCATGATCAAAGAAGACAATCTGGAATTTTCTTTTTCAGGGCTCAAATCGGCCTTTATCAATCTGCACCACAATGCCCAGCAAAAAGGGGAAAGTCTCTCTAATGCGGACCTGTCAGCGAGTTTCCAAGCAGCCGTCTTAGACATTCTCATGGCCAAGACCAAGAAGGCTTTGGAGAAATATCCAGTCAAGACTCTAGTCGTTGCGGGTGGGGTCGCAGCCAACCAAGGTCTCCGTGAACGCTTGGCTTCTGACATCACGGATGTTAAGGTCATCATTCCGCCTCTGCGTCTCTGCGGGGACAATGCAGGGATGATTGCCTATGCTAGCGTTAGTGAATGGAACAAAGAAAACTTCGCAGGCTGGGACCTCAATGCCAAACCAAGCTTGGCCTTTGAAGGAATTGAATAAGAAAAAGGAGCCAATTGGATGTGCAAGGTCCAATGGCTTTTTTGCTGGAATCTCACCAACTAGTAGCGGATTTGCGAGGTGAAAGAAAATTCGGTATGATAGAAGGAATGAAACTGAGGTGGAAGAGAGGAACGAGCGCATGTTAAAGTTACCGAATCGAGTCAAAAAACTAATCTTTGGCATGATTGGCCTAGGCTTTGTATTGAGTTTGTCTTATATGACTTATATCTCTATTTATATAAAACCATATACGTTTATTGATTTGAAAGAAAAAATTGTCGATTATGATTTTATTGAAAATGGGAAGGTAATTGTTACAAAATGGGATTATTCAAATAAACTCGATTATTATATGACAAAGAATAATGGGGGCGTTTTACGATCTTATCCAATTGTTGGGAAAACGAAAATTGTTAAAGAATACCACAAACTAAAGGATATTAATTATATTAAACATAATATTCCGGATGGGAAAGAGTATTGGGGTATTACTATATACAATATAAAAAATAAGAAATTAACTCCTAAGGATTATGATCTTTTTAAAATAACTCGTGAATACAACAAATCATATGTACCAGATAGAATTGACAATGTTATCTATATTAGTAAGGGTAAAGAATTATTGGATATCTACTTTAAAAGTTCCAAGGATCATTATAAGAAGGAAATTATTAAATCCATTGATTTACAATCAGGGAAGGTAATTGATCAAGGTGATGCAACCGAAAAAGAAGTTGTGAATGATTCAACCAACTATATTTCATTTTTACCTATTCATGAGCAGTTAACAATGGCTGATCGTAGAATCTCATTAGATAAAACCAAAAAATTTCCTGAATCCGATGCTGTAATGTTTGATAAGTACCCAAATACTAAAGATTTATTTTCCGAAAATCATTCTATGATAGGGATTTTGGTAGATAGACCTAGTGTGGATACGAACATTCCAATTCTTCAACTTTTAGTGAGTCAAAAAACGAATTTATTTAAAAATGTTACAATACCAGCAGAGTATTCTATAGATGGTCAAGAACATGAGATTCATTCCTATGATGAGTTTAAACAATACTACAACGGACAAGGTGGGGAATTGGCTGAGTAAAGCTTATTCTGGAAGAACGGGAGTCGAAGGAAGCTGAGTTTGACTGCTTTACATGGTCTAGGATGCTATGTTGAAAGTATATAGGAAGTAAATAGAATGTTAGAATATAAAGAAACAAGTATTTTCTGTCACCAACTGGTAGAGTACGATGGCAAAAAATTTCTGTTAGATGCTAGTACCATGAAGCCTAAGCTCTATTATTGGGGGTTGCCAACGGAAGCTATCACTGTTGAGATGATGGAAGTAGATAAAAAAGTTGAAATTCCAGGCACACCCATCAATAAAATAAATGGGGGGACAGCAGCTATCATAGTCCAGCCATTTGTTGGAGTGGTTTATAGTCTCTTAAAAAAGCGATTCAGTGAGTATGCTATTAGTCAGCAAATTTTTCTAAAGATAGTCTTATTTGTGGTTGCCATGCTTATATCTTTTGTGCTCTTTCGATTTTCTATAGAAAAGGCTCGTAAAAAGGTTAAGAATCTATTTCCTACAGCAAGGAAGAGATATAGGGTGACTTTCAAGCCGATAGCAGAAAGAAAGCAAATTTTTGATGCCCCCCTATTAAATGTTGTCTTACTGGCCTGTTTAGCTATGTATTTATTTAATAATAATGGTCAAGAAGGGATCTTTTTAGTGATAGGCGGTATTCTTACAGCTTTTTTATTGACCTTCGAATTTGGTAAAGTTCCAGTTCTTTTAGGAGCTAAAACAGGGAATTTAAGTCTTGATAGTGTAGAAGAGATCATCATTGAAAAAAGTAACTAGAATAGAATGGACAAGAATAAAAGAGTAGAAATCATGAAAAAAACAATCGTTTTGTTAGTGGCGCTTCTATCATTAACAGCATGCGCCCAGTCTCGACAGGAATCAAAAGATTCTTCGCCGAGCAAAACGGAGCAGACTTCAAAAGAATCCTCGTCTGTTATAAATGAAAAAGGCTTGCAATTTGTGGTGGGACCACAGTATGAAGGAACAGAATCAAATGTAATTGAACTAGGGAAGAAATTAACCAAGGAACATCCAGAACTTGGAAATCAAGGAAGCCTATCGATCAACTATACTGGCGCAACTTTCTCGTCCAACCAACAAGAATATGCCGTTTTTCTATTGATTAACAAAGCTGGATTTCAAATTGATAAGGATTTTGAATTTTCATTGAGTTGGAAATATGATGGGCAATTAATTTATCAACATCAACGGATTGGCTATAAAATTAGTGACAGTGGAACATTGCCTGATCAATCTGCCACGATTTTGACCTTGCCAATATCCAGCGAGCAAAAACAAATTGTCGAGAGCATGACACAAGAAGAAAAGATGTCATTAGAAATGTCGGATTTAAAAGTGAATCAGTAGGGGAGAGATAGAAATATATCGAGGGCTTATCCATTCTCTCTCATTGGTCCTTTTTCAAGCTTTTTTCTTGTGTTATAATAGAGCTCAATGATTCAGAAAGGAGTGAGAGAGTGGAAAAAGATTTTTGGCAGGGGGTGAGGGATGCACTGCCGACAGCTCTAGGCTATATCAGTATCGGCCTGGCTTGCGGTGTGGTGGCGTCTCCCTATCTTTCTCCTTTGGAGATGGCCTTGATGAGTATTCTAGTCTATGCTGGGGCGGCTCAGTTTGCGATGATCTCTCTGATTGCGGCCCACTCTTCGATCTTGAATATGGCCTTGACCGTGTGTTTGATCAATCTCCGGAATATGTTGATGAGTCTGCATACGTCCTCTGATTTTAAGGATGCGAGTCTCGCTCATACCATTGGGATTGGAAGCCTCTTGACCGATGAGAGTTATGGGGTTTACTTGAGTGAGAAGTTAAAGACGGATACTATTACAGTTCCTTGGATGCATGGGAACAATCTAGTAGGCTATGTAGCCTGGATCGGTGCGACGGTTATCGGAACAGCTCTGGGATCTCTCCTACCAGATCCAAAGGCTTTTGGGCTTGATTTTGCCTTAGTGGCTATGTTTATTGGGATTTTTGCAGCCCAGTTTCAAGGTATGCAACTGACAGAAAAGACCAAGACCATGCTAATGGTGCTCTTAGCAGTAGCAGTGAGTTTCTTTCTCTTCCTCTTTTTTGTTTCGCAACCGCTAGCAGTGCTAGCTGCGACCTTGATCGGCTGTTTTGTGGGGGTGGTCTGTGATGCGTGTGAATAGTTCTATCTTCATGACCATTCTGGCCTCAGCCCTCGTTACCTGGATTCCTCGGATCTTACCCTTCCTCTTAGTTAAATACAAGGGACTGCCGGCTCCTGTGACCCGCTTTCTCAAATACCTGCCCATTTCCATTATCTTTGCCTTGGTTTTATCGAGTTTAGTAGAGGGGAAAATGGGAAGTCTCCCGCAGTTCCACTGGTTGGACCTCATGGTGACCATTCCTAGCTTCTTTGTAGCCTTTCGTTACAAAAACCTTATGGGAACCGTTTTGTTTGGAATTGTCTTGATCGCTCTATTACGATTGACATTTTAAATGCAAAAATATGTTACAAAAAAATTACAATTGTTACAAAAAAACTTGATATTTGTAATAATTGAGGTATAATGGGAGTCAGAAAGATAAAGAGGTGATCTTATGAAAAAATCAATCTTCCGTTGGAGTGCCGCTGTTCTGGTGGCTGCTTCACTTGGTCTAGCTCTCGGTGGTTGTGGTGCTAAGGATAAAAAGACAGCTTCCTCCTCCGCAAAAGTATCTACCAGTAAGGTAGAGAAAAAAACCAAAAGTAATAGCAAAAAGAGTGCAGCATCTTCTGCTCAAGCAAAAGATACAGCTAGCTCTTCAACTCAAGCCAGTAGCGCGACAGGTACAAAAGACTCTAGTAAGACCGAGAATGCGTCTGCTACGACGCAAGCTACTGTCCCTGCAGAACTAGTGGGAACTTGGGTAGGATCTAGTCCACAAGCGGATGCGATTAAAATGACAGTGGATGCCAATGGAAATGTGACAACAGTGGTAAGCTTCAAAAATGACAGCGAACCGACTCGGACGGCGACCTATACGGCAAGAGCCGTCCAAGCAACTGGAAATATCTACTATTGGAATGTTGAAGGCTTTGATGGGGCTGATGCCTTGCTCCCTGGGATCACAGGCTTAGGTGGAGCAAACTTCCGATTTGAGCCTGGTTTTGTCTTAGAAGAAGGACACTATACACCGATTGTTTTCACAACGGATCTCAATACAGAATTTGACTATACTAAATACAATGATTTCCGCTTTTCATTAACCAAAGAACAATAAAAAGACGAACTCGATGGAAAATCGAGTTCGTTTCAGATTGAAGACAAAGTCCTCTTAAAAACTTTCCTTAAGTGAGTACGGACGTCAGCGAACTTCGTAGAAGTTCCATGACTAATTATTGAGCCAAAGGTCTCAATAATTCCGAGTGCCTGAAACAAAAAGTTTCAGGCACTTTTCTCACAGCGGAAAGTTTCGGCATTTTCTTGATTCATTCTAAGAATTGGACCACATTTATATTTCTTTGTAGAATTACTTAACTTATTTTACTTTAAAATAGTTTGTCATCATTCTAAGACGAGCTCGAACAAATCGAGTTCGTTTTTTAGTAATGAGGGCTTCCTGCTACCCAACCGGTACAGAGGGCGGATGTGATATTAAAACCGCCTGTATGGGCATTGATATCGAGGACTTCTCCTGCAAAGTGGAGCCCAGGAACTAGCTTACTTTCTAGGGTTTTAGGATTGATTTCTTTGAGGCTGACGCCACCCTTGGTTACAAAGGACTTAGCTAGAGACATCTTCCCAGTGACAGGAATAGGCATCTCTTTGATTTTTTGAATGATCTCTTCTGTCTGAGTAGGAGTGAGTTGCTTGGCTTTTTCAGGGAATTCTTGCACCAAGAAATCAGCTAACCGTTCAGGAAGAAGGGTTTTGAGGCTATTTTTAATGGACTTTTCTCGATGCTCTTCTAGAAAGTCTTTTAACGCTTGAGAAGAGGTAGTCGGAAGGAGGTCCAGAGATAAGATTTCCCCACCTTTAACAAAGCTAGACATCCGAAGGGCTGCAGGGCCAGAAAGACCGAAATGCGTAAAGAGCAGGTCATGGGTGATGATGTGTTTGCCGTAGCTGAGGGTCACATCTGTCAGAGAGATCCCTTGGAGGGCCTTGTGTGGGAAGTCTGTCAAAAGAGGACTTTCTGCCGCTTCGAGATCGGTGATGGTGTGTTTGAAGTGGCGGGCAATTTCGTGTCCGTAGCCAGTAGAGCCGGTAGAAGGATAGGATTTGCCCCCAGTTGTGACAATCAGCTTGTCAGCTGTCCATATTTTTTCAGCAGATTTGACGATGAAGACGTCTTCTGGCTTGGTGACAGAGACCACTTCACAGTTGGTGGCAATGCTAGCACCAAGCTCGAGGATCTTATTTTCTAAGGCTTGAATAATGGTGCGAGATTGATCACTAACAGGAAAGACCCGACCATGGTCTTCGACTTTTAGTTTGACGCCATTATCGGTGAAAAATTGGATGATATCATGATTATCAAATTGGGAAAACACACTGTAAAGAAAACGGCCATTTCCAGGGATACCGGCCATCAAATCGTCTAAGGTACCGTTGTTCGTGACATTACAGCGGCCTCCTCCGGTACCTGCAAGTTTCTTACCTAGCTTTTTATTTTTTTCGATCAGTAGCGTAGGTTGGCCATAAGAGGCGCTGGCAATGGTCGCCATCATACCTGCTGGGCCACCACCGATGACAATGGTGTGAAAATGAGTCATGTCGTTCTTCCTTCTCTTGTTTCTTTCATGATTTGCTTTGTCCATTATATCATTTTATGGACGGCTTCGGAAATGAAGGAATCAAAAAACAAGCACCTTTCGATGCTTGTTTTTGAATGATTCTTTGATCAACTCATTACATGATTCCAAGGAAGTAACGGATGAAGAAGAAGGCAAGGACAGCACCAACAAATGGGGCAGTACCTGGTACAAGAAGACCATATTGCCAGTCGTTGTTTACTTTATCTTTGATTGGCAAGATTTGGTAAGCGAAACGAGGTCCAAGGTCACGCGCTTGGTTCATCGCGAAACCTGTAGTACCACCAAGACCCATACCGATAGCCCAAACGATCAAACCAACAGTGAATGGAAGCATTGCTTCGTTGGCATGTTCAGCAGCCATGATAGATGTCAAGAAGATAAATGTTGCGAACGCTTCGACGAAGTAGTTACGTGGAAGGTTACGGCAGTTAGGGTTTGTAGAGAAGATGTTACGGATAGCAACACCATCAATTTGACCTTCAGAAATCTTGAAGTGGTCAGCATACATAAAGTAAGCAATCAAAGCTCCAAGGAAGGCACCGATCATTTCAGCGATTGCAATTGGGAAGAATTGAGCGATTGTCAATTTACCAAGAAGGACTTTAAGCAAAGCCATTGCAGGGTTCATTGAAACGCCGCCAAAGACAAACAAGCAGACAGTGATACCGAATGCCCATGTAGTAATCGCAAATAAGTGTCCAGTTCCAGCATATTTTGTTTTCTTCAAAACGTCGTCACAGTGTACGCCAACCCCGAAGATAATCATCAAAGCTGTACTCATAACTTCTGCAAGTAATTGATGTGTCATGTTAATAAATGTCTCCTAAATTAATAAATATATTTTTGTAATTGGTGATAAACTTCTTGAATCGGCAACTGCATCTCCTTAGCAATACGCTGACAGTCTTCGTATTCAAGAGTCTTCTTAGTGATGGATCCGTACTGATTGATTTTAACCGTAACGGTACCAAATTCTGTATCGATTTGTTCAAATCGACGTTGCATGACCTTGCGGTCAACTTGTTGGTATCGAAAACCAATGGTACTGGTTTCTTTGAACAAGAGGGTTGAAAAATCTTCTAGCTGGCTAGTTTGAATCAAAAGTGTTAACTCAAAACCAGGACGATTCTTTTTCATAACGATGCTACGATAGTAGATATCCAAAGCGCCAGCTTCCAAGAACCGATTTAGAATATAAGCCAGTTGTTCTGGTGTTTGATCATCAATCGTTGTAGTTATTTCAACGATGCGATCATCGGTGTGATGGACGATGGTCGTGCTATGTGAGGAGTCTTCCATCAATAGCGAACCGCGTAAAGCATTGAATTTTCCGGTATCTCTTTTACCAAAGCCATAGCCGACACTTTGGATGGCAAAGTGGGATGGGATCGGTTCAAAGATTGGTGACAATGCTTTAAGGAGGGCTAACCCTGTCGGAGTAATCAACTCCGTTTTAACTGCGAAGTCTTGAGTAATCGGAATAGTCGTTCCTTTTCTCAACTGCATCACAGCGGGAACCGGAACAGGCATTTCTCCATGGGCAACTGAAATGGTCCCACTTCCCTCAGTGAGAGGAGTAGAGTAAACTGTATCGATACCGAGCGATTCCACTAGGATGAAAAAGCTAACGATGTCGACAATGGAGTCAATTGCACCAATTTCATGGAAATGAATCTGTTCGACAGGCATGTTATGCACAGCTGCTTCGGCCTTTGCGATATCAAGAAAGACTCCAAGACTTTTTTCTTTCACAAAAGGACTCAACTGTGAAGCGGCAATCAAATCGTGGATATCCGCATAACTGCGAGCATCCGCGTGGGAATGGTGATGATGGTGTTCATGATCGTGATGATGTTCGTGATCATGATGGTGTTCGTGATCATGATGATGTTCGTGATCATGATGATGTTCGTTATCATGATGATGTTCATGATCATGATGATGTTCATGATCGTGATGGTGTTCGTGATCGTGATGATGTTCGTGATCGTGATCGTGATCGTGATCAAAATCACCTTCAATCCCCGTATCTTTCTCCCCGTGGTGAAGGTGAACATCGAAATCAGTTCCCCAAATTGCGCTTTTTGCGACGCGATGAACGTGGAGGTGAAAACCATCCACTCCCATTTTTTCGAGTTCTGTGTGAAGAAGTTCGACATCTGCCCCAAGGTCCACAAGAAGACCGTTTAGCATATCGCCACTTATTCCAGAAAAAGGTTCTAAAAATAGACTGGTCATCAGTTTTCCTTTCGATTGAGGTTGAGTCGGTTGATCATACATGCTGAATAAGCTGCACCAAATCCATTGTCAATATTGACGACGGTGACTCCAGAAGCACAAGAGGTCAACATACTCATCAAGGTCGTTAGCCCTTGAAGGTTGCTTCCGTATCCAATACTAGTCGGAACGGCAATCACAGGCACATCCACAAGACCTCCAACGACACTGACAAGAGCTCCTTCCATACCAGCAATCACGATGATCACACTGGCCTTTTGGATCTCTTCTAAGCGATTGAAGAGGCGATGGATGCCGGCGACTCCCACATCATAGATTCGGTGAACCGAATGGCCAAAGGTTTCTGCAGTGACTGCAGCTTCTTCTGCAACAGGAACATCACTTGTCCCTGCTGTGACGACCGCAATGTAGTGTTCAGGATCGGCTTCTTCTTTTTTAGAGTTGAGAACGAAGCAGCGAGCTTCTGGATAATAGTGGCCAGTCGGAAAGCGCTGAGAAAGAGCCTCTCCCTTTTGGAGAGAGACCCTTGTTGTGAGGATCGGCAATTCTTTTTCTGAAAGAAATTGCAGGATCCCTTCAATTTGCTCAACTGTCTTTCCTTCGCCGTATACGACCTCAGGGAAGCCGTTGCGACGTTGCCGGTCAGTATCAATTGCTGCATACCCTAGTTCTTTAACCCCGTTGATTTGCTCAAGCGCATCCTCTACTGAGAGATGACCTGCTTGCAAAGAACGGAGTGTCTGTTCTAGATTGGGTTGAAAATCCATGTTTGATTCTATTCAACAACGACAGAAAGTCCGTCGCGGATAACTGTTACTTTAGCATCTTTTCCTTCACGAGCAAAGGCTTTTTCAAGCGCTTCGTCAAATGAAGTTGCAAGTTCCATATGCATACCTTTGATCAATTCAGGATCTACAAGGTCAGATACAAAGATAACATGGTGGTGTACCAAAATACGTGCCAAGATTTGAGAAGTCCATTGGTCTGGGACAGTCTCTAAACGAGGTGTATTGATGGCTTGTTCCAAGAATTCTTTTGGATCTTCTACGTCAGCAAGGTTGCGATAGAAACCTTCTCCACCGTGACCGTCTGCACATCCAGCCACCATGATGATTGTTCCGCCTTCTTTGTTAGAAGCTTCGGCTGCAGTCATCCCTTTAACAGCTTGGTAGATGTTTTGGTCAAGTGGGAAACCACCGTTTGTAGAAATTGTGATGTCGCTTTCGATCTTAGACACACGTGCCAAGTCTGCAACGAAGTCACAACCTACTTTGTGGGCTTCAACCATGTCCCCAGCGAAAGATCCGATGATGTGTTTTTCGCCGTCCAATACAACATTGACGATGAAGGCCAAGTTTGCAGTACGAGCAGCGTAAAGCATATCTTCGTGGATTGGGTTGTGGTCAAGGTTACCAGTACGTGCCTTATCAGAATTGATGAAGTCACCTGAGTGGTTCGCCATGATAGTTTTGTATGAAGCGATACCTGGAAGGACTGATTTACGTCCACCTGAGAATCCAGCGAAGAAGTGAGATTCGATGAATCCTTCTGCTATCAACAAGTCAGCTTCAGCAGCGATTTTGTTGATGATACAGTCACCACCTGAAGGGAGTTGTCCAATTTTAACCATGTCATCGTCGTTTGTTGAAATGTGCATAACGATTTCTTCATTGTCAACGATTTCTTGGCCGTATTTATTGATCAATTCTTCACGAGTTGAAGGACGGTGGAAACCAGTAGCAACCAAGATACGCACGCGTGCATCAGGGTTAACTGAGCGAATACGACGCAAAATGATTGGAGTGATGATGTGAGAAGGAACGGGACGAGTGTGGTCAGAACTGATCAACACGATGTCTTTTTTGCCTTTAGCAAGTTCTTCCAAAGTTGGGCTGCCGATAGGGTTGTCCATTGAACGTTCAACAGTTTCTTCTTCAGACAGTGGGTTATGGAAGTTTTCCGCCTTAGACTCTAACAATCCTGCAAAGTTTTCATCTGGAATCTTTGCAACAATCGATTTTTTGTCGTACGGTAATTTAATTTCTACCATTATTTGCGATCTCCTTTATTAATACTGATACTTATAGTATAATTCTTTTTAAAAAGAGGTGTGCACCAATTGATGTCAACAAATGTTAACTATATTGTTTAAGAACAGGTGTATCATTAGTGTGATTTCAAGAAAGAGCAGATGGGGAGGAAAAACCGTCGTGAATTCAGAATTTTTAGTGAAATTTTTGGAAGAGAGGCGAACGCCGATCGTCAAGAAAAAATACCATAGTTACCTCTCCTATCGTGGGATCAAAGAGGATTACATCTACATCTTGAAAGAAGGTGTGGTCAAGACAAGTGTCATCATGCGTGATGGGCGTGAGTTTAACTTTTCCTATCTAAAAGCCATTGACATTGTCTCTTTGATTCGTGATGAGGTGTCCAACTATACAGACTCACCTTTCAATGTGCGAGTGGAGACAGAAGAAGCAAGTTTTTATCGTATTCCTCGGGTCAAGTTTTGGAATTTTGTCAAAGAGCATAAAGAGCTGCAGGACTATGTGAGGGACTATTATCGTAATAAACTGTCTGAAAGTATGGAGTCTCAGCAGTATATGATGATGAATGGTAAAAAAGGGGCGGTTTGTTTTCATTTGCAAAAACTAAGCAGTTTGTTTGGTGTGGAGCAAGAAGACGGCTTCTTGATTAATTTCAACATTACCAATGAAGATATTGCCGGTTTTTGTGGGATTTCGACGCGAAACAGTGTCAATCGCATTCTCAATGAATTAAAACGAGAAGGTGTTTTGGATATTCGACAGCAAAAGATCGTGATTTTGGATAATGAACGGATTGAAGAATTTATCGGAAGGGAGCTATTCTAAGATGGCAACAGAAGCACAAATCAGAAAAGAAAAAGAAGAAAAATTACAAGATATTTTACGAAAAATCGGAAAGGTAGCCGTTACCTATTCAGGTGGGATTGACAGCTCTTATCTCTTGAAGGTGGCCTTGGATACCTTGGGACCTGACAATGTTATTGCGGCCGTCGTGAACTCTGAGATGTTTTCAAATGAAGAATTCGATCTAGCGCTCGACTTGGCCGATCAGCTAGGAGCACCTGTGCTTGGACTGGAAATGAGAGAATTGAGTGATCCACGGATTGCTGCCAATACGCCCAATATTTGGTATTACACCAAACAATTGATGTACCAAACTATTAAGGAGTCAGTTACAGAACTGGGCTTTAAGCAATTGGTGGACGGTATGATTATGGATGATATCGACGATTTCCGCCCTGGTATCAAGGCTCGGGACGAAGCGGGTGTCCGCAGTGTCTTGCAAGAAGCCGGCCTCTATAAGACAGAAATTCGTCAATTGGCCAAGGAAAGAGGGGTCTCCAATTGGAATAAGGTGCCATCTTGTAGCGTTGCCTCACGCTTCCCATACGGGGTGAAAATCACTTCAGAAAATGTGCAACGGGTTTTTGAAGGGGAAGAGTTCCTTGTAGGACTTGGCTTTGAGCAAGCCCGTGTGCGTGTGCATGGAGACTTGGCGCGCATCGAAGTGGAAGAAGACCATCTGCTTGAAGCCATCCAACTGCATGACAAGATCAATGACTACATGAAAAAAATCGGATTTACCTATGTAGCCTTGGATTTGGCTGGATATAAATACGGCCGGATGAATGATTCATTGGATGAAAAAACAAAAGAAAAAATTATGGCAGGTTAAGCAATGAAGGAAGTGATAAGGTTCTGGTTTGAAGAGTTGAAGCCAGAGGATTGGTTCAAAAAATCAGACGCACTGGATCAAGAAATGCGCGTGCGCTTTGAAGAACTTTATTGGAAGGCCAGTCGTGGAGAATTGTTCAGCTGGCGCGCTTCCGCCCAAGGGCGCTTGGCAGAGATTTTGCTTTTGGACCAAATCCCTCGGAATATTTTTCGAGGGACGGCCCAAGCCTTTATGACCGATTCGCTTGCCTTGGTCTTGGCCCAAGAAGGCCTAACACAAGCTCAAGAATTACCAGTTGTACAAAGAGGCTTTTTCTACATGCCCTTTATGCATTCGGAATCTTTAACCATTCATGAAGAAGCTCTGCGCCTATTTGATCAACCGGGCTTAGAAAAGCGTTTGAAGTATGAGAAGATGCACATGGACATTCTTCAACAATTTGGGCGTTATCCACATCGGAATGCCATCTTAGGACGGCCTTCGACCAAGGAAGAAGAGGAGTATTTGAAAGAACATTCTGGCTTTTAAGGGAAGATGAGGCCCACAGATTTCAAAACTCTTTTCTCTCTTCATGAAATTGCCTGAAACAGCAGGCATGATGTCAGAGTTCCCTCACCTAGGCTTTTCCAAGCGTCTAAAAAATGGTATAATGAACTGTAAATTTCAGAAGTTGGAAGGAATGTCATTACTATGATGAATATGCAAGACTTAATTTAAGATTCTTAAAGTCTTGTTATTTATCAAAATACTGGTATTAAGGGATTTCGCATCCGTTTAAATCAATAAATTATAGATGTGTTACAGTATATTGGACAGTAAATGGACAGTGACAGAGTGTTTGAAGGAGAGTAAAAGAGGCCAAAGTGCCTCTTTTATTATAAGAAATTGATACTTTTATTGTATAACTTGTTATTTTTTAGTTTTATCATAAATTCATACTTTAATAACAGTCTCTATCCTTTAGGTGAAAATACCGATTTTATGGTATAATAAGGATAACTCTATATAAGGAGGTGTGCCATGACTCTTGATGTAAATAAAGAAGAATTAACAATTTTAGGGATTCCCTTTGATAACTTTTCGGATTTTGATACTGTCTGGTATGCTATTGGGTCATCAATGATTGAAAATTATGAACCTACTGTTCAAGATGTGATTGATTTAAAAACTTATGTTATCAACAGACGAAAGGAATTGAATATTGGTTAAAAATCAATACGAAGGATATGAGTACATTGACCCCAATCATCAATATACCTATCCAAATTCTACAGTCTTAATCAACAAACAAAATGTTACAAATATTGAAGAAGCCTATCGGAATGAGCATTTATTCGTTACTAGAAGGCTTGCAGACTTACGCTTGAAAGTCATTGAAGTCTACTCCATTAGTGATATTTTAGCCATTCATAAATATTTATTTCAAGATGTCTATGCTTGGGCGGGACAATTTCGCAAGGTGAATATCTCAAAAAATGGGAATCCTTTTATGTCAATACAATCTTTCAGTACTGCCCAAGCTTATATAAACCGCCTTATTCATACCTATTATCAAACTGCTAATTCAAAAGATGAGATTATTAAACAATTAGCAAAAATTCTTGATAATCTTAATTATTTCCATCCCTTTCGAGAAGGAAATGGACGAACTCAACGAGAAGTTATTCGTTCCTTAGCACTATCAAAAGGATATTCTGCACAAATACGAGTGGAACAAGATGATGAAGTTTACAACCTTTATATGGACGGAACTGTCTATGGAGACTTAGGGAAGCTAGAAGAATTATTTGGTAAAATATTAAAAGAAATATAGATTGTAATACTTGATAATTACAGAGGTGAAATAGGGGTTTACTACACGTCAATAGACGTTAAAAACCTTGATTTAAAGCGATTTTTGAAATTCTAAATTTCACTACATTGCAATAGAAATCAACCGAATCACTACCTTTTTTGAAATAAAAATAATGATTCGGATATTTAAAAGAAGAGGAACTTTAGTGTGAAGCTCCTCTTTTTGTTATTTGTTCTTTTACTTATAAATTGTAATACCTGTTTTGAACACCTCATATTTGAATGAATTTCAATATATGCTTAATATCAATGTTTCCACATGTTTTTAAGAAAGAAATATTTCATCTAATTTGAATAACTTTCAATTGAATGGTGTAGCTAATTATCGAAATATTCTTTGAAACAGGGTTTAAAATATTCAATACTCCTAATGGGCTAAAAGATAATAACAAGTTATTTTAGTCTAATAAACTTCTTGAAATCAGTTCTCCTAAACCACTAACAAAATGATCAAACAAGAATTTAGATTTAGAAACTTTTCAAACTTTAAGAAGCACGCTTTCATGTCCCCGACATCAAAAAAGAAAGGACAAACATATCCTTCCTCGTTGTTAAAATTTTCGTCCCGCACTACAGTTAACAAACATATTAAGATTAGTAGTGAGGAAGTTTCCGACTGGAGAGAGTACTCACTACTTTATCTTATCATGAAAATAATTCAATTTTTTCTTAGTTCAATGACTTGATCGTATCGACTTTCATTATCAATATGGTGAGCAATTTCTAACACCATCATCGGTAGTGAGAAAATCAAGTCTCGAACCATCTGGCTATTTTCTACGTCAAGAGCTGCAGTTACCTCATCTGCTAATAAAATATCCTTTTTACGAAGAAGGAAGCGGGCTAGTTCAATCCGGACTCGTTGTCCGCCTGAAATATTTTCTCCGTTATTAGTGATTACAAAATCAAGTCCATCAGTTAGTTCATGGTCGAGTTTGACCTGTCTCAAAACAGTCTCCAATTCTTGATCTGAAAACTCTTGTCCCAAACTAAGATTGTAGCGAACAGTATCATTAAAGAGAAAAGGATGCTGGCTGATGATACCTACCTGACGAATAAAATAACTTGTTTTTGCTCCATCCCTTGTCCGACAAGTAATCGTCCCATCATCCGCCTTTTCTTCCCCTGTGATCATTCGAAAGAGGGTTGATTTCCCACAGCCACTTGGACCTTTGATGAGAACTTTTTCCCCTTGTTGAATGGCTAGATTAAGATCGCGTATAATCTCTCTACCGTTATAAGATTTACTTAAATGAGAAATTTCTAGTTCTTCTACTTGTGAGATCGAATGATTGTCCGATTCACTATTATCTGCTCGATTTAAAATCCCGAAAATCTTTTCTGCCGTTGTTTTGGCTCCTTGTACTTCAACCACATCATACATGATATTTTGTATAGGACCTACCAGTTGACCAGCGGCAATATACATAGCAACCAGGCTAGCCACTGAAACATGATGACCATGCATGGCAAGGAAGAACCCCAATACCAAGGGGAGTACTTGGCTAAGAAAGACCATGAAACCATTACAAAAGAAAACAATATTATGGGTAAAAGCAAACTTTTGAATGGCTCGTTGATAACGAAGATTGATATTCCAGACGCGCTGAGAATTTTCAGGCAAGGCTTGATTCATCCGCAAGGTTTGAGCCCCTCGAATACTATCAGAGATTTGGTTATGAACGGCTGTTCTTCCCTGAGACATTTCATCCCCTGAATTCTTTAGCTTATTATTCATCAAGAATTGTGGAATGGGACGTAAGATTGTGAAGAAAACAAAGATAGAACCCAATAAAACATTTTGGGCAATGATATAGATCGCCGTAATCAGTGCTCCAAATCCCCAGCATGAAATAGACATATAGCGTTCAAAAAAGTTATCTCCTAGAAATTCCATATCCTGTGTCAGCATGGTAATCTTTTCATCTTCACTATATTCTCTGTCTTCCATTAACTTATGAAATAATGCCGTTCGGATATTCATGTGAATTTCACGTCGAAAGACATTATTTGCATGATTACAAAATAACATAAGACTATACAAAGAGAAATAGACAGAAAAACCAAAGAGGGCAAATTTCCAAATAGAGGAATAGGTAAGGTTATTTTGATCTATCGATAGTGCTTTGGCAACAACCAAGGGTTGCCCTAATGCGAGACCCCCATTTGCCAGTGCTCCAATAATGGTTAGGTATTTTGTTTTTTTATCAAGATATTTAAAGATATTAATCATAAATCTCTCCTAGAAAATAGAACCCTATGGTTGAGAAATATCAGATGTAATCATTAAATCTTATTACATATTATTCTTTGTGATATATTTTACATGCTCATTATACATCTAAGAATAAGTCTGGTCAATGAATATTCAAAAAATTAGAAATGATTAAATCTTTAATAACTAATATTTTAAGTTAAGGCTTTGAATATGCTCTACTTGTCTGTCGGATGAAAATTTGCTTTAGTCAATCTTTACAGAAATGAAATAAAAAGCACCCCCAAAGAAAGATATGAAAACATCTAACTCTAGGAGTACTGCTCAGTTTTGAGCCTTTTTTTATTCATCAAAAAATCCGGATAAGTCCAAGCCTCCGAAGGGGTTGGTAGAGAAGTTCTCTTGCTCTTCAAGGAGGGTGCGACCTTGATCAAATTCGAGGAATTGTTCGTAGACAAGAGCTGTCATGCGGGCGTCTTCTAAGCTATCGTGTGATTTTCCTGCGACTCCCAAAAATTCTGCAACAGTGTGGAGTTGGAGATTTTTAATGCCATGGAGATCAGATGGACGACGTTCGAAAGCCTCGTCAAAGACATCGACAGCGTACTGGTCTTCTAGATCCAGCCCATTTTCAAGTAGGATGGGAAGGTCGCTCTTTTTGGCATTGTATCCGATCAAGGGCTGATCTCCAACGAAGGCCTTGAATTCGCTGAGGACCTGCTCTAGTTGTGGAGCATTTTGGATCTTGTCCTGGGTTATGCCAGTCAGGCCGTTAATAAAGCTTTTTAGAGGCTTATCGGTGTATACGTAGGAGTCGTAGTGGTCGACTTCTTTACCGTCCGTAAAACGTACGGCAGACACCTGGATGATCTGATAGGCGCCTTCGTATTGGTTAAATTCGAGATCAAAGGCGATATAATCTTCTAATGCTTTCATGGGAAATCTCCTGTGGTAGAAAAGAAAAGGGACTGGTAGGATCCAGCCCCGGATTATCGACGGAAAACGCGTGCCCAGAAACCTTTGCTTTCTTGCTCTTGAACTTTTTCATTGGCTTGTTCGAGTTCAAGTTTCAAGGTATCGCGGTCGTTCATTGCTTGTAAAGTCAATTGTTGTTGTTGGTCCAATTGCTTGTCTTTTTCAGCAATTTGAACGTCTTTCACGCGCAACTGTTCATCTTTCTTAGCGAGTTGCTCGTCTTTGGCTTTGAGTTGCTCGTAGAGACGGACGATTTCAGCATTTTTTTCATCCACCAAAATTTCCATCAATTCGCGTTGTTTCACATCATCGCTGACGGGCTCATCTTCAAAAATGGTTTTTTTGTAGATTTCTTCGAGCTTGATCAAGCCACTACGGGTTACAACGGTAACCCCTTTTTCGTTCTTTTGTGTATCTTCTGGAGCCAGCGCCTTGACACGGTTATTGACCGCCTGGCGGCTGACTCCTAAAATTTCAGCAATTTCGCTGACAGTTTTTTCAATCGCCATAACTTCCTCTAATATCTTTTTCTATGAAATACTCTATTAGATAGTAACATAAGTAGGCTAAGCTGTCAAATGAAGGAAAGAAAGGCTACGCCTTGATACCACGATTAGTGGGCCTCTGTCATTTCAGGAAGATGGAGGCTTGATTGTGCTAAGTCAATGGTGAGTTGGTAATCGGTTTGATCACGCACAGTGATTTCAAAGTCCGTCGTGTAAAGGACCAAGCGAAGAGTTGTACCTTTTTCGAGCTTGTAGATGGTTGGTTGGAGATCAAAGTCAAATTCCATCCACTCGCCTGGTTTTACGGCCTCAACCTCTAAGAGGTCATGCCGGTTTTGGAGGTTGAGATAACCTTTCGAAATCACTCGTTGGCCCGCTTCCTTAAATGGCAACTCGGTCAAGTTGTCTAGCATATGGTAGCGACCGTTATCCAGCGTACGGACCGATAAGACTGCAGGATAGGGTTGGAGGTATTTCTTGCTTCCAAGCTCTAAGAGTTGGGCTGAAAGCAGGCCTTTATTGGTGCTGGAGTGAAGTCGCAGGTGAAGGCGAGCTTTCCCATTGAGGTGTAGGTCTTCTTCGATTGGAAGGTCAATGGTCACTTGTTGGGCCTTATCTTGGTAGAGGTCCGTTAAGAAGGTCGGATAAGCCTTGCCATAGCGCTCATAATCTTCTGTCTCGTAGCGGTTTTGGATGACTTTTTCGTCATCTCCCAGGGGGAAGGTTCGCTTTCTTGTTTGGTTGCCAAAATCATCCAAGGAAGTCCAACTTTGTTCTCCTGTATTGTCCTGCCAGATAACAGCAGGCAATTCATAGCTTGAATCGTAGCCCAGTAATTTTTTAGAAAGTAGGGCGTTCATGCTTTCGCGGAAGTCAATGGATTGCCAGTTGTTGAGGTAGACATGGGCACCATTGTGATAGAAGAGGTGTTTCTTGATGCTTGCTGGAAGAGCCTGGAACATATTAAAGACGTGAAGGGGTTTGACGTTCCAGTCTTGGGAGCCATGGGTAAAGACCACCTCTGCCTTGACCCGATTTGCGTTTAAGAGATAATTGCGATCGTGCCAGAACTGATTGTAGTCTCCGAAAGCGCGTTCCAGCTCTTTTTTGACGCGATCAAGATCGGCTTGGTGGGCCGCATTGTGATGTAAATAATCCCCACCTAGAAGGTTGCGCGAATAGGTCAATTCGGCAAGGGAGTCAAAATCTTCACCTGGATAGCCACCAGGACTTGTCACGAGACCATTTTCGCGGTAATAGTTGTACCAAGAAGAGATCCCTGCTTCTGCAATGATGACTTCTAGGCCGTCCACACCTGTGGTCGCAAGACCGTTAGACATGGTTCCAAGGTAGGAGATCCCGGTAGTTGCGACCTTTCCATTAGACCAGTCGGCTTTGACTTGACGCTGGCGTGTGTGATCTGTAAAGGCCCGGCAACGGCCATTGAGCCAATCGATGACATTCTTGTAGGCTTCGATTTGTTGGTAATTTCCATTGGTCATCAGCCCTTGCGAATCTTTTGTCCCCACTCCAGATACATAGAGATTAGCGTAGCCGCGTGGAAGCAAGTAGTCATTGAGGGTATAGCTGGAGTTGATATGGGTTAGGAGCTCTTCGGCCTCCTCTACCTCTTCAGCTTGACCGACAGGTTCGACTACTGTTAATTGAGGTTCTTCTAGTTGAATGGTATGAGGTTCTTTGACTTCCAGGTCGACATTCATATTGTAGAGGGCCTTGTCGCTGGCCTTGTCGTTAGTTCCTTGGTGATAAGGACTTGCGGTCATTACAGCTGGAATCTTGCCTTCATAGCGAGGACGGATGATGCTGACCTTGACCAAGTCTGGCAGGCCATCCTTGTCGGTATCGACCCGGCTTTCGACATAAACGACCTCACGGATAGCATCTTGACTAGTAAAGGTTGCGAGGCTCTTGCCATTAAAATAGTGATACTGGTTGGTCTCAGGAATCAAACCATCGCTGACCAACTGATCAATTAGTAAATTCCCTTTGACTGTTCGAGTATTGAGGAGGTGATAGAGGTTTTCAACCAAGTTTCCATACTCAATCGGAAATTGGACTTCTTTCAAGAAGCTATCCGTATCTTCAAAATCAATAAAATAGTGGAAACCGAGCAACTGGAGAGCTACTGTGTAAAAAATGTTCGGAGACCATTCGCAGTCAGATTGGATATACGTTAAAAAGTCTGTTTTAGAATCCACCACTAGGTTAGAGAGGGGATAATCTGTATCTTTATAGGTGAAGTAAACCTTGCGGACAAACCATTCAAACAGTTCTTTTTCTGGGAGGTGGGTGGGAAGGTCAAACCCAATTTCTTTTAGTTCCTTAAGAATGTCTTTTTGGTCAACAGATAGATAGCTATATTGATTGTATTTCATAGACTGCTCCTTTTATCAGTTTCTTTTTTCTTTACTTCTTATATTATACTTGATAAAATAGTATTTGTCTAAAGACCTTTCGTCTATAAGGAGAAGGAATATTGAAAAAAATATCTTTTGAACAAGTTGCAAGAAGACGGACCTTATTGTTTGGGGTTCTTGCCGTCATTTTTGGGATTCTCATTTTTCGAAACGGCGTTGGTTTCACCAAATTTTCCTTGGATCTATTAGCCATTTACTTTTTAGTTGATGGACTAGGAAGCTTTCTTCTTCGCTTTTTGTTACGTAGCAAGTCTATTTCCTATAGCCACTCTATTTGGTTTATTTTTCTTTCACTTGCGTTGATCTGGTTGAATCGACTGAGTAGTCTGCCCGTAAACTTAGTTGTGATTTGTTTAGGGGCATATCAGTTGGGGAGTGCCATTGTCTATGGGATCACATTTTGGCTTTATAAGGCCAATCGGGTAAAAGGAGGCTGGCTCTATTTATGGGATGCGCTTTTAAACGGTGGGCTTGGTCTAGCAACTGTCTTGGAACCTGGTTCAGATGGGCACTTCCAATTTATCCTCTTGGGGGCTTATCTGGTCTTGTTGGGGATTTCTAATATTCGAGATGGTATTTTATTTGACAAAGACCAACAAGGCCAAGAGTTAAAACGTCGCTTTCGTATTAGCCTACCGGTTATCTTTGCAGCCTTTATCCCTGCTAAGGAGTTAAAACGGTTTAACCAGTTTCTTCAAAAAGGGAGCTCGGCGGGACACACAGGCCCTTATCGATTGGTGAAAAAAGAAGAAGAGGCAAGGGAATTAGAAATTTTGGTTCATACTTCTGACAGCAACTTATTTGGAGCGATTGGGCATGTAGATATTTGTTATCAGGGGAAGGTCATTTCTTACGGAAGTTACGATCCCTTTTCAGAGCGTCTATTTGGGACGATTGGGGATGGCGTACTGTTTAAAGTGGATAAGGAACCATACATCGAACTATGTAAAAAAGAGAGTCAAAAGACGCTGTTTGGCTACAGCCTATCCCTTACCGAAGAAGAGAATCAGGCAGTAGAGAAGCGTCTAGCTGAAATTGATCAGTTGTTAGAACCTTGGGATCCACCTAGGAGGTTACTGGAAGACGGTCAGCCGACCTACGCTTACAAATTGAAATATGATTTAGGGGCTGAGCTATATAAATTTACTTCTTCGCGTTTTAAATCTTACTTTGTTCTGTCTACTAATTGCTGCCTGTTAGCAGATTCCATTGTGGGACAGGCAGGAACGGCTGTATTAGATGTGCGTGGAGTGATTGCACCAGGGACCTATCAGGATTACTTAGAATACGAATTTGAAGCTCCAAACGGGCGGGTCCATACACGAACAGTATACTAAAAAAAGAAAGACAGATTTTTATTTTTGAAAAATCTGTCTTTTTTGCACAAGATTTCTTGTAAAAAGCCAGAAAATCTTTTACAATAAAAAGTGCTTGGAGGAAAGTATGACAGCAAATCAGATCGTAAGAGTGATCCCAGTCTTGAAAGTGAATAACCGAAATGTCAATCAACGCTTTTATGAAGAGACATTGGGAATGAAAGTATTAGTGGAAGAAGGAGCTCTCCTATCTTTAGGAGATGCCTCAAAAGTAGAGAAAATTGTCTTAGAAGAGTCACCGAGTATGCGTTCGCGTAAGGTCGAAGGTCCAAAGAAATTGGGTCGCATCGTGGTGAAAGTGGCACAAGCTCAAGAAATTGATTATTTGTTGGCCCGCCAGCCAGAAACAAGCGCCCTTTACCAAGGAGCTAATGGTCGCGCCTTTGAAGTTGTGTCTCCTCAAGGAGATACCATTTTCGTGCATGCTGAAGAAAATCTTGAAAGCCTAGAACCGTTGGAGAAAGCGCCTCTTGTTGACGTGCCAGAAGATTTCAAAGGTTTGACCAGCTTTGATGTGGACTTTCTTGAGGTCAATGTGGCCGATTTTGCTGAGGCTGAGAAGTTCTATAGCAACTTGCCAGCTTTGGCCCACTTTATCCATTTGCAGGAAGCTCAAGGAGAAGATCTCCAAGTGGAGAACAAGGTGACTTGGGATTTGAGCATGATCAAGGTCGAATTGGCATCTTTTGATGTGGAAGTCGTGAAAGAACGCTTGGGAGAAACTGTCGATTTTGTGCACCGTAAGGGAACTTTCTTGATTGCCAAAGATCCAAGTCAGATTGAACTCTGGTTTGAAGCCAATCAAGATCAGGTCCATATTTCTTATGAAGAATAAGAATGGAGTGATGAGCGTGAATGCAATCATCGAAAAAATTACCGAACAAATCCAAGAAGGCATCTATCCAGGTGCCTCTCTTGCGCTTTACCGCAAGGGTCAGTGGAGTGAGCACTATCTGGGACTAGCGGATCCTGAAAAAGGAGAGTCAGTAGTGGCTGACCTGGTCTATGATTTGGCCAGTGTCAGTAAGGTCGTCGGAGTCGCTACCATCTGTGCCTTTTTGTATGCGAAAGGGGAGCTTCCACTCGATCGCCCCTTTAAAGAGCTTTACCCGCGTTTTGCTCATGAGAAGACGACCATCCGGGAACTCTTGACCCATACTTCTGGGCTCGATCCTTTTATCCCCAACCGGGATCAATTGGATGCGAGACAGTTGAAAACAGCTCTTGAAAATTTGCAGTTGAAAGAAGACAAGAGTTTTCATTACACCGACGTCAATTTTCTTCTGCTGGGCTTTTGGTTAGAAGACAGGTTTCACCAGCCCTTGGATCGTTTATTTGAAGAGCTGATCTTTACACCTTGGAAGATGACAGAGACACGGTTTGGACCGGTCGAAAAGGCGGTGCCAACGGTCCGTGGCCTTGCTTCTGGAAGTGTTCATGATCCCAAAGCGAGAGTATTGGGCTGTCATGCGGGAAGTGCTGGACTTTTTTCAACTGTTGCTGATCTAGAGCGCTTCTTAGAGCATTATCTGAAGGATGATTTTGCGCGTGACTTGTCTCAGAATTTTGCGCGTGAAGAGGGCAAGACCCGCGCTCTCGGATGGAATCTAGAGGGTGACTGGTTGGATCATACGGGCTATACTGGAACCTTCATCATGTACAATCGAAAGAGGCAGGAAGCTGTGATCTTTTTGTCTAACCGGACCTATGAGAAGGACGAACGGGCCCAATGGATCTTAGACCGCAACTCTTTGATGGACTTGATCAAACAAGAATGTGAAAAATAGAAATGGATGGCTGGGATGACGGATCCCGGCCTTTTCTTGTCTGTCCATAAGAAGGAGCTCTTCTGGGTGATTCATTTTTGGACTCCGTCTTAGGTTGGATTTCCTTCAAAAGCATCGCTTTTTTGGCTGATTTATATTAAAATAGTAATGACCTTAGTAGAGCGAGATGAATATGCATAAAGAGATAGGCGTCGGAAAGGCGCATAGTAAAATTATCTTAATTGGAGAGCATGCGGTGGTTTATGGTTATCCGGCTATTGCCCTGCCACTCCATCATATCGAAGTGATCTGCCAGATCATCCCGGCAGACAGTCCATGGATTTTGTTTGAAGATGACACATTGTCCATGGCGGTTTTTGCGTCTCTTGAGCACCTCGGGATTCGTGAGGCCCGGATTCGCTGTCGGATTCAGTCTATGGTACCGGAAAAACGGGGGATGGGGTCCTCTGCGGCGGTCAGTATCGCAGCTATTCGTGCAGTTTTTGACTATTATCAAGAGGAGCTGGACGATGAGACCTTAGAAATCCTGGTCAATCGAGCAGAAACCATTGCCCATATGAATCCAAGCGGTCTGGATGCCAAGACTTGTCTGAGCGATCAAGCCATTAAATTCATCCGGAATGTCGGCTTTTACCCGCTGGAGCTGGGTATAAAAGCGAGTTTGGTGATTGCGGATACGGGGATTCACGGCAATACCCGTGAGGCGATTCAAAAGGTTGAAGCTAAAGGGCAGGAAGTTTTGTCCCATTTCCATGAGATTGGTCAGTTGACCCAGCAGGTAGAAGCGGCTCTGAAAGAAAAAGATCTCATTGGCCTTGGGCAGGCTCTTACAGCTTGTCATGACCACTTGAGAGCCGTTGGTGTCAGCTGTAAAGAAGCAGATCACCTGGTCGCCGTTGCCCTTGAAAATGGGGCCTTAGGGGCTAAAATGAGTGGGGGCGGTCTTGGAGGCTGTGTGATTGCCCTCGTCAAGGATTCTCGTGAAGCAGAAACCATTGCCCATGCATTAGAAAAAGAAGGAGCGCACCATACATGGATCGAAAACCTGTAAAGGCTAAGTCCTATGCCAATATCGCGATTATCAAATACTGGGGAAAAGAAGATGCCAAACAGATGGTCCCTTCGACCAGTTCGATTTCGTTGACCTTAGAGAATATGTATACAGAGACCAGTCTCTCTCCCTTGCCAGCAGATGCGACTGCGCATGAATTTTACATCGATGGGGAATTCCAAAATCCAGCTGAGCAAGCCAAAATTGGAGCTGTGATTGATGGCTTGAAGCCAGCAGATGAAGCAGGATTTGTTCGGGTGGATACCAGCAACAACATGCCAACCGCCGCAGGCTTGTCCTCTAGCTCGAGCGGGCTCTCTGCTCTCGTCAAGGCTTGTAATCGGTACTATGATTTGGGCTTGACCCAGGAGGAATTAGCTCAAAAAGCCAAGTTTGCTTCGGGCTCTTCTTTGCGGTCTTTCTTTGGCCCTTTAGCAGCCTGGGACAAAGAAAGTGGAGAAATTTATAAGGTCCAAACAGACCTAAAACTCGCGATGATCATGCTGGTCCTCAATGACAAGCAAAAGCCTGTTTCCAGCCGCGAAGGGATGAAACGCTGCATGGAGACTTCGACTAATTTCAAAGAATGGATCGAAGAGTCTCGACAAGATTATAAGGACATGCTGGGCTATCTAGTTGCCAATGATTTTGAACGGGTCGGTCATCTGACAGAGCGCAATGCCCTTGCTATGCATGCGACGACTAGAACAGCCACTCCAGCTTTTAGCTACTTGACAGAAGAAAGCCATAAAGCTATGGACTTTGTCCGTGAGCTTCGCGCTGCAGGCCATGCTTGTTACTTTACTATGGATGCAGGGCCGAATGTTAAGGTTCTCTGTTTAGAAGAAGACTTGGATCAGCTGGTACCTTTATTTGATGCCCGCTATCGGACCATCGTATCTAAGACAAAGGACCCTCAAGATGAAGACTAAGTATCAGGTACAGACTGGAGGCAAGCTCTATCTAGCTGGAGAATACGCAGTGCTAACGCCTGGCTATGGAGCCGTGATTCAGTTTATTCCCATTTATCTGTCAGCTACTATCCAAGAATCTAGAAGCTATCAGCTAGTCTCAGATCTCTTTGGTTACCAGGTGGATTTGACCCCAAATAAGGACTACGCCTTGATTCAAGAGACCATTCAGCTTATGGAAAAGTGGCTGAAAGATCAGGGGATAGCCCCTAAACCGTTTGATCTTCACCTAAGAGGGACGTTGGGCGAAGAGAGGAAAAAGTATGGGATTGGTTCCAGCGGAAGTGTGGTCTTGCTCGTGATCAAGGCCGTGGCTGCTCTGTATGAGTTAGACTTAAATCCAGATCTGCTCTTTCGACTAGCAGCAGTGGTCTTGGTGCAAAGAGGGGACAATGGTTCCATGGGCGATTTGGCTTGTATTGCCTACGAGGACTTGATTTATTACCAATCCTTTGATCGGACTTGGTTGCATGAAGTCTTAACTTTTCAGCCCCTTTCACAAGTTTTAGACCTGGATTGGAACTACCAGATCCGCTTGATCCAGCCAGCCATCTCTTATGATTTTCTGGTTGGTTGGACCAAGGAACCAGCGATTTCAAGTGATTTGATCCGCCAGGTCAAGGGAGCGATCAAGGAAGATTTTCTTCAGGAGAGCCAGAGTGCAGTGAAGAATCTTGAAAAAGGCCTCCGTGAAGGGAACCAAAAGGAAATTGAGACCAGTATCAAACGTGCCGATAAGAATCTAAAGTCTTTGAACCCTTTGATCTATACCCCAGCTCTAAAAGAGCTGCAAGAAGCGACAGAGGGGCTTTCTGCCTGTGCCAAATCCAGTGGTGCTGGAGGAGGCGACTGTGGAATCGCCCTTAGTTTTGACCCAGTTGAGACTCAGACCTTGATAGAGCGCTGGAAGGAAAAGAATATTGAAGTCATTTACCAAGAAAGGATGGGAGATTCGTGAGCGAAAATCGAAAAGACCAGCATATTCGCTATGCCTTGGAGCAAAGCTCCTCCTATAATAGCTTTGATGAGATCGAGCTGATTCACCGATCCCTCCCCCTTGTGGATCTAGCGGAGATTGATTTGACAACCCATTTCGCAGGGCGTGATTGGGAGGTCCCTTTTTATATCAATGCTATGACAGGCGGGAGTAAACGGGCCAAAGAGATCAATCAAAAGTTGGCAGCAGTAGCCGAAGCCTGTGGGATTCTCTTTGTGACTGGCTCTTACAGCGCAGGGCTGAAGGATCCGAACGATCAATCGTATGCGGTCAAAAAAGACCATCCTCATCTTCTTTTAGCAACCAACATTGGCATCGATAAAGAGCCAGATTTGGGCTTGCGGACAGTGGAAGAGCTACACCCCCTCTTTCTTCAAGTCCATGTGAATCTGATGCAAGAGTTGCTCATGCCCGAAGGGGAGCGGATTTTCCACACTTGGAAAGACCATCTCAAGAGCTATGGGCAGGGCTTTCCAGTGCCTGTAGTCCTGAAGGAAGTTGGCTTTGGTATGGATCCCAAAACAGTTCAGGCAGCGCTAGATGCTGGGATCAAAACCGTCGATATTTCTGGTCGTGGTGGCACTAGTTTTGCCTATATTGAGAATCGTCGTGGTGGCAATCGCGCTTATCTGGATGATTGGGGACAGTCAACGGCGCAGTGTCTCTTACAGTTACAGGATCAGATAGATCAGGTTGAGGTCCTAGCAAGTGGGGGCATTCGTCATCCCCTTGATATGGTCAAGGCCTTGGTCCTTGGAGCACGTGGCGTAGGACTTTCCCGCGTTTTTCTTGAGATGGTAGAGACTAAGAGTATTGAAGAAGTAATCGTCCTTGTCCAAGGCTGGAAAGAAGACCTCAGATTGCTCCTTTGTGCGCTCGGTTGTCAGAACCTGAAAGAGCTCCGTGAAGTCGACTATCTCCTCTATGGAAAATTGTGGCAAGCGAATCAACAGAGAAAATGAAGAAAAATCATTTTAGAAACTTTCCTTAGGTGAGTACGGACGTCAGCGAACTTCTACGAAGTTCCATGACTTAGTTTTGAACCTAAGGTTTCAAAACTCCCGAGTGCCTGAAACAAAAACGTTTCAGGCACTTTTCTCACAGCGGAAAGTTTTCGTATATTATGATTCATTTTGAAAATTAGAACTCTTTTATAGTTCTTTGAAGAATCACTTAACTTATTTTACTTAAAAATTAGTTCCTATTCGTTTAGGATTGGCAAAATAAGCCAATTCTTTCTTTTTTTTAAAAAGTGTTCTCCTCAAAAATTCTGATAGTTTACGAATTGTTTACGGTTGCTGGAATCGCTTGCAAAATAGGCTTGTAAAAGAGTATACTAAATAAGGAAAAACATTTTTAAAAAGGAGTTTAGGATGAAGAAGCACTATTTTCGATCAGCTGTAGCAGCCTTGCTTCCGCTTTTGTTGATTGCTCAACCTGTTGAGGCTTGTACAGGGTTCATCATCGGGAAGAAACTGACGGCCGACGGTTCGACCTTGGTAGGGCGTACCGAAGATTTAGAACCCAACCATAATAAAAATTTTGTGGTCAGAGAGCGTGTCTACAATAAAAAAGGAGCCATTTTTGAAGATGCTGCCAACGGTTTTCAATATCCCTTGCCAGAGATTAGCTATAAGTATACAGCGGTCCCGGATGTCACCCCTGATCAAGGGATTTTTGACGAAGCAGGATTCAATGAATATGGAGTTTCCATTTCTGCCACTGTATCTGCTTCAGCAAATGACAAGATCCAAAAGGTGGATCCCTATGTCAAGGATGGCCTCGCAGAATCGGGCTTGACCAGTATCGTTCTCCCAAGTGTGAAAACCGCAAGAGAAGGGGTTGAACTCATTGCTAAAATCGTCGAAGAAAAAGGCGCTGCAGAAGGAAATATTGTGACTATTGCCGATAAAGAAGGCGTCTGGTATATGGAAATCCTATCTGGCCATCAATATGCAGCGATTCTCTTCCCAGAGGATCGATTTGCGGTCTTTCCAAATACTTTCTTCTTAGGGCATGTCGATCTGTCAGATACCGAACGCACGATCGCCTCAAAAGATCTTGAAAAAGTCGCCAAAGAAGCCAATAGCTATAAGGAAGTGGACGGAAAATTCCACGTTTCTCAATCCTATAATCCGCCTTTGCAAGAAGCAGATCGCTCACGGGTTTGGTCGGGAATCAAATCGCTAGACCCAAGCTCTCCTGTTAAATATGACGATGCGTCCTTTGACCTTCTTCATACAACCGATCGAAAATTAACCCTCCGCGATGCTATGAATCTCCAACGCAATCGTTTGGAAGGAACCAAATATAAACCACAGGATCAAATGGAGCTGGATGGAAAAGGCATTCCGAAAAAAGGGGAGTTTGATGCGGTTTATAAATACCCTATTTCCAATCCAAATGTCATGGAGGCCCATATTTTCCAACTGAAAGATGAGGTCCCAGCGAGTGCAGGTGGAGGCACCATGTGGCTGTCGATGGGTAGTCCACGAAATGCTCCATACCTACCCTACTATGGAAATATTCTCAACACCTATCAAGCCTACCAAGAATTAGGGGATCATTACAATGATCGCTCTTGGTATTGGACCATTTCAAGAATCAATGACCTTGTGGCCAAGTATCCAGATTTATTCGAAGATGGGGCGATTCGTACTGAAATGGAACGATTGGAGTCTCAGTGGATGGTCGAACAAGATCTGAGTGATCAGGAACAAATTGCCCTTGCTTCTCAGCCTGAAGAAGCGAGTAAGAAGGCAACAGAGGAAGGAATAGCGAGAGCTGAGAAAACCTTTGAACGCTTGCAAGAAATTAGAAAAGAAGCAGAACAAAAGGTAGCAGATGAACACGGAAAAAGTGCTCTGCAAGATCTAGATGACGAAGAAGATGCTGCTTATGAAGAGAAAATTGATCTGGTTGATTTTGACTATGATTACATTTTAGCAGCAGGCTTGTTCGGAGCAACCCTTCTAGCAATTGTGATCTACCTAATTCGCTCAAAGAAACAAAAGGGAGGAAAACAAGATGACTAAAATTCAAAGAGCCTCGATCTATCTCTTTCTACTATTTGCAGGAATTGGCTTGGAGTTTGAACTCGGTCATCTTTCTCAACAAGAATTTAGCCAGTCTGCAGGCAGAGACTTGGTCTTGAACTTGTCTGTTTTAGCTGCTATTATTATCCCACTCTATCTCTTTTCAAAACGATTGGCCAAGCAGTTGTCTGTCCCAACCTATCTCTTATGGATTGCTATGTTTGGGGGTGCCTTCGTAGCAGGCTGGTTGAGCTTTTCAGGTAATAGCTTGATTGATATTATGAATAGCCATGTGATCAAGGATGCCACTGTCTTTAACAAGTGGACCGATGCCTTGACAGCCCCATTCTCAGAGGAATTCTTTAAGGCTCTGGTTGCCTTTTGGGTAGTTTTGATGGTTGGCAAAAAGGATCTGAAATCGATTCTAATTGCGGGCTTGGGCTCTGGTTTTGGTTTTCAAATCATTGAGGATTTAGGGTACGTTGCCCGCCAAACAAAAACTAGTCAATTAGCCGCCGTTACTGAGGCCATTAATCGTATTTCTGGTGGGTTAGCTTCACACGCCCTCTATACAGCTGTTGTATCCGTTGGTGTCTTCCTCTTGTTGTCTCAAGTGACCCAGCAAAAGGCAAAACTCTTTGGACTCTGGTGTGTTGTCTCGACAGTAGCCAATCACTTCTTATGGAATTCTCCGTTTTATGAAACAGACCATCGGATCAATCTTCTCGTCGGACTGCTCTTTGCCGTCCAAGTAGGGACCTTTATCGAAGTGGTGCTCTATACCAAGAAAAAGCCCGATCTGCCATTTTTAAAACAATAAGAAAAATTTTTCAAACACAAAAGAGAGTGGGACAGAAATCGGTCATTC
>NZ_KV794411.1:1242302-1249666 GCF_001808725.1 Streptococcus sp. HMSC074F05 | reverse complement strand
AGGCTAGGACTTTTGTCCCAGCCTCTTTTAGAATGTAAACAAACTGTTTTTTACATAAAACAAGCTAAGTGATGCAGAATAATTAAAACTGATACATACCAATAGTCTCATTCAAACATACACTGAAACTTTCCGCAGTGAGAAAAGTGCTAGAAATAGGATTGTTTCTAGCACTCGGGAGTTTTGAAACTTTAGGTTCAAAACTAAGTCATGGAACTTCTTCGAAGTTCGCTGACGTCCGTACTCACCTAAGGAAAGTTTCTAAGATGACTTTGTCTTCAATCTGAAAACGAAAACCTTGTCTTAGTTCTTTTATTTTCTCAATTCTTGTAAGAGTGTTTGTGCCTTTTCTAAATTAAAGGGTTTGTTTTCAAGGAGTTGGCTGACCAATCGGGGAACTTCCTCTTCCTTAGCTCCTGCTAGAAGGGCTAGGGAGCGTGCTTGGAGTTTCATATGCCCTGCTTGAATCCCTGTGGTGACAAGGGCTTTGAGGGCTGCGAAATTCTGCGCCAAACCGAGCGAAGCGATGATACCTGCTAATTCAATAGCAGAAGGATCTCCTAGCAAACGGTGGCTGACTTGAACCGTTGAATTGAGGCCGATCGAGCCTCCTTTTGTCGCAACCGGCATTGGTAGGGTGATCTCTCCATAGAGTTTTTTCTCTTCTGGCTGACTTGTCCAGCTACTCAAGCCTTTGTATGGGCCACTTTGTGCGGCATAGGCATGGGCTCCTGCTTCGATGGCCCGCCAGTCATTACCTGTCGCAAGGACCAGGGCATCAATCCCGTTAAAAATCCCCTTGTTATGAGTGGCTGCACGGTAAGGATCCACTTGAGCCAGTTGGCTAGCTAGCTCCATCCGGTGGGCAATCTCAATGGCTTCCTCAGGATTTCGACTCAGTGCTTTAAAATCGATGGCACACCGTGCACTCACCAAAGAGCGAGTGGCCAAGTTGGATAAAATTGCCATCAAGGCCTGACCACCAGAGAGTTCCTGGATACGATCAGTCAGAGCTTCCAGCATCGTGTTGAGCATATTGGCTCCCATGGCTTCTTTAGGATCGACAGCCAAGTAGACAATGAGAAAGTTCCCCTTGTTTTCGACCCAAAGATCCCTCGCTCCGCCTCCACGCTTGACGATAGAAGGATAGGCTTCATTAGCCAGCTGAAGAAGAGTTTCCTTGTCTTCTAGGATGCGCTTGCTAGCCATTTCCACATCCTTAACATCTGTCAGAGCAATCTCACCGATCATTTGGCGTTGGTGCACTTGGGTGGTGAAACCGCCCGAACGTTGGATGAGCTTGGCCGCAAAGCTGGCAGCTGCAACCACGGAAGGCTCTTCTGTGACCATAGGAAGGACATAGTCACGACCATTGATCAGAAAATAAGGAGCGAGACTAAAAGGCAAGTCAAAAGTCGACAAGACATTTTCCGTCAATTGATCTGCAATAGAAAGGGGAAGTCCCTTTTGTTCTTTTAAGATCTGTGCTTCATCCCAAGTTAAGAGGCCTTCCTTCAGTAAGGCCTCTATGCGTTCTGTGGGAGAAAGTTTTGCAAAACCTGGTAATCGTGCCATTATTTTTCTACTTTCTGGTAAGTGCGTTGGTGTTCCTTGATCTCTGTCAAAGCATAAGTTTGAAGCGTAGCAGGTTCAAACACTTGATTGCCACTAGAGTCTAGATCTACTTCCTCATAAAAGAGTCGTTCGTAGTCAGCAACACTAAGAACCGTCCGTTGATCTAGTTTGTCCATACGTTTGTGATCTAGGAGTTGCTCAAAACCAGGAACGAGATTGGCACTAAAGATCTCAGAAACTGCTCCACTTCCATAGCTAAAGAGGGCGATTCGGTCCCCGGCTTTGAGTTGGGGACGATTTTCCAGTAGTGATAGCAAGCCTAAGAAAAGAGATCCAGTGTAGATATTTCCTACGCGTTGGCTGTATAGAATCGATTGATCAAAATTGTATTGTAATTGATCTTTTTTCTCTTCTGATACTGACTTATCCAAGATTTTTTTCAAGCCCTTGAGAGCTAATTTCGGATAAGGCAAGTGGAAGCAGACGGCCGCAAAGTCTGTCAAGGTAAGGCCAGTCCGTTTCTGGTATTCTGCCCAGGTTGTTTTCAGAGAATCTAGATATTGTTGCGTTGAATAAATCCCATTCACGAAGGGAGTTGTCGCATAATTTGGACGCCAAAAATCCATCACATCGCGTGTTTTGGCAACATTATCATCGTTAAAAGATAGAATACGAGGATTTTGGCTGATCAGCATAGCAACCGCTCCAGCCCCCTGTGTCGGTTCACCAGGAGTTCCAATTCCATATTTAGCAATGTCACTGGCAATGACCAAGACCTTACTCTGCGGGAATTTTTCAACATGAAGTTTGGCATAATCCAAAGCAGCAGTTGCAGCATAGCAAGCTTCTTTCATCTCAAAAGAGCGAGCAAAGGGCTGGATGTCTAGTAAACCATGGACAAAAACAGCAGCGGCCTTACTCTGGTCAATTCCAGATTCTGTCGCAAGAATCACCATGTCGATCGCTTCTTTATCTTCGTCTGTTAAAATATCATCTGCTGCAGTAGCAGCCAATGTGACGATGTCTTCTGTGATCGGTGCCACACTTTGTTCTTTTAAGAGAAGACCCTTGCTCAGTTTTTCGGGATCAGTATCACGAGCAGCAGCCAAATCTTCTAAACGCAAGACATAAGGGCTCGTCGCAAAACCAATCTTATCAATCCCAATTGTCATTCTTAACCTCTTTTTTATTTGATATCTACTAGTATATTTCGTTACTATTTTACCATATTTAAGGGTAAAACTCCCTTGAAAAAGCTAGATCAACAAGGAAATCATTCTCGGGACCGATTTTGCAATGTTTCATAGAAAAATAAAGAATCTATCAGAAAAAGCCATCCTTAGATGGCTTTTCAACTCTTATGCTTGCTTATCCTTCTTAGGGTTGCTCATGATTCTTATGAAGAGTTCTTTGCATTTATCTCTTAGAACTTTTTCGTAGAAGACGAGTATAGCGATGTATACAATCAGAAAGTTCAAGGTCAGAAAGAACAAGTCAAATGAATTGCGTGCATAGTTAGTTGCTTCTAGATAGGAGTTGATTGCTCCTAAAATCCCCCAAGGAAGATACTTGATATACTTGTTTATCATCATACAGCACCTCGCATACTTTAAAGGATTTGTTTTTTCACTATCATTGTACTCCTTTTGAGTGGAAATGCAAGCAATGACACTTAGAGAAATTTAAAAACCAATATTATTTTTCATTAGTTTGAATGGAGAAAAACTATTTTAAGATAAGTGAAGCGATTACTTTAGTAACCAAAAAATTTTTTGAGCTAATCATTGTCAATTATGTACTTTATTTAAGTGAATACTGGAAATTTTTAAAGCTGTTCATCTTCTGTAAAATGTACTTTATTTAAGGGAAAACTAAAAATTTTTAAATTGTACATTTTGACAATGAACCTGAAACTAAAAATTTTTCAATTGTACATTCATACAAAAACACGGCTCATGAATCATAGCCGTGTTATATTTTACTTAAGCTATTTAGCTAGTTCTCTTAGTTAATATTTACTTCCCTTTTATTTGCTTTAATTCCTTTATCTCTTTTAGAATACTAAAAATATAGAAACTAAATGGAACTACACCTAAAAAAGATAAAACAAAGAAACCAAACGTAAGTTTTAAGTCTCTAATAGCTAGTACTCCAAGGGATAAAATACCGATAGCCATTATGGAAATTATGAAGATAAACCACAAGTAAATCATGTAAAACTTATAAAGATAGCAAAAGGACTTATTTTTTTGTTTAGGCTTATACTTCCATTTTAAATAAAAGAAATAAGGTGTATTAATAATTAAAATAAATAAAAATCTCATCTCTAGCACAACCTCCCATCTTATACCTCTTAATCAAATACATACTTTATAGCATATTAAAACTTTTTATTTAGGCAAACTAATAACAAAAACTAAATGTCAAATCATTCATTAATCAATTCTTCAATTTCCTTTATCCCTTCAAACTCTCCAACACTTTCGAAAAGTTCTATAGCTCGTTTGAAATTTCTGTTGGATAATTCCGTATCTTCCAAGGCTAAATAGATCTCACCTAACCCTCTATAGCTACAAGCTTGAGAAATCACATCATCAGTCTCTAAAGATTGTTCCAGTGACAGATTCATGAATGTAAGAGCTTCATCAAGATTGTTTAATTTCAATCTCACATAGCCTTGTTCGTAGTTATTCACAGCTTTCTTTAGATTATCGTTTGGAAAATGCTCTTCAACTATCTTCTCTTCATCTTCAATGAGTTTTAAAGCCTTATGAAAATCACCCTGATCTCTGTAGATCATAGCTAATTGATGTAATCCAATATGTTCATGTTCTTTATCTTCATTTTGTTGAGCTAATAAAATGTATTTCTCAAAGATATGGGTACACGAGGCATAGTCTTTTTCTGCTAACAATAAATATCCCATCAGATTTAAAAGACTAAAATCTGTACAGGTATCAATGGAAAAATCTTGTTCAACCAACTTCTTAGCTTCTGATGTTTTTCCCTCCAGAAACAAGTTCCAAGCCATATCAATTTTAGCAACCATCTATTTTCCCCTTTCAACTATAAACAACCTTCATAAAACAAAATCACTCAACAAGAAGATGCTAAACACTACCTTTATAAATTTAATCTACTAGGCTAAAGTATAGCAAAAAGCCCAAATAACTACTATTTGGGCAAAATGTTACTTAGTTTCTTTTTAAACGAGCAATGAGTAACTTAATAAGAAAAGCTAGAACTACAAGTGCTACTACGCGTGATAATAGATAGAAAATAGAATAAACAAAATAGATTTGCATATCTGACACCTCCTAAATAAAAGAGATTAACCATCTTGTCCTCAATATTATTGTACTCCCGTTTGAAAGCGACGTCAAGCGTTATGATAAATAGTATCAACATCTAGAATGAAGTTAAAGCCTACAAAAAGCAAAATAAAACAATCTGTTTCATTTTGAAATCCTTTAACGATTGTAAAATATATCCTATTTTAGAAGAGGTACGTAAGAAGTTATCAATTTAGATAATGTCAAAGCAAGAAAGAAATATAATGAGTAAACATAAATACAATATTTTTTACATTTTTTATTATACTTTTATTAGTATAATTGGTAAAATCTTAATTAATAAAAATTATGGTCTATCTAATATTCCAATTACCTTACAACACAGGTTGATTGAATAGGACTAGATAACCGAATCAATGTTGACACGAATGGAGGGGATTAATATTAAGAATTTAATAACTGATCAAATGTCTAATAGACAAATCATCAAAGACTTTATTAGTAGTTTTATTAGTTCTTTAAGTGGTAAAGCTTTTAATTTTGCTTTAGGATTAATGTTACTGGACCAAACAAAATCGGCAATGAGTTTTGGAATCAACATGATCATCTATCCTTTAGTTAGTTTGATTTTCTTGGTTCCAATCGGTAATTTAGTAGACCGATACCGTCATAAAAAGATCTTAATTTATAATTTTATTTTTAGACTTATTATCTTTCTTCTGTTTTATGCATTTTATTTTTTAACGAATTCATCTACTATCTTATATTTAGTAATTCCGTTTGTCATATTCCACTCTATTACAGTTAACATCAATGATACTTGTTATTCAGCCTCTATCCACGAATTAGTAAATGATAAAAAAATTCAACGATTAAGCTCTGTTACACAAACCGCCATTGCTATCGCAACCATGCTTTCCCCAGCTATTGGAGTCATTCTTTATAATTGGTTAGGCTTCTCAGGCTTTATTCTTATAGAAATCATTGCAAATCTCCTTTCTTTAGGTGTCTTACTTACCATGAAATTCTTCTATGAAAATGAAGAGCAAGAAGCTAAGATTAAACAGAATGAAAAGCATCAACAGGGGTTCAAAGAAATTATCCGATTTTTAAAAGAAAATCAGATTGTAAAATATATTATTCTTGTTAGTGTTGTACTGAATTTTTTCTATACTTCCATTAGCATTGGAGTACCATTTGTAGTCAAAGAGCAACTCTTATTAGATAATGCAACAGTAGGTATCCTAGAAACAATGTCTGCAGTTGGAATGTTGTTAGCCAGCGTGTCTATGTCACTACTGCCAGACAAAAAAGAAAATAATACACTTCTCTCTAATAGAATTCGCATTCCACTTTTTCTTCTAACCATCGCTATCGTTGGTTTGGGTATTACATTTGCAATTACTAACACCCAAGTGATTATTTCTTCCGTTGGCGGTTTATTTATGGGAATTATCGCATTCACTCTTGTTATTCTAAATATTGTCGTCATGACCTATCTTCAAAGTAGTATTGAAACAAATTATTTAGGAAGAGTAATGAGTACTTTGTTCACACTAAATACGTCTATCATGCCGATCGGTACCATTGTATTTACTTATCTATTTCAAAAAGAAATAAACGGAGGTCTAATATTCGTATTTGGAGGAGTTTCTCTCCTGATCTATACGATGATAATGTTACCTCGAATCTATAGAATACTCAAAAAAGAACACATTTATTGATATTGAAACCTAAGTAATACTAAAACGAAAAGACAAGGATAAAAAAACCTTGTCTTTTTTTTAATACTAACAACTTAGACTAACAATGGGACTTTTTTTGAAAGCTGAGTGGCTTAGATAAGTCATCCAGCTTTCAAAATGACTAGTAGGACCGCTTCGTTATTGTCCGACAAAATTTAATATGCTTCAAAACTATATTTTAAACAATTTATTTAATTTTTCTAACTCTAATACACTCATATATACTTCTACTCCAGTAACTACCCCCTTACTATAAATAATTCCACAAGAAAACACAATCCTCTTCTGACTCAAAATATTTGACAATATTACAAATGATTCCAAAACATAATCCTCTATAGTAATAAAACAATTATTTTCATCTTTGAAAAACTCTATAAATCCAATATCCTTACACTTATCACGTAAATGAAACCTAAGTGATCTTAAAAAATAATCAAAAAACACATCATTTCCCATAGAAAACCCTTTCATTTTTTAAAAACATTCTGATATAATCATACAAAAAATAAAGGAGAACTACAATGAAAAAAAATAATTATTTTTATCTTGTTAATCCTCTTAATCTTTTCTATTGTTTCAATTTTTATATACAACATGTTATAAAAAATAAATGACCAGCCTCCTGTAGAGTACAGAAAACTGGTCGCATAAGAGGGTTTTCTCTTGTTCCATTATTGGGGTTCAGTTCCTAAACATGCTAAGTTTTTTGTGTGAAGATATATCAAAACTTTTTAAACCAATTCTTGAT
>NZ_KV794411.1:1217923-1242202 GCF_001808725.1 Streptococcus sp. HMSC074F05 | reverse complement strand
ATCTTCACAAACATGTAATATTTAAATGTGTCATCAAATTCATGCACACGAATCGGAAAGGTGAAGATATTAGACGGATTGATAAGAAAATAAAGTGAGATACAAATGGATAAAACCAACGCCACTATAAAAAATTTTTTATGTAATTGCATATTTTACCTTTTCCTTTCTTGTTTTACAACATTAAATACCAATCACCAATTTTATATAGCCTGATTAATTCTTTTATTCCCCTTTCTATCAGGCTATTTTAATAGTTTTTATACCTTCATCATATACCAATTTCAAAATAATTCAAGTCTGTTTTTCTAATCATTTTTATGATATAATAATAAAGTTCGAATGATAAACAAAAAACTCAGCAACAATCCCAACAAACTCTATAAATTAGATACGATAAAAAAATTCTATTCTGCTCTTTTTTTAACTATTCGGTAAAATTCTCGAAATTTTGATACCGAATAGTTATTTTTTTGCATAAAATGTTAAAAAATCATGCTAAGATAGTCATTCTGAGCTGATTTAAGTTTAGAGGGCGGACAATCTATCACTAAAATTCCTTACAGCCCCAACGGTTTAGGCTGTTTTTTAGTTCATTCAACAACTTTCGGGAAAAGACCAATTTTTCGGAAAAATACTTTCCTAAAAGAAAGTATTTTTTCGAAAACTCTTGGCACCCTTTTTATTTTTGATTGTAATGCAGACCCAAACGAATGAACAGAGATTGTAAAAAGCAAATGAAAAAACTGTAAGGATGATAGCTCCTGTATCTAAATAACCCATTTCTAAACCTCTTTTCAAAAACAACAAGCCTATAGTTTCAACAATGGTAAAAAATAAAAATATATAAAAAATTTTCGCATTAAGCATATTGTTACCGCCTTAAACATATAGAAAAAACGGCAATCAGCATTCACTAAATTACCGTTTTTTATTTAAATTCTATTACTATTAACTATCTAATACTACTAGTATTACTAATATTACTACTAATTATCCTGAGGCCATCGTGTATAAATTGACCCAAAACGTCAAATCCGTTATAAATTCCGTTATAAATAAAGAGTCCTAAAATTATAGATGAAATAATAATACTTGCACAAATAAAATATGTACGATTTTTTTCATTCATAAGGTCAATCCTTCTTTTTATTTGTATTCGCTTACATTTTATCATATAATGTTATTGTAGTAAAGAAAGAAGGTGTTATTATGTTAAGTAAATATTTTTCAAAATATAAATGGACTGATTTATTTTGGATTCTATTTGTGATTTTGACATGCATCTATATAGGAAACCGTGATTTGCTTCCTCTTAATCATCAAGAATTCTCTCTTCGTGGTAGTTTCTGGGGATTTGTACTTGCATTATATCACTTACTATTCATTGATAAATTTATTATCTCTCGCCGGAAGTAAAACGAGGATGAGCAAAAACTCAATTTCAGGAGAAAATAAAGTAAATCTCCCCACAATAAAACGCATAGTATCAAGGTTCTTCAAAACCTAATATTATGCGTTTTTTGATCCTAAAGACTTTTCCCTATTCTTGTTTATTTTGATGTATAGTCCAGATAAAGACAATTCAAATTAGATTACGTCTATCTATTTACTTACCTTTTATTTGCTTTAATTCCTTTATCTCTTTTAGAATACTAAAAATATAGAAACTAAATAGAACTACAAATAAAAAAGATAAAACAAAGAAACCAAACGGAAGTTTTCTTCCCATACCAGCTACTATTCCAAGGGATAAAATACCGATAGCCATTATGGAAATTATGAAGATAAACCACAAGTAAATCATGTAAAACTTATAAAGATAGCAAAAGGACTTATTTTTTTGTTTAGGCTTATACTTCCATTTTAAATAAAAGAAATAAGGTGTATTAATAATTAAAATAAATAAAAATCTCATCTCTAGCACAACTTTTTACTTTCTATTTTGGATTTCCCACAAGATCTCCCAACTTCCAAATACCAAGCCAAAAAGAAATTGTTAGCATGATAAAGAATGTGAGGAACATATTATCCACCAGATTTTTACTCATCAAGCATAGTTCTCTAGCTATGTAAGGAGACACGAGGAACAAAATGCACTGTACTATAGTAATTATTTTTTTCATGATTCATTTATAATACTGTCACATATGATACAGTATACTCCTTTCTAGGAAGAATTCTTATTATTCCTATCTTTATTATAGGCCTACAGCAATTTAGATTCAATTTTTAATATGTGAAAGTAGTTTCAGAATAATTTACAAAACAAAAATAAAGTACACTTTTTAAAGAATGTACTTTATGCTTCTAATTCAGTTGTATCAATGGTTTAGCTTTAGTTTAGTCAATTGTACATAAACTTTTAGTTTTCTTCAAAAAATAAAAATGAGTTCCAATTGTTAAAATGAATCAAGAAAATACAAAAACTTTCCGCCGTGAGAAAAGTGCTAGAAACACTATTGTTTCTAGCACTCGGGAGTTTTGGAACCTTAGGTCCAAAACTAAGTCATGGAACTTCTACGAAGTTCGCTGACGTCCGTGCTCACCTAAGGAAAGTTTTAAGAAGACTTTGTTACCAACATGACAAATGCTAGTTAGCATTGGTCATTTTTCTTTTTTGATAGCGTTGATAAGAATGGTAGAGTTTCAAAACGACAGATCCACTAGCCATCCCGATGGAGATCACCAAGGCCAGAATAACCACCAGGGTCACGCTGGTCACTGCCTGACGATATTGGCCACTGACAAAAAAGGAAGTAGTTCGATAGGAAATATATCCAGGAACCAAGGGCGCGAGAATGGACAACATAAAGACCACGACAGGCGTCTTGAGAATGATACTTAAAATCTGACTGATACAGGAGCCGACAATGGCTGCGATAAAGGTCGCAACGATGACATTGGTAGGCCCTTTCAGGATATAGTAGAGTAGCCAGATGCCCATACCGAGGATCCCTCCAGGAATCAACATGGAGCGCTGCACATTTAGGACAATTAAAAAGGTGATGATGGCAATCAAACTGGCCACCGCTTGGATTAAAAATTCAGTTAGGTTCATTATTTTATTTCATAAGGACGAGGGCGACCGTTGTACCGGCACCAAGTGCAAGAGTAATGAGGAGAGTCTCAAAGAGTTTGCTCATCCCAGAGTTGAGGTGGTAATTCATCAGATCTCGGACGGCATTGGTCATAGCGATTCCAGGAACGAAGGGCATGACACAGCCTGCGATAATGAGATCGGTATTGGAAGGAAAACCACTATAGCGCGTCCAGATATGGGCCAAAAAACCAAAGACAAAGGCGGCCGCAAAGGCAGTGACAAAAGGAATGCGAACGTATTTCTCAACGACAAGAGAAAAAGCAAAGGCAAAGACAGTCGCAATACCTGCTCCAATCGCATCATAGAAATTTCCTCCAAACATGATGGAGAAGAAAGGGGCACTGAGGGTTGCCGCAATGGTCAACTGGAGATTAGTATAAGGAACGCGCTTCATTTTCAACTCGCTCAGGGCCTGGTAGGCTTGCTCGAGATCGATCTCTCCAGAGACGAGTTGACGAGAGATCTGATTGACATCACAGACCTTTTCGATATTGTAATTGGTCCGCAAGATCCGTTTCATGCGTGTGACATTGGCATTCTCAATTGAAAAGAAAATAGCGACTGGCATCGCTAAAACATTGCAATCGACGATTCCCTGTGAATGGGCGATCCGGATCATGGTATCTTCGACCCGGTGAATCTCAGAACCACTCTCTATCAGGAGGGTTCCAGCTAACATCAGGACGTCGATCACTTGGTTGATCTGTTTTGACTCTTCCATAATTTCCTTCTTACTAAATAATCTGTTTCTATTATAGCAAAAAAGGACGAGAGACAGAACTAAAATCTGACAATTCTAGTTTGTTTCTTGTCCTTATGAATTCATTTAGAATAGCTATTGTCTAGCCCTAAGATTCGTTAACTCGGGTGGTGGTGCTGCACGGTGCTATCCTGGACGAGAAGGGTTGCTAAAAAGATCAGTGCAATCAGGATAAAGAGCCAAATAATAGCGAAAATAAATGTTAAAAACATAGGATCACCCCTTCTATCTTATTTACAGCTCTACTATAACACTTGGAGAAAGCGCTGTCAAACCCTATATAGTAAGCTCTTAAACTCTTTCAAAATTCAGAATACTCTTGCGATGGGGATGAAAAAAACCAGCCGTTTCCGACTGGTTTTTTAAGATCTATTTGAATCTTAGTTCAAGGCATCATCCATTGAAAGAACTTCGTGGAAGACACGTTGTGTCAATTCAGTTTTTTGTTCTGGAGTGAGGTATTTAGTGTTTACACAGTATCCAGAGATACGTACGATTACGTCTTCACCTGACATGATCTTTTCGTAAACATCGTTCAAGTCCATAACGTTCAAGTTAACGTGTTGTCCACCGTTTTCGAAGTATCCATCAAGGATGGTTACCAAGTTATCAACTTGTTCGTCACGAGTTTTACCAAGAGCACGTGGTGAAACTTGAGTAGTGAGTGAGATACCATCAGCTGCATAACCAAAGTCAAGGCTAGCAAGTGAGTTCAAGTTTTGCAACCATCCACCTTTAGCTTTGTTAGATGGGTTAGCACCTGGTGAGAAGAATTCCAATTTAGACAAGTTCACAGAACCATCTTCGTTGAGGTATACCCCTTTGTGGACTGGTGAGTTACCAGTTTGTTTAGAGTAAGCAACGTTAGAAGTGATAGTCAAAAGTGAAACTGTAGCTTCTGCGTTCTTGTAAAGTTTGTGGCTGCGAAGACGAGTAGTGTAAGCTTCGATCAACCATTCTGCCAATTCGTTAGAACGTGGGTCATCTTCACCCCAACGTGGGTATTCACCGATTGTTTCGTAATCGTAGATGTAACCATCTTCGTCACGGATTGGTTTAACAGTAGCGTATTTGATTGCTGACAATGTATCAACAGTGTTGGCGAATCCACAGATACCGAATCCCATGTTAGCGCGTTGGTGAGTTGGCAAGAAGGCCATTTGAACTGCTTCGTAGTTGTACTTATCAGTCATGTAGTGGATGATGTTCAAAGCATCTACGTAAGTGTCAGTCAACCAGTCAAGTGATTTTTCGAAGTTTGCTTTAACAGATTCGAATTCAAGAACTTCGTCACGGATAGGATCGATATCAAATACTTTGTAGTCTTTATGAACGTCGTCATAACCACCGTTCAAACCAGTAAGAAGAGCTTTAAGCACGTTTACACGAGCACCGAAGTACTGGATGTTGTGGCGTTGTTCTTCGTTTTCTGGGTCAAGTGGAGATACACAACATGAGATACAGCTCATTTCACCGTATCCGTCTTTAGCCATTGTTGTTACACCTTCGTATTGGATAGAAGAGTGTTTGTGGCTCATGTGCATACAGTAGCGACGGAAGCTGTATGGCAATTTGTCAGTCCAAAGAACTGTCAAGTTTGGTTCTGGCGAGTTACCGATGTTGTCCAAAGTGTTCAAGAAACGGTAGTCCATCTTCGTAACACGGTGACGTCCGTCGTTACCCATACCAGCCATAGAAGTTGTGATGAAGGTTGGGTCACCTGAGTACAATTGGTCGTAAGCTTTTGTACGAGCAAATTTAACTGTACGCAATTTCATAACGAAATCGTCAACGAATTCTTGGATTTCTGATTCAGTGTAAGTACCACGAGCCAAGTCACGTTCAGCGTAGATATCCAAAACGATTGGCACACGTCCAAGAGAAGTAGCAGCACCGTTGATCACACGGCAGACAGCCATGAAGGCGATGTTTGTCCATTGGATTGCTTCTTTTGTATCGAAGGCAGGACGACGTACGTCTACACCATAAAGGTCACCCAATTTAACAACTTCTTGAAGTGCTTGGTATTGAAGGTTTACTTCTTCACGAAGACGGATTGATTCTTCATCGATTTCAGTAATAGAGTTCCAGTCGTTTGCTTTTTCAGCCATCAAGTAGTCAGCACCGTAAAGAGCAAGACGTGCATAAACACCGATGATACGTCCACGAGAGTATGCATCTGGAAGACCAGTTACAGTGTGAGCGTGACGAGCGCGACGGATGTTAGAAGTGTAAGCACGGAAGATACCGTCGTTTACAGTTGTAACGTATTTTGTGAAGATTTCATGAACTGCTGGATCTGGTTCGTATCCATTTTCTTTCAAAGTAGTTTCCGCCATACGGATACCACCACGAGGCATGAAGTTCAATTTGAACAATTCATCATTTTGGATACCGAAGATCAATTCGTTTTCTTTGTCGATATATCCAGCTGCGATATCAGCGATAGATGTTGGACGGTTATCGTATGGGAAACGAGTTTCTTCGTAATGAGCTTTTGTTTCTTCAACAATCTTCTTGATGTGAAGAGAACGTTCAGTTGGACCAGCTAGGAAGCTTTCATCTCCATCATAAGGTGTGTAGTTAGCTTGAACGAAGCGAGAAACGCTTGCTTTTTCTTTCCAATCTTCACCTTTGAAGCCTTCCCAGGCTTTGTCAAAAATATCTTGTGCTTCAACGACTGTTTTAACAACCATTTTTATTTTCCTCTATTGTCTTTCTAGCAACTATATCTGTTGCACTTACAATAGTAGTATACCATACAGAAATCGGTTACACAAAGGCGAATTGCGAAAAACAACAGATTCTTTTGTAATACAGTTTCAAATCCTCTGCGATACTGTACTATATTTTTGAAAACAAGCACAGTTTTTCATCAATTTTCATGTTTTCTGGAGAGTCGATTTTTGCAATTCTGAAATTTTCTTCCTATAATAGAAATAAAGGAGGGCGAAAAATGCTGATATTTCCATTAGTGAATGATACCAGTCGCAAGATTATTCATATTGATATGGATGCATTTTTTGCTGCCGTCGAAGAAAGAGACAACCCTAGTTTGAAGGGCAAGCCTGTCGTGATTGGCCAGGACCCTCGTCAGTCAGGAGGGAGAGGTGTTGTCTCGACTTGTAACTATGAAGCAAGGAAATATGGCATTCATTCAGCTATGAGCTCTAAAGAAGCGTTGGACCTTTGTCCTCAAGCGATTTTTATCTCTGGAAATTATGAGAAATACCGAGAAGTAGGTGAGCAGGTCCGTGAGATTTTCAAGCGTTATACAGATCTGATTGAGCCCATGAGTATTGATGAAGCCTATCTAGATGTGACGGAAAATAAAATCCAGAGCAAATCAGCTGTCAAAATCGCCCGCTTGATTCAGCATGCTATCTGGGAAGAGCTGCATCTCACAGCTTCAGCGGGTGTTTCTTATAATAAGTTTTTGGCCAAGATGGCAAGTGACTACCAAAAACCCCGTGGCCTAACGGTGGTCTTACCGGAGGACGCTGAGGATTTCCTGAGCCAAATGGACATTGCCAAATTTCATGGAGTAGGAAAGAAGACAGTAGAGAGACTACATGAGATGGGTGTCTATACTGGCGCGGATCTTTTAGCCATCCCGGAGATGACTTTGATTGATCGGTTTGGGCGATTTGGCTATGATCTCTTCCGCAAGGCGCGAGGGATTCATAATAGCCCTGTCAAAAGTCATCGCATCCGCAAGTCGATCGGAAAAGAGCGGACCTACCGCAAGCTCCTTTATGCAGAAGATGATATTTTAGAAGAAATTGCCAATCTGTCCAGTAAGGTGGCCCAATCGCTGGAAAAACATGGTAAGCAAGGAAAGACCTTGGTCTTAAAAGTGCGCTATGGAGACTTTACCACCTTGACTAAGCGCATCACCTTGACGGAGCCAACGCGAGATGCTGAGCGCATCAATCGTTCAGCACGTCACATTTTTCAAGAAATCGAATCGATAAATACAGGAATCCGCCTCTTGGGTGTCACCATGACCAACTTTGTTGATCATACTGAACTGCCTCTGGTAGAAGAAGAAAAAGACAACTAGTCTATTCACTAGTCGTCTTTTTTGATGTCAAAGAAGGCTGCAATCTCTTCTTCTGTTAGTCCAATCATAGGCGAGATGGCGTGGAGATTGTCTTCTGTTAGTCGATAGACAGTAGGCTTAGACGTCTCTGCTTTTGTTTCAACAGTTTCTTCCTTGCTTGGTGCAGATTCGACTGTAGCAGAAGCCGTTGCAACGGCTGAAGAAGAGGCTTTGGTGCCTGCGCCTCCATCCAGGTCCTTGAAGCGTTCCACCAAGTAGGTCTTGCGCGCTGTACCTGTATTTTTAGTAGCGAAATCAAAGGCGCTGTATTCTCCTAAGAGGATGAGTTTGCTCTTGGAGCGCGTGATGGCGGTATAGATCAAATTACGCTGCAACATCCGGTGGCTTTGATTCGTAATGGGTAAAATCACCACAGGAAATTCGCTTCCTTGCGATTTGTGAATACTCATCGCATAGGCTAAGCGAATCTTGTACCATTCATTGCGCGGGTAGACGATTTCATTGCCATCAAATTGGATAGTCAATTCATCTTGCTTCGATTCTGTATATTTTCCGGGGAGAAGATCGGTAATGTAGCCGATATCTCCATTAAAGACATTGCTTTCTGCATCATTGACCAGATGGATGACCTTGTCTCCATCGCGGTATTGGCAGTCTGGCGTGTCAAAGACCACCTGGTCTTTAACAGCTGGATTGAGAAGGTCTTGCATGAGCGTATTGATATTGTCAATGCCGGCCTGGCCCTTGTACATGGGTGCCAAGACCTGGATATCTCGTGCAGGGATTTGACTTCGAAGGGCAGCAGAAGTGATTTGTTCGATCATCTTAGGGATGTGTTCGCTTCCTGCTTCGAAATAAGAGCGGTCAGCTTTTCGTTCTGTGAAATCTTGAGGAAGCCTGCCCTGGCGAATGTCTCCTGCTAGTGAGACAATGGTCGAGTTCTCACTCTGACGGAAAATATGCTCCAGTTTGGTCTGAGGGATGCTTGGGATCTGCAAGAGATCAGCTAAGACCTGACCAGGACTGACAGAAGGCAATTGGTCTGCATCTCCCACAATCAAGAGTTTGGTATCGGTTGCGATATTGCTGAGTAATTGATTGGCCAGCCAGGTGTCGACCATAGAAAACTCGTCCACAATAATAAAATCAGCGTCTAAATAGTCATCCAAGTGGCTGGTGTCATCATCTCCTGTCATCCCCAAATGGCGGTGGATGGTGGCGCTCGGAAGTCCTGTCAGCTCATTCATGCGTCGAGCTGCCCGTCCTGTTGGGGCAGCCAAGAGGATCGGCAGGTCTTGTTTCTTCCGAAGATCCAGCTGGTGGAGTTGGGCATAGACACTGATCATCCCATTGATAACGGTAGTCTTTCCTGTCCCAGGACCCCCTGTGAGGATAAAGACCTTGTTTTGGATCGCTTGGTGAATCGCTTCTTTTTGAATCGCATCGTAGCGAATTCCCAGATCTTTTTCAACCGCCTCAATCGCCTGGTTGATTTTCTCAGGGTCAAATGAAGTCGACTTTCCTTTTTCCAATAATCGACCGATATGACTGCGAATCCCTTCCTCCGCAAAGAAGAGGCTGTTGTCAAAGATCTTGGTGTCCACGTTTTGGACCTTGTCTTCCTCGATGAGGCGTCCTAATTCTTGGGCGACAGTGGAAGGATCCAATTCTACTGGACGAGCGGATTCTAGAAGGTCAATGGTATAGCGCAGGAGGTCCTTGGCTTCGATAAAGGTATTTCCAGTCTCGATAGAGTAGCTAAAAAGGCTGTGGATCAGGCCCGCGCGGAAACGCTCAGGGGCGTCACTTGCAATCCCCAATTCTTCGGCTAGTTGGTCCGCGATTTTAAAGCCCATGCCTTGGATATCTTCCACCAATCGGTAGGGCTGTTGCTCCACGATCTGGAGGGTTTCTTCCTTGTAGAAATCCTGGATCTGAAAGGCCAATTTATTGGGAATGCCGTAGTTGGCTAGTTGGGCGAGAATGCGCTCCGTTCCGTAATTCTGACGGAGTTTTTCCACAAAAGCCAGGCGGTTTTTCTTGGAGAGGCCTGTGATTTCTTCTAATTTTTCAGGGGCCTCCAAAATTTTGTCAATGGTATCGTCCCCATAGAGGTCCACGATTTTTTGGGCTGTTTTGAGACCAATTCCTTTGAAGTGATCGCTGGAAAAATATTTCACCAAGCCCTTGCTAGAGGGTTTGGCACGTTCATAGCGACTGATTTTGAGCTGTTCTCCGTATTTAGGATGATGGACCAGCTCCCCCCAGAAGGTGTAGTCTTCGCCTTCCATGATATCTGCCATGGTTCCCGTCACAATAATCTCGAAATCATCAAAGTCTTCGGCATCGGTATCGCTAATGTCAAGCAAGAGGATTCGGAAAAAACTGCTAGGATTTTCAAAAATAATACGCTCAATAGTACCAGAAAAATAATATTCCATCATTTCTTTCCTTTTTATAAAGCAAGGCTGGGACATACTTGTCTCAGCCTCAGTCTGTTGATCTATACTAATAAGTTTTGAAAGGGTAGATCGGCCATAGTCTAAAGACGGCTTGCCCTTTGATTTGTTCTTTCTTGAAAGCTCCGACCTGACGGCTATCTTTTGAAACGATCCGGTCATCTCCAAGTAGGAGGTATTCATCGTCGAGCAACTTCAAGGTAAATTTAGGATTGCCATCCTTGTCTACTGTAAAAGCTTGGGCTGTATTGGCCAATTGGCGGAAGAGTTCTCCGTTTTCTTCGAACCCTTTTCCAGTGTAGGTCGATTGCAATTTATCTTTTTTGAAACGAGCGATGTAGTCCTTCAAATAAGGCTCATTGGTCTTTTTCCCATTGATGTAAAGGGTATCGTTGTCGTACTGAATGGTATCTCCAGGAAGACCGATGACCCGCTTGACGATGTCCTTGGTTTTGCCGTCGTCATCTTTCTCATTGGCAACGACAATGTCGAAACGATCAATTGAGAGGTGGTTGACCACAAGGAGGTACTCGCTATCAGCCAAGGTTGGATCCATCGAATGGCCATCCACCTTGACCGGAGCCCAGAGGTAAATGCGAGAGGCGATGATGAGACCAACGATGATGCTGAAGAGGCCCCATTCTTTAAGGAATCTCACCACTGGTGAGCTAGATGTATGTTTTGAACTTCTTTTTGACATAACTTATCTTTCTAGTAATTTCTTTGCTTTTTCTGTGTTTTTAAAATGGAGTTTGGCACAATAATCCAAAGCTTTCATCCCGTAGGTCTGGAGCAATTTAGCAGCGACTTGGTCTGACTTCGCCCCTGCTCCACTAGGGAGATTAAAGCCCAGTTCCTTGCCCAGATCTTCCAGATTTTGAAGGAAGAGATTGCGGGCGATGATGGAACTAACCGCAACAGCTAAATACTTACCTTCTGCTTTTTCTTCCAAATCAATGGCTTGGGAGACCTGATTTTTTTCAGCTTTCACATATTTTTGGTAGTTTTTAGCCGTTGTAAAGGCATCGATCACAATTCGCTCTGCTTGGACTCCTTTGTTTAATAGAAGATAGATGGCCTGGTTGTGCAGGGCCACTTTGACCGAAACAGCATTGTAGCCAGAAGCAATGACTTCATTGTACTTCTTTGGAGACAATAAGAGTGCTTGGTGCTGGATGTTTTCCTCAAGGAGAGGAGCCAATTGCTGAATTTTTCGATCATCCAAGGTTTTTGAATCCCCCACACCGAGCTTTTTGAGCCAGTCGTGCTGGTCAGGTGTGACAAAGGATGCGACAACGGTGAGTCCACCAAAATAAGAGCCGTTTCCGACCTCATCGGTTCCGATCATGGCTAGATCTTGTCGTGCAGATGAAGTAGAACGCTTAAGGTTCCCAGCATCTTGCCCGAAAAAGTTCAGGTAAGGAGTGAGGTCATTGCCCTGGAGCAGGACCTTTCCAGACTTGTAGATCGAAACGGTCGCTCCCTCTAGTCGAAAGAAATAATCCATATGAGGGTTCTTGCTTTGAGTGAGAGAACTGCGATAGGTATGGACAAAATCAAGGATTTGCTCCTGTGTTGGAGTGAGTGTCATACTTTCCATAACCACTATTGTACCACAAATTCAGGGAGAGAGGGAGCAAAAAGAAAGAAAGAATCCACTGGAAAATCCCTGTGAAGAGGGGCTTTGCTACTGACAAAGCTAGCCTTTTTTGGTATAATACCGTGAGGTGATTTTTATGGCGAGCTTAAATAGATATAAATTTACATTTGGAAACAAAGCGCTCACTTTAACAACCAACCATGATAATTTGTTTATGGAAGAAGTCGAACGTGTTGCGAAAGAAAAATACCAAGCAATTAAGGAACAAATGCCAGAGGCTGACGATGAAACCATCGCGATCTTATTGGCAGTAAATAGTTTGTCCATGCAACTGAATCGAGAGATTGAGTTTGACGACAAGGAAACAGAACTAGATGATTTTCGTCGCAAAGCTTTAGACGACTTAAAGGATAAATCATCTAAATAAGAGGAGATACATGTTAACTTTCTTAATCTTATTGATTTTGGCATGGAGCTTTTATATTGGCTATGCAAGAGGCATCATCCTCCAGTCCTATTACTTTCTAGTGACCTTGGTGGCCCTCTTGATTGCAGGTGGTAGCTACAAGGGACTGGCTAAGGTTTTGTCTCTATGGGTTCCTTTTTCGAGTCCCACTCAGCAATCGGTGAATTATTTTTATGCCAACCGCTACCTGTTTCAATTAGATGACATCTTTTATGCAGGGTTAGCTTATGTGTTGATTTTTGTGCTGGTTTATTTGATCGGCCGCGTGATTGGAATCTTTATGCACTTGGTTCCCCAGCCAGAAAAATTGGAGGATCGCAAGTATCAAATTGGAGCGGGTGTGATCGCCGTCGTGATAACCCTCTTGGTGATCCAGATGGGCTTGACTATTCTCTCAACAGTTCCCATGGCTTCCATCCAAAATAGACTAAATGCAAGTGGATTGATCCGCTTTATCATCCTTCATACCCCGATCAGTTCCAGCCTGTTCCACAACTTGTGGGTGACTGCGATTATCGGAGCTTAAGGAGCAAAAATGAAGAAAGGAGTGAGACAAGTCCGATTCAAGGAAGGACGCTCACTTTTTTTGTAGGAGAAACATGAATAAAAAAATCTTAGATATTCTGGAGTTTGACAAGGTCAAGCAACTCTTTGAACCTTATCTACAGACAGAACAAGGGGAGATGGAGCTAGCAGCCCTTACTCCAACTGATAAAAAAGAAAGCATCGAAACGGCCTTTATGGAGCTAGAAGATATGGAGCAGATCCTCTTGGAAGAGCCTCGCTTTGCAGTATCGACCATTCAAGATGTCCGTTCAGTGGCCAAGCGTTTGGAGATGGAGGCAGCCCTCAATATCGATGAATTACTAGCGCTAAAAGCTGTCCTTCGGGTGACACATGAGCTCAAGGATTTCTACGACAACTTGGAAAATGTCCGTCTGGAAAGGCTCAATCGCCTCTTTGACAACTTGGTGGATTTACCACGCCTACAAGGTGGGCTTCAAGCTATCAACGAAGGAGGCTTTGTCGAGTCTTTTGCCAGTGAAAAATTGGCCAAAATTCGTCGCCGAATCCAGGAAAATGAACACCAGGTCAGAGAGATTCTACAAGAACTGCTGAAAAGCAAGGCCGATATGCTGGCGGATGCTGTGATTGCTAGTCGGAATGGCCGCAATGTTCTACCCGTAAAAAACACCTATCGTAACCGAATTGCAGGGGTGGTCCACGATATCTCAGCAAGCGGGAATACCGTTTATATCGAGCCTCGGGCAGTCGTCAATCTTAATGAAGAAATTGCCAACCATCGGGCCGATGAACGGTATGAAATCATTCAGATTCTGGAGGAATTGTCTGACACCCTGCGCCCTCATGCAGCAGAGATTGCAAATAACGCTTGGATTATCGGTCACTTAGACTTGATCAAGGCCAAGTATCGGTTTATGCGCGATTATAAGGCAGTGGTACCAGAGGTTAGTAACAATCGTTCCATTCAGCTCTTGCAACTACGTCATCCCTTGATTGAAAATGCCGTCGCGAATGACCTGCATTTTACCGAGGACTTGACAGAAATCGTGATTACCGGTCCCAATACAGGGGGGAAAACCATCATGCTAAAAACGCTGGGACTAGCGCAAATTATGGCCCAGTCTGGTCTTCCCATCCTAGCGGATCCAGGTAGTCGTGTGGGAATCTTCTCACAGGTCTTTGCAGATATTGGAGATGAACAATCGATCGAGCAGAGCTTGTCGACCTTCTCCAGTCATATGACCAATATCGTATCTATCTTGAATCAAGTGGATACCGCCTCCTTGATCCTTCTGGATGAGTTGGGGGCTGGAACCGATCCTCAAGAGGGGGCTGGCCTTGCTATTGCCATCCTAGAAGATTTGCGCTTACGTGGAATTAAGACCATGGCAACAACCCACTATCCAGAGCTCAAGGCCTACGGGATTGAGACTGCAGGAGTGCAAAATGCCAGCATGGAGTTTGACACAGCGAGTCTGCGTCCAACCTATCGCTTCATGCAAGGAGTTCCTGGTCGCTCCAATGCCTTTGAAATTGCCCGCCGTTTGGGCTTGTCTGAGACCATTATCCAGGATGCCATGAAGATGACCAATACGGATAATGATGTCAATCAGATTATTGAAAAATTGGAGGCGCAGACCTTAGAAAGTCGCAAGCGCTTGGATATCATTCAAGAGGTCGAACAAGAAAATCTCAAATTCAATCGTGCTCTTCGAAAACTCTATAACGAACTGACCAGAGAGAGAGAAACAGAGCTCAATAAGGCGAGAGAAGAAGCCAAGGAAATTGTGGACATGGCCCTCTCAGAGAGTGACCGTATCCTTCAAGGGCTTCATGCTAAATCCCAGTTAAAACCACATGAGATCATTGAAGCCAAGGCTCAGTTGAAAAAACTAGCGCCTGAAACCGTCGACCTTTCTAAAAACAAGGTCTTGAAAAAAGCCAAAAAGGCGCGTGCTCCTAAGGTGGGAGATGAAATCTTGGTTATCAGCTATGGCCAACGCGGAACCCTGGTCAAGCAACTCAAAGATGGTCGCTGGGAGGCGCAAGTCGGCTTGATCAAGATGACCTTGAAAGAAAAAGAATTCAACCTCATCAAGGCTGAAAAAGAAGCGACTCAACCTAAGAAACGCCAAGTGAATGTCGTCAAACGCTCGAACACGAGTGGGCCGAGAGCGCGTCTAGACCTCCGTGGGAAACGCTATGAAGAGGCCATGCAAGAGCTAGATGGCTTTATCGATCAGGCCCTGCTCAACAACATGGCCCAAGTCGATATCATCCACGGGATCGGGACGGGTGTCATCCGTGAAGGGGTGACCAAGTATCTCCGCCGCAACAAACACGTCAAAAGTTTTGAATATGCCCCCCAAAATGCAGGTGGAAGTGGCGCAACCATTGTTACGTTTAAAGGATAAGTTAAACCCTGGCTGTTTATCAGCTAGGTTTTTTAAATTTTTATAAAATGAAAATATTTGAAAGTTGTTGAAAAGGATTCGCTTTTAAATCTGATTTTCAGTAGGTCCTCCTTTTTAAAAGTGCTATAATAGAGGCAATGAATGATTTGGGAGGATACGCATGCGTAAACGTGAAAGTGCAGATTCGTGTACAACGATTCTAGTCGGAAAAAATGCTAGCTATGATGGTTCGACCATTGTAGCACGAACAGAGGATTCTCAAAATGGCGTTTTTACGCCCAAGAAGTTGATCGTGGTCAAACCAGAAGATCAACCGCGTCATTACAAGTCGGTATTATCAACTTTTGAAATCGACTTACCAGATAATCCAGTTCGCTATACAGCGGTTCCAGATGCCATTCCTAAAGACGGGATCTGGGGAGAAGCTGGGATCAATGTCTATAATGTAGCCATGAGTGAGACAGAGACCATTACGACCAATAGCCGTGTGCTAGGGGCAGATCCTCTTGTAGAGAGTGGCATCGGTGAGGAAGACATGCTGACTTTGGTCTTGCCTTATGTCAAGACAGCCCGCGAAGGGGTCTTGCGTCTCGGAAAGATTTTGGAAGAGTACGGAACTTATGAATCCAACGGGATCGCCATTTCAGATGTGAATGAAATCTGGTGGTTGGAGACCGTCGGAGGTCACCACTGGATGGCGCGCCGTGTCCCTGATGATGCCTATGTGACCAACCCCAACCAACTGGGAAGTGATTATTTTGAATTTGGTAATCCAGATGAGTTTCTTTGTGACCCGGATCTTGAACGTTTTGTCACAGAGCACCATTTGATTCTGGATCAAGAAGGGAAAGGTTTTAATCCACGCTATGCCTTTGGTAGCCAAAAAGACAAGGACCGTCACTACAATACACCGCGGGCTTGGGCCATCCAGCGTTTCCTCAATCCTGAAATTGAGCAGGATCCACGGAGCTTCGAGATTCCTTGGTGCCAAAAACCTTATCGCAAGGTGACGATTGAAGATGTCAAATATATCTTGAGCAACCACTACCAAGATACCATCTACGATCCTTATGGTCCTGAAGGCGATCACGTGAGTCAGCGGACCTTCCGGACGATCGGGATCAACCGGACCAGCCAGACAGCGATTCTGCAATTGCGTCCCAATAAACCACAAGAAACGACAGGCATCCAATGGATTTCTTATGGCTCCATGCCTTACAATACAGCCGTTCCTTTCTTTACCCAAGTGGACACAACGCCAGACTACTTTGCCAATACGACGGCTAAGGTAACAACGGATTCCTTCTACTGGGCCAACCGGATTATTGCAGGACTAGCAGATCCTCACTATGCTCACCATGTTGGTGATTTGGACGATTACCAAGAAACGACAATGGCCTGGGGACATGCGCGCATCAATAAAGTCGATCGTGCACTTGCAGCAGGTGAAACCGTTGATTTTGAGGCGGAAAACCAAGCTATGAGTGATCAAATCCAGGAAGCGACAGATCAACTCTTGGACAAGATTTTGCTCGATGCTAGCAACCTCATGACCAATCACTTCTCCTTGAGTGATTAAAAAGCGTAAATTTTCAGGTGGTTTACAAGATATTTTCAGAAATGATTGACAAACTTTTGAAAATCGATTAAAATAGAGAAAATTACATACGACCGAATGAAGTTTGCAGGAGCGTGAGTGACTGTGAATGGACGGAACTCTGGAGAGACCAGAAATGGCACCGAAGGGGCAAGGTAGAGGATGCATCTACTCAAACTCTCAGGTAAAAGGACAGAGCGAAAGATAGGGGAAGTCCCCTATTTTAAGCAGGACCAGAGTACATGTTTGACATGTGCTCTTTCTTTTTCTCTTTTCTGTCGAGCGGTCGATGAAAAAGGAGACAGAAAATGGATCATGTATTGCAGTTTTTTCAGCAGGTCGATAATTTAGTGTGGGGCGCCCCGTTATTGGTGCTCTTGGTAGGAACAGGGATCTACCTGACCCTTCGCTTGGGTTTGCTTCAGATACGCTACCTTCCAAAAGCTTTTCGCTTGATCTTTACAGAAGATGAGGGACACGGGGATATCTCGAGTTTCGGAGCCCTTGCGACAGCCCTAGCAGCTACTGTAGGGACGGGGAATATTGTAGGGGTAGCTACAGCGATTCAGACAGGTGGCCCAGGTGCCCTCTTTTGGATGTGGATGGCAGCCTTCTTTGGAATGGCGACCAAGTATGCAGAAGGGCTCTTAGCCATTCGTTATCGGACCAAGGATGACAACGGTCATATCTCAGGTGGTCCGATGTACTACATTCTTCACGGGATGGGAGAGAAGTGGCGACCACTGGCTATTTTCTTTGCGGTTGCAGGAGTGCTGGTAGCCCTCTTTGGGATCGGAACCATGACCCAGGTTAATTCCATTACGGGATCCCTTCAAGCTAGTTTTGGAACAACTCCAGAAGTGGCTAGTGTAGTGATTGCTCTAGTGGTTTCGACCATCATCTTTGGTGGAATTCACTGGATTTCCAAAGTCTCTGAAAAAGTGGTTCCTTTTATGGCTGCTGCCTATATCTTTGCGACTGTCACGATCATTTTCTTGCATCTGGACCAATTGCTTCCAGCCTTGAAATCGGTATTTTCAGGTGCTTTCACAGGGACTGCAGCCATGGGAGGTTTCGCAGGAGCGACGGTTAAAATGGCTATCCAAAAAGGGGTGGCGCGTGGAGTTTTCTCCAATGAATCGGGGCTTGGATCAGCACCCATTGCAGCAGCCGCAGCGAAGACCAATGAGCCTGTCGAGCAGGGCTTGATCTCCATGACAGGAACCTTTATTGATACCATTATTATTTGTAGTTTGACAGGACTTTCGCTCTTGGTTTCAGGTGAGTGGATGGCTAAGGGCAGCACTAGTACCCTGACTCAGGATACGTTTACAGGCGTCTTTGGTCCAGTCGGAGGCATCATTCTGACGCTATGCTTGGTGCTTTTTGCGACCACGACCATACTTGGATGGTCTTATTACGGAGAGCGGTGTTTTGAATTCTTATTTGGTGTTAAACATATCAACCTCTATCGGACCTTCTTTGTTTTTATGGTTGGACTGGGAGGCTTCCTTAAGCTGGATTTGGTCTGGGTGATCGCGGATATTGTGAATGGGCTGATGGCTTTGCCTAACCTAATTGCCCTTTTAGCTCTCTCCCCTGTCATCATCAAAGAAAGCAAACAATACTTTAAGAAATAAGAAAACCCAGATCGCGAGATCTGGGTTTTCTTGTCTATTTGAGATAGGCTCATTTAATAGCGTTTTTCTTTTGGCCAGCTACTCATTTCGGCGATGGCGGTGAAGAGCACATCTGTCGAAGAGTTGAGGGCTGTTTCGCAAGAGTCTTGGATGACCCCGATGATAAAGCCGACGCTGACGACTTGCATGGCCAAATCATTGGTGATACCAAAGAGGCTACAAGCAACAGGGATGAGAAGGAGAGATCCTCCCGCAACTCCAGATGCTCCACAAGCAGAGATAGCCGCTACGACACTCAGGATGAGCGCCGTTCCAAAGTCAACCTGAATGTGCAAGGTATTGGCAGCAGCGAGCGTCAAAATATTGATCGTCACCGCAGCGCCTGCCATGTTTACAGTTGAACCAAGTGGAATGGAGACAGAATAGGTGTCTGGATTCAGCCCCAATTCTTCACAGAGACGCATGTTGACAGGGATGTTGGCTGCAGAGCTTCGCGTGAAGAAGGCTGTTACTCCACTGACACGGAGGCATTTAAAAACAAGGGGATAAGGGTTCTTGCGAATCATGAAAAAGACGATCAATGGATTGATGACCAGGGCTACAAAAGCCATGGTACCAACCAAAACAAGTAAGAGAATCCCGTAGTTGCTAAGGGCACTGAGTCCTTGGCCAGCGATGGTCGTGAAGACCAAGCCTAAGATCCCAAATGGAGCTAGGTTGATAATCCACTCAACAATTTTTGAAGTGATGTCTGCTAGGGTTTGTAGGAGGTCTTTACTATGTTCGCTCGCTTCTCTCATGGCGATCCCAAAGACAGTTGCCCAAGAAAGGATTCCAATGTAGTTAGCTTGCTGCAAGGCGTTGACCGGGTTGTCGACGATCTTGAGCAAGAGGTTACTAATCACTTCGCCAATCCCGTTTGGAGAGGATCCTTCAGCGGCCTTTCCAGTCAGGGTAATGGTGATTGGGAAGATGTAATTGATCAAAACAGCGACGAAGGCAGCTGCAAAGGTTCCTAGGAGATAGAGGACGATGACCTTTTTCATATTGGTCTCTGTCCCTTTTTGGTGTTGGGAGAGAGCGTTTGCGACAAGCGCAAAGACCAGAAGGGGTGCGATCGCACGGAGCCCTCCAACAAAGAACTGACCTAAGAGTCCAATGCCAGATGCTTTCGGGAAGATAAGGGCTAGGATAACACCAAGTACAATCCCGATTGCGATCCTTTTCATAAGGTTGGTTTTATTCCAAGTGGTAATCAATCGATGAATCATGTAGGACCTCCTTAAAAAATAATTAAGGAATATTATACGATAGTTAGGGGGGAAAAGCAATGAAATTTTCAAAAAATAGCCTTATTTCCGAATATTTGATATAATCATACTATTCTTTGATAGAAAGGCCCGAATAAATGAGTCAAGCTTTCCAACGTTATTTCAGTAAAATAGACTGGACGAAGATTTTTGATGATCTGATATCAAAATGTATCTCTCTGATTTTTGTCTTTCTTTTATTTTTTATTGCTAAAAAGGTCATCCATAGCCTGGTTAAGCGGATATTAACCCCATCCTTTAAGTATACGGTGCAGGATGAAGCCCGTAAAAATACGATTCTCCGTTTGGTTGAGAGCCTTTTAAACTATTGTTTGTATTTCATCTTGATCTACTGGATTTTGTCGATTCTAGGTCTTCCGGTCTCTAGTCTCTTGGCTGGTGCTGGGATTGCTGGGGTGGCGATTGGGATGGGAGCCCAGGGTTTTCTTTCCGATTTGGTCAATGGTTTCTTCATCCTTTTAGAACGCCAGTTGGACGTGGGAGACAATGTTCGTCTCACGAATGGGTCTATTAATATTGCCGGCATCGTCAGCAGTGTCGGGATTCGCACGACCCAGGTGCGGGACTTTGATGGAACTCTCCATTTTGTCCCGAATCGCAACATCACCGTCGTCAGCAATCTCTCACGTGGTGATATGCGCGTGCTGATCGATATTCCGCTAGATGCAAATACCGATCTCGACAAGATCTATCAGGTGATTGCTCAGGTTAATCAGTCTGAACAAGATAAACACCCAGAGGTGTTGACAGGTCCTACGATTTTAGGCCCACAGATCGAAAAAAATGGTCGTTATTCCTTCCGAATTGCGATGACTGCGCAAAATGGAACCCAGACGACTGTCTATCATACCTACTATAAACTCTACCATGATGCCTTGATGGAAGCAGGGATTAGCCTACCGACAGGAAAGAACGGGATCATGTAATACAAAAAAGAGGCTGGGACAAAAGTCCTAGCCTCTCAATTATTTTTAGATTGTCGAGCAAGACGCAGTGGTTGAGTAGGTGGGACGACGAAATCGAATTCTAACGAATTATCGATTTCTGTCCCACTCTCTTTTTTGGTCTATTTTAAGTGGCAGTATTTGAAATCCAGCTTTTTAATCTGGTCCCAATTTTTTCGAGCCTCTGGTGGCAAGACGATGAGTTGCTGGCGTAGCATCGTCGTGATTTCAAGATTTAAGGATTCGATCGGGAGGGCAATGGCTACGGAACTTTTTGCCCTTTGGATCTTGTCCATGCAATATTCAATATGATGGCAAGCTGCGCCGGTCTGTGATTGACGGCTAGCTGCGATTTCTTGTCGCATATTGGAGAGTAATTGGACCAATTCAGACTTAATGAATTCGATCGTATCTGATTTTTCTTGAGCTAAAAGAAACATAAGCACACCTCCTTTTGCTATAGTTTAATACTAATTTATTAAAAATGCAAGGGGGTAAAGTAAAAAAAATAAAATTTTTTTAGAAAAAGATACAGAAAAATAGAAGGGTCAAATCTCCCCATTAGAGACGGTCGAGTTCCTTATCTAAAAAATGGCTTTCCTCACTTGGGACGGGGTGTCTTGACAGAGGCTTTTAGATATAAAAAAACTCCCGAAACACACTGGATTCAGGAGTTGAGAGGCTTTGACCCGAAGGCCTTAAAGAAAAATATCGATTGATTATACAAGACCTTGTGCAATCATCGCATTTGCAACATTTTCAAAGGCAGCGATGTTGGCACCTGCAAGGTAATCTTTACCAAGTCCGTAAGTTTCTGCAGTTGTTTTAGCAGTATTGAAGATGTTGGTCATGATGTCTTTCAAACGTCCGTCCACTTCTTCGCGTGTCCATGAAAGACGTTGGCTGTTTTGGCTCATTTCAAGAGCAGATACAGCAACTCCACCAGCATTGGCTGCTTTAGCAGGTCCGTAAAGGATACCATTTTCTTTGTATACGTTGATGGCATCGATGTTACTTGGCATGTTTGCTCCTTCAGAGACAACTTTCACACCTTGAGCGACCAAACGTTTTGCAGCATCGCCATCAATTTCGTTTTGAGTTGCACATGGAAGAGCGATGTCATAGTTACCAGCATAAGTCCATACAGAACCTTCGTAGTAAGTAGCAGTTGGTTTTTCAGCAGCGTATTCAGTCAAACGTGCACGACGTTTTTCTTTGACGTCTGTAAGAAGGTCGAAGTCAATACCGTTTTCGTCGATCACGTAACCGTTTGAGTCAGATACAGAGATAACAGTTGCACCAAGTTCAGTTGCTTTTTGAAGAGCGTATTGAGCAACGTTACCAGAACCTGAGATCACGACTTTCTTACCAGCAAAGCTGTCGCCGTTGGCTTTGAGCATTTCTTCCGTATAGTAAACCAAACCATAACCAGTTGCTTCTGGACGGATCAAGCTACCACCGAAACCAAGAGGTTTACCAGTCAAGACACCAGCATCAAATTGGCGAAGGCGTTTGTATTGACCATAAAGGTATCCGATTTCACGTCCACCAACCCCGATATCACCAGCTGGAACATCAAGAGAAGGACCGATGTGTTTTTGCAATTCAGTCATGAAGCTTTGGCAGAAACGCATTACTTCAGCGTCTGTTTTTCCTTTAGGATCGAAGTCAGATCCACCTTTACCACCACCGATAGGAAGACCAGTCAAGACGTTTTTGAAGATTTGTTCGAAACCGAGGAATTTCAAGATCCCTTGGTTAACAGTTGGGTGGAAACGAAGACCACCTTTGTAAGGACCTACAGCAGAGTTGAATTGAACACGGTAACCACGGTTTACTTGGATGTTTCCTTCACGGTCAACCCAAGGAACACGGAAAGAAATTACGCGTTCAGGTTCTGTAATACGAGCCAAGATGTTTTCTTCGATGTATTCAGGATGTTTTTCAAAAACAGGTTCCAAAGTGCTGAGGAACTCTTCAACAGCTTGAAGGAATTCAGCTTCGTGGCCGTTACGAGCCTTTACAGTTTCGAAAGTGCTTTGGATATATTCTTTAGCAGTTGTCATGTTAATTCTCCTTTGTGAATGAAACGAAAACCAGCAAACCCGCTAGGGGAGTGGTTTTGAGATAGTTGACAAACAATGTCATGTTTTATTACATGGATCATTATAGCAGACTTTTTTTGGCTTGTAAAGAAAAAAGTTGAATTTTCTGAAAATTTTATCGCGACTAGGAAAGTCCGAATGTTTGGAAGAATTTTTAGCTTTGATAGCCCGGAAGCTTCCAAGTGATGGTATAATGAAAGAAGAAAATAGAGAGCATCCCGAACAATTCTGTTGGTGGTGTTTCAAAAAAGGAGTACAAGATGGTATCGACAAAAACGCAAATTGCTGGTTTTGAATTTGACAACTGCTTGATGAATGCGGCAGGTGTAGCCTGTATGACCACTGAGGAATTAGAAGAAGTGAAGAACTCAGCTGCGGGGACCTTTGTGACCAAGACAGCGACCTTAGAATTCCGTGCTGGTAATCCAGAGCCACGCTACCAAGATGTGCCGCTTGGTTCGATCAATTCGATGGGGCTGCCTAACCAAGGGTTGGACTATTATTTGAATTACTTATTGGAGTTGCAAGAAACGGATCCTGACCGGACCTTCTTCTTATCTCTCGTCGGCATGTCTCCTGAAGAAACTCATACCATCTTGAAAAAGGTGCAAGACAGTGACTTTAAAGGCTTGACAGAGTTGAACCTATCTTGTCCCAATGTCCCTGGAAAACCTCAGATTGCCTATGATTTTGATACGACAGATCGGATCTTGTCCGAGGTCTTTGCCTATTTCACCAAACCTCTAGGGATCAAGTTGCCACCTTATTTTGATATCGTTCATTTTGATCAAGCAGCAGCGATCTTTAACAAATACCCGCTCAAGTTTGTCAACTGCGTCAACTCGATTGGAAATGGCCTCTACATTGAGGATGAATCCGTGGTGATTCGTCCTAAGAACGGCTTTGGTGGGATTGGCGGAGAATACATCAAACCAACGGCTCTCGCCAATGTCCATGCCTTTTACCAACGTCTGAATCCAGAAATTCAGATTGTGGGGACAGGAGGTGTCTTGACCGGTCGCGATGCCTTTGAACATATCCTTTGTGGGGCTAGTATGGTGCAAATCGGCACGACGCTTCATAAAGAAGGAGTAGGAGCATTTGAACGCATCACTGCGGAGCTCAAAGCCATCATGGAAGAAAAAGGATACCAAAGCCTGGAAGACTTCCGTGGGAAATTGCACTACATTGACTAATCTTTCGAAAAGAACTTCCTCAAGTGGAAACTTGGGGAAGTTTTTTATGAGAGTGGGACAGAAATCGGTAATTCGT
>NZ_KV794411.1:1086086-1217823 GCF_001808725.1 Streptococcus sp. HMSC074F05 | reverse complement strand
CCAAAAATAATTGAGAGGCTAGGACTTTTGACCCAACCTCATTCTGTTCCTAGTTTTAGGAATTTTCCATTTTTATAGAGAGAAAAAGGTGTACAATGGAGGTGAAAAGGAAGGTGATTTCTATGGAAGAAAGGGATGTGATTCAAGAGGCAAGAACGACGATCACCCTTCTTCAAACAGCCTTTTCTAAGGGATTCACCCCCAGTTTAGATGCCCTTCGATTTCGAGAAAATCTAGATCAGATATTGAAAGGCTTACGAAAGGCTAGGCGGGTAGACAATCGTCTGTTGATTGAGTTGGAAAAGTTTTACCAGACCGCCAGTCTATTGATTGGTCTGGGTGGGCTAGCATTGAACGAAGAAGCCTTTCAAGCTTGGCGAGCTTATGATCACTGGCATTATGAGGTAGTGAAGCCTCAGTTACAGGTTTATGGACCGACTGTGGTTTTGTAGTTGAATCTAGCTTTGTGTTTGTCCACAGATATTCAGAGGAGGTGTTGGTCATGGTAGTTCTTCATGATTTTCTACATCAGTTAACCCTATCGTTTTGGAACTTCTATTACTCGCTCTTTTTCTTATTTGAAAAATAAGAAGGATTGAATCCCTTTTACATATAGTAGAAGGGATTTTTGATGCAGAATCCTTGAAAATCTGAGGCTCTTGGATTATGATGGAGCTAATAGTAAGAAGCGTTCCTTGTGGGGAATGCAGGAAGCGAGGAAAAAAGATGGCAGAGATTTATTTAGCAGGTGGCTGTTTTTGGGGCTTAGAGGAATATTTTTCACGTATCCCTGGTGTAGAACAGACGACGGTGGGCTATGCCAATGGCCAGGTAGAAACGACCAACTACCAACTGATCAAGGAAACGGATCACGCAGAGACTGTAGAAGTCATCTACGATCCAGATAAAATCACCCTACGGGCGATTCTGCTCTACTATTTCCGGGTGATCGATCCCTTGTCCATTAACAAACAGGGAAATGATCGCGGACGCCAATATCGAACCGGTGTCTATTATACAGACGAGGCAGATCGTGAAGTGATCGCCCAAGTGTTTGCGGAAGAAGAGAAGCAACTGGGCAGTAAAATAGCGGTTGAGTTGGAACCTTTGCGCCACTACATCCTAGCTGAGGACTACCACCAAGACTACCTCAAGAAGAATCCTGGAGGTTATTGCCATATTGATGTGACGGATGCTGAGCAGCCCTTGATTGATCCGGCAGCCTATCAGAAGCCAGATCAAGAAACCTTAAAGGCAAAATTGACAGCAGAGCAGTATCAAGTCACCCAAGAAAGTGCGACGGAACGTCCTTTCCACAATGCCTATGATCAGACCTTTGAAGAGGGGATCTATGTGGATATTACGACTGGGGAGCCACTCTTTTTTGCCAAGGATAAGTTTGTGTCTGGTTGTGGATGGCCAAGTTTCTCCCGTCCCATTGCCAAAGATGTTGTCCACTATTACCAGGACCATAGCCACGGGATGGAGCGGATCGAAGTTCGTTCCCGATCTGGCAATGCCCATCTCGGACATGTCTTTACCGATGGACCAAAAGACCAAGGTGGCCTACGCTATTGTATCAATTCGGCCTCTCTGCGCTTTATTCCAAAAGAGGAAATGGAGCAAGAAGGTTATGGGTATTTGTTAAAGGCTTTGAAATAAGAGGGTCTTTCTAGTAGATCGAAAAACGGAGTTAATGATGAAAAAAAGAAATTTGTGGCTAACAATTTTTGCGCTTTCGGCTATGGTGACTCTGATTGGGTTAGGATTTACTGCCTATAATCATTTTGTATTCCATCAACCTTTTATGAATCGGACGACAAAAGGGTTGTTTTCGGCCTTTTTCCTAAGTCTTGTCATGGTTGCAATCAGCTTGTCCAAATCAAACAATAAGAAGTGATGATCGATCATTTACATGAATCCATCAACTGTGCAGGAGCAGGACAAAGAAGCGTTTCTAAACAATAGCGCTTCTGTCCTGCTCTCTTTTTTCTCTTCTTAAAAATTGTGATACAATGAAGAGAAAGTATTTCAATGACAGCTCAATTTGTTGGCGGATCATTGGAGAAACTAGGTACGAAGAAGAGGTAGGAATGTTAGAGAAGTGGGAGAGTGTGAAAGGAACCATCAAAACGATGGGAAAAGAGCTATCGGCGGCCTTTGATTGGGCTTTTGATCGTCTTTTTTCAAAGATTCGACTGACCAATGAACAGTTTGTCTATGTGCTCTTGTCCGTCGTTTTTATCGTGGCCAATGCCATCTTGTGGGTGCAAAAGTTCCAAGGCTTTCCGATTACCGCAACCGAACGGCCAGAGGTTGTGTACAAGGCAAAAACACCGGCTGATCAGATTCCTCATACAGCGCGGATCATGGCCAATGGAGATCAGCTCTATCATGATTTGGTCTATATGAGCGCGCAAAAAGAAGATGGGACCTATGATTTTCATGAAAATTATGAGTATGTCAAACCCTGGCTACAAAAGGCGGATCTGGCCTTGGGCGATTTTGAGGGAACCATTAACCCCAATTACTATTTGTCAGGTTATCCCCTCTTTAATGCGCCGAGCGAAGTCGTACCAGCCATCAAGGATGCTGGTTATGATGTCATGGATTTGGGACACAACCACATCCTAGATTCAGGTCTAGAAGGGGTCTATTCGACAGCCAAAGCCTTTGAAGATGTAGGCATCACCCCTGTCGGTGTCTACACGCATGAAAAGAGAGGCCAGGCCCCCTTGGTGATCAAGGAAGTGAATGGCATCAAGATTGCTATTCTAGCCTACGCTTATGGGTTTAATGGAATGGAAACGACCCTTACTCCAGAGGAGCAAGCAGATGTCTTGTCTGATCTGGATGAAGAGCGGATGAAGGCGGAGATTCAAAAGGCAGAGCAAGAGGCCGATATCACCATTGTCATGCCCCAAATGGGAATCGAGTACCAGCTGGAGCCGACAGAAGAGCAAAAAGAGCTCTACCATAAGATGGTTTCTTGGGGAGCTGATATCGTCTTTGGCGGGCATCCCCATGTTGTAGAGCCTGCTGAAGTGGTCAATAAAGATGGTCAAAACAAGCTCATCATCTACTCGATGGGGAATTTCCTGTCCAATCAGCGTCTGGAAACTATGGGAGATGTGGAGACTGCCCAATGGACAGAGCGAGGAGTCTTGATGGATGTGACCATCGAAAAGGTCGGCCGCAAGACAAAGATCAAGACAGCTACTGCTCATCCAACCTGGGTCAGTCGGACTCCGAAGGGAACCTATTCTCCTGAAGGCTATGACTTGTACAAGTACCAGACCTATATCTTGGAAGATTTTATCCAGGGTGGCAAATACCGCGACAAGCTGGATGAGGAAACCAAGGAGAGAGTGGACACGGCCTACCGAGAAATGAAGGAACATGTCCACTTGGACTGGCCTCAGAGTGGAAAGGAATAGAGCATGGAAGGAAATGTGAATTGGATCCCGCTTGGGATCCTAGGATTGATCGTGGTGATTTGGGCAACCAAATTTCTTACGGCCATCCGCTTCAAGCAAAAGCTGAAGAAGGCTTGGGATGGAGCGCCTTTCTTTCGCAAGAAAGATACAGAAGAAAGTTTAATAGACAGTCTGGCTTATCCGGCTAAGGGAAGGACGATCGATAGCCAAGTGGATGATCAGACCTGGCATGATTTGGCTTTGGATGCGGTCTTTGATCAGCTCAACTATACCCAATCGAGCCTTGGAGCAGAGGCTCTCTATCAAAAAATGCGCCTGCTGGAATTCCAGCCTCAGGACCAGCTTCATGACTTAGAAGCCTTCTTTGAAGAGCATCCTGATTTGCGCCTCAATGTCCAGGTCATTTTCAACCAACTGGGCAAGAAGAACCACAACATGGCGCGCAGCATTGTCGCAAATCCCGGCAAGCATTATGCAGGTTTGCCCCTCTATCTAGCCTTGGCCTGTCTTCCCATTGTCTGTCTCTTTGCCATCCCCTTTGAGCCAGTTGGGGCCATTACCCTCTTGGTGATCAGTGTGGTCTTTAATATTGTCTTTTCGAGTTTGCGCAATTGGTCCAATAAAATCCGTCTGGACAATGTTAGCTATTTAGTTCGCATCTTTGCTTCAGCAGAACGCTTGAGCCATCTAGCCTTGCCACAACAAGAAGAACTAAAGCAAGCAGTCAAACCCTTTAAGAAAACGCGGATCCTTGCCAGTGTCTTACAGAGTCCAACGGGGACCTCTGAGATGGAAATTATTCTCCTCTACCTCAACGTCCTCTTTTTACTCCCGCAGATCGCTCAGGTTTATATTTACAATCAGGTGAAGGCTCATCAAAAAGAGGCCCAGAAGCTTCTGGATCTGCTAGGGGAGATGGAAGTCGCCATTAGCCTCTTGCGCCACAAGCGAGATCTAGAAGTGGTCTGCCAGCCAGTCTTTACGGAAACGGGTGGCATTGAGGGCGAGACGCTCTATCATCCCTTGCTATCCAATCCGATTGCCAATGATGTGCATTTTCAAAAAAATATGGTCATCAGTGGGGACAATGCTTCCGGGAAATCAACCTACCTGAAAACTGTCGCCATCAATGCCATTCTGGCTCAAGGATTAGGCTTTGCCTATGGAGAAAGATTGGCCCTTCCTTACGGTCATGTTCTAACGGCTATGGATGTGAGCGATGATATTGAAGTTGGAGATAGTTACTTCATCACTGAGAGCAAAGCTATTTTGCGTATGATTCAGCATCTGAAAAAGCCTGGCTTTCACTACTTCTTTATTGACGAGCTCTTTAAGGGGACCAATACCATCGAGCGGATCGGATCAGGCCTTGGGATTGTCCGCTGGTTAGCTGCCCAAAACTGCCTCTACATGATCTCCAGTCATGATATTGAGCTGGTCGCAGCCTCTGGTGAGGTCAATGATAATTACCATTTTGACAGTCGCTATGTGGATGGCAAGATCGTCTTTGACTACCAGATCAAGCCAGGGTCAGCCGTGACCAAGAATGCGGTCAATACCCTAGAAAGTCTGCATTATCCAGAGGAGATTACGCAAACAGCCAAGGACTTGATTGACCAGTATGAAGAGACGGGACACTGGTCTTTGAAAGAAATTGAAAAAGAATGAAAAAGAATGAAAAATGAATGAAGGAGTTTGTAAATGATCGGTTTAGGGACCCTTTATAATGCCTTAGGGGTCGTATTTGGTGGGCTTTTAGGATTGCTCATCGGTCAACGTTTGTCAGAAGATTTTCATGAGACCCTTCTGAAAGTGACGGGTGTTGCTGTTTTTGTCTTAGGCATCGCAGGGACCTTGGAAAAGATGCTGGTGGTGCATGGAAGTCATGTGGAAAGTCACGGCAGTATGATGTTGATACTGAGTCTAGTGATCGGGACCGTTATCGGGGAACTCTTGAAGATCGAGGAGGGCTTGGAGCACCTCGGGATCTGGCTGAAGGAAAAGACGGGCAACCAAGGCGATACCAGCTTTGTTGATGCCTTTATGACCACGGCCTTGACCATTTGTATTGGGGCTATGGCGGTGGTCGGAGCTGTCCAGGATGGCCTGACAGGCGATACCTCGACCTTGTTGGCCAAGGCTATTCTCGATATGGTTATTGTTCTGGTCTTGACCGTTTCAAAAGGAAAGGGCGCGATCTTTGCGGTGGTACCACTCGTGATCCTTCAGGGCTTGATCACACTTTTGGCTCATTTGATCGCACCGATCATGACCCCACAAGCGCTGTCGAATCTCTCACTGGTCGGCTCCAGCCTCATTCTCTGTGTTGGGATCAACCTCATCTGGGGCAAACGAATCAAGGTCGCCAATCTCCTTCCGGCAGTGCTGATTGCCATTATTTGGGCTTTTGTTGGGTAAAAAAGAGAAGCTAACCGGTAAGGATCGGTTAGCTTTTTTAATTGCCCTTGTAGTCTTGTTAGAAAAATGGAGGTGCTCCGAAAAGGAGGGAGTTTTATTTGTGCAAATACGGGAATTCATTTATGGAAAACCTGATTTTTGGTATGATAGTCGTAATTTCGAATAGGGAGGTTGGAGTCGCCATGAGTGATTTGAATCAAACAGTTGAATTTATTAAAGAAATCGAGAAATTAAAGTCGGTAACAAGGTTTAATAGAACCCTTGATGGACGGTCTGAAAATAGTGCCGAGCATTCTTGGCAGGGTGCGATAGCTGCGATGGTTCTGCAAGATTATTATCCCGAAAAATTGAATATGGAAAAGGTCATGTTTCTGTTATTGATTCATGATTTAGGTGAGGTTTATGCTGGAGATACTTGGGTGTTTGATGATGAAAAAAAGCTTCATTCTCATGATAGAGAGTTAGCATCTATAGAAAAAACAATGAGCCTCCTTCCAGAAGCAACATATGTGAATATGAAAAATTCGTGGTTGGAGTTTGAAAAAGGGCAGAGTCCTGAGGCAAGATATGCAAGAGTGATTGACGCATTGGTACCACTGATTAATCACTTGGAAGTGTCAGAAGTCAATTATAATCCTGATCATATCCGTTCAGAGATGGTATTAGAAAAGAAAAAATTTATAAAAAGTGAGTCCAAAGCATTATGGAAACTGACGGAAGAGTTGGTTCAGGAAAGTGTAGAAAAGGGATTATATTTATGATATCACTTGGTCTTTAGTAGCAACTTTCAAACTAAAAGTAAACCACCTGTTTTCACGGGTGGTTTTGACTTGCTTGATCTGTGGTATAATGGGAACAGATAGTTTGCACCCTATGAAAGGGAAAAGGTTAGATTGTATGATTAAGTTGATTGCAACAGATATGGATGGAACCTTATTAGATGAACGAGGAGAGGTGGACCTTCCGCGTCTGGAAAGGCTGTTGGACCACTTGGATCAAAAAGGGATTCGCTTTGTCATTGCGACGGGAAATGAAATCCATCGCATGCGCCAGCTCTTGGATCCCTTGGTCAAGCGGGTGACTCTGGTCGTCGCCAATGGAGCTCGGATTTTTGAGGATGACCAGATGATTCTGGGAAAATTCTGGGATCGAGAGCTAGTAGAGGCGGTTCTTGCTTATTTTAAGGGGCGGGAAATTTCAGACCAGCTGGTTGTGTCAGCTGTCAATGGTGGCTTTGCCAAGGAAGGCACGGTCTTTACAGAAGTTGAGAAATTCATGCAGCCAGAAGTGATTGAAGCCTTGTACAAGCGGATGAAGTTTGTTCCGGAATTGACATCAGATCTATTTGATCAGGTGCTTAAAATGAGCTTGGTGGTTGGATTGGATCGTCTTGATCAAGTGAGTCAGGAAGTCCAACAGGCTTTTGGAGATCAGCTCATGGCGGTTTCGAGCGGTTTCGGGAGCATGGATCTCTTACAAGCAGGCATTCACAAGGCTTGGGGACTGGCTCAATTAATGGAGAAATGGCAGCTTGATGCTAGTCAGGTCATGGCCTTTGGGGATAGTGGAAACGACATCGAAATGCTTGAAATGGCTGGTCACTCCTATGCGGTGGCCAATGCAGAAAGAGCTGTCAAGGCTGTTGCCAAACACCTAGCACCGAGCCATCAAGAAGGCGGTGTCTACCAGGTGATCGAAGAGTACCTAGGACTGACCCCCTGGGAACAAGTGAAAGGACAGAAGTAGATGGCGGTACAACTGTTAGAAGACTGGCTCTTAAAGGAGCAGGAGAAAATTTTAACAACCTATCGGGAGCTCAATCAAGCCCCTCTGAAGGAGCCTGGTTTGATCTTTATCGGAGACTCCATCGTAGAGTATTTCCCTATTCATGAACTATTACAAAGTCCCAAACACATGGTCAATCGAGGAGTACGAGGCTATAAGACGGATCTCCTTCGTAAGCATCTAGACGCCCATGTCTTTGGGACGGCGGTGGATCAGATCTTTCTCTTGATCGGGACCAATGATATCGGAAAAGAAATTCCTCAAAAGGAAACCTTGGACAACGTAGAAACGGTCTTACAAGCAATTATGAGAGATTTTCCGCTGACCCACATCAACCTGATCTCGGTTCTACCGGTGAGTCAAGAAGAGCGCTACAAGCAAAAGGTCTATGTGCGGACCAATAAAAAAATTCAATCCCTTAACCAGGCCTATCGCGAATTGGCCCAAGCCTACCACCAGGTCAGCTATATTGATGTGTATTCGTCTTTATTGGATGAAAAGAGGCAGTTAGCAGAAGCCTATACGACAGATGGTCTCCATTTAAGTGTGGCTGGTTACCGAGTTCTAGCCCAAGCTCTGCAGGAGACATTATAGAGACAAAATAGGGAGCGAAAAAGCCCAACTAGACAAATCTTCAAAGAAAAATTTCAGATTGAAGATAAAGTCTTCTTAAAAACTTTCCTTAGGTGAGTACGGACGTCAGCGAACTTCTTTGAAGTTCCATGACTTAGTTTTGGACCTAAGGTTCCAAAACTCCCGAGTGCTAGAAACAATAGTGTTTCTAGCACTTTTCTCACGGCGGAAAGTTTCAGGAAATATTTGAATGGTTCTTATAATTGAAATCAATTCTATTTCTTTTTAGATTTCTTTAGATGATTTTTTGTAAAAACAGATTGTCTACCTTCCTCTATTTCCAAGAGGAAATTTTTTTGTCTTTTTGGTTGACAAATGTAAATCTTAGGAGTAGAATAGCATCATAAGATTTACAAATGTAGATTTAGAAAGGAGAAGCCATGCAAATTTCCAATGCGGAATGGCGCATCATGAAAATTATCTGGATGGAAGGCAAGCAGACCAGCAGGGATTTGATCGCCGTCTTGTCCGAGCGCTTTGACTGGTCCAAGTCGACCATCAAGACCCTCTTGACGCGCTTGGTTGAAAAGGGCTGTCTGACCAGAGAAAAATCTGGCAAAGCCTTTGTCTACTCGGCTTTGTTGAAGCAGGACCAGAGTTTAGACTTGGTGGTTGAGGAGGTGAAAGACAAGGTTTGCTCAAAAAGAATTGTCCAGGTGCTTGAAAACTTGATTCAGGAGAGTGACTTTACGCTTGCAGATCTTAATCAGCTGCAGCAGGTCCTCGAAGAAAAGAAAGCAGAGGCTGTCGCAACAGTCCGCTGCAATTGTATGTAATAGAAAGAAGGAAATTCCATGTTTGGATTGTTAATTAGTATTGTTTGTTTACTTTTGGTTGCTTTTATTGCTTGGTGGTTCTTTGCAGAGCATGAAAAGGTAAGCGGCCACGCTCGTCAGAAATCAGGTTATCAAGAAATTGAAGTCGAAGTCATGGGGGGCTATTCGCCTGAAACCATTGTCCTGAAAAAAAATGTTCCAGCCCGGATCATCTTTAATCGCAAGGATCCATCTTCATGTCTGGCTCAAGTGATCTTTCCAGATTTTGGCGTTCATGAAGATTTGCCTTTAGGTGAAAAACATGTCATTGAAATTACGCCAGAAAAAGCGGGCGAATATGGGTATTCATGTGGAATGAACATGATGCATGGTCAAATGATTGTGGAATAAAGGAGTAGGTATGGTAGAAAAACAAAAAGCAGTTGTGGAAAACGGAGTGCAAAAGATCCGTATTACAGCAGAAAAGGGCTATAGTCCCAAAGAATTTCAACTTCAAAAAGGGATCCCTGCTGAAATCACCTTCCATCGGGTCAATCCTTCCGGCTGTTACAAGGAAATTTTGTTTGAAGATCAGGGGATTTTAGAGCCTTTGGAAGTCGGTGTGGATAAGGTGATATCCTTTACCCCGACAGAAACAGGGGACTTCGAGTTTTCATGTGGAATGAAGATGCAAAAGGGTTCCTACACGGTTGTGGAAAAACGCCGTCGTGTCTTAGGTTTACTGGGTCGCTTTTGGATTACTAGTATCTTTACTCTTCCTTTATTGATCTTGATGATCGGGATGATGGCAGGATTTGTATCCCATTCAGTCAGTCACTGGGGGACTTTTCTAGCGACAACACCGATCATGTTGGTAGCAGGAGTTCCTTTTATCAAGAGTGCCTGGGCCTCATTTAAGAAGCACCATTCCAATATGGATACCTTGGTAGCTCTTGGAACCCTGGTAGCCTATGTCTATAGTGTATTTGCCCTTTTTACTGGTCAGCCAGTATACTTTGAGGCTGCGGGTTTTATCATCTTCTTTATCCTCTTAGGACAAGTCTTTGAGGAACGGATGCGTAACAATGCCTCCGAGGCTGTGGAAAAGTTGTTGGATTTGCAGGCAAAAACGGCTCAAGTTCTCCGTGATGGGAACTATGTCGAGGTGGCGGCAGAAGATATCCAAATTGATGACTTGATTCGGGTCCGTCCTGGGGAAAAGATTGCGGTTGATGGGACGATTGTAGAAGGAAGTACGACCATTGATGAGTCGATGGTGACAGGTGAAAGCTTGCCTGTGGAAAAATCAGTTGGTGATGCAGTTATCGGCTCCACTATCAACAGCAATGGGACCATTCTCTTTAAGGCTGAAAAAGTCGGTAGTGAGACCCTCTTATCTCAAATTGTGGACTTTGTCAAAATGGCCCAATCCAGTCGTGCTCCTATTCAAGATTTGACGGATAAGATTTCAGGTATCTTTGTTCCAGTGGTGACGATTTTGGCCATTGCGACTTTCTGGGTTTGGTCCGTGCTTCTGGGCGCGTCGCTTCAAGAGGCCATGCTCTATGCAGTCTCTGTCCTCATTATTGCCTGTCCGTGTGCCCTTGGTTTGGCGACGCCGACTGCCCTTATGGTCGGAACTGGTCGCAGTGCTAAGATGGGGGTTTTGATCAAAAACGGAACCGTCCTTCAAGAAGTTCAAAAAATTCAAACTGTTGTGTTTGATAAGACAGGGACCATCACCATTGGCCAACCCCTTGTAACCGATGTGGTAGGAGATGAAGCGCGTGTCTTGACACTGGCAGCTAGCCTTGAAACTTTTTCAGAACATCCCCTTGCGCAAGCGGTCTTATCACGAGCAGAAGAAAAAGGTTTGGTGTTATCCCCTGTGGAAAACTTCCAAGCGATTGAAGGAAAAGGGGTCCAAGGTCAGATCGACCAGCAGTTGGTGACCTTGGGAAATGGCAAACTTCATGACGGGACAGCGATGGATCCGGAGCTTGAAAAACGGATGGTAGACTTGCAAGAGCAGGCCAAAACAGTGATCAGTTTGTCTGTGGATGGGCAAGTGATTGGCTTGATTGCCATTCAAGATGCTCCGAAGGCTAGCTCAAAAGAAGCGATCAAAAAGCTCAAAGAACGGGGCTTGAAAACGGTCATGTTAACAGGGGATAATGAACGGGTGGCCCAAGCTATTGCTAAGCAAGTGGGAATTGACACCGTCATTGCTGATGTCCTTCCTCAAGAAAAAGCTAGCGCCATCCAAAAACTGCAAGAAAGTAGTAAGGTAGCCTTTGTTGGAGATGGGATCAATGATGCTCCAGCTCTCTCGATCGCGGATGTGGGGATCGCTATGGGATCTGGAACGGATATTGCGATCGAGTCCGGTGGCATCGTGCTCACGCAAAATGATTTGCTTGGCGTTGTGCGCGCCTTTGACATGAGTCAAAAGACCTTCCGTCGGATTTTACTCAATCTCTTCTGGGCCTCTATCTACAATATCCTTGGGATTCCAATTGCAGCTGGAGTCTTTGTAGGACTGGGATTGACCCTCAATCCAGAACTAGCAGGTCTTGCCATGGCCCTTAGTTCTTTGTCTGTTTTAACTAGCTCTCTGCTCCTCAATGTCGCAAAGATTGATTAACGAAAATAAGAAGTGATACAGAATTCTGTATCACTCTTTTTCTCTTTTTCCTAGAACGACAAGGAAAGGGCTAGGTATGAAATTATAGTAAAATACCCTATTGTAGGATAGTTTGTGAAATTTTCTCAAAATCAGCATCTGTTATGTAATAGGGATTGAGCATCTCTGAGCAGATTCTTATACATGTGACTCTCTTTGTGATAAATTAATACTGTAATCGTTTTGTAAATCGTTTTCATGAGAAATGTCAGAAAAAACTCATTTTCAAAACGAAACCTGATCGCAAAGATGAAGTAGAAGCGCTATGCTACATTTTTAAAGGATCAAAATAGATTTAAAGGAGAGTTAGAATGACTCAAGGGAAAATTACTGCATCTGCAGCAATGCTCAACGTATTGAAAACATGGGGCGTAGATACCATCTACGGTATCCCATCAGGAACACTCAGCTCACTTATGGACGCTTTGGCTGAAGACAAAGATATCCGTTTCTTGCAAGTTCGCCACGAAGAAACAGGTGCTCTTGCAGCGGTTATGCAGGCTAAATTTGGCGGATCTATCGGTGTTGCAGTTGGTTCAGGTGGACCTGGTGCAACTCACTTGATCAACGGTGTTTACGATGCAGCTATGGATAACACTCCATTCCTTGCTATCCTTGGATCACGTCCAGTTAACGAATTGAACATGGATGCCTTCCAAGAATTGAACCAAAACCCAATGTACAATGGTATCGCTGTTTACAACAAACGTGTAGCTTACGCAGAGCAATTGCCAAAAGTGATTGACGAAGCTTGCCGTGCTGCCGTTTCTAAAAAAGGTCCAGCTGTCGTTGAAATTCCAGTAAACTTTGGTTTCCAAGAAATCGACGAAAACTCATACTACGGTTCAGGTTCATACGAGCGTTCATTCATCGCTCCTGCTTTGAACGAAGTTGAAATCGACAAAGCTGTTGAAATTTTGAACAATGCTGAACGTCCAGTTATCTACGCTGGTTACGGTGGTGTGAAAGCTGGTGAAGTCATCACTGAATTGTCACGTAAAATCAAAGCACCGATCATCACAACTGGTAAAAACTTCGAAGCGTTCGAATGGAACTACGAAGGTTTGACAGGTTCTGCTTACCGTGTTGGTTGGAAACCAGCTAACGAAGTGGTCTTTGAAGCAGACACAGTTCTTTTCCTTGGTTCAAACTTCCCATTTGCTGAAGTTTACGAAGCCTTCAAGAACACTGAAAAATTCATCCAAGTGGATATCGACCCTTACAAACTTGGTAAACGTCACGCCCTTGACGCTTCAATCCTTGGTGATGCAGGTCAAGCAGCGAAAGCTATCCTTGATAAAGTAAACCCAGTTGAGTCTACTCCGTGGTGGCGTGCAAACGTGAAGAACAACCAAAACTGGCGTGATTACATGAACAAACTCGAAGGTAAAACTGAGGGTGAATTGCAATTGTATCAAGTTTACAATGCTATTAACAAATACGCTGACGAAGATGCTATCTACTCAATCGACGTCGGTGACACTACTCAAACATCTACTCGTCACCTTCACATGACACCTAAGAACATGTGGCGTACATCTCCACTATTTGCGACAATGGGGATCGCCCTTCCTGGTGGTATTGCTGCTAAGAAAGACAATCCAGATCGCCAAGTATGGAACATCATGGGTGACGGTGCATTCAACATGTGCTACCCAGACGTTATCACAAACGTTCAATACGATCTTCCAGTTATCAACGTTGTCTTCTCAAATGGTAAATATGCCTTCATCAAGGACAAATACGAAGACACAAACAAACACTTGTTTGGTTGTGACTTCCCTAATGCTGACTATGCGAAAATCGCTGAAGCTCAAGGTGCTGTAGGATTCACTGTAAACCGTATCGAAGACATCGACGCAGTCGTTGCTGAAGCTGTTAAATTGAACAAAGAAGGTAAGACAGTTGTCATCGATGCTCGCATCACGCAACACCGTCCACTTCCAGTAGAAGTTCTTGAGTTGGATCCAAAACAACACTCAGAAGAAGCCATCAAAGCCTTCAAGGAAAAATACGAAGCAGAAGAACTCGTACCATTCCGTCTCTTCTTGGAAGAAGAAGGGTTGCAATCACGCGCAATCAAATAATCCTGCTCGTCGAAAATCAAATGTAAATATTGTAGATTATATTCTTTGATTTTGTAGAGAGAAACTTAAAAGATCGGAGCAATCCGGTCTTTTTATGGAGGATAGTAAATGAATTTAAATCAGTTAGATATCATCGTTTCAAATATTCCCCAGGTCTGTGCTGACTTGGAGCATATTTTGGATAAAAAAGCCGATTATGTTGACGACAGTTTTGCTCAGTTCACGATTGGCAGTCACTGTCTCATGTTGTCTCAAAATCATTTGGTTCCTTTGGAAAACTTTCAGTCAGGAATCATTCTTCATATCGAGGTTGAGGATGTAGACCAGAACTACAAACGGTTGAAAGAGCTTGGTATCCAAGTTTTAAACGGTCCAGTTGTAACCGATTGGGGAACCGAAAGCCTGCTAGTTGAAGGCCCAGCTGGTTTAGTGCTTGATTTTTATCGTATGAAATAGGTAATTCTATTATCAAAAAATTTAAACGTTCTTGGAGTGGAACTTAAAAAGATCGGAGCCATCCGGTCTTTTTATGTTCCCAAGTGTCGGAGTTACCTTAGAATAGTATCAGTTTTTCATAGGATCTTGTAGGATTTTTTGGAAAGAGAAAGGTATAATAGAACTATCAAATCAAGTGAGGTAGAGAGATGACCGACAAACTTCAATTTCCAGATGGTTTCCTTTGGGGTGGTGCGACGGCTGCTAACCAGTGTGAGGGAGCTTATAATGAAGACGGCCGTGGCTTGGCCAATGTGGATGTGGTGCCGATTGGGCCTGATCGGCACGCCATTATTACAGGTCAGAAAAAGATGTTCGATTTTGAAGAGGGCTATTTTTATCCGGCTAAGGATGGCATTGATATGTACCATCGCTACAAGGAAGACATTGCGCTCTTTGGGGAAATGGGCTTTAAAACCTATCGTTTGTCCATTGCCTGGTCTCGGATCTTTCCTAAAGGAGATGAACTAGAGCCGAATGAAGCAGGTCTACAGTTCTATGAAGACCTCTTTAAGGAGTGCCATAAGTATGGCATTGAACCCTTGGTGACCATTACCCACTTTGACTGTCCCATGCATTTGATTACTGAGTATGGAGGTTGGCGTAGTCGCAAGATGTTGGAATGTTATGAACGTCTCTGCCGGACCCTCTTCACTCGCTACAAGGGCTTGGTCAAATACTGGCTAACCTTTAATGAGATCAATATGATCCTCCATGCGCCTTTTATGGGAGCGGGTCTCTGCTTTGAAGAAGGGGAGAATGAGGAGCAAATCAAATACCAGGCGGCTCACCATGAGTTGGTCGCTTCAGCCATTGCCACCAAGCTAGCCCATGAGATTGATCCTAACAATAAGGTCGGCTGTATGCTAGCAGCAGGGCCAAACTATCCGCATACCTGTGCTCCACGAGATGTCTGGGCTGGTCTAGAAGAAGACCGCAAGAACTATTTCTTCATCGATGTGCAGGCGCGTGGGGAATACCCTAACTATGCCAAGAAAGAGTGGGAGCGTCAGGGAATCACGGTCGAGATGACGGAGCAGGACCTGCAATTGTTGAAAGACCATACGGTGGACTTTATTTCCTTCTCCTACTATGCCAGTCGGGTCGCTTCTGGGGATCCAGCTGAAAGGGAGAAAACAGCGGGCAATATCTTTGCCTCTCTGAAGAATCCCTACCTAGAAAGCTCAGAATGGGGTTGGCAGATTGACCCTCTTGGTCTCCGCATTACGCTGAACATCATCTGGGATCGTTATCAAAAACCTCTGTTTATCGTAGAAAATGGACTAGGCGCCGTTGATACCCCAAATGAAGCCGGGGAGATTGAGGATGACTACCGGATTGACTACCTGGCTGCCCATGTCAAGGCCATGCGAGATGCCATTAACGAAGATGGTGTTGTCCTCTGGGGATATACGACTTGGGGCTGTATTGACCTGGTCTCTGCCGGGACTGGAGAAATGAAGAAGCGCTACGGCTTTATCTATGTCGATCGGGACAATGAAGGAAAAGGAACTTTAGCCCGCTCACGTAAGAAATCCTTTTATTGGTACAAAGAAGTCATTGAGACCAATGGGGCTTCTGTTAAATAAAAGTCTTCCCTAGAGCTAAACCATCTTCTGGATGACTCTCTGGCAGCAAACTAAAAAGCTTAGAATTCCAACCACAAGTTGGGGTCCTAAGCTTTTTGTATGTTGTTAAGCCAAGTCATTACGAATTTACTGGTCGTAATCTAAGACATTGTTCTCGATGACAAACTTAGATTCAGCGGAAATGTTGGCTGCTCCTAGTTGCAACTGTGAACTTCCGTCTGGCTTCATGATGTGCCACTGACCGTCCTTGTGGGCAAAGATGGCCTCAAATGTGACGTTATTGCTCTTGTCTCGAATGGGTAGAACAAATGCTTGATCTGTATTCTCTAAAAGGATTTCTTCCTTTTTTTCAAAGTTATAGATATAAAATTGCCCAGTTCTTTGTCCCAAACCATGGACTTCATCGACTTTTTGCCAATTCTCAAACTTATTCCGAACAAGGGATTCATTATAAATCTTGTTGAAGGTTTCGTTCCGTTTCTTCGTTTCTTCCTCGTCTAGTGTTTTCTGAAACTCTGCAACCTTTTTAGTCGTTTGAATGGTTTGTCTGTTTTGCTCCCTGATTTGCTGGCGGTGGATGACTCGCATCATTCTTGCAGCAACGCCCAGGATGACAAGGATGGATACAAGACTGATTTTAGTTTTAGCATTATTTTTCATAGATGAGTCTCCCTATTGTGTCATTGGTCCTATTATACCCTTTGAAAGAAAGGATCGTCAAGTTCATCTTGTGATGACCTAACATGCAGATCTACCTGGGGACAATAGAATTTTATCAGATTTTCATTGACGAAGGTCCCTTTATTTGATAGGCTAGGGGAATAGAACTGATTTCGCAAGAAAAGAAAAAAGGAGCGAGGCAAGTGACACGGATTTTATTAATCGAGGATAATAATGATATCCAAGAAATTTTATACAGTCTCTTAAGTGAAGACCATGAGGTCCTTCAGGCTTTTTCAGGTACAGAAGGGCTGCGGCTCTTCCAGCAAGAAGCTGTTGATTTGGTCCTTCTGGATATCATGCTTCCAGGGAAAAATGGGGACCAGGTCCTTGAGGAGATCCGTTTGCACAGTCAGACACCGGTTATCATGATGACGGCTCTTGGAGACAAACACCTCATTAGCCAGTATCTCCTTGCAGGTGCCAATGATTATATTGTCAAGCCCTTTAATCTGGACGAAGTGGCGGCTCGGGTGACGGTGCAGTTGAGAAATCAACCGACGGTAGCACAGGAACCTCCATCATCGAAAAAGCTGACCTTTAAAAATCTGGTCCTGAACCCAGAAACCTTTGAACTGGAGTCTGGCGAACAGACGCTTCGCTTGGGCAAAAAAGAATTTCAAATTTTTGAGACCTTACTGGCGCATCCAAAGAAGATTTTTACCAAAGAAGAGTTGTATGAAGCGGTCTGGGAAGAAGTCTATCTGCCTGGAGACAATACGCTCAATGCCCAGTTGAGCAACCTCCGAAAGAAAATTGCCCAGCTCGATCCTAATGAGGATTATATTGAAACCGTCTGGGGCTTGGGAGTTCGCTTGAAAGGAGACAAGTAATGTGGGGATTGGTTCTAGTTCTAGTCGTCCTTGTCCTTCTCTTGGGACTGGGTTATGTTCGCTTGCTTTCTGCCTTAAAAGATTTGCAGGAGCAGATTCAACAGAAGCTCCAAAATGGGAGTGGGGTACGGTTAACGTCGCGTGTTTCAAAAAAAGAATTGGTCGCCTTGACCAAGCAGGTCAGTGATCTCTTTGATCAGATCGAGCGGACCAATCGGATTGCCTTTCAAGAGAAGAAAACCTTGGATATGGCCATCAGTAATATTGCTCACGATATCCGGACACCTTTGACCATTGCTTCGGGCTATACCCAACAAATCATCAAAGGAGGGACGCAAGAAGAGGAAAAGCTGAAGAAAATTGCTTCCAATCTTCAAGTCGTCTCAAAACGATTGGAATCTCTCTTGGAGTACAGACGCTTGATGGAGGGAGCCATCCAGCCTCGGCTTTCAGACGTCAATCTTAGTCAAGTCTTGACCCAGCAGTTGTTCCAGTATTACGATAGCTTGTCTGAGGCGGGGATTGCCTTAGAAGTGGAGATAGAGGAGCACCTTCATTATGCTACCGATCCTGAGCTTTGGGAGCGCCTTTTGCAAAATATGCTCAGCAATGTCCTCAAGCATGGGAAGGAGCAGGCCTGTCTGACCCTGATGTCGGACGCGGACACGATTCAGGTTGAGCTGCGCAATATTGTGCAACAACCGATTCAGCACTTAGACCAACTGGCTAGTCGATTCTACTCAGAAAATCTATCGGATACAGAAGAGTCATCTGGCTTGGGTCTCTACATCATTCAAAATTTTGTAGAGATCTTAGGGGGAGACTTGCAACTGGCTACTGAGGCAGACTGGTTTATCTTAACCATTACACTAAGAAAAAAGGCTTGAGCAGTGCTTAAGCCTTTTTGTTATAAATCTTTGTGTTTAAACGTAGTTAGTCCTAGGAAGCCGAAAACAAGGATGAAACCAAGGGCGATCGAGAGGGTGTTATTTGTTGCTGTCGTACTTTGGACCATGGAATATTGGAATTCCAAGTTTAGATAGTGGAGAAGATCAATATCTTTAAAGAAGAGCGCAGGAAGGCTTAAGAAGATATTTCCAATGAAGTAGCCAACGAAGGCCAAGGTGATGGATTGGCTGGCATAAAGGAGGAAGGAAATAATGCTTACCCAAGCCAGGGTGGAGAGGAACTGAATCAGCACGGTCAGTCCAAAATGAGCGAGGAAGTGCTCAGGCATGGTCCCGATTCCATTGTAGAAGGTCGCGAGCAAGAAGACAAGACCATAAGAAACAAGGAATTGGAAGAGAGCAATGGTCAGGACAACTGCACTTTTGGCAAAGTAGTAGCTGGTGCGCGAAACGCCGTAGGCCAGACTATTCTTGTATAAGTTTTGTGTTAAGTCTGTTCCTAGGACCAAGGTGATGACAATAATGGTAAAGAGGATAGTCACACTGATGCTGGAAGAGTAGTTGGTGAAGGCTTTAAAGCCTGTCCAAACTTCGGTCGCTTGGGGCAATTTGGATTCCGTATTGACGCCGACGTGGCCAGTAGCTCCAAAGATGACTCCAGACAGGATGTTGAGAACGAGAATGGCTTCTGTAATCCAAAAACCTTTGGAGCGAAAAAGTCTGTAAAAATCTGCTTGAATGGTATGCAACATGATAAATCTCCTAAATGAAATATGTGGGATAGGTAATAGAGGAAGACGGTGATTGGACTAGTCTACCAAGTCCGTAAAGAATTTTTCTAGATCTTGGCGGGCATAGTAGATTTCGTCCACATCAATATCCGCTTGAACGAGGGCTTTGACAATGACTTTAATATCATGAGTCTGTCCGAAGATATGGATTTCTCCATCCTTATCGATGACCTTGATACGGTGATGGAGTTGATCCTGAATCAGTTGACTCGCAAGGGCTAGCTGGCTAGTCTTGAGGATGATGTAATCTTCTCCTTGCTCTTCGAATTCAGCCTTGCTAATTTCTTTGATCAGGCGTCCTTGGTCGACAATACCAAAGCGGTTGGCAACCAGATAAAGTTCAGAGAGGATGTGACTGGAAATGAGGATGGTCATGCCGAGTTCATCGTTGAGGCGCTTGATCATCTGACGGAATTCCTTGATTCCGACAGGATCGAGACCATTGATGGGTTCGTCCAAAATGAGGAAGTCGGGTTTGGCAATGAGCGCAATCGCAATTCCCAACCGTTGTTTCATCCCCAGTGAAAAATCACGGAATTTCTTCTTACCCGTATTATTCAGGCCAACATAGTTCAAGGTTTCTTTGATGACCTGGTCGGGATTGGGGATATGGCGTGCCTTGCAATAGTAGATTAGGTTTTGATAAGCGGTCATATGCTTGTGAGCCACAGGACTCTCGATGACAGATCCGACCCGTTTCAGGGCTTGTGTCCACTGAGAGCGATTCGTGGAAGAAAAGAGGGAGACGCTTCCGTCAGTTTCTTGAATCAGCTGGGTGATGACCTTGATGAGGGTGGTTTTCCCTGCGCCATTTTTACCGATCAGGCCATAGACGTCGCCTTTGCGAATGGTGAGATTCACATCATTTAAGGCGTATTGATGACCAAATTTTTTACTCAAATGGGAAATTTCTAATACTTTTTCCATGGTTTTCTCCTTCGTCCAAATGACTAGTTATTTTCTTTACACTCTTAGTATACAGCTTGCTTTTCAAATAACTATCAAGCAATTCTCAAATATTTCTAAAAAATTGCGGTAAAGACTTCTTATAAAATAAAAATGTTGAATAGGTGACTCTACAAAGAAATAAAAAGAATTTCTAATGTTGAAATTCAATCCAAAATATATTAAAACTTTCCGCTGTGAGAAAAGTGCTAGAAACGATCATGTTTCTAGCACTCGGGAGTTTTGGAACCTTAGGTCCAAAACTAAGTCATGGAACTTCTTTGAAGTTCGCTGACGTCCGTCCTCACCTAAGGAAAGTTTTAAAAATGACTTTATATATATTAAGAGCAACTGTTCTAAAAGTTAGCCTCTTCATTTTAAAACCCAGCGACAAACTCCTTGATGGCTTGCGCGAGTTCATAGGGTTTCTCTGTATTGAGTAGATGGCCTCCGTCTGCGATTTCTTGATAGCGACCTTTGGGCAGGAGTTTTGCCAACTTCTTAGAAGAAGACTGATTGGCCCAATCTTTGCTGCCACAAATCACCAAGCTAGGGAGAGAGCAAGCTTTAGCAGTATCGGTTAGATTGAGTCCTTTTAATTCGGTCAAGATTTGAAGCATCTGTTGTTTATTGGCATCTTGCTTTTCAAAGACATGCTTGGGAAGCAGACGAAAAAGGAGAATCTGGAGCCGATAGAGGGGATTGGTGTTGAGTTTGTATTGAGTTCCCGCAAGGACCAAGCCCTTGAGTTGCGGGAAGTCTTGTCTGGAGAGATCAAGAGCAAGCACACCACCTAGTGAAAGTCCTACCAGAATAAAGGGTTCGCTCTCTTGCTGGAGGCGCTCCATCAACCTTTCTTTGACTTCCTGATAGCTTTCTTTTGGATGGGAGAAAATATCAAAAGTTTTGGAGTGCAAGGGTGAAAGTGCAAATTGGACTCCTTGCCAAGAGAGGACATCTTGCCCTAGTCCATGTAAAAAAATAAGTTTCATCAGGAATCCTTTCTTTGAAAATCAAGTTCGTAGAGACCACGAATAGCATTGCAGGCATAAATACGATCGGCGTCTGTTAAATCGTTCAGAGTTAAGAGTTTTTCTTCAACCTGCTGGGTCTCAAGAAGATGGCGGCGGTAAATCCCGTCGAGTAAGGGGAGGTGAGCCGGTGGGGTATAGAGTTGTCCCTCTATCTCCAGCACCAGATTGCCAATCGTCGTCTCTAGCAAGCTTCCATCTGGCAGATGGAAAATTTGCTCGTGATCTGACTGGCTGAGATGGTCTCTCTGACTCGTTTTGAAATAAGTAAATGGCGTCGCTAAATCAAGCTTTTGCTCGGTCAGTTGGGCCTGTAGATAGCTAGCGGGCAAGTCTGTCAGCTCCGTGATTACTAGGTGAAAGGTCCCGTTTTTTTGCAAGGCGATCCGACAACGGTAGTCAAGGCTAGGATCTACATGGGCGAGCTCTTCTTGAAGTTCGTTCAGGAGTTTTGGCTCATTAAAAGGATAGGCAAAGTAGCGGCTGGCCTCTCTCAAACGGGTCAGGTGTTGCTCTAGGAAGGTCAGTTCTCCTTGATGGATGCGACCGGTCGTCAAAAGCTCAAATCGAGGCTCTTGCCGGTAAAGGACAGCTGATTTTTGCTTGGTTTCCTGGTATTCACTTTCCCATTTACTGTCCCAAGTGATGCCTCCTCCCACGCCATAGATGGCTTGATCCCCCTGCATTTGAAGGGTCCGGATGGCTACATTAAAAATCCGTTTCCCTTTTGGAAGAAGGATGCCGATCGTTCCACAGTAGACACCTCGAGGAGACTTCTCCGTCTTTTGGATGATTTCCATAGTGGAGATCTTCGGTGCTCCTGTAATCGAGCCACAAGGAAAGAGAGCTCGGAAGGTTTGGATCAGGTCGATTTCAGCTCGTAAGCGACTTTCAATGGTCGAGGTCATCTGCCAAACAGTGGAGTATTGCTCGACTTGGCAGAGATGGGTCACCTGCTCACTTCCAATCTCCGAAATCCGGTTCATGTCATTGCGGAGGAGGTCGACGATCATCATGTTTTCTGCTCGATTTTTCGGGTCGGCTTCTAGCCAAGCAGCCTCTTGAAGATCCTCTTGGTTGGTGAGACCACGGTGCGTCGTTCCTTTCATGGGGCGCGTGGTCAGTAGCCGGTCGTCTTGCTCAAAAAAGAGCTCAGGACTGATGGAGAGGATGGAGACATCATCGTGCTGGATGAAGGCATTGTAATGGGCTTTCTGCTCTACCACCAAGCGATTGTATATAGCCAAAGGATCTGCTTTTAGCTCTTGAGAAAGCTGGACAGTGTAGTTGACCTGGTAGGTATCTCCCTGGCGGATATGGTGATGGATGGTCTCGATGGCTTCTTGATAAGCAGGTGCCTCTACCTCTTCCTTCCAATTGGCTGGAAGATCCACAGCTTCATAGTGCTCTGGGAAAGGAAGGGTTTCGACCTCCTCGTGGATCGTAAAATAGAGGAGATACTCTCCCATAAGAGGTGCTGGATGGACAGCAAACTTCTTCTCAAAAGCAGGAGCAGCCTCATAGCTGACATAGCCAACCGCATAAAAGCCTTGCTCCTGGTAGGCTTCGACTTCTCTAAGAAGATCCTCTACCTGGTCGAGGTTTCTAGTTTTTAATTCCTTTATGGACTTGGTGAAAAGGTAGCGCAAACCAAGCTCTTTAAAATCAATAATCGTTTGTTTATGCATGCTTTTAGTATATCAAAAATAGAGGAAAAAAGGTAGATAAGGATGCAAGATTCCTTGCTTGGCCTTCTCTTTCATGCTAAAATAACCATAGAAACTGCTTTGGGCAAGGAGTAGGACCATGCAAAAGAATCCCCTCTATAACACCTCTAGTATCAGCTTTTTTCAATACCTCTTTGCGATTGCAGTGATTTTGGTGCATAGTGGTCGCTTGACCTCCTATGAGCCACTGCATTTTGGTCTCAAGAGTATGCTCGGCCGGCTAGCGGTTCCATTTTTTATCGTCTGTGCCAGCTTTTTCCTCAAATAATCCCTAGGGAATTCTCAGAAAATGAAGGCCTATCTGGTCAAAATCGTAAAAACCTATTTGTTTTGGAGTTTCGTTTACCTCCCTTATGCCTGGCTCTTTTTCTCCTTCCTGTTTATCTCTTTCCAGCAGGAATCTTGATTGCTCTGGTCTACTTGGGAATGTGCTACCAACTCTGGTATATTCCTGCTTTTTTACTGGGCTTGTTTTTGGTCAATCAATTGGTCAAACGCCTAGGTATGGTTTGGACGGGGGTGATCACTTTTCTTCTTTACTGCTGGGGCTTGATCGAGACCTATTCGGCTTATCTGGACACCACAAGTCTTCTTAAGGGTTACCAGCTCTACAGCAATTTATTTTTTACAGCGCGAAATGGTCTCTTTTACACGCCCATTTTTATCTATATGGGTTATTATCTATATGACCATTTTCATGCACAAACTTTTAGAATTCACCGTTGGCAAAAGCTAGCACTTGCCTTTGGTTTGCTCTGCCTCGAAGGCATCATCATTTTTCAACACGAAGGAATTGATAAGAACTTTTTCTTTCTTCTTCCTTTTGTGACCGTTTATTTGGTCAATGCCTGCCTGCGATCGTCCTTTTTGAAAAGCTATGATTTACAGTATTTAAAGCAAATGAGTATAGCTCTTTACTTTTCGCATCCGATCTTTATCGAGTGGGCTCGCTATGGCTTTAGGACTCTCCCTCCTTCTTATCCAGACAGGGGCAAGCTGATTTTTGTGACTGCCTTGTTTGGTAGTCACCTTTTTGGACTAGCTATGCTGTGGGTACGAGAGAGAAGGGAAAAACAAAAGATTCCTTCAAATGGTGAAGAGTTAGATAAAATAATCAACCAATAGTAGGGTGTACAAAACTCAAGCAGATGTGTTTGAGTTTTTTTGTATGAAGAAAATCAAGGAAGAATAAGAATTGGCAGACTGCTCCTCCTTGTTTATAAATGTTTTATTTTCTTGCCCTTGGATAGAAGAAAGGGGAAATCAGTACCAGATAGTGATTTATAATATAGACATCATTGCAAATAATGTCTATATTATTGAATAGTGATGATTTAATTTGAAAAGCAAAGGATATTTTAAAAAATAAGTGATAAAATTAAAGGGAGGGCCTTTTGTAAGGCTAACAAAAGTAAAGGAGATAAGACATGAAAAAGCTTCGTTCATTATGGAAAGACTTTTTGAAAAAAGGTTTTGCCATTTTAACAATTTTCATGATGCTAGGTCAGCTTGGTCAAGGGGCGATCACAGCCTTTGCCAATGAGCTAGCAGTCGGGGATAATGGGGCCTTGGATGTTACCCTTATGTATGGGGATAAACAGAACCATCCAGATGGGATGTCCTATTACACAGGGGATACCATGTCTGGTTATATCCAGATCACCCCTAAGAATTTGACAACGGATATTAATGAAGTAACGGTGACCTTGAAGGTTCCTGGAAAGTACTTACGAGAAGTTAGTTTCCCTGACTTCAATAGTGCTTCAGAGCATGACAAACCAACGGTTACAAAAGTTGGAGATGATTATCAAGTCACCCTTCACTTTAACAATTACCAAAAGTCAGAGGTCCTGACTTTACCATTTATTGGAAAATTTAAAGTCGGTTATGCACCGACCAATTATTCATTGGATATTACGGGTACCTTGAATATCAATGGTCAAGAAGCAAAACTCAATGATATCATTTGGAAACCCAAGTACAATGACTATCGCTTAACCAAGTATATCAACCAAAACTTGAACGAAGCCATGTCCAAGGACTATGCGGAAGCCATGCCTGGTGTTGTCAAAGGGGCTGACGGAAAAAATTATATTGAAACCCCATCATCTGTTCCATTTGCATTTCAATTGGAGGGAATGCAAGGACAGTATGGGGGACAATATCGTCAATTAGAATCAGTAACGCTTACCGATAAGTTGCCAACCTATACAGATAAAAATGGCAATACCCGGACAGCAGTTTTAGATACAGCTAAGTCTGAAGGTTGGGTAGATAATGGAGATGGCACCGTTTCTAAGACGTTTACAGCAGATGCAAACGGTAATCCAGCAGCTTATCACCAAGAATTCATGGCAAAAATCAAGAATACAAGTTACCTTTACTTGAAGTTTCCTGATTTAGTTTTGGAAAAGGACCAGACTCTCAAAGACGTCCTTAGTAAGGATTTGACAAACTCAGGAAGTATTGTGGGAATTCCTGCCAATCGTGGAGAGGGAGAACCGGATATTACAGCTGAAGATTCTCTTATTTTCCGCTTGACCTCTCGTGACCTGGAAGGGGCTGGAAGTTTTGCCAAAAAAGCAGATGGTGATGTCTATGATTCAACTGAATACAAGGCAGCAAACTATAAATGGATCATCGCTTTTGATAATAAAACTCCTTCGACACAAAAGAATTTTGTTTTCTATGATGAGACAGTGGACTCTCGGTTAAAATTCACCAAGATTGATTACGCTCGTCTTATGCAAGGAAATTACGGTATTGGTGAGTATATTAGCAAATATGTGAAACGCATCATCCTTACTTTAGAAGATGGTAGTCAAAAAGAAGTTCAGCCAGAAACCGATAAAGACGGCAATGGTTTTATCGACTTAACCAAGTATGGAACCGTTGTCGGTTGGCGGATGGAAATGAAGGATGATTTTGTCCTAAAATCTGGTCAAGGAATTCGCTTCAATACCTATACAAGCTTCAAAGATCCAGAGAAGACTCGTTACGATGAAAATGATGCGACCAAGAATGAATTCAAGAATACAGGTCGTGTCACTTATCAAACACAATCAAACCTTGCTAAAGACCAAACATCAGATTGGACCTTTAAGCTGATTCCTTTGAAGGAAAGCTTTGAGATTTCAAAAACGACAGATTACAATGATGTTCGTTATACTGATGGAGAAAATATTCGTTTTGGTTTGATGGCAACCAAAGTGGTCTTGGATCCTGATAAGGATTATGGAGACCTGCGAATCATTGATCTGTATGATCCAAATACCCTTAAAGTCGACTATAAAGATTTTGAAAGAAACCTTGCCTCTAATGAAAAAGGTATGAAATTCTTAAAGAGCTACGATGTCATTGAAAACTACCACAATTCTGGACGGACAGCTCTCATCATGCATTTGGATCAAAAAGAGTTTATTAAGGCTTCTCTTCAAGATCTTAATCGCGTGCGTCTACCATTTATCGTGGCCGATCTGAAAGGGAAAGACGATGGTGGGACCTTCACCAATAAGGTTTATGTCGCTGGAAATGGGATCCACGATCTTGAAAATGCCAACCCTGATCGGGTCACGGAAGATGTGTATGATCTGAACGGAAATGGTTCAACAACGGATAAAATTCCATATGCTCAATCAAACTATACGATTGTTGCTGCTGAAGGAATCTATGCACGCAAATATATCGCTAAAAATGATGACCTGTCAGACGCTTCGATTGTGACACGTACCTTCAAACCAGGTGAAACCTTTAACTACAAACTCACCATTAAAAATAATACGGATAAGGCAGTAGAAGACGGAGTCGTCTATGATGTCCTGCCAAAAGTAAAAGACGTTAACACACTAGACGGATCTGGTCGGATGACAGAATACACGGTCAGCCTTCGTGGACCAGTGACAGCTCCAGAAGGATGGACGGTCTACTATACAACTGATACAGGCGTTACGACAGATACCATGGCGCAAGCTGCTGACAAAGATATCTGGACGACAGCTGTGGCTGATTACAGTCAAGTAACAGGAATCAAGTTAGTTGCAAATGCTGGTACTACGATTCCTGCGCGTGGAGAAGCAAGCTTTGGTGTCCCAGTTGTAAATCCAAGTGAATTGACTGATGAAGTCAAGGCTTTGATGCAAAAACGCACCAAAGATAATGAAGATAACGGCGGTCGTTCTGGTCTTGTTCAAGCCCATAACCAGTTTGGTTACAAGGCGAAAGGTCATGAAGGAAATCGTGAGTCTAATACCGTAACTGCACAAATCTTCTCGGCTGCTTTCCACGTCAAGAAGGTGGACAAGGATGATCCTAAGAAAGTTCTTGAAGGTGCTGAATTTACCTTAACTGATGCAAATGGCGCGGTTGTTGCGACGGCAACTTCTGATAAAAAAGGGGAACTTTCCTTTAACACCTTAACAGAAGGAATCTATACGCTCAAAGAAACCAAAGCACCTGAAAACTACAAGTTGGATGAAACAGAACATGCCGTGGTTGTGACCTATGATGCGGACAAACAAATCTACCACGTGACTGTGGATGGAAAATCAGTCGGATCAAAAGCAGTCCCAGTTGAGATCGCTAATGAAGCAGATATCAAGTATATCGATCTTGAAGCTTCAAAAGTTTGGGATGACCAAGACAACCAAGAAGGGCTTCGCCCAGCAAGTGTGGACTTCCAACTCTATAAGAATGGCAAAGCTCAAGGAAAACCGGTCACGGTTTCAGCCGCAACAGACTGGAAAGCTCACTTTACGAATCTTCCAGATAAAGACGGTGATGGCAAGCTCATCACCTACACTATCAAAGAAGTGAAAGTTCCGACTCATTATACGGTCGATACAGAAGAAGCCAGCTTCACTGATGGAAAAGCAACCATCACCAATAAACGCACTCCTGAGACAACGACAGTTACCGTCAAGAAAGTCTGGGATGATGCCGATAACCAAGATGGTCTTCGTCCTACAACTATCAAAGTTCACCTCTTAGCCAATGGAAAAGAAGTGCAATCAATCGATCTTGCTGGTCAAGGAAATGAATGGAACTATACCTTCACAGACCTCCCCGTCTATAAAGATGGTCAAAAAGTTGTCTACACAGTGACTGAGGACAAAGTGGACAATTATACCACTAAGATTGATGGAACTACGATTACCAATAGCTACAAACCTGGTAAGACAAGCCTCACCGTTACCAAAAACTGGGAAGATGTCAATAACCAAGATGGCCTCCGTCCAAAAACGATTAAGGTTCAATTGTATGCTGGGGATGAAAAAGTTGGTCAAGCTGTTGAATTGTCAGCAGATAACAAATGGACCCATACCTTCTCAAACCTAGACGAGAAGAAAGCTGGCCAAGTTATCAACTATACCGTCAAAGAAATCGATGTCCCAGAAGGCTACACCCAAGCAGTCGAAGCAACGAATCCAGGCCAAGTAGTCGTGACCAATACGCACGCTCCAGAAAAGACCAAGGTAGAAGTGAGCAAGAAGTGGGAAGATGCTGATAACCAAGATGGTCTACGCCCAGCCAGCATTCAAGTTCAATTGTACAAAGATGGTCTTGCGACCGATCAAGTATTAGAACTTTCAGCTGCGAATGACTGGAAAGGTGCATTTGAAAACCTTGATGCCAAGGCAGCTGGAAAAGCAATTGCATATACAGTCAAAGAAGTAACTGTCCCAGATGGTTACAAAGTAACGGTAAATGATAAGGACAAGGCCAATGTTGTCTTGACCAATACGCATGAACCAGCTTTGACAGAGATGAAAGTCACGAAGAAATGGGAAGATGCCAACAACCAAGATGGTCTTCGTCCAAAATCCATTAAGGTTCAACTCTATGCTGGGGATGAAAAAGTAGGAGACCCAGTTGAATTGTCAGCGGACAATCAATGGACTCATACCTTTAGCAAATTAGCTGAAAAGAAAGCTGGTCAAGCTATCAGCTACCGTGTGGAAGAAGTCTCTGTTCCTGAAGGCTACCAAGTCACTGCCGATACCTCTGACGCTGCTCATACGATCTTGACCAATACGCATACGCCAGCGGTGATCGATATTCCAGTGACCAAGATTTGGAATGACCAAGACAATCAAGATGGTCTTCGTCCAGCAAGTATCGTTGTGAATCTTCTTGCCAATGGTGAAAAAGTTGCTCAAAAAGAACTCACGAATGCGACAGATTGGAAAGAAAGTTTCACAGGTCTACCAAAATTCAAGGATGGAAAAGAAATCGTCTATACTCTTCAAGAAGAGAAGGTAGCTGAATATACGACTACAATTGATCAGGCTGCTTATACCATTACCAATACCCATGCACCTGGTAAGACAAGCGTCACGGTCACTAAGAAGTGGGATGATGAGAATGACAAGGATGGAATTCGTCCGAAGAGTATTCGCATTCAACTCTATGCCAATGATCAAAAAGTCGGTCAAGAAGTAGAATTGTCAGCTGAAAACAAGTGGACCCATACCTTTGCAGATTTAGATGAAAAAGCAAATGGAAACACCATCACTTATACAGTGAGAGAAGTCAGTGTTCCAAAGGGCTATGAAGCTCGTAACGACGAGGATGGTAAAGGAAATGTTGTGATTACTAACAAGCATGTTCCAAAAGAAACTCCAAAACAACCAACTCCTCCAAGTTCATCTGAACCGAAAAAGCCGGGTCAACCTGAGCCTAAAAAACCAAGCCAACCTGAGCCAAAAAAACCAGGCAAAATCTTAGGATTCTTACCAAATACGGGTACGACGATCTCCATTATTAGCCTTGTTTTAGCCTTTGTCTTGGCAAGCATTGCAGCTTATATTTTGAAGAAAAAGAAAAAATAAGCTAGTGCTTCCTTTATAAAATGAAACAAACACCAGAGATGGTGTTTGTTCATATTAAAGACAAAGTCATCTTAGAAACTTTCCATAGGTGAGTGCGGACGTCAGCGAACTTCGAAGAAGTTCCATGACTAATTATTGAGCCTAAGGTCTCAATAATTCCGAGTGCTAGAAACATTATTGTTTCTAGCACTTTTCTCACAGAGGAAAGTTTCAGAAGATGGTCGAATAACACTAATAAATAAAACTTTAAAGAAGTTATTAGATTTATATAAAAGAACAATTTTTCTCTGTTCACAACAAACACCAGAAATGGTGTTTGTTTTTTTATAGTAGCCTCTTTTAATCGTCTAGCGATCATTCTCATGGGCGCTTGCTCTATTTTTCAATTCCCGAACGTTTCCAAAAAAATTTCAGGAAATTCTTGACTTCTATGAAAATCGGAGTATGATTAGTTGTGAACTGTTGAACAATCATTTTCAAGAAAATCCCTGATGTCGACTAAGGGATCTGTGAAAGGAGAAGCGGTTCAAATCGAAAATCTATAGAGCGTTGCGTCCGAAAGTCTAAACAGACACGGCTCTTTAAAAACAAAAGGAGAAGATTATGAAAACAGAACCGATTCATCGTACCAGTATGTGGAAATTTAAGTTAAGTGCTGCCACCATGACTTTGATTCCCGCTGCCGTGGGGATTAACTATGTTGCCAAAGCCTTGGCGGAGGGGTTAAAGTTGCCCGTTTGGCTGGGGTCTTTGGGAACCTTTCTTGCCAGCATGTTGGCTGGGCCGGTTGCCGGTGCCATCAGTGGTTTCATCAACAACGTGATCTATGGGCTGACCTTATCGCCAATTTCAACCGTGTATGCGATTACCAGCATCGGAATTGGGATTGCTGTCGGAGTTTTGCACGCCAATGGGTGGTTCTCGTCAGCGCGACGAGTATTTGTTTCTGCTATTATTATTGCCATCGTTTCAGCTGTCATTTCAACGCCACTCAACGTCATCTTTTGGGGTGGTCAGACCGGTATCGCTTGGGGTGACTCATTGTTTGCGGTAATGGTCGCCAATCATGCACCAGTGTGGCTGGCCTCATTTACCGATGAGTTTGTCTTGGATATTTTGGATAAAGTCTGCGTGGCCTACCTGGCATTCTTCATCTATCGTCAGCTACCGAAGCGGATGGTGCACTTCTTTAGCGGTGATAAATGATGACTGATCAAACATTGATTTCTGGAGCGCCACGGGTCAAGCTCAAGTGGTACCAGGTGATCGATCCGATTACTAAGCTCTTGTTCATCTTGGACATGACGTTGTTGAGCTTTGCCAGTATGAATTTATTGCTTCAGGCCGGATTAATTCTTGTCGCAACACTGCTATTGTTATTTTCCAAATTGAGTTCTACCATCTTTAAGGCGCTGGGATTCAGCCTGTTTCTGATTTGCACCATGCTGATCATCCAAGGATTATTTTACAGTCGGAATCAAACTGTGCTGTTTTCTGTGCTTGGGGTGTCGTTCTACAAAGAAGGCCTGATTTACGCCACCACTCTGGGTTGTCGAGTATTGGTGATTATTTTGACCAGTGGCTTTTTTATGGTGACCACGAGTATTTCAGAAAACGCGGCCTATTTGGAACTGTCCGGATTGTCTTATAAAACCGTCTACGTTCTGATGTCGGTGTGTTATATTTTGCCGGAAATGATGCGCAATATGCGGAAAATCCAGCAGGCACAAAAAGTTCGCGGAACCAATCCGCAAAAAACGTTGATTCAGAAATTAAAGTCAGTCCTGCCGGTTCTAATTCCATTGGTGATTAAGACCTTGGATCAATCGATGGCGCGGTCGATTTCTCTCCAACTGAGAGGTTTTGATAATCCCAACCGGACTGTCAGAACCTCCCAGCGCGTGTATCGCCTGTCGCGGACGCTGCACATTGGTCTGACTGGATTGGCAATTTTATTGATTGGGTGGAAGATATGGACGAAGATAAACGGATTGTAATTGAAAATTTGACCACCCGTTATCCGGGTACTGAGCAACCACAACTGCGTCAGATTAACGCGGAGGTTCATACCGGCCAGGTGGTTGGGATTATCGGGAATAGCCACTCCGGCAAATCGACTTTGTGCCGTGTGCTGGCAGGGGTCATTCCCAAAATGGTGTCTGCTGAGATTGAGGGCGACTGGCACATGTTTGGCCAGCGAGTGTCCGACAATTGGCCCGTTTATAATGCCATGAATGGAGTTGTACTGCAAAATCCAGCTGGCCAACTAAGCGGGTTGGCAGACACGGTTGCCGATGAAATTGCCTTTGACTTGATTAATCAGGGAATGGCTGAAGGACTGATTCAAAAACGGGTTGAAGAAGTTGCGACGCAAATGGGGCTGATTGAACAGCTGAATTTTCGTCCCGAGAGCCTTTCCGGTGGTCAGAGCCAGCGGTTGGCAATTGCCACGGCGATTGCGGCTAACCCGGCTGTTTTGATTATGGATGATCCGACCAGTCAGATGGATCCCCTTGGTCGCCGACAATTTTTCCAATGGCTGGCCCAAGTCAAAGAGACGACTGTCTTCATTGTCACCAGTGAAATTGACGATTTGTGCGAAGTCGCCGACGTTGTGTGGGTGCTGCACGAGGGTCAAATGGTAGCCCAGGGCAGGCCGGGTGAGGTGTTTAATCATTTGGAAGCTGACTGGCAGATTCCAGCCCCGACAATCCAGCAACTTGCTCAAAAAATGGATTGGCGCTTGGCTGATGGCCGGTATCCGGTGAATGACGCTGAACTGAAGGAGGTTTGTTATGTCCACAATTGAACTGAACCACCTGACGTTCACTTATCCGGAACGGTCCTTTAGCTTGGATGTTGAAGACAAACTCTTCGCCGATCCGATGGTGGCGATTGTCGGCCAAAATGGTGCCGGCAAATCAACGCTCTTCAAATTGTTGACGGGCTTGCTGACACCACAAACCGGTGTGATTAAGATCGATGGAGAAAATTTTAATGATCTTAAACCAGTCGAAAAGTTACTGAAGGTTGGGATTACTTTTCAGAATCCTGACGATCAGCTTTTCAACCCGACCGTTCAACGAGAGGTGGAGTGGAGTGTCGCGCAGGTCATGGATGACCACGACACGATTACGAGGCGGGCTTTAGCGGCTCTAAAAAGAGTTGGCTTGGATGATAAAACAGCTGAAAGTCCATATGACCTGTCATTGTCGGAACGCAAGCTGTTGAGCGTTGCCACAGTTTTGGCAGTGGATCCGGCGATTTATTTATTTGATGAGCCGATGATGTCGCTTGATTGGGAAAGCCGGCGCAAGTTGACCGCAATTTTCCATCAGTTGGCTGATTCGGGCCACCAAGTTGTGACCATCACCCATGACATGGATTGGGTCGCCGCCGAGTTTGAGTCGGTGTATGTTATGGAACACGGGAAGTTTGGCTTCGCCGGCAGTCCACGGGAATTGTTCAGCGATCACGAACTTGTCCAGCGAGTGGGATTACTACCACCGCGGATTATGGACATAGCGGAGTCGCTGGGTGATTCACAGACATATTTATCGGTTAATGATTATTACCAGAAAAATCGAGATGTATAGAAAAAGTCACCTCTGCGGGTTTTCCAGGTTGAAGGATTAACTTCAGCTTCTGGCAAGAACTCACATGGGTGACTTTTGTGTTTAATAACGTTTCATGATCATCGGGTGCTTCCTCAGATCACTCGGTTTGATGTTACTTTGTTTCATGGTCATAATCATATACCATTTCTTTTGGATCTTTTGTTTGACTAATACAAAATAGGTCTTCATAGGTCTTCGCATTTTTTGCGCCCATTAGGATCATCAGTATAATTTTCTGAATTAGGAGACTGTCCCGTCACTATTCGAATTTCGTCTCCCAACTTACGCTGTTCCCATTCATCCGCGAATCCTTTAAATCGCAATTCTGGAACTTTCTTTTTAACTGAATCATCTATTTTCGACATAGTCCCCACCATTTTATTGGTTTTTCTTGATTTACCTTATCAACAGTCTGGTTGGTTGGTACCAATGGAGTAAGGCAGCTAAGAAAGGCTACTAGTAACAATCAATAAAATACAAGAGGTGGGCATGTTGCCCCACCTCTTTTTGTGATATACTAGAGTAGTTTTTGAGACCTTGTGGAAAAACTCTCATTTCAAAGAAGTAAAAGGAGAAAACATGGAGATCTTTTTGAGGAGCATATCGGGGATTCTCGTCATCCTGGGCATGATTTTAGTGGGCTTCGTCATAGGTGAGAAAGGCTGGTTTGATGACAAGTCACGTGGCCTACTTGCTAAATTGGTCACTCAAGTTGCTCTTCCCTGCTATATGCTCTACACCATCACGCAGCGCTTCACAGCAGCAGATCTGCTTAAAATGTTGCCAGCCTTGCGGTTTCCTGCCTTGTCTATGGTTATTTTGCTTGGCATCGCGACAGCAGTAGCCAAGATCTTTGCAGTAAGACAGGACCGTCGTGGCCTCTTTATTTCCATGTTTTTTAATTCCAATACGATTTTCGTAGGGCTTCCCATCAACCAGGCCCTCTTTGGGGATGCCAGCATTCCCTATGTTTTGATCTATTACATGTGTAATACGACCTTTTTCTGGACTTTGGGAACTTATCTCATCCAGCGGGATGGTGAGGGAGAAGCGCAGTTTGATCTCAAAACCAGTCTGAAAAAAGTCTTTTCTCCGCCCCTCATGGGCTTTCTCTTAGGTCTAGTCATGGTGATGCTACAGATCAAGTTGCCAGCTTTTCTAGCCAGTGATTTGCAGTATCTGGGCAATTTAACGACCCCCTTATCCATGATATTCATCGGTTTGTCAGTGTCTCATGTAGGCGTGAAGCAGTTGGTTCTGGGAAAAGATCAGCTATTGATTCTACTAGGTCGCTTCCTGGTTGCCCCTCTCTTGATGGCCTCCATCGTCTACTGGGTGCCTCTTCCAAGCTTGATGAAGCAAGTCTTTATCATCCAGTCCGCCATGCCTGTGATGACCAATGCGCCAGTTGTTGCCAGACTTTACGGAGCTGATAGTGATTATGCAGCGGTCATGGTGACAGAGACGCCCCTTGCAACCATGGTGGTGATCCCTATTCTCATGCTGTTGATGGCTTAATAAATAAAAAGAGCTCAAGTTTTCATTGAAAAAACCTGAGCTTTTCTTATATGAGAGATAATAAAATTGTAATCACCAGAGCGATGCCTGTTCGAATCAGGTGGTGGGCTGGATGGAAGTTTCCTTTGTGTTTCCCATTCCAATAGGCTCCGTAGCAAATCAAACCACAGCCGATCAACCAAAGGACTAGAGAGACAATCGGTAAAAAGAAGTAGAGGGTGAGAGATAAGGTCGCAAGACTACTTCCGATGAGGAGAAATGTATTTCCTAGAGTGTGATTTCCTTTTTTAACTTCAGAAAGAGAAGCCAATAAGTGAAGAAGAACAAAAGCAAGGGCAAAGATGGCTGTCAAAAAGCCGAGAAGAATGGAGAAGAACATAGGGTTTCCTTTCTAAGATATGATTGCCTGAGTGCTATTTTTTATGACTGATTTTATGAAGAATCATAAATGATACTACAAGATTTAAAATAATAACCAATAAGGTAAAAAGAGAGTAACCATAAAGTTTAATTGGAAATTCATTTTTGAGATTGCAAAGAGCAAACAAACTCGTTAAAATGCCCGTCAACAATCCAGGCACATATTTTCGTATAACGATTGTTTGAATCAGATGTCCGAATACATGGTAGATATAAGCGATTATGATGCTTGCGTAAATGCTATAGTTATTAAACTGGTAACTAAGATATAGCGACGTCATTAGGATCAGAAATTGTTCCAAGACAATAAAGTTGAAAGCAAAAGGAGTGTAATAAGTTAGGATTCGATTGTTTGGATACTGGATTGATATTTTTTTGACAAAGGATGGCATCCAAACGATTTCTTCGAGTTCGTGAAGCATGAAGAGTGATGGAAATAGAAAGTAAAATTGCACGCTGGTCATTGAAAATACTCCCTTCTAGTTCGAGCCCACTTTTAGAATCTCCAAATAAAACTGAACGGCTTCTTGTTCTGTGTAAGATTTGCCTTTTTTCAACCACCAGCTGAGGGTTTCGATGAAATGGCTGACGACCAGGTGTTTGAGATAGGAGTGGGGAATGTTAGGGTACGATTGGATGAGTTCGTCGGCTACCATTGGGTAGACATCGTGTTCTAGTTCTTTTCGCAGTTGCCGGATGAAATAATCGTTTTTAGAGAGCAAGAGACTGGTCACATGATCTTGATTTTTCTTGAAATGCTGAAAGATATGAGCTAGATAGTCTTGTGGTGAGAGGTGTTCAGCACGCTCAAAGAGATGGTGAAAGAGCTTTTGACAGAGTTCATCTAGCAATAATTCCTTACTCTCGTAATGGCTGTAAAAGGTCGAGCGCCCCACATCAGCAAGGTCTATGATTTCTTGAACCGTGATGGCCTCGTAGTCTTTTTGGTTGAGTAAGTGTAAGAAAGCTTGATAGATAGCTTTTCGAGTTTTGGTGATGCGACGATCCTGTGCAGTCATATGGACACTTTGAACAAACTGTTCAGTAACGTACACCCTAAACAGTTTGCCCCTATCCTTTCTGTTGTGGTTGTTAGATAATGATAATGAACATGATGTTCATGAATCTATTATATCAGAGGATTTAGAATTATGAAGACAAAACATGCGGTCTGGATCGCTTTTTTCTTGAATTTGAGTTATGCCATTGTTGAGTTTATTGCAGGAGGGATTTTTGGATCCAGCGCTGTCCTTGCGGATTCGGTCCATGACTTGGGGGATGCGATCGCTATTGGGATCTCCGCCTTTTTGGAGAGCATTTCTAACCGTGAAGAAGACAGCCACTATACCTTGGGCTACAAGCGCTTTAGCCTTTTAGGGGCCATGGTAACGGCAGTGATTCTCATGACAGGGTCCGTTCTGGTTATTTTAGAAAATATAACGAAAATATTTCACCCACAACCTGTCAACGATGAGGGCATTCTCTGGCTTGGAATCATAGCCGTCAGCATCAATGTGCTAGCGAGTCTCGTCATTCGCAAGGGGCAAACCAAGAACGAATCCATTCTCAGCCTGCATTTTCTGGAAGATACTCTGGGCTGGGTGGCTGTCATCCTAATGGCCATTGTCCTCCGATTTACCGACTGGTATATTCTGGATCCGCTCTTATCTCTTGCCATTTCCATCTTTATTCTGTCAAAAGCCATTCCACGTTTTTGGAGCACGCTCAAGATTTTCTTGGATGCCGTGCCAGAAGGAGTAGATATCCAGCAAGTCAAGAGTGATTTGGAGCGGTTGGACCATGTCGCTAGTATCAATCAGCTCAATCTTTGGACCATGGATGGTTTGGAAAAAAACGCCATTGTCCATGTTTGTCTGGAGCATGTCAAGCATATGGAGGTCTGTAAAGAGTCTATCCGCACCTTGCTCAAAGAGAGTGGATTTCAAAATGTTACCATCGAAGTGGATGAAGACTTGGCGACCCACCGCGCCCACAAGCGAAATATCGAAGAGCTGGAAGCCAGTCAAAGTCATGGGCATGATCATTCATAAGAAGTTGATTATCCATTTGTTGAATTGTAAATTTAACATATTTACTCCAGTATGAAATTATGATAGACTACTTATAACACTGAAAGGATAGAACCCGTGTTACAGCTACAACATATTTCAAAAGTTTATCATACAGCTAGTCAAGAGTTTCACGCGCTCAAAGACATCTCGATTCGCTTCCGTGAAAATGAGTTTGTCTCCATTCTCGGACAATCGGGTTCTGGGAAAACCACCCTATTAAATATCATCGGTGGACTCGACCAATACACATCGGGTGATTTACTCATCCAAGGAAAATCAACAAAGCAATTTAAAGACCGCGATTGGGATAGCTACAGAAACCACACGATTGGTTTCGTCTTCCAGTCCGATAATCTCATCGGCCATCAAACGGCACTCTCAAACGTCGAGATTGCGATGACGCTCTCTGGTGTTTTTGTTTGGAGAAAGCAAGCAGATTTTGGCTGTGTGTAGTATAATAATGTATGAGAGTTTGAACGTTGGAGGAAGAAAATGAAGACATGGATGAAACTAGCGCTGATGTCACTGGTTTCCGTTGCGCTTGTAGCTTGCGGTGGCGGTGGTTTGCAAAAAATCTCACTGCCAGAAGCGTTGCAAACGACGGATACAGTATGGATGGATGTGCATCACGGAGAGAGTGTAGTGCTGGATCAATATAACACGGTGACGGCGGTCTATCATTTTGATGGAAAAGGGAATGTGCTTGCCTATACAGGATTGGATTTGAACCTCGGGGATTTAGGAGGAAAGAATGAAAAACAAATTTTAGAACTAGCCCAAAAACAGTTTGAACGCAATTTCTATCGCCAAAAACAACAACTCAGAGAAAAGTTGGAAGTTCAAATAAAGTCATTGAAAAAGGAAAACATCAAGCTATGGCTGAGTGCAAAGGCTTCTTCGGAAACAGACAAGAAATTTGAACAATTAGATAAACAAATCAAAGACGTGCAAGAAAAATTCAATGCAGTGGATGCAGCAGAATATGAGTCTCCAAAGGCGATGCCAGTTAGTTACTCTTTTGGTACTTACGACGAAGACGAGTATAGAAAAGACAAAACGCAGCTGGTTGTAACGTTTTCGGTGCAACAGCTTGCTAAAGAGTCTATGGATTTTCAAACCGTGACTGTTCAAAAAATCTTGAGAGAAGGGTTCTTTGATTCAAACGCAAGTGAGGTTAAAGGTTCTTACTATGTAGGCCTCACAGAAGCAGGACTAGAAGGTGATGAGCCTGGAGATTACCATGACTTTATGATGCTAGTGAAAAAAGGACATAAAGGAATTGAATTGAAACAATAATATTTAAAAGTCAAAGAAGTAGCGAAAGCTGCTTCTTTCTGTGTTGAAAAGCAAAAAATATATAAAATATAGTTTTTTGATATAATAAATGTAATAAAAATCCGAGGTGATTATATGAAATCAGCGATTTATACGGAAGCGGGAACCATTGGGTTAACAACAATGGACCGTCCAAAGATTATGGATGCTAAAGATGTCATTCTCCGCATCGTTCGTACCTGTGTCTGTGGATCCGATCTATGGAGCTACCGCAATCCTGATATTGAAGCAGGTCATCAAAATAGTGGTCACGAAGCTATTGGTATCGTCGAAGAAATCGGAGAAGCCATTACAACGGTTAAACCAGGAGACTTTGTTATCGCGCCTTTCACCCATGGTTGTGGGGAGTGTGATGCCTGTCGTGCTGGTTATGATGGGACTTGTGACCGCCATATCGGCACCAACTGGTCTGACGGGGTGCAAGCAGAGTACATCCGTTTCCACTTTGCCAATTGGGCCCTTGTCAAAATTCCAGGGCAACCATCTGATTATACAGAAGCCATGCTCAAATCCTTCTTGACGCTGGCTGATGTCATGCCGACGGGCTATCATGCAGCGCGTGTAGCTAATGTGCAAAAAGGTGACAAGGTTGTCGTTATTGGTGACGGTGCTGTTGGCCAATGTGCTGTCATTGCAGCTAAGATGCGTGGTGCATCGCAAATCGTCCTTATGAGTCGCCACCAAGACCGTCAACAAATGGCCTTGGAGTCAGGTGCGACAGCTGTTGTGGCTGAGCGTGGTGAAGAAGGGATTGCCAAGGTCCGTGAAATCCTTGGAGGCGGAGCAGATGCAGCTCTCGAATGTGTCGGTACAGAAGCAGCTGTTGAGCAAGCTCTCGGAGTCCTCCATAATGGAGGACGCATGGGATTTGTGGGCGTTCCTCATTACAATAACCGTGCCCTTGGTTCGACCTTTGCTCAAAATATCTCAGTGGCAGGTGGAGCAGCCTCAGTTACTACTTATGACAAACAAGTTTTGTTAAAAGCGGTCCTTGATGGTGATATCAATCCGGGTCGTGTCTTTACCTCAAGCTATAAACTGGAAGATATCGACCAAGCTTATAAGGACATGGATGAACGTAAGACTATTAAGGCTATGATTGTACTTGACTAACAAAAAAATTCTAGTAGAGGCTGTCTACTAGAATTTTTTGTAGTGAAATAAAATCTTATTTCAAATCCGACATCACTTGTTTCTTGGTGAAGGTGCGCTCTTGTTTGTTGGCTAGGGCCTTGATGCGCGCATCAAGGAGAATGGCACGGCCTTCGGCACTTCGGGTATAGACGAGGTCATACTTGCCCAGACTCTTTCGAATTTGCGCCACAAAGGCTTGGGCATCCTCTTTCCGTTTGTCAAAGAGGCTTGGTACTGCGAAATATTCTGTCTGATCGGACACCTTTTCCTGTGCTTTCAGGATATAGCGCTGATTTTCAATTGGAGCGAAAAACTCGATCATGGTTTGCGAGAAGAGTTCCTTCTCCCGCATGGTTCCGCCCTTCAAATAGATTAGCGTGTTGATGGCATCCTTTCTGTCTCGTACGACTTGGATGCGGGTTGCTTGAGTCTGGATCTGCCCAGAACGGAGTAGGGCTTGGTGGATAGCCTGGCCGAAGACTTCTAGCCGTTTATAAGGACTCTTATAGAGATAGTAGCGGAGCCAAGCAAGGAGAGCGAGAACAGCTAAAACGACTAGAAGAATTAGAGACGCTTTATTCCATCCTCCTCTATGTGAATAGTAGATCAGGTTGGCGAAAGCATCGGTCAAAGTGGCGGCCGTCAGCCAACGAGCTAGCTTTCTAGCGTCAAAAAATAGGGCCAGGGGTAGGAAGTGTTTATCCACTTGGACCTCGTTTGCAATCTCCATATTCTCCAGAATCGGAAGGGCTTTTTGCCAGCCGTCTCGGAGTTCTTGACGATGGGTGGAGCGCTCTAAGGTTTCTTCATTGAGTTTTTGCAACTGTTTTTTGGTATAGCGGATATTGTCAAAGGCTAGACGTTCAATACCGGATTCGATAAAGGGCTCCTTGTAATGGAGGCCTAAAAATTGCTTCATCCGCCTTTCTAAGAGTTCCAGATCAGGACTGTATTCTTTCAGCTGATCAGTGAGGGCTTCGATCTCTTCCTTTTCAAGATCGGACTTTTCATACCATTTCTTTAGGGAAAGATTGATGGAGACCAGGTGCCAGATGTTGCTAGTCTTGTCTGGATTCTCAGGCCACACTCGAATGGCACGACCCCGCATTTGGTTGCTGAGCATAAAGCTGCCGACAAAGCTCGCTAGGATCAGGGAATTAACGCAAGGAGCATCCCAGCCTTCCCCTAGAAGTGACTTGGTTCCAATGACGACTTGGATGAGCCCTTCTTGAAAGAGCTGGGTCACGGCTGTCACCAAATCATGTTGAGACCCGACCAGGCGAACCTTGAGAAAGTCATCTGGAGATAATTGGCCGACACTTTGGTAAGTCAATCGATTCTCTCCTAGAAGTTCTTCTAATCTTGGCTTAGAGACCGTCGGGATGATGACGATGCTGCCGGTTAAGACAGCGATGGCGGGAGGAGTTGCTTGCTCTAAGCTTTCCCTGCGAATCGATTCAAAATAGGAGAGTACTCCCAATTGAGTAAATTGGGCGTCCTTATCCCCGAGATGAACTTCAAAGTCTTGACGAATATAGTCTGTTAAGACCAGTTGTCGTAGTTGGCTTCCAAGGGCCTGGTATTCGGCCTTGAAAATCTCTCGAACCGCATTGAGTTTTCCGAGGGATTGGTTGAGTAGAAGGTCTTGTTTTTTGTTGCGGACCAGTTTGACTTGTTTTCGATCGATCAAGCTGGCTGCTTTTAATTCATGAAGCAGTTGCTTCTCGTATTCCTCAGGTAGATTGTACCAGTGAGGCACCTGAAAGAGCAGACCTTGCAGGAGAATTTCAAGCCAGTCCAGGGTGAAAGCAGGTAGTTTCTTGGCTCCTAAAAGGTCCTGGAAACGTTTGGGAAAGTCAATTCCCTTGCTTCGAAGAAAGATCAGGGTAGCAGAGAGATACTTGGGCTCATTGAGCAATTCATCGTCGCTGATCTGACCAGATAAGGCTTGGCAGTTTTGGAGGTGTTGGCAAAAGAGGGGATCGGAAGTCAGTTGTTGCAAGAGAGCATTCTTTTGTTGGCTAAAGGCATCCAATTGCTCTTGCTCTTCCTTGGTTGGAAAGGCGAAGTAGACATAGTCCTGATGGGGACAAAGGGTGTCTTCCTTGACCAATTCGGGTACCGTAATTTCCTCATCGATCTCACCACACATGCGGATATAGCGATCCCAAAGGGCAGGATCCCCTTCATAGGGCGGGGTGGCGGTAAGGGAGATCATCTTTAAGTCAGGGAAGGCTTGACGAAAAGCTTCCAAGCTCTTCCACCATTCATTGCGTAAGTGGTGGCACTCATCTAAACAAAGGGTCCCAAGTGAGATGGCCTTGAAAGTAGTAAAGATATCAAAGCCTTTGAAATCAAATGTTTCAATCTCTGCCTGGTCATCGGTATCCTCAGATTGTGATTGACCGACGACTTGGGTCATGGCGCTGTGTAGGGCCTGATAGGTAGCCACTGTAATCAGCTTAGGATGTTTTAAGTCTTGTGAAATCAGTTGTTCTGCTTGGCTTTCATCACTCAAGAATGCCTGGATAATCCGGTCCACCCATTGTTGACGAATGGTGACCGTAGGAGCCAAGATCAGGGTTGGCTGGCCAAAGCGTCTGATAAATTCGATTCCCAGGGTTGTTTTTCCAGAGCCAGGAGCTGCTACCAAATGCAGGTGGCCATCCGCCATAAAAGCGTCACTCTTATCGAGAACGCGTTTTTGATAGTGTCTCCATTGGCCTGTAAAGGCTAGTTCTTGTAACATTGGTTTCCTCCCTTGTACTGTCTCCATTATATCATAGCGGAGGACAAGAATCTTTTGTTAGAATCTGAAGAGTTCTACTTTCAAATGAAAATAGCAAAGGGGAAATTATGAGTGATAAAAAGCCCAATCAACGGATTAGGCTTTTTCATGTTAGTCTTTCTTTGTTTTACGAGAGAGTCCAAAGGCAGCACTCATGCTAAGAAGACCAAGACCTAGAGTCGTCAAGGCAATTGAGGTCTTGCTTCCTGTATTTGGAAGACTTGCTTCTTTTTGAGGAAGAGCTGCTGGTGCAATATAAACTTCCGTTTTCACAGGCTCGTTTTTAGCAGGTGTAAATACGGTCGGTTTCGCAGGTGTTACAACAGCCGGTTTTTGAGGAGTAGGAGTCGGTGTTGCAGGCGTTTGGATGCTAGATGTTTGTGGTTTTGCTTTCGCCACACGATGAGATTTTGAGATCAACTCATACTTGTCTGTTTGGACTTTGAAGACACGACCTTTTTGGACAGTTTCAACGACTTTATTGGCAAATTGAACGTTCAACAAGTTAGCAAAGTTTTTGTCGATATCTAGGTAGAGACCATTTGTTCCATTGACCAATGGATCAAAGTCTTTTTTTTCACGTGTTTCACCAACCACTGTCAAAGAGATACCAGCATCTTGAAGGGCTTTCAGTGTCGCTTCTTTGGTTGGTGTATCCTTTGTAAGATCAATGTCCTCATCTGTAATCAAGAAAGCAAAGCGATGGTTGTTTGCCCCAGTCCCCCAGTTGTAGTCTCCTGAAGTAGCGATATGATGCAATGGAACAGTAGCATTTTCATAGTAGCCTTTAGTTTTGATGGTTTTCAAAGCAGAAATGAAACTTTCTGGATCACTTGTGAACTTAGATCCATTGAAATCATGGTATTTAACTTCACTAGCTCTTTCGTATTCAACCAATCCTAAACGAGCTTGAATATTTTTTGCCGATAGATTGCGAACGAAGGTCTCGACATTCTTCATCGTATCCCTGATGTGAGAATCCATTGAAGTTGATTTGTCAATGACAAAGACGATGTCTGATGTTGCTTGAACTTCTTTTTTATTGACCACATCGGCTTCTTTTGTCACTTCGACTACAGTTGTTTTATTAACTGTTTCAGTTGTTGTCTCAGTGTAGTCAGCTGTCTCTTTGGTAGATGTAGCTGTCTTAGTAGATGAGACCGGTTTTGAAGTGCCAACAGGTGTGTTTGGATCTGCTAAGCTAGTCGTTTTGATGGTTGCTGTTGAAGTAGTGGTGGTGTCTGCACCGTCTGTTTTAGCAGATGGGCCAGTTTTTTTGACGTCCACAGCGATGATATCCCCAGTTTTTGCTTTATCAGCAGGAACAACTGGTGTATTGGCTTTGGCGTTGATTTCTTCTGTTGCAGCCGTGATAGGTGATTTTGCTGCTGTAGTGGCTGCAGGAGCAGCTTGGGTTGTGCTAGGTGCAACGTCATCAGCAGAAGCAATAGTCGTTCCTGTGAAGACAGTTCCTAAAACAACGGAAGCTAAAGTTAAAGTTTGTTTACGTGAAATAGTATATTTTTTCAAAATACGTCCCCTTTTTAATAAACTTTTTTCTATCATACAGGTTTTTGAAAAACTTGTCAACGGTATAATAATCAAGGGTTTCCGAGCTTTTTATATCTCTAATTATTAATAAAAAGTCGAATAAGTGAAATATACACAAAATAATTTAATTATACAATACATGCGAAAGAAAATAGGATTCCTAGCAATTTGCAGGAATCCTTATTTTATCGGCATTTCTACTCTATTTTTTAGTCGTAAAAAATACTAGCTAGTCACTTTATTTATGTTTCTGCATTAGCACTAAGAACAAAGACTACGACTAGTTTAGTAATTTTTCAAAGAATTGGATGACCTCCGGTTTGAGATTACTTTCCTTCGGTTCAACTAGTGAAACGTAAAAGCTGATCCGTTCATTTTCTGCCATCGGAATCGCGATCAGTTCTTCTTCACCATCTGTTAGTGCAAGATCTGCTAGTAAACTGATCCCCACTTGTTTACGAAGGAGTTGTTTTAGAAGCTGAATATCATCCGTCTGAAAGAAGGGCGTAGCCTCATGGTGATAGCGCTCATTCAACTGTTCAAAGGCTTTTAAATGAACAAAGTGCTCGTCTGGAATGATAAAATCTTCATCGATGACGTCTGAAAATTGTAATACTTTTTTTGAGGCTAGTGGATGGTTGTGATGAAGGATATAGAAGAGATCTCGTTTGGCCATTTCTCTTACCTGGAAGCGATGATCTTTAATCGGTTCTAAACTCCCTAAAAAACTAGCATCTAGTTCTCCTTTGGAAAGCATTTCTAAAAGTTCAACAGATCCTTCTTGGACAGGATGGATACTTTGAAGAGCTGCAACATTACTGATAAAGGCGGGTTGTTTTCGGACAAGATAGTCAATGATGATTGGTGGGAAACCAACCGTATTGAATTGAGAGAGACTCCGGAGGATCTCTTTTTTGGCCCCTTGAATCTCAGGTAAGACCTTTTGAATATGTCGTAGCAAGATTTCTCCTTGGGGCGTCAATTTGAAAGTACGATGAGAAGGATCGTGCGCGATTAATGGACAGTGAAATTCCTTTTCTAGTCGTTTAATCGCATAGGAAACGGATGGTTGACTGATCCCGTGTTTTTGGGCAACCCCAGTAAAGGATTGCTGTTGACTAAGATCAAAAAAATAATAAAAGTCCTTAAGATTCATTGGGCTCCCTCTTCTAAATAGACAGACATGGATAAGCAAAAATTATCCGTGATAGCTAATTTGACTATATGATTTTTTGTTTGTTACAATCTGAGGTGAGTCAGAGGACAATTAAAGGCTATCTAAAAGATCTTCAAAAATCGTTAGGATCTTTTCCCTTTTTCCAACTGGAAGTTGTTTAATTTTCATGTTTACTCTCTTAAGTGAAAGGCTGTCAGTAGGATCTGAAGACGCTTCGAGTGAATCAAAATTGAAGAATTCTTCAGGCGTTAACTCAAGAGCAGAAATGACTTTTTCAAGACTGTGAATGGTCAGATTCACGTTTTGATTTTCCAATTGATTGATGTATTTTAATCCAAGATCTGCCCGTTCCGATAGCTCCTCTTGACTCATGTTTTGTTTTTTTCGCAAATATTTGACCTTTTGCGCTATATACCGTTGTAAATAATGTTTTGTTTTCATGTAACCAGAATACAAGTTTTAAATGACAAAAATAACACCTTAAACAAAACAAAGTATTTTATAACAAACATATTTTAGATTTATTATCTATGGTTTTTATAGGTATTGATCATCATAAGTGGAAAAAAGAGTACCTGAAAACAGTGGATCTTTTGATGAGAATAACCTTCTAAAAGGTGGAAAGGAACAGGCTTTTTTAAGAGATGACCGTGACTATCTAGGAAGTGATGGATAAACCTATTATTTTGTTATCTATTGAAATCGCATCATTTTCGGTTGTATCGCCTGAACTTTCATTGAGTGATTCATTCATATTGTATCATATATAGAACAAAGTGTCATTTAATGCAAATAAGTGGTATAATAAATTAAACTAATAAGGAGGTCACATGATGACTGCACATGATATTTTAAACAACCCTTTCCTCAATAAAGGAACTGCCTTTACTTTAGAGGAACGTAAGCAACTAGGTCTCATTGGCCTCCTACCACCTTACGTTCAAACCATTGAAGAACAAGCAGCGCAAACTTATGCGCAAATGCAAACAAAGGTTAATGATTTGGAAAAACGTTTGTTCCTAATGGAAATTTTTAATACAAATCGTACTCTATTTTACTACCTATTTGCTCAACATTTGGAAGAGTTTAATCCCATTGTTTATGATCCAACTATTGCCGATACCATCGAAGGCTATAGCGATCTTTTTGTAGACCCACAATATGCGGCCTATCTTGACATCAATCACCCTGAAAATATCGAAGCGACTTTGAAAAATGCAGCGGGTGATCGTGAAATTCGTCTTATTGTTGTGACAGATGCAGAAGGTATTCTCGGTATTGGTGACTGGGGTACAAATGGTGTCGATATTTCTGTTGGGAAACTGATGGTCTATACTGGAGCTGCAGGAATTGATCCTTCAATGGTACTTCCTTTGGTCATTGACGCAGGTACCAATCGTGAAGAACTTCGTAACAATCCTAATTACTTGGGAAATCGCCACGAACGTGTGCGTGGTGATCGTTACTATGATTTTATCGATCAATTTGTCCAAACTGCAGAACGTCTTTTCCCTAAACTCTACCTTCACTGGGAAGATTTCGGTCGCTTAAATGCTGCCAACATCCTTGAAAAATATCGAAAACAAATCCCAACCTTTAACGATGATATCCAAGGAACTGGTATTGTAACCCTTGGTGGGATCTTTGGGGCATTGGATATTACAGGTGAAAAATTAACGGATCAAGTTTATCTCTGCTATGGTGGTGGAACTGCTGGTGCAGGGATTGCTTCTCGTGTCCTTCGTGAAATGGTTAGTGAAGGTCTGCCTGAAGAAGAAGCTTATAAACGCTTCTTTATGGTCGACAAACAAGGTCTCCTTTTTGATGATATGGATGACTTAACGCCGCAACAAAAACCATTTGCTAAGAAACGTTCTGATTTTGCCAATGCAGATCAGTTGACGGACCTTCTTGAAGTAGTGAAGACGGTTAAACCAACCATTCTTGTGGGAACTTCAACTCAGCCAAATACTTTCACAAAAGAAATTGTAGAAGCTATGTGTGAAAACACTGAACGTCCTATCATTTTCCCATTGTCAAACCCAACCAAACTAGCTGAAGCAAGTGCCAAAGATTTGATCGAATGGTCAGACGGAAAAGCATTTGTTGCAACAGGAATTCCAGCTGGTACAGTTTCCTATAAAGGTGTGGACTACGTGATTGGTCAAGCGAATAACGCACTGATTTATCCAGGTCTTGGACTTGGTATGCTGGCTTCTGAAGCGAGTCTGTTGACGGATGAAATGATTGGCGCTGCCGCACATTCATTGAGTGGTATTGTCAATCCAGGCGAACCAGGAGCACCAGTCTTACCTCCATTCAAGTATGTAGCTGATGTGTCTATCAAAGTAGCAGAAGCAGTTGCTAAAAAAGCGCAAGAACAAGGTCTTGCGCGTGCTCAAGAAACAGATATGGCTAAAGCGGTCCGTGATTTGAAATGGTACCCAGAATATAAATAAGTAAATGGGAATGGGGTGTACGAGTGCGACGGGATGCCTCGTACACCTTTTGTGTATGTCTTGTTAGATAGAAAGGGAGACTATGGAAATCTTTTTAACGTCAATTCAGAGTATTGTACCCATTATCGTCATCATCATTCTTGGTTATTTCTTGCAAGTCCGCGGTTGGTTCCAAGAGAGTTTCGGAAATGACTTGTCTAAGCTCATTATGAACGTGGCCATGCCTGTTGCAATTTTCACCTCTGTTCTTAAATATTTAACTTTAGATAAGCTGATTAGCTTGTCTGGCGGTTTGTTGTACACGTTTATCGCCTTCATTCTTGGTTACCTAGCGGCCTTTATCGCAGTGAAAGTTTTTAAAGTGCGCCTAGGTCGTCGAGGGACTATGATTAATACCTTTGTTAATGCCAATACCATATTTATTGGTTTGCCTTTAAATATCGCTTTGTTTGGAAATCAAGCCCTTCCTTACTTCTTGGTTTATTATATTACAAATACAGTATCTACTTGGACATTAGGTGTCTATCTGATGACTTCTGATAGTAAAGAAGGGGCTTCAAAACAGGCTCAAACATTTAATTGGAAGAAGCTTTTCCCAGCTCCTTTATTAGGTTTTCTCGTAGCCCTCGTCTTTTTGGTGTTGCGTATTCCTGTTCCAAGTTTTGCGGAAAGTACCTTGACTTATATTGGTAGTTTAACAACGCCCTTATCTCTTGTCTATATCGGTATCGTCCTAGCTAAGGCAGGACTTAAGACGATTCGCTTTGATAAAGATACCATTATCACACTGGTTGGTCGTTTTATTCTTGCACCGGTCATCATGCTCTTGGTTCTCAAGTTCTTCTCTCCAAATATGGTGGCACCAGAATTTAGAACCTTTATGATTCAATCAGCAACACCAGCCTTGGCAGTTCTTCCTATCCTTGCCAATCAAGGTAAAGGCGATGTTGAGTTTTCAACGAATGTGGTCACTCTCAGCACAGTCTTATTTGTGATTGTGGTTCCAATTCTGCAGACATTGTTGGGATAGCATTTATATGAAAATGATGTAGTTTTAGTGCTATACATTCGTCAAAAAGGACGTCGGGTATTATACTCGACGTCCTTTTTAAACGGATGACTAGATCAACACATAGGTTTCAACCGCTTGCCCAGCCCCGTTTTCATTATTGTCCTTTGTCACGACTGCTGCTTCGTCTTTCACCTCTTGAGGAGCGTTGCCCATAGCGACACCGATGCCTGCTTTTTTGAGCATAGGAAGGTCATTGAAGTTGTCCCCCATGGTGAGGACTTCTTCTAAGCTCAAGTGGTAGTGGTTGGCGAGTTCAACCAGAGCATCCTCTTTAGAGACGTGCTTAGCAGTAACTTCTAGGTAGTTGGCTTTGGAGAGATAAAAGGCGGTAGAAGGGAAGTCATCGGCAGAAATAGCACGATAGAGGGCTTGGATCTCTTCTGCATCTCCAATTAAGAGCAATTTGTGGAGGGGCTTTGTCATATCCAGCAAAGGATCCAATAGGGGAAGAATAAGAGGTTTTTCCCCTGTAATCCGGGCTTCCTCTCGGCTCCATTGGTCGAGATGATCGGTCATCCAGTCTTTTCCTCTATAGAGGTTGATCGAAACTTGAGGGAAGTGTTGGTTGGCCCAGTCGATAAACTGACGAGCTTCATTCTTGTCTAAGGGATGCTCAAACAGAACCTGCTCGCCTTTTTGAATCAAGGCCCCGTTGTAGCAGGCCATGGGGCAGTCTTCTATACCGAGTTCTTTGGCAATGGGTGCCATTCCTTTGGGGGAGCGAGCAGAGGCTAGCACGAAAGGGATCTCTTCACGCTTTAAATCTGGGATCAATGCTGCCAACTCTGGGTCAATCTGATGGTGGTCATTTAAGATGGTGCCATCGATATCGCTGATGATGAGACGAATGTGAGACATAAAGATTACCTCCTAATAGAGAATAGTGGTTTCGTTGCCGACTTGTTTAAGGATGTCAGGGCTTGGTTTTTGATCAGTAATCCAATAGTCAAATTGTTGGAGACGAGCGAGATAGTAGTTGGCATGTTGGTGGAACTTGGTACTTTCTGCCACCAGCACCTTGGTACGAGTCCGCTCAAAAACGAGAGACTTGACTGCAACGTCTTCAGCATCCTCAAAGGTGACTTCGCCATTGGCTAAGCTACTCGCTCCAAAAAAAGCGAGATCAAAGCGAAGATTGTCCAGTATTTGTGCTTGATTCGCGTCATAGTAGAAGCGGTTTTTAGGGTAGAATTTTCCTCCTAAAAGATGAAAGTCAACCTGGGAATGGCTACTGAGCTGGATGGTATTGTCAAGGGAATGCGAATAGACTGTGACTTCCTTATTAAGCAAGCCAGCAAGCAGGGTCATCGAGGTAGAAACGTCGAGAAAGATCACTTGGCCATCTTGGATCAATTGCAGGGCCTTTTGAGCCATAGCAGTCTTTTCCTTGTTGGCTTTCTGACTACGGTCTAGGTAAGAAGGGCCGGGTTCTTTGTTTAAGGGGAGGAGTCCACCATGGGTCCTGCGGACCAGCTGGCGCTGACTAAGGAGAGCGAAGTCTCGACGGATGGTATCTTTTGAGACCTTGAAATAGTCGACCATTTCTTTAGCCGATAGCTGTTTTCGCTCTTCTAAGAGTTCTAATATTTTTTCGAGTCGTTGTTCCTGATACATGAGCTCGCTCCTTGTTTCTGTTCTTGCCTATATTCTACATCATTTATTAAGTTAATGCAAGTGTTTTTAATTATTTTTAAGCATTTATGATCTTTTTCCTTGTAAAGCCTTATTCTGACGTTTGTTTTAAAGGGGAAATTCTGCTATAATATGTCAAAATAACGTGGAGGTTTCCTTATGGCCAGTGAATATGAAAAAATGATTGCGGGTGACTATTATAGACCTGCGGACCCTGAATTACGGGCTTTGGCAAAAGCCTCTCGGGAGAAACAAGAGGCCTTTAACCAAGAGGTGGATCCTAAAAAGGGGGCATCCATCATCAAAGAGTGGTTTGGATCAACCGGTGAAAACCTCTATCTCAATCGCCAGGTTCTTGTGGATTATGGGGGCAACATCCATATAGGAGAAAATTTCTATGCCAATTACAATTTGACCATGTTGGATATTTGTCCCATTACGATCGGAAAGAATGCCATGATTGGTCCTAATTGCCAATTTTTGACACCCTTGCACCCACTGGATCCAGACGAGCGCAATTCTGGTCTGGAGTATGGGGCACCAATTACGATAGGAGACAACTTCTGGGCAGGAGGAGGGGTCACCATCCTTCCTGGTGTCACGCTGGGTGACAATGTGGTCGCTGGCGCAGGAGCAGTGGTCACAAAATCCTTTGGAGACAATGTGGTCCTTGCAGGAAACCCAGCCCGTGTCATCAAAGAAATACCCATTAAAAAGGAGAAGGGATGATCCAAAAACATGAAATTCCTATTTTAGAGTTTGATGACAACCCGCAGGCAGTCATTATGCCGACCCATGAGGGACTTGATCTGCACCTACCTGAAAAATGTGTGTATGCTTTCTTGGAGGATGAGATTGATCGCTTTGCCAAAACTGTTGGAGCTGAGCAAGTGGCTACCTTTGTTTCAGCTACCAAGGCTTATCCAGTCTATGTTCTGGAGCACCAAGGGGAGAAAGTCTGCTTGGCACAAGCGCCAGTTGGATCTGCACCTGCTGCCCAATTCATGGATTGGTTGATTGGCTATGGGGTGAGGAAAATCATTTCCTCAGGAAGCTGTGGCGTCTTGGTGGACATAGAAGAAAATGCCTTTTTGATCCCGACCAAGGCCTTGCGAGATGAGGGAGCCAGTTACCATTATGTAGCGCCTTCTCGTTATATCGAAGTGGACAGTCGTGCACTGACCGCCATTGAAACTGTCTTGAAAGGAAAAGATATTCCTTATCAAGAGGTCATGACCTGGTCGACGGACGGTTTTTATAGAGAAACACCTGACAAGGTGGCCTATCGCATTGAAGAAGGGTGTCGTGTTGTGGAGATGGAGTGTGCCTCACTTGCAGCAGTCGCCCAGCTTCGTGATGCAGTTTGGGGCTTGCTCCTATTTACCGCAGATTCTCTTGCAGACCTAGAAAATTATGACCAGCGTGACTGGGGGGCTGAAGCTTTTGAGAAGGCCCTAGAATTGTGCCTAGAGATGGTTCATCACTTGTAGGTCTTTTCACTTTTTATGATACAATGAAGCTATGTTAGTCAAATTATTTTTTAAACAATGGCAGGCCAAAATTAAAAGCCTGTCTCCGGCAAGGCGAATCTTTCTCAGCTTTGCCTTGGTTATCCTGGTGGGCTCGCTCTTATTGAGTCTGCCTTTTGTCCAGCAAGCGAGCTCAAAAGCAGGCTATATCGACCACCTCTTTACAGCGGTCTCCATGGTCTGTGTGACGGGGCTCTTTACCCAGTCGGTGGCTTCGACCTATAATGGTTTGGGGCAATTGATCTGTATGCTCTTGATCCAGATCGGAGGCCTAGGGATCTTGACCTTTATCGGTCTCTTCTTTATGGAAGGTCGTCAAAAGCTCAGCTACAAGGACCGACAGACCATCCGGGACAGCTTTAGCTTTAGCAATAACCAGAGCTTAGCCCGTTTTGTCCGCTCCATCTTCATTACCACCTTTACCATCGAAGGGGTGGGGGCCTTGCTCCTCATGAGCCGCTTTATCCCTCGCTTTGGCTGGGGGCATGGGATCTTTAACTCCATCTTTGTTGCGGTCTCGGCCTTTTGTAATGCGGGCTTTGATAATTTTGGAGGCGATAGTATGATGAGCTTCCAGACCGATTGGTTGGTCAATCTGACCTTGTCTGCCCTTATTATTACTGGGGGCTTGGGCTTCATGGTCTGGTTTGACCTAGCGACCAAGGCCCGCAACCAATCTGGACGCCGGACTCTTCGCTTTCATACCAAGGTGGTTCTCTGGTTAACGGCTGCTATCCTTCTGTTTGGGACAGTAACCAGTCTCTTGACAGAGTTTGATAATCCAGCAACGATTGGCTCCCTGCCATTGGGAGAGAAGATTTTGGTCAGCTTCTTCCAAACTGTCAGCATGCGGACGGCTGGCTTTGCCTCACTGGATTATACAGCAGTCCGACCTGTGACACTCTTTGTCTATATCCTCCAGATGTTCCTAGGTGGGGCACCAGGTGGGACAGCAGGAGGGATGAAGATCACCACCTTCTTGGTCTTGATCCTCTTAGCTCGCAAGGAATTGCTCGGGTTGCCTCATACCAACCTAGGCAAACGAACCATCGCACCAGACTTGGTGCAACGTTCTTTGGGCACAGCAGTGATTTTCCAGTTGACCTTTATCCTGGGGCTCTTTGGCCTTTGTCTTGTGACGCCGGATGGTCAACGTTTTCTGTACTTGGTCTTTGAGGTGGTATCGGCTTTAGCGACAGTGGGCGTAACGGCCAATGTGACCTCGACCTTAAATGGAGCAGGGCTGGGGATCATCATGGTGCTCATGTTTATCGGTCGGATCGGCCCCTTGACCCTTATGGTCAGCTTGAACAATTACAAAGCCAAAAAAGCAGATGCCTTGCAATATGCCAAGGCAGACATCATTATCGGATAGGAGAGACTTATGGCAAATCGAACCATTGGAATTCTGGGCTTAGGGATTTTTGGACAGAGTGTCTTAAAAACCCTGCAGGACCAGGATGTGGATATCATTGCAATTGACGATCATGAAGATGTGATCAACCAGTATGAATCTATGATTACAACTGGGATTGTTGGAGACATTACGGAAATGGACCTCTTGGATGCGGCAGATATTGGGAACTGTGACACAGTCGTCATTGCGACGGGAGAAAACTTGGAATCAAGTGTCCTGGCGGTCATGCACTGTAAGGCACTTGGCGTCGAGCACGTCATTGCCAAGGTCAAGAATGAAGTGACCAAGGAAGTCCTTGAGAAGATTGGAGCTGATTTGGTCATCCTACCAGAGGTAGAAGCGGGGATGTCCCTCGCTAAGATGATCCTCTTCCAACACGGGATTGAAGTCTTCCAGTTGGATGAAGCAGTGGTGGTGGCTGAGTTTACGGTTCCAGCTAGCTGGGTAGGAAAAAGCCTTCAGGACTTGGCTGTCAGAGAGGAGTACCATCTCAATATTATCGGCTATCGAGATGCGGAAGACCAACCGCTTCATATTCAGATTGGTCCCGACTTTATCTGGCCTGAAGGGGTGCGCGTGATGGCAGTGACAGACAACCAATATTTAGATAGAATCCAAGATTTGTTAGACTAATAGTGTAATGGAAACGGCCCAAAGGTCGTTTTTTTCTTCTCTAGGTTAACTCTTCTTTAAGCATTGATTGCTAAAGTAAGAGAAACAAAAATACTTCCATTGTGGGAATAGAAGGATGAAAGATGACATTTTTTAACAGAATACGACCCAAACAGCCCTTAAAAGAGCTCAAATGGTTTGATATTGGCATTGTGACGGTCATTCTCTTTGGGCAATTCATTGTCCGCTCGACCCAGCTGTTTTTAGCCAGTTTTCAGCCAGTTGCGCAGACTGCAGTAGCCACAAGCAGTAGCAGTACTGCAAGTGAAGGAGCTGCTTATTCCAGCAATATGACCCTGCAATTGATCTTGCTGGCTCTAGCCCTTCTTTACTTGCTGCTCCGTCGCTTTGATTTTAAACAATTGCCGATCCGCTTCAAGTGGTCCACCTTGATCTGGGTGCCCCTGCTCTTTGCAGCGATGGGACTTTTTGGAGATGTGATCTCAACGGTTTCGGGTGAATACAATTACCTAAGTCCGAGTCTTTGGCCTTTTATCGATCCTATGCAGATCCTCCATAAGTTCATGGCTTTGAGTCCCATGGCAATTGCTTATGGTTTGCTCAATGGATTTTATGAAGAATTTTTCTTTTTGGGCTTAATGACTTCGGTAAGTGAGAAGAACAAATGGAAGGCGCTGGCCTTTTCAACTCTGATCCGTTTTTCTTTCCACACCTATCAGGGGCTTCTCTGGGCCCTTGTGATTGGCGTCATTTATGGACTCTTTTATTACTTCATGTACAAGAAGGTCGTCAAGAATCTCTTGCCATTTTTCCTCATGCATGCCTTGGGAGATATGTTTGGCTCGAGTCTTATGTATCTCTTGATCAATTGGGGAAGTTGATCTTATAAAATTTTAGGAAAGACTCTGTCAAGTGTTGACAGGCCTTTTTTTGAGTGCTATAGTAAAATCGTAAGCGCTTACCTAGTGAAGCGGAGCAGATAAAAAGCGGGCAGTCAGATGCCCTATAAAAAGAGGAGGAAAGACAAATGGCAGGATCAGTGATACAGGGAGATAACTACCGAATCTCCGTATTAACGGAATCTTTGGTTCGCTTAGAATACTCAGAGGATGGTGTTTTTGAAGATGGTCAGACGCAAGTTGTGCAAAATCGTGATTTTGGACCTGTTGCTTATGAGGTCGTAGAGACAGAAGAGGTCCTCGATCTGCATACGGAGCATCTCCACCTTCATTTTGAAAAGGGACCTTTTACACCGGATCGGCTTTTTATTGAGCTCAAGGGTCAGTATGCAGTCTATGGTAGCCGGTGGCACTATGGAGATCAGCCTGAGACCTTGAAAGGTACCAGTCGGACGCTTGACGAGGTCGATGGAGCTATGGAGTTGGAAGATGGGATCTTGAGCAAGGCCGGTTATGCTCTTTTGGACGATTCCAGTTCCTACTTGTATGATGTCGAAAGCGGATTTAGAGCACGGTCATGTTCAGAAGTGGATCTGTATTTCTTCGGTTATGGGCGCGATTATCTAGGGGCCTTGAAAGATTTTTACCATCTGACGGGACAACCACCCCTCTTGCCACGTTATGCTCTGGGAAACTGGTGGAGTCGGTATTGGCCTTATACCAGTCAGGAGTACACAGATTTAATGGATCGTTTCAAAGCTGAAGGGGTGCCTTTGGCTGTCAGTGTGATCGATATGGACTGGCACAAGACAGCAATTCCTGCTCGCTTTGGAAGTGGTTGGACGGGCTATAGTTGGAACCGGGACTTGATTCCTGATCCAGCTGCCTTCTTACATGGTCTGCATGAGCGTGGTTTAAAGGTGACCTTAAATGTCCATCCAGCAGATGGCATTCGCGCCTTCGAAGATGCTTACCCCAAGGTCGCAAAACGCTTGGGATTAGATGCGGAAAAAGAAGAAGCGGCTAGCTTTGACTTTTACAGTCCAGCCTTTCGCGAAGCTTATTTCGAAGATGTCCACCATCCCTTGGAAAATCAAGGAGTCGACTTTTGGTGGATTGATTGGCAACAGGGAAGTCATGGCAAGATGGATCCCCTTTGGTTGTTAAATCACTATCATTATCTAGACAATTGCCGAAAAGGCCAAGCTGGTCTCATCTTATCGCGTTATGGGGGTCCTGGCAGCCACCGGTATCCGATCGGTTTTTCAGGGGATACCATTGTGACTTGGGAATCCCTAGCCTTTCAACCCTATTTTACCAGCACAGCTTCAAATATCGGCTATACGTGGTGGAGTCACGATATTGGTGGCCATATGCGGGGTTACTATGATGAAGACTTGGCTCTTCGCTGGTTGCAGTTTGGGGTCTTTAGTCCGATCAATCGTCTCCATAGTTCTTGTAATGCCTTTAACAGCAAGGAACCGTGGTTTTACTCGCCTGAGACCTGTCGCTGGATGAAGCAGTATTTGCGCCTGCGTCACAGCTTACTGCCTTATCTTTACACCATGAATGTGGCGACGCATGAAGAAGGACTGCCTTTGGTTCAGCCCCTCTATTACCATTACCCAAACGAAGAAGAGGCTTATGAGGCTAAAAATCAATATTTCTTTGGTAGTGAACTCATGGTGGCCCCAATTACCGAATCGCTGGATCCGGTCTTTCATAGTGCTTCTGTGAGTGTTTGGTTCCCAGACGGAGTTTGGTATGATTTCTTCCATGATTGGAAGTACGAAGGAAAAGGCAAGCTTACAGTCTTTAGAGCTAGCCAGGATATTCCGGTCTTTGCGCGTGCAGGAGCCATCATCCCTATGGATGCACAACCGCAGACAGGGGTAGAGCTCCCAGAAATGCTGGACTGGCATCTTTTCCCAGGTGACAATCGTTCCTTCGTACTCGTTGAAGGAGAAGGAGATAACAGGGTTGAAACCCGCCTAACTGTCAATTGGGATGAAAGAAAGATTAGGCTGGATTTAACAGGTGATCTAACGTTGCTTCCTGAAAAGAGACAGCACCGGTTCTTCCTCCATACCTTAAAGACAGCCCCTATCTTAGTAGACAATCAAAGTCAAGAAATTGCGATGGGTGAGCTGCAATCGCGTCCTACTGCAAAAGAAGATCGGATGTTTGAGCTCTTGAAATCTGCCAACCTGGCCTACGATAGGAAGAATGAATTATTTGCGGCTTGTTCAACAGCCAAGGATTGGAAACAGTTGATGAAGATCATTACACCTTTAGAGGAAGGTTTGCGTCAACGTCTCTTTGAAGTGATTTATTCCAGTGAAGAGAATGAAGACTTGTAAATTCTTGCAATTTTACCCCTATTTTTGTATGATGAAAGTGATTTCACAATCATAAAGGAGAAGAAAAAATGGAACAAAAATGGTGGCATAATGCCGTAATTTACCAAGTTTATCCAAAGAGTTTCAAGGATAGTAATGGCGATGGCATCGGAGATCTCAAGGGGATCACGAGCAAGCTAGACTACTTGGAAAAATTAGGGGTTACAGCGATCTGGCTCTCACCAGTCTACAAGAGTCCCATGGACGATAACGGCTATGACATCTCGGATTACGAGGATATTGCCTCCATCTTTGGTAGCATGGAAGATATGGAAGAATTGATCGCAGAAGGCCATAAACGCAAGATCAAAATCATCATGGATTTGGTGGTCAACCATACCTCTGATGAGCATGCTTGGTTTATCGAGGCGCGTGAAAACCCAGACAGTCCAAAGCGGGATTTCTATATTTGGCGCGATGAGCCCAATGGCATCATTTCTGCTTTTAGTGGCTCTGCTTGGGAATTTGATGAAGCATCAGGCCAATACTACCTGCATAACTTCAGTAAGAAGCAACCAGACCTCAACTGGGAAAACGAGGAGCTTCGTCATCAGATCTATGACATGATGAATTTCTGGATTGACAAGGGAATTGGTGGCTTCCGTATGGATGTCATCGATATGATCGGTAAGATCCCAGATCAGGAAATCATCAGCAATGGTCCCATGCTCCATCCTTATTTGAAGGAAATGAATCAAGCGACCTTTGGCGATAAGGATCTGCTCACCGTGGGAGAAACTTGGGGAGCGACTCCAGAGATTGCTAAGCAATATTCCAATCCAAAAAATCAAGAATTGTCCATGGTCTTCCAATTTGAACACATTGGTCTTCAATACCAACCGGGTCAACCAAAATGGCACTACGCCAAGGAATTGGATGTGCCAAAATTGAAAGAAATTTTCACCAAGTGGCAGACGGAATTAGGAAAAGACGAAGGCTGGAATTCCCTCTTTTGGAACAACCACGATCTCCCACGGATTGTGTCAACTTGGGGGGATGATGGCGACTACCGTGTCAAATCTGCCAAGGCTTTAGCTATTCTGCTTCACTTGATGAAGGGAACTCCGTATATCTATCAAGGGGAAGAAATTGGGATGACCAATTATCCATTTAAGACCCTCGAGGATGTGGAAGATATCGAGTCAATCAACTATGCCCATGAAGCCTTAGAAAAAGGAGTGCCACTCGAAGTGATCATGGATCAGATCCGCCATATTGGTCGGGACAATGCACGGACACCGATGCAGTGGAATGATGAAGCAGAAGCTGGCTTTACGACAGGTCAACCATGGCTTGCTGTCAACCCAAACTACAAAGAGATCAATGTTGAGGCTGCTCTAGCAGATCCAGACTCCATTTTCTATACCTACCAAGCTCTGGTGGCCTTGAGAAAAGAGCATCCTTGGCTTGTGACGGCTGATTATGAATTGGTGGACGCGGCAGATAAGATTTTTGCTTACAAGCGGGTAGAAAGAGAGCAAGCCTACCTCGTCGTTGTCAATCTCTCAAGTCAAGAGCAAGACTTACCGCTTGTCAATGGAGTTGAAGAGGTTCTCATTGCCAATACCAAGGTGGAGCAAGTCCTCGAATCAGGCAAGTTAGCCCCTTGGGATGCCTTCTGTGTCAAATTAGCCTAATACAAGTAAAAAAATAGAGGAAATTCCTTCCTCGTAGAAGCAGGTCTTTCTCAGTAGAGAAGGCCTGTCAGAATGAGGACGAAGTCATCTAAAAAACTTTCCTTAGGTGAATACGGACGTCAGCGAACTTCGAAGAAGTTCCATGACTTAGTTTTGAGCCTAAGGTCTCAAAACTCCCGAGTGCTAGAAACAAAAGTGTTTCTAGCACTTTTCTCACGGCGGAAAGTTTCAGTAGTTGATAGAATCATTCTAACGAACACATTTTTATAGAATTTCTTAGATTTGTAAACAGAAGCAGTTTGTTTATGCTTGCACAGGTCTTTCTCGATAGAGAAGGCCTGCTTTACTTTTTAGAGGCCGTCCTTCTAGCGGAATCCGCTCAAAATCTGCTCAAAAATGGTTTAGGGACGCTTGGGCTATAGGAAATATTTATAAGGAGTCCTAGTTTTTGCTTTTGAGCTCTGGTCTCAAGGCCCATTAAATCTGTGTTATAGTTTTTGGCTATATCAAAATTCGTGTAAAAGCAATTATACAAGATGCCTATCTTCTGATATGATAGTGTCAATTAGAATTTTTGGAGGACACAACATGTCAACTACAATTATCGGTTTCCCACGTTTGGGTGAATTCCGTGAATTAAAATTTACAACTGAAAAATACTTTAGAAAAGAAATCTCAGCAGACGAGCTCTTGGCAGCTGCTAAAGACTTGCGTGCTAAACACTGGAACATTGTTAAAGAACAAGGCATCTCAGAGATTCCTTCAAATGACTTCTCACACTACGACAATTTCCTTGATGCAGCCTTCCTTTTCAACGTCGTGCCTGCATCTGTTCAAAACTTGGATTTGACAGACCTTGAACAATACTTCGCTTTGGCGCGTGGTTACCAAGGTGAAAAAGGGGATGTGCGTGCCCTTCCAATGAAAAAATGGTTCAACACCAACTACCATTACATCGTTCCTAAATTTGAAAAAACAACAGAAGTGAAATTGGCTGGTCACAAGATTTTTGATGAGTACCAAGAAGCTAAAGAATTGGGGATCAACACTCGTCCAGTAGTCGTTGGACCATTCACTTTCCTTCAATTATCTGACTTTGAAGATGGTGTGAAAGATGAGGACTTCGTCGACAGCTTGGTTGCTGCTTACCAAGAAGTCTTTGCCAAATTGGCTGAGCTTGGTGCGACTCGTATTCAACTCGATGAGCCAGCTCTTGTCAAAGATTTGTCAGCTGAAGAAAAAGCTCTCTTCTTGAACCTCTACAACAAACTCTTGGCTGACAAGAAAGGTCTTGAAGTCTTGATCCAAACTTACTTTGGTGATGTTCGTGATGTCTACAATGACCTTGTAAACTTGCCAGTAGATGGTATTGGTCTTGACTTTGTTGAAGGCAAGAAAACACTTGAATTGGTGAAAGGTGGCTTCCCAGCTGATAAGACCCTTTATGCAGGTATTGTCAATGGGAAAAACATCTGGCGCAACAACTATGAAAAGAGCTTGGAAATCTTGGATCAAGTTCCAGCTGAAAAGGTTGTCTTGACGACTTCTTGCTCCCTTCTTCATGTGCCATTTACAACGGCTAACGAAGATTTTGAACCAGCTATTTTGAACCACTTCGCCTTTGCAGTTGAAAAATTGGGTGAATTGCGTGACTTGGATGCCATCCGCAATGGTCAAGGGGCAGAAGCTCTTGCTGCCAACAAAGAACTCTTTGCAACAGAACGCGTTGGAGCAAATGCTGAACTTCATGCTCGTATCGCAGCTTTGACAGAAGCAGACTACACTCGTTTGCCAGCTTTCGCAGAACGGGAAGAAATCCAAAAAGAAGCCTTCAAGCTTCCAGCACTTCCAACAACTACCATCGGATCCTTCCCTCAAACTAAGGAAGTACGTGCCAAACGTTTGGCCTTCCGTAAGGGTGAATTGACACAAGAAGAATACGATGCCTTCCTTGCTGAAACGATCGACGAATGGATCAAATGGCAAGAAGAAGTTGGATTTGACGTGCTTGTACACGGTGAATTCGAGCGGAACGATATGGTTGAGTACTTCGGTCAAAACTTGTCTGGTTACCTCTTCTCTAAAAACGGTTGGGTACAATCATACGGTATGCGTGGGGTGAAACCACCAATCATCTGGGGTGATGTGACTCGTCTTAACCCAATCACTGTCAAATGGTCTAGCTACGCACAAAGTCGTACGGATAAACCTGTTAAAGGGATGTTGACTGGACCTGTTACCATTCTTAACTGGTCATTCCCACGCGAAGATATCTCTATCAAGGATTCTACTCTTCAAATCGCTCTTGCTATCAAGGATGAAGTTCTTGACCTTGAAGCTGCAGGCGTGAAAATCATCCAAATCGACGAGGCTGCTCTTCGTGAGAAATTGCCACTTCGTCGTAGCGACTGGTACGAAGATTACCTTGACTGGGCGATTCCAGCCTTCCGTTTGGTACACTCAACTGTAGCGCCAGATACACAAATCCACACTCACATGTGTTACTCAGAATTTACAGATATCATCCCTGCTATCGACAACTTGGATGCAGACGTTATCTCATTTGAGGCAAGCCGTTCAAACCTTGAAATCTTGGATGAGTTGAAAGCGAAAAACTTCCAAACAGAAGTTGGACCTGGGGTTTACGATATCCACTCACCACGTGTCCCACAAGACGGTGAAATTGATCACACCATCGAAGCAATCTTGGCCAAAGTACCAAGTGGCAAAGTTTGGATCAACCCTGACTGTGGTTTGAAGACTCGCGGAATTAAAGAAACAAAAGAAAGCTTGATCAAACTAGTGAATGCCGCTAAAGAAGCGCGTGAACACTTGTAAGAAATGTTTCGAGGACCTTCTATCATCGTGTAGAGGGTTTTCGACTCATCCCTTATCCTAGAAATAGTGGCTCAGAGTTCTTGATCAAAGAAACAAAAGAAAAGGATAGAATATGTCACAACACACACCGTCTCTGTCATTTGAAGTTTTTCCTCCAAATCCTGAAGTAGGCAATGCCAAGCTCTTACGTGCCTTGGCCAATATGCAGGAGCTAGCTCCTCACTTTATTAGTGTGACTGCTAGCAATAATAAATACAATATCAAAGAGACGACGGTTGCTTTAGCCAATTACATTCAAAATGAATTGTCTATTCCGACGATTGCTCACTTGCCAGCCGTCTATTTGAGCAAGGAAAAAGTGGCCGATACTCTTCATGAGTTAGATGAAGTAGGGGTTCATCGGATTTTGGCTCTGCGTGGGGATATTATCCCTGGTGTGGAACCTTTAAAAGACTTTCGTTATGCAACGGATCTGATTGAATTTATTAAAAGAGAAGCTCCTCATTTTGAGGTGATTGGTGCTTGCTATCCTGAGGGACACCCAGATTCTCCAAACCAAATTTCAGATATTCAAAATCTTAAAAAGAAGGTAGATGCAGGGTGCTCTAGCTTGGTCACTCAACTTTTCTTTGACAATGAGCGTTTCTATGATTTTCAGGATAAGTGTACCTTGGCTGGGATCGATGTTCCTATTCATGCAGGAGTGATGCCGATTCTCAACCGTAATCAGGCTCTTCGTCTCCTTAAGACTTGTGAAAATGTTCATATCCCACGGAAGTTTAAAGCCATTCTGGACAAGTACGAGCATGATCCAAAGTCTCTTCGCGCAGCTGGCTTGGCTTATGCAGTCGATCAAATCGTTGATTTGGTTACTCAAGATGTGGCAGGTGTCCATCTTTACACCATGAACAATGAAGATGTCGCTTACCACGTCTACCAAGCGACAAAGGATTTATTTGCTCATCAACCGAATTTTGAAGTGAATTAATCAACACTTTTAGTAGGAAGTGTAGAGATTGAGAAAGAATCGTTCTCAATCTCTTTTTATTTGGATAAATCACTTGCTAAAAGCCAACTTTTTTTTTATAGTATAACTAAGACGATTTTGGAGGCGCTTGCAATGAAGAAAGATCTCACATTAAAGTTATTTGGACCCCCTAAGGTTGTTTTCAATCAGAAAGATATTCGGTTTTCTTTTTCGAAGATGGAGGCCTTGCTTTATTATTTAGCGGTCATGGGCCAAGTTAACCGTGATGAAATAGCCGGTATCCTTTGGGGAGCTAAGGAAAACCAAGTAGCTCGCAAAAACTTACGGAATACGGTTTACCAAGCCAATAAAATCTTTGAAGGAGATATCATTGTCTCTCCAAGTCGGAGCAGTTTGGCCCTTAATCCTGACTTGAATCTTTCGCTGGATGTTCAGCTCTTTGAAAGAGATCCACTAAGTGCCTTGGATCTCTATCGGGGGGATTTTTTGGAGGGCTTCTATGTCAAGGATGATGAAGACTTTGATCAGTGGGCTTCTCGTAAACGAGATGCTTATAGGAAGCTCTATGTCGAAAGTTGCTATCAAAAAATTGAGCAGGTCGGTTTTGCAGATCCTAGTATAGAACTCTTGCTCCATCATTTGGTAGAGCTGGATGAATTTGAAGAGAAAAACTACCAGCTCTTGATGGAGTACTATAGCTTCCATCATCAGCTAGGAAAATTTTTTGAGACCTATTATAAACTAGTCGATTTATTGGATCGCGAGCTTAGTGTGCGTCCCAGTCGAGCAATTGAGGAACTTTATCACTCCGTTTTGGAAGCCAAACGAACTCATAAACTGAGTCATCGCTTAAATATCCATGAACTTCCCTTCTTTGGTCGGAAGCAAGAACTCTCGCAGCTCGAGGAATACCTCTCTTTAGTCGAGAGGGGTGAAGCGGTAGGCCCTTTTCTGGTGATGGGGCAATCTGGAACAGGTAAGAAACGTCTCTTGCGGCAGTTGGTCTTGATGTCCAATCGCAGTTTTAATTTTATCAAGGTGGAAGGAAAAGCTACTAGCCAGCGCTACGAGGGAAGCAACTGGAATGATCTCAGACAAGCGCTAGAGAAACTGGGGGATGAGATGGGGATTTCCCTTCTGGAAGAGGAGGATGATCTCATTTCGGTATGGAATCAGCTTCAGGGCCTTAGCAAAGAAAAACCGCTCCTGATTCTGCTTGAAAACGCCCAGTGGATCGATGCAGTGTCTCTAGAAAAAGTGAAACAACTAGAGGAGCGAAGAAACCAGGAGAAATGGCAACTAATTTTTACAGCTGAAGAGCCTCTGCCAGCTTCCTTCGTCAACTTCTTGGGGAGCTTGAAGGTAGAGAAAAGGCTGTCTCAACTAGAGTTGACCAATTTTGAGCCAAGTGAAAGTCGTGCTCTCTTGAAGGGGGAACTGGGAGCAATAGAGCCGGCAGTGATGGAGCAGATGGTCGAATGGAGTGAAGGCAGTCCGTTCTTACTGTCCAGCTATATCGAAGAGTGGAAAGAAAATGAAAATTTAGAACCCTTGCCTGATATCATTCAAGCTTATCTTACTCAGGAGCTTGGGGATATGAGCAGCGAGGAAGAGGCTCTTCTACACTACCTATCTTGTTTTCATAAGCCGATTTCTCTGTCTATCTTGGCAGAATTGACGGCTACAGAGCTTCCTGTTTTGACAGAATTAATCGAGCCTTTATCTGAAAGAGCGATCGTCTCAATCGTAGAAGAAGGAGAGGCTCTCATGGTTCAATTCTGCAAGCAATTGGTAGCCATGTACTTTTACCAACTCCTCTCGCCAGCTAGACGGCGCCTCTTCCACCAACAAATTGCGCAAAAATTGGAAGAAAGCTTAGAAGATTCGACGGACCTTCTTCTTTATAAGGAAATTGCCTACCAATACAAGCAATCCCAAAATCTTTTGCGTTCCATATCTTTTGAGTTGACCTATTTAGAAGAAATCCTTCAGCTGGAGCATGAGCTGTTTCCGATTTATTCCAAGGCAGATGAGGGGTTCCTATCAGATGGTACAAATAGCCATTTGGACATTTTTGGAGAGCTATCCCGCATACACCAAGAATTAGATAACCTCTTTTCAAGGCATCAAAGAGATAGAGAATACAAGTATTTACAACTGCGTTACTTGTACTTAGAAGGTCGCTATTTTATTCGAAGTGGGGAGTATCAAAAGGGGATTCATGATATCCAAAAAGTCATCTCCTATGCGCGGGAACTCAAGCAATCCGACTTCCTCTTAGAGGGTTATCGGCAAATCATTTATTATTGCATTCAAACGGAAAATATCTCTGAGATGGCCTATTATACAGATTTAGCTTTGGAAGATGCCATCCAAGCTAATAATCATGAGGTCATCGCGATCCAGTTGCGTTTGAAGGGCTTGTATCACCTGATGGTTGGGGATGAGGAGCAGGCGACCCGGCATCTGTATCGCTCCATTGATTGCTTTAGTTTGACCAATAGCATGCAGGCCAAGTATGCCATTCAAATTGCGGCTTCTTTGGCCTACCTCGCTGAAATCGAGCAAGTGAGAGGCCATTTCCAAGTAGCCGTCACCCACTTAGAAGAGGTTCTGCGTTTAGTGGGGGATCAAGCTGTTGATTCCGTCCGTGTCGTCTTTGATATTGATCTTGGGATCGCCTATTATTGGAAGGGAGATTTGATCCAAGCTCGCCTCTGTTTTGATAGAGCCCAGAAGATTTTATCCAGTGTTCGATTCCCTTGGAAGGAAGAATTGCTCGAATTTTACCAATCCTTGATTGCTTGTCAGCAAGGGGATCAGGAGAAGGTTGCGGCTTATCTGGCTCGAAAAGAAAGGACGATGAATCCATCTGCCAATTCGCGGGATAAGGGGATGGTTCATTATCTATTAGCTTTCTTATCTGATCAAAAGGAGAAAGGAGAAGAGCTCGCTCCTGCCCTGATCACCTTCTTGAAAGAAGATAAGAATTACTACAAGAAGGTGGCAGAGCAACACTTGAATCCCTACAGAGATCGTCAGTTTCTTAAGAAATTAAAAGACATGTAGTGTCTCTTATCTAAATCATAAGTGAAGGATAAGAGGCCATGCCTCCTTTCAGGCAAAGATCAGTGTGCCTGAAAATGAAGAAAAAGCATAGAAATACCCTAGCAATGGTGATTTCTATGCTTTTTATGTGTGTAAAAATTTCTTAGTTCAGTTTTTGTTGCGCCAATATTTGGGTCAAGTAAAAGATAAAGGTCGCAGCAAGATTTGAAGTATGGTTGTCAATGTCATGAGGAGGAGAAACTTCCACGACATCAAATCCGATTAGCTTGCCACTAGCAGCAATGTGTTGGAGAAGCAGAAGGGCTAGTTTAGGATCGACACCAAGTGATTGGATGGCGCTAACACCAGGAGCAGAGCCGACCGCAAAGCAATCCATATCAATAGACAGATAGATCGCGGTTTGGTTTTCTAAAAATTGATCGATTCGATCCAGAATGGCTTGGTGGCTCATCTGGAAGAGATCTTGGCCTGTTAAGAAATCAATGCTTGGTGTTTTAGCAACGTAATTAAAGAGGAAGAGGTTATTATTGTGCTCTTGGATCCCAAGGATGAGGTAAGGGAAGTCCTGACCTTTTTCTTTGGCATGATCAGCCATTTGACGAAAACCTGTTCCAGAGTTGGGCCCGGTTTGGTCGTAAGGACGCAAATCAAAGTGGGCATCCAGATTGATTACAGCCAGTTGTTCATCTTTTTCTAAACTGGATTGAATCCCTAGATAGTGGCCGTAAGCAGTTCCGTGACCGCCTCCTAGGACAATGGGTTGGATCCCTAATTGGTACATGCGCTGGATCGCTTGTGAGAGACTTTCTTGGAGTTCTTCTAGTGAATGGTTGGGCCCGTCAATATTTCCCACATCATACACTGTCACATTGGTTCCCCAGTGCCATGGAAGTTTAGCGATTTGAGAACGGATGGCTGTAGGCCCCTCGACTGCTCCTACGCGCCCGTTGTTGATATAGACTCCTTTGTCGCTCTTAAAGCCGATGATCCCAAAGGTCATCCCCTCAAATGGAGTGAGGGTCTCGTCGTTCAGGTCTAAAAATTTGGTGACCATTCCCCATTTGGCAGTGTAGGGATTGTCCTCGATGCTACCTTGGTAGTAGCTATAGGTCATTGGATAGTAGTTTGTGAGCAAGCTTGTCGCCTCCCTTATTTTTCTGAAAGCAGGCAGAGGCTGAGAAGATCGCCAGCCTCTGTTTTTGCTTTATCTTTACTGTATCAGTATTGAATCTTTAAGTCAACTGCTTTTTCGATGGTTGCTAAGAATTCTTCGCTTTCGACAACAGCAGATGCTTTATTGAGTTCTTCAAAGATTTCGATATCTTTGTCAAATTCAATGAAGTTCAGTTTTTGACGAATCAGCTCATAAGCTGCTTTTGTACCTTTACCAAGTTCATGATTTTCTGGTTTGAGATCCAAGGCTTGGCAAGCTGCCATGATTTCAGTAGCAACGATGCGACGGGAGTTTTTAAGAATTTCTGCTGCTTTACGAGCGGCAGTCGTTCCCATGCTGACGAAATCTTCTTGGTTTTCACAAGATGGAATAGAATCGACACTAGCAGGGTGAGCCAAAATTTTATTTTCCGATGCAAGGGATGCACAAGCATACTGGGTAATCATGAAGCCTGAGTTGAGTCCAGGGTGTTTGACCAAGAAGGATGGTAATTTACTGAGTTGGCTGTTGACCAAGCGTTCCACCCGACGTTCAGATACGTTCCCAATTTCAGAAAGAGCGATTCCTAGGAAGTCAAATGGTTGTGCCATCGGTTCACCGTGGAAGTTCCCGCCGGAGATGACGTGTCCTTCTTTGGTAATGATTGGGTTATCTGTGACAGAGTTGATTTCGATTTCAACTTTTTCTTTTACGTAAGCAATAGAATCCTTGCTGGCTCCATGTATTTGAGGGATACAGCGAAGTGTATAAGGATCTTGGACCCGTTGTTGGGTTGCAACGGTTGTGTTCTTGCTTCCTTCAAGGAGGTTACGGATGTTGCGAGCGGTTGCCAATTGTCCACTTTGTGGGCGGATGGTATGAAGGTCTTCTTCAAATGGGCTGGTAATCCCATTGTGAACTTCCATTGAGAGAGCACCAGCGATATCAGAGAGTTTGAGCAATTGGATACCATCGTAAGTCGCAAGAGCACCGATACCCGTTAGGACGGTTGTACCGTTGATCAAGGCAAGCCCTTCTTTGGCAGCCAATTGGATCTTTTCAATTCCAGCACGATCTAAGGCTTCCTGGCCACTGAGAAGTTCTCCTTTGTAGTAGGCACGTCCAAGGCCCAACATTGGTAAAACCATATGAGAAAGAGGAGCAAGGTCTCCAGAAGCTCCGAGAGAGCCTTTTTCAGGAATATAAGGAGTGACTCCTTTGTTAAGCAATTCTAACAGTTTTTCAACGGTTGACAGACGAATGCCAGAATAGCCTTTCAAGAGCGAGTTGATACGGATCAGCATGATGGCACGAACGGCATCTTCAGGAAGTGGATCACCGAAGCCAGATGAGTGAGTCCGGATCAGGTTTTCTTGCAGTTGAACAGTATCTTCTGGAGAGATGCTGACATTACAGAGGGAACCAAAGCCAGTAGTTACACCATAGACGACTCGTTTTTCCCGGACAATGTCATCAACGATTTTACGGGATGCGATAACGGCTTCTTTGGCTTGTTCATCAAGCTCACATTGGGCACCGTGACGAGCTACAGCGATGACTTCTTCGAGTGTTAAGCTATTACCATCTAAATGAATCAATTGAGTCATATAAAACCTCCGATTATGAATAGTTGTTCTGTGGAAGTAGTGTTGTTTACTTCGGTTTGAATACCAAACATGGGCCCATTGTCTATTGATCATAAAAATTGAAAAGAGTCATAGAGAAAAGGGCTCAGGTTTGACATTCGTGGAGTCCTAGATGGGTTAGGGAGCAAAACCGAGCTTCGCTCCCGTCTCTGTTCCCATCTACTGTGTAAAGAAAATTAGTGAGGAAGGGCTTTAGATTTGTGTAGTTTATCACCGTGGAAAACAAAGTAGAGTCCACTTGCGATCACTAGACCGATGGCACCCCAAACAAAGTTCATCATGTTGTCCCCTGCAATCATCAAGATACTGATGACAACAGCTAGAACTGGGATAACAGGACCAAATGGAACTCGGAAGGTAACCTTTTTGTCTGGGTACATTTTTCTGAGTTTGATGGCTGCCAAAGCAGTTGGAATGTATTGGAAGAAACGGAAGACAACACTGAAGGTTGCTAATGATTCAAAAGAGCCAGATAACAAGAGTAAGAAAGCGAAGATACCAGAGATGATAATGGCAATGACAGGGGCATTCTTAGAGTTTGTTTTTCCAAGCCCTTCTGGCAAGAGTTTTTCAGTTGCTAATGCGGCACCAAAACGAGGGACCATGATGGATTCACCGATGTTTAGACCGGCGATTGAAATGAGGGCTCCGTAAGAAACGAGTGGAGCTCCGATAGGGCCAATCATTTCGACAAATGCGTCTTGTACCGGTGCACCAGTTTGCATAATGCGACCACCAAGCATGGCGATTGTTCCGGCGATGATCAACATGTAGAGAACAGATACAATACTGATAGAACCTAGAATAGCACGGGGAACGTTCTTTTCAGGGTTGCGCATTTCCCCTGCAACGATAGACATGGTTTCAAATCCGATGAAACCGTAGAAGATGTAGACAGCTGTACTAGAAATAGAACTGAAGAGACTTGTTCCACTTTCCAATTGAAGGAAAGGTGTGAAGTTGCCCTTGCTCACGCCACCGGAAATGAAGAAGATGGCAAAGAGTGAGAAGAGGACAATTGGAATTAATTTTGCAACAGTAGCTGTCAGAGTAAACATCTTAGAGGTTTTCAGACCGGCAATGTTCATCAGACTCAAGAGAATCAGCATACCGATACTGATCGGAAGGTTGTAGCCTTCAAATGCTGGGAAGGTGATGATGAAGATCTTAGCAAAGCCGGCTAACATGGCAGCCCAAGCGATAACAGTAACGGCCCAACCGAGAATCCCAACGTTAAAGCCAACGAAGTCTCCGAAAGCGGCTTTTGAGTATTGCATGGCTCCACCGTTTTTGTCAAAGTAGCCAGCTGTTTCAGCCAGACAGGCTGATAGTAGCATGACGAGAATGGCAACCCCGAACATGACGGCTAGAGAAGCTGGTCCGAGGCCGGAATAAATTTTTTGAGGGAGGAGGAAGATACCAGATCCGATCACGGCATTGATACCGTAAAGAGTGGCACCGCTAAAGCTGAATTTGGCTTTTTCTTGTTCCTCAATCGACTGTTTATGTGCTCCGTTCATAATGTTTCTCCTTTGTGAACATTATTGTAGTCCAGTCCAGATAGCAATCGGTTGCTCCCCAGACTGATGGGGTAAAAACGTGATTGTCATCTCTTGAAGAGGAGATGCTTGTTCGATCACCAGGAGCTCGTGAGTTTGGAGGGTTTGAGAATGATTGGTTCCCCATTTGAGTGTTAGCGGACAGAGAGCATAGATCAATTGATAGCGACTCTGACTTTTGACACTCTCTTTTGGGGATATAGCACTCATATGCCCCTGATAAGAAGGTTTGTAGATCAAATTAAAGTCTTGACAAGTCCCTTGGCTAGATACAGGATCTCCCCCATCAAAGAAGTAGCTTTGAAAGGGGTTCAAAACCACTTCTTTATGGTGATGGGTGAGCCTAATGGAGGCATTCAAGGGCATCAAGATTCGGTGGTAGCCGGTAAGATCGGTAAAGTTACTTTTTTCAACCTCTACCGTTGCAGTAGAGAGGCGAAAGTCAAATGTCCGATCTGGATAGCTTCCTCCCTCTGGGGAGAGAAAGAGTTGGGTGGTTTGGCCACCAGACCAAGTAGAAATTTGATAATCTGCGGGGGTAAGATGAAGGAGAGTCACCATAGGACGCCTTCTTTCTTAAAAGAGACCCGTGATATTGCCGTGGGCATCGATATCAATCTTTTCACTGGCAGGAACTTTAGGTAGGCCAGGCATGGTCATAATGGTACCAGTGAGAGCCACGATGAAGCCAGCTCCGGCAGCCACCTTAAGGTTACTGATTTTAACTGTGAAGTCTTTAGGTGCTCCCATCTTCTTCGCATCATCTGAGAAGGAGTATTGGGTTTTGGCCATACAGATTGGATAGTTTGAGAAGCCCAGAGCTTCCAATTCTTTCAGTTCGCGTTTGGCTGCTGGTGTTAAGCTGATGCCTTTACCACCATAGACTTTTGTGACGATCTTGGTCAATTTTGTTTCAATGCTGTCTTCTTCATCATAGACATAAGAGAAGTGGTTTTCTTCTTGAGCCAGTTGAATGACTTTTTCAGCCAAGTCACGACCACCAGCCCCACCTTTTGCCCAGACATCCGAAATGACCACATCTACATGGCGTTTCTTACAAGATTCATAGACAGCTTCTAGCTCAGCTTCTGTATCCAGTGGGAATTTGTTAATGGCAACGACCACAGGTAGACCATAGACTTCTTGGATGTTGGCCAAGTGTTTGTCTAGGTTTGGTAGACCATCGATAACAGCTTGGACATTTTCCGTAGCCAAGTCTGCTTTAGCAACTCCACCATGCATTTTGAGGGCACGAATGGTTGCGACGAGGACAACGGCAGCAGGTTTGAGCTCGGCCATACGGCACTTGATATCGATGAATTTTTCAGCACCGAGGTCTGCTCCGAAGCCAGCTTCTGTCACGACATAGTCTGCATATTTGAGGGCTAGTTTAGTAGCCAGCACACTGTTACAGCCATGAGCAATATTGGCAAATGGTCCGCCGTGGATGATGGCAGGAGTATGCTCCAAGGTTTGCACCAAGTTTGGATGAATGGCATCTTTAAGGACGGCAGCCATAGCACCGCCCGCTTTGAGGTCTTTGGCTGTCACTGGTTGTCCTTGGTAGTTGTACCCAATGATGATGCGATCGAGGCGTTCTTTGAGGTCAAGGATATTTTCTGAGAGACAGAGAATAGCCATGATTTCAGAAGCCACTGTGATGTCAAAGCCATCTTCACGAGGAACCCCGTTTGTTTTTCCTTGAAGGCCGTCGACAATATGGCGGAGTTGACGGTCGTTCATGTCGACCACCCGTTTCCAGGTGATGCGACGAGAATCGATGCCCAACTCATTGCCATGATGGATGTGGTTGTCAATCAAGGCTGCAAGCAAGTTGTTGGCAATCCCAATGGCATGGAAGTCTCCGGTAAAGTGAAGGTTGATATCTTCCATTGGAACCACTTGGGCGTACCCGCCACCGGCAGCTCCACCCTTGATCCCAAAGACAGGGCCAAGAGAAGGCTCGCGCAAGGCAATGACGGCTTTTTCACCAATAGCTGAAAGAGCATCGACCAAGCCAACAGAGGTGGTTGTCTTTCCTTCTCCAGCAGGTGTTGGTGAGATGGCTGTCACGAGGATCAGCTTTCCATCTTCCTTATCCTTGAGTTGTTCCAGTTGGTTGCTATCAATTTTTGCCTTGTATTTTCCGTAGAGCGAAATGTCGTCTTCAGTCAATCCAAGTTCAGCAGCGATATCGGTGATGGGCTTCATTTGGACAGAATTGGCAATTTCAATATCCGATAAAACCATAGAATCCCTTCTTTCTTTATTTTTATTTGCTAGGTTTAAGATAGACTTTCTAAAATGGTTTGGTAAATATTATCTGCAAGATCAGAACCGGTTTGGAGAAGTTTGAGTCCCTTGCCGTGGTATTCTTGGATGAAGTCTTGGTCCTTGATTCCTGAAATGTTGATCAAGACATTGAGCCAAGCACCTTGAAGGCCAGCTTTAAGATTCAGAGCAGCTACCCCTAGGTCACTAGCCGCATTGGTGTTGGACTTGCCAACAGCTTCTTTGGTGGTTTCAAGAGCTTCAACGATGAGTTCCATCATAGAGAAAGGAGATACTGTCGCATGTTTCAGAGCTTTTTGCATGGCTTCACGACGAGCAGCTTTCTCTTCTTCGGTTTCTTTTGGAAGATCAAAGACAGCTGATACGACGTTGAAAGCTTCTGTATCCTTGTCGATGGCTTCTAGTAATTGGTCTTGGAGTTGAGCGCTTTTTTCATGAACCCCTTTGATATGGTCTTCAAATTCTGCGTATTTTTTCTTTCCAATGGTCAGTTCACAGACCATTTTTGTAAGGGAAATCCCATTCGCAGCAGATAGAGCAGCAGCAGAACCACCACCTGGAGCTGGAGCATCTGAACCAAGAACTTTGGCAAACTCCGTAATACTTAAGTCAACTAGTTTCATAGAACTCCCTTTCTAACCCAACAAGTGATTTTCCAAGACTTGTTTGCTGTAGTCAAAGTCTTCTAATTGCAAGTAGTATTCAGCAGAGTCGATCAAAGCCTTAGCAGGAGCCAGTCCAATGAGTTCTGTTCCGATGATGCGAACACCATAGCGTTGCGCTTCGAAACGAACGGTTTCAACGACACGATACAATGGGAATTGTTCCAAGTTGACCATGTTGATGGAGACTTGGGCGATGTTACGATCTTCTAGCATGACACCGATCGCTTTACAGTATTTGTATCCACCGCTTGATCCACGAATGATTTTAGAAATCTTATTGGCAATCTCTAGGTCGTCTGTGTCAAGGTTGATATTGAAAGCAACGAGTGGCATCCGGACACCAACAGCTGTAACCCCTGCAGTTGGGTGAATCTTGCGTTCACCGTAGTCTGGCTTCCAGTCTTCTTCCAACAATTTTTCTGGCATTCCTTCAAATTGTCCTTTACGCACTTTCGCCAAGTTCTTCCGTTCTGGACGAGTTGCAGCATCTTCATAAAGGAAGATTGGAATACCTAATTCACGATTAATGCGTTCGGCTACTTTATTAGCGATCTCAACGCATTCAGCTGTAGTGATATCTTTAACCGGAACAAATGGACAAACGTCTGTTGCTCCCATACGAGGGTGTTCGCCTTCGTGCTTGGTCATATCAATGTTTTCAGAAGCGTATTTCACCAATTGGAAAGCCACTTCTTGAATGCTTTCTTCATCCCCAACGAGTGTAAAGACGCTGCGGTTGTGGCTGGCATCAGACGAGTAGTCTAGTAAAGTGACACCTGGAATACTTTTTGCTGTAGCTGCTAATCCGTCGATCACAGCCTGATTGCGTCCTTCAGAGAAGTTTGGAATACACTCAACAATTTTTGCCATATGATTACCTCTTTTTATAGGAGAAGTTGGGGAGGAGGAGTCTTTGTATTTTCCTCCCCTTTCTCAGTTTTTATTTTTTGATGTTAAAACAATTTTTGAACGGCTTCTTTGACCAAATCTTCATCTGCCAGATAAGGAATGGTGATATGGTCTGTTCCTGCATGGAGACGGTTGTACTCGATCGCTGTTTCAATGGCATGGTTATTCCGTGCCCAGTTCCGACGAGCAACCCCACCCATAGTGTCCCAGGCAATGGCAGACTTGATGATTTCATCGATCCGGTGGCTACCGTCTAAGACGAGCCCAAATCCACCGTTGATAGCTTTACCGATACCAGTACCACCACCGTTGTGGAGGGCAACGAGACTCATACCGCGAGCAGCGTTACCAGCGTAACATTGAACCGCCATGTCACAAGTAACGTTTGATCCATCTTTGATGTTTGATGTTTCACGGAATGGAGCATCCGTACCAGATACGTCATGGTGGTCACGTCCAATCATGACAGGTCCAATCTTGCCTTGGCGAATGAGTTCATTGAATTTCAATGCAATATTGACACGGCCCATGCAATCTTGATAGAGAATACGAGCTTGTGTACCAACCACCAGTTGGTTCTTTTCAGCATCGCGAATCCAGTTGTAGTTGTCGCGGTCTTGGTAGCGACGAGTTGGATCGATCGCTTCCATAGCTGCGTGGTCAGTTGCAATCAAGTCTTCATGTTTACCGCTGAGGCAGACCCAACGGAATGGACCGTATCCATAGTCAAAGAGCATAGGTCCCATGATATCTTCTACATAAGATGGCCAAATGAAGCCGTCTTTGTCATCCAAGCCATTCTTAGAAATTTCCTTGATGCCTGAGTCGTAAACAGATTTCATGAAGGCATTACCGTAGTCGAAGAAGTAAGTACCTTTAGCTGTCAAGGCTTTGATCACTGCAAAGTGACGAGCCAAGGTTTCATCAACCAAACGGCGGAAGGTTTCTTTGTCTTCTGCCAGCAAACGTGTCCGTTCTTCAAAACTAATGCCAACTGGGCAATAGCCACCATCATAAACGTTGTGGCAAGAGGTTTGGTCAGACAAGAGGTGAACATGAACTTGGTGTTCGTTGACATATTCGAGTAAGTCTACGATATTTCCATGGTAGGCAATAGAAGTAGATTCACCAGCTTCAAGGGCTGCTTGAGCCAATTTCACAGCTTCTTCGGCACTGTCGGTTACTTGGCTAATCCAACCTTGAGAGTGACGGGTTTCGATTCGAGAGCGGTCTACTTCTGCAACGATGGCAACAGCTTTTGCAATTTCAGCTGCTTTCCCTTGAGCTCCACTCATACCACCGAGACCAGACGAGATGAAGAGTTTACCAGTTAAGTCGCCATCATCAGGCACACCGAGTTTAAGACGTCCAGCATTAAGGAGAGTGTTGAAGGTACCGTGAACGATCCCTTGAGGACCGATGTACATCCAACCACCAGCCGTCATCTGACCGTAGTTGGTAACGCCCATCTCTTCAGCAATTTCCCAGTCGCGCATGTTGTCATACTCACCGATCAAGAGACCGTTGGTAATGATGACGCGAGGAGCTTCTGGTTTAGACTTGAAGAGGCCGAGAGGGTGACCAGATTCAACCACCAAGGTTTGGTCTTCTGTCATGACTTCTAAGTATTTCTTGATCAAGTTGTATTGCATCCAGTTGGCACAGACAGAACCTGTTTCTCCGTAAGTGACCAATTCATATGGATAAAGGGCAATTTCAAAGCTCAAGTTGTTGTCAATCATAACCTGCATAGCCTTAGCAGCAGTGCATTTTCCTTTGTACTCATCAATTGGTTTTCCATAGATCCGATCTTTTGGACGGAAGCGATAGCCATAGATCCGACCGCGAGTTCTCAGTTCTTCCAGAAATTCTGGGATCAACTCTTGGTGGAATTTTTTAGGAATGTAACGCAAAGCATTTTTAAGGGCAATTTCAGTCTGAGCTTGCGTTAAGCGGAAGCCTCTATCAGGTGCACGACGGATGCCTTCTTGAAAAGTCGCCTTTTCAGGTAGGACATCAAAGTCAAGTTTGACAGACATAGCAGCTGCAATTTCTTTCTCGTCTATAAATGACATAGCAGAACCCTCCTTATAGTTGGACTGTGAATTTATATTTTCTTTATTGTATCGAAGAAACGTCAATAAAGAGTCAAAAAAAAATATAATTTTTAATAAAGCAAAAAAAAATGAGGGAAAAACTTTTTGACTTTTTTTTGACGCTTTTCCTGTAGAATTGTAAAATGAATAACAATGGAAATAGAAAGGAATGTTTCATATGTCTGCTGATATCCTATTAACCCACTTTAACCAATTGTTTTGTCCGAATGATCTAGGCCATCCTCTCTATGGCAAGGAGATGGCAGAGGCAACAATTCTTTCCGATGCTTATATCGCCATTAAAGATGGAAAGATTCTTGCAGTTGGGACAGGTCAACCAGACCCTGAACTGATCGATGACCATACGGAAGTGAAATCCTGTGAAGGAAAAGTTGCGACTCCTGGCTTGATTGACTGCCACACCCACTTGGTCTATGGAGGCAGTCGGGAGCATGAATTTGCGAAAAAGTTAGCAGGTGTTTCTTACTTAGACATCCTCGCTCAAGGCGGTGGAATTCTGAGCACGGTTCGGGCGACACGGGAAGCTTCTTTTGACAATCTCTATGACAAGTCCAAACGACTGTTGGATTACATGTTGCGTCATGGGGTGACTACTGTCGAAGCCAAGAGTGGCTATGGTTTGGATTGGGAAACTGAAAAACGCCAACTAGATGTAGTAGCTGCCTTGGACCGGGATCATCAAATAGACTTGGTTTCAACCTTTATGGCAGCCCATGCGATCCCAACAGAATACAAGGGCCGTTCCCAAGAATATTTAGATCTCATTGTGGAGCAAATGCTTCCCAAAGTGAAGGAAGAAAAGCTAGCTGAGTTCTGTGATATCTTCTGTGAAAAAGGTGTCTTTACAGCAGATGAATCTCGCTATCTTCTTTCTAAAGCTAAGGAGATGGGCTTCAAGCTACGGATCCATGCCGATGAGATCGAGTCCATTGGTGGTGTTGATGTGGCGGCTGAATTGGAATCTACCAGCGCAGAACACTTGATGGTGATTACCGATGAAGGCATTCAAAAACTAGCCGCAGCAAAAGTGATTGGAAATCTTTTGCCAGCTACAACCTTCAGCCTCATGGAAGATACCTATGCACCGGCTCGTAAGATGTTGGACGCTGGGATGGCCATCACCCTGACAACAGATAGCAACCCAGGGTCTTGTCCGACAGCCAATCTTCAGTTTGCCATGCATCTGGGTTGCTTCATGATGCGCCTAACTCCAGTAGAAATTCTCAATGCAGTGACCATCAATGCAGCCTATTCAGTAGATCGTGCTAAAACAATCGGCTCTTTCGATGTTGGCAAACAGGCTGACATTACCATCTTTGATGCACCAAATCTAGATTATCTCTTCTATTTCTTTGCGACAAATCTAGTGACAGATGTCTACAAGAAAGGTCAAAAAGTCATTTAACCGACTCCATTTCATTTGGGACTTTGCTGGTTTGCAAAAATCAGCAAAGTCTTTTTTTAAAACCTATCCCTGTAGGGAATGGAACCACTTTAGTGGGAAATTAAAATTTGACGTTCAAAGAATATTTTTCTTACTTTCTGATGTACAAAAAGGGAAATTCTTGATAGAATAGAAGTAATATTGAATATTTTCTTCAATATCATCTGTTTGACTTGAAAACAGATTTTTTAAACTATTCATCAAACGAACAGGTTGTCCAACAGACCTGTCTAGAAATTGTGAGGAGACAAGATGACTGTCGATTATAACAGCAAAGCTTACTTGGATAAAGTAGACGCTTGGTGGCGTGCAGCCAACTACATTTCAGCTGCTCAAATGTACTTGAAAGATAACCCATTGTTGAAGCGCGAAGTCGTTGAAAATGACTTGAAGGCTCACCCAATCGGACACTGGGGAACTGTACCAGGGCAAAACTTTATCTATGCTCACTTGAACCGTGCCATCAACAAATATGACTTGGATATGTTCTACATTGAAGGACCAGGTCACGGTGGACAAGTAATGGTATCGAACTCATACTTAGATGGTTCTTATACTGAATTAAATCCAAACATCCCACAAAATGAAGAAGGTTTCAAACACTTGTGTAAGATCTTCTCATTCCCAGGAGGAATTGCTTCTCACGCAGCGCCTGAAACACCAGGATCTATCCACGAAGGTGGGGAACTTGGTTATGCCCTTTCTCACGCTGCAGGTGCTGTATTGGATAATCCAGATGTGATTGCTGCCACAGTTATCGGTGACGGTGAAGGAGAAACAGGTCCATTGATGGCTGGTTGGTTGTCAAATACCTTCTTGAACCCAGTCAACGATGGGGCTATCCTTCCAATCTTCTACCTCAACGGAGGGAAGATCCACAACCCAACCATCTTCGAACGCAAAACAGACGAAGAATTGGCCCTCTTCTTTGAAGGTCTTGGTTGGAAACCAATCTTTGCGAACGTCACTGCGATTTCAGAAGACCACGAAGCTGCACACGCTTTGTTCGCTGAAAAATTGGACGAAGCGATTGAAGAAATCAAGAAAGTCCAAGCAGAAGCTCGTAAAGGTTCTGCTGAAGAAGCAACTCAACCAGTATACCCTGTCTTGATTGCTCGTATTCCTAAAGGTTGGACTGGTCCAAAAGCATGGGAAGGAACACCAATCGAGGGTGGATTCCGTGCTCACCAAGTGCCAATCCCAGTAGATGCTCACCACATGGAGCATGTCGATGCCCTTCTTTCATGGTTGGAATCTTACCGTCCAGCTGAATTGTTCGACGAAACTGGAAAACTAGTTCCGGAAATTGCGGAAATTGCACCAAAAGGTGACCGTCGCATGGCTATGAACCCAATCACAAATGCTGGTGTGATCAAACCAATGAACACAGCTGATTGGAAGAAACATGCCCTTCAATTCAACACACCAGGTGAAATCATGGCTCAAGACATGATCGAATTTGGTAAGTATGCGGCAGACTTAGTAGATGCAAACCCAGATAACTTCCGTATTTTCGGTCCAGACGAAACCAAATCAAACCGTCTTCAAGAAGTCTTCACACGGACAAGCCGTCAATGGTTAGGACGTATGAAACCAGACTACGATGAAGCCTTGAGCCCTGCTGGTCGTGTCATTGACTCTCAATTGTCAGAGCACCAAGCAGAAGGAATGCTTGAGGGATATGTCTTGACAGGTCGTCATGGATTCTTCGCTTCTTACGAATCCTTCCTTCGTGTTGTGGATTCTATGATCACTCAACACTTCAAATGGTTGCGTAAGTCTAAGACACATACAACATGGCGTAAAAACTACCCAGCCTTGAACTTGATTGCAACTTCAACTGTCTTCCAACAAGACCACAATGGTTACACTCACCAAGATCCAGGTATCTTGACTCACTTGGCTGAGAAAACTCCTGAATACATCCGTGAGTACTTGCCGGCAGATACTAATAGTTTGCTTGCAGTGATGGATAAAGCCTTCAAGGCAGAAGACAAGGTAAACTTGATCGTTACTTCAAAACACCCACGTCCTCAATTCTACTCAGCTGATGAGGCAGAAGAATTGGTTCGTGAAGGGTACAAGGTGATCGATTGGGCATCAACTGTGTCAGCAGATGAAGAGCCAGATCTTGTCATTGCAGCTGCAGGTACAGAGCCAAACCTTGAAGCTCTTGCAGCCATCACAATCTTGCACCAAGCCTTCCCAGAATTGAAGATCCGCTTTGTCAATGTTGTGGATATTTTGAAATTGCGTCACCCATCAGTAGATGCACGTGGACTTTCTGACGAAGAGTTCGATAAAGTCTTCACGACTGACAAACCTGTCATCTTTGCCTTCCATGGTTACGAAGGCATGATTCGTGACATCTTCTTCAACCGTCACAACCACAGTCTTCGTGTACATGGTTACCGTGAAAACGGAGATATCACAACACCATTTGATATGCGTGTGATGTCTGAGTTGGACCGCTTCCACTTGGCACAAGATGCTGCTAATGCAGCTCTTGGGGAAGAAGCATCCGCATTTGCAGCTCAAATGGATGAAACAGTTGCCTTCCACAATGCTTATATCCGTGAAAACGGAGATGACATTCCGGAAGTGCACAACTGGAAATGGGAAAATGTAAATAAATAAGAAAAAAAGTCGGAGCATTCCGGCTTTTTTTCTTATTTAGACCGTCTTTTACATTTCCACTTGCTTTTTTTGAAACAGTTAAGCGCTGTTTCATCAGTTTGTGGAAGTCTTCTATCCACAGAGGGTGAAATCACCTTGTGGATTGCATTGATGATGCCAGCGGTAAAAGAATTTGATATTTTTTTAAAAATATTTGATTAGCCCATCAGTAACTAGGTGAATGATTTCATAAAATAAAAAGAGTGCTGGAAAGTGGGATTGCTTGAGAAAGAAAATTACAAACGAATTCCAGTTTCTACAGTCAACCTATTTTTATATTTTGGTTGACCATTGAGGAGTTGTCTGGTATAATAGGTTAACCATATTTGAAAGTGAGGTTAACTAAAAGTGAAACAACATCATACTTTTTCAATTGTTCTTCCAGCCTTCGGAGCTGCTATCATTGCTTCCTTATCACAAATCATCATTCCGATAGGAGCGGTGCCCATCACCTTACAGACCTTTGCTGTAGGACTGGTGGCTGCCATTTTTAAACCGAGAGAAGCTACTCTTGCTGCTCTCCTCTATCTTATTCTCGGTGCAATTGGTCTACCCGTTTTCGCAGGAGGTAGCGGTGGTTTTCAAACCTTCTTTAGTCCAATAGCTGGTTATATACTTGCCTATCCCCTTTTCGCCTTTATCACTTCTAAACTGACCAATGCTGATACACCCATTTGGAAAATCTTTTTGGCTTTTGTTTTAGGAGATGTCCCAGTATTTGTCGGTGGAATTCTCACCCTTCACTTCCTTGGAAATATGGGTTGGTCTACAGCCGTAGCTGTCGGTTTGACACCTTTTATCATTCCTGACCTGTTAAAAGGACTCATCGTCTCTTTGGTGACTAAGCCAGTTTTAAAAGCACTAAAAGATCATAGCTACTTTAACTAAAAAAAGATTGAAGGCTCTGTTCACACGAACAATGTCTTCAATCTTTTTATTTTGCAAAATAAATGTCATAGTGCTTTGAGCAAGCTGGATTAAACCGACTGTGACAATGAGAGCAAGAGATAGACTTTTGATAGTTTTCAATAGTCATTTCATGTAGACAAACACCACAGATAACTACCTTATCCTGCCTTATGTGGCAAGGATAAGCTCGAAATCTATGATCCTCTATATGATCATGACATTGATAACAGGCATAATATTTTTGACAGTCATAGCATTTTAGAGCAACAATATCTAGTGGAGAATGATAGTGTTGGCACCTACTTTCCTTATCTACCAGGAGACCATGAATTTGTGCTACTGGTAGATAAGGAGTAGAAGCAATTGTCTTGCCCAGGACATCAGGTTCCTGCTTTCTGAGAGTTTTTCTAGTGATTGTACTTTTACTATTTTCCATTAACCACATTATAGCACAAATGATTTGTATTTTTAGGAGAAAAGTATAGTCGATTCACATGATTCATTGTGTCTATCTTATGCTTCTACGTAACAATAGTTTTCAGTTCTTATTTGATGAAACTTTAGGGACTGATTTTTTTTAACAATTTATAGATCTAGGAACTAAAGAAAAGACAGCTGGATATAAGTTCGGAAATCAAGCGTTTTTCTAATAAAATTGTAAGAGTTTCTAGGAAAATATTGAAGTAAAACCGAAAAAATAGTAAAATGGAAGAGCTGATTGCAGCAAATCAACTGTTCTGCATTCTCCTTTTTGGAGAAGTGTTCTACATTAGAAAATGGAGTATTCTATGAAGAAAAAAATTATCTTGAAAAGCAGTATCCTAGCGGTCGCTGCGGGTCTTAGTGTTTTTGCGATCAATAGCGTTTTTGCAGACGAATTGCCCGTACAGTTCATGGGCGTTAATGACTTCCACGGTGCCTTGGAACAAACAGGGACAGCTCGTTTAGAAGGCGAAACTGTGAAAAACGCAGGAACAGCCCCACTTTTGGCAACCTATTTGAACGATTCGCAAAAAGACTTTGAAACGGAGAATGCCGGAACGCCTAATGCCAGCATCCGTGTGCAAGCGGGAGATATGGTCGGCGCTAGTCCAGCCAACTCTGCCCTCCTTCAAGATGAACCAACTGTAAAAGTCTTCAATGAAATGAACTTTGAATACGGAACCCTTGGAAATCACGAGTTTGACGAAGGACTTGGTGAATTCAACCGGATCATGAAGGGAGAAGCCCCAACACCTGGTCAATTCAATAAGATCGTCGATGAATATCCTCATGAAGCTTCTAAACAAGAAGTCGTGATTGCCAACTTGGTCGACAAGGATACCAACAAAATCCCATTTGACTGGAAACCTTATACCATCAAAGAAATCCCAGTCAATGACAAGACTGTTAAGGTCGGATTTATCGGGGTTGTTACGACAGAATTCCCAAATCTTGTCTTGCGTAAAAATCATGAACAATACCGGGTTTTGGATGAAGCAGAATCGATTGCCAAATATGCGCGTGAATTAAATGACCAAGGGGTTCATGCTATCGCTGTCTTGGCCCACGTTGCTGCTACCAGCAAAAACGGTGTAGCAGAAGGTCCGGCTGCAGACATGATCAAAAAATTAAATCAAATCTATCCTGAAAACTCAGTGGATATCGTATTTGCAGGTCATAACCACCAATATACAAATGGAATGGTCGGAAATACCTTGATAGTTCAAGGTACGTCTCAAGGGAAAGCCTACTCTGATGTCCGTGGGGTCCTAGATACGGATACAGCTGACTTTGTCAAAGCTCCAACTGCTAAAATTATTGCGGTAGATCCATCGAAAGGCAAAGCAAAAGATGCCAAGGTTCAAGCGATCATCGATGATGCCAATGCGACGGTTAAAAAAGTAACAGAAGCAAAAATCGGTACAGCAGAAAAAGCTGAAAATATTACCCGTGAATTGAATGCGCAAAAAGAAAGTGCTGTTGGAGATTTGGTCACAGCAGCGCAACTAGATATTGCCAAAAAATCAGGTTATCCAGATGTTGACTTTGCCTTCACCAATAATGGAGGAATCCGTGCAGATCTCGTGGTGAAACCAGACGGAACAGTCACTTGGGGTGCAGCTCAAGCGGTGCAACCATTTGGAAATATCCTCCAAGTAGTAGAAATCACTGGGGACCAAATCTACAAAGCTTTGGACCAACAATATGATGAGAAAGAGCTTTACTTCTTGCAAATGGCAGGGATCAAGTACACCTATACAAAACCAGCTGATGCAACAGAAGAAAATCCATATAAGGTCGTAAAAGCTTACAAGGCAGATGGAACTGAAATTGATCGCAACAAGACCTACAAGGCGATTATCAACGACTTCTTGTATGGTGGCGGAGATGGCTTCTCAGTCTTCCGTGATACAAAATTGATCGGTGCCATTAATCCAGATACTGAAGTCTTTATCCAATACATCGAAGATGTGAATAAGGCAGGGAAGAAGTTGTCTGCTTCAATCTTGGGCAACAAGACATTTGTGGAAAAAGTGGAAGAAGAAACACCAACTCCAGAACCACAACCAACCCCAGAACCAACTCCACAACCACAGCCAGCACCAGTTGATCCAGTAAGTCCTGTAAATCCAGTCCATCCTGTGGCTCCAGTGTCTCCTGTTGCCCCAACTCCTCAACCTGAAACCCCAGTAACTCCAGCTCAACCAGCTACAAGCGAAACAAAAGAAGTGGCAACAAACAAACCAGTCGCTGTCACTTATCATACGGGTGGTCAAGCCGAAGTAGCTGCTACACCAGCAACTGGTCTTCCAAAGACAGGTCAAGATGAATTGGCTTCAACCGTCCTTAGCCTCTTTGGCATGACCTCACTAGCTTTAGCAGGATTTGTAGCTAGCAAAAAACGTGAAGGCTAAGTTGTTCATCCGTTAACTTACCCTAAAAAACGTCCGTTCTTTTAAGAAACGGACGTTTTTGATGTCTTAGGCTGTTTTCTCCACCCAGACACTGCGGACAAAGAAGAGGCTGATCAGAGCTAGTGCTAGAAAGGCAAGGCCAAGGTAATAATAGGGCTGATCCATTGTGGTGGAGCGGCCAGAGAGGTTGACAATCCCTCGGTAGAGGGCTCCGGCTGTGAGCGTAGCCACTCCTGAATTCCAAAGATTGAGACTCAGGCGAGAGAGGCCTTTCACCATCAACTGTAGAACCACTAACAGTGCCCCACCGACCAAAGGAATCAAGAAGAGGTAGTGCATGAAGGCAGAGGTTTCGCCAAAACTAAAGTGTTCATAGATGCGACTTCCGACAAAGAAGAAAGCTGAAATCAGAGTATACCAGAGAATCGTTTTTTTCAACCGTTGTTTAATAGGATTAGTAACCGATGTAGACAATGTCACTCACCGCCCTTTCTGAGATAGTACCATTTGTAGTTGGTTTGTTGATGACTTTTCCGTTAAAGTAGAGGGTAGAAGATCCGCCACCATCAAGGTTGTAGGCTGTTTTGACGCCATAAGACTTCATCACTTCTGCTAATTGGTAGAGAGACAGGCCTTGGCTTTCTGAAGTCCGTCCGTCTGACACGACGATAATGTAGTGGTTTTCATCGATGATCCCAATCGCTGTCCGTGGATTTGATGCCATAGATTGCCCGACCTCTGAGCTGGTATCGACGGTAATTTCTCCATTTTCAACTAAGGAAGGACCGAAAGCGAGGAGATTGACGACCCCGCCTTTGACCAATTGATCCGCAGAGATCTCATCTTCATAGATAATTTTGAAGGATCCATCCTTATAAATGGCCAGGTCCCCATTGCTTGAATCTTCCCGAACGGTATCGCGGTAGACCACTCCATTTCGGATGACGTATCCTGTGCTGTTAGCCCCGTAATAGTCACCGTTCACTGCTAGAATAGCACTGTTGTTGGCGGCCGTGACGGAGGTCTTAGCCGTTACATTTGTCCCGTAGGTGTTTTGTGCAAAGGCTGTTTTGAGATAATCTGCCGAGCTGACTGTGATATCTGCGATGTAAACCTGGGTATTTTCAACTGTTTTTTCTGTTAAAGTCACCTGGATATTGTCATCTGAATAGCTAGTATCGGTCGTTGTAGCTGAAGCAGCTGCTTTTTTGGCTGCCTTGGTGTCCGTAGTCGTAGCTTTTACGGTTTGGATGGCATCGGATAAGACAAAGGTCTTGAGCATCGAGTAGCTAAAACTGCTGGTCAAAAGAAGGCCAAAGCAGGCAGCATAGGTATAGGATTTTTTAAAGAATTTCATGGTGGGGAGCAGTCCTTTCTTTGAAGATCACTTTTTTCTGGATCACCCATGAGACCAGAAAGAGGAGGAAGCCGACGACAATCTTACTGATCAGGAGATTGAGTCCGAAAGCAGTATAGAAGAGTCGAATTAAGAGCGTATCGAGAATAAAGAGGCCGAGGGCTAGGCCAAAGTAGCCACTTCCAGTTTTAGCGACGCTGTCTTTGTTCTTAAAGACTAGGTGCTTATTGGTCGAGTAGTTAAAGATGGAACTCGTCACACGAGCGATCCCATTCGCTAGGAGAATACGTAGACTAATGGGCACGGCCATCATCACGAAGAGGAAGAAGGCGTAGACCAGATAGTCAACGATAAAACTACTCAGAGAGGAGAGGGCAAACTTGAACATGTCCTTGTAGATCATGATGCCATCCCGAATAGGTCGGAAATGGGAGCCTTCGTTGTCATTGATGTAGACCGTCTCGATGGGAACTTCCACGATGGGGAAGGAGTTGCTTGCTGCGAGGAGCACATTCATTTCGTACTCATACCGTTGTCCTTCAACCTCAAGCATGAAAGGCAAGAGATTCGTAGTGAAAGCCCGTAAGCCCGTTTGGGTATCGCTGACCGCCACCCCTGTTTGTTGCTTAAACAAGAAGCGGGTCAATTTATTCCCGAAAGCAGAACGCAAAGGAACTTTTCCAGAGAAGGCGCGTGCTCCTAGAATAAGTGTTCCAGGATGCTCTTGAGATTGGTTAACAACCCTGAAAATATCCCAAATTTTGTGCTGACCGTCTGCATCAGCTGTAACAATGCTTCCATAGGTACCTCTTTCTAGGATGTAGGCATAAGCAGTCTTGAGAGATTGTCCTTTTCCTTGGTTGTGCTCGTGGGTCAGGACTGTTGCAAGACCGTCCAATTTGTCAAAAATCGCTTTCTTGTCAGCGTCACTCCCATCGTCGACCACGATGATGTGGAGATCGCTCTTAGCATGGACCAAGCGAACCAGTTTGACAAGATTCAGATCCGGTTGATAGGCGGGGATGATAAGATAATTCATAATCGTTCCTCGTTTCTTGAGATTTGTTGTAGCTAGTATAAAGACTCAAGCTTAAAGCTAACTGATATCAGTTTTCTTTAAGGAAAGAGGAGAAAGAAGGGGAGGGGTTTCTTCTATAAAATGTCATTTTTTAGGACATTTCTTTCTTTTTTCTCGAAGGGGACGTCCAGAATCATTTTTTAAATCCTAAAGATAATTCTTGCCTTTGTTCCAAAAGTCTGGTATAATAGTTTCTTGTGAGTAAACCTCACTTACCCCTTGCAAAGACAGGGGGTCATTAGTCCAAAAGGAGGAACATTATCAATGGCTAAATACGAAATTCTTTATATTATTCGTCCAAACATTGAAGAAGAAGCTAAAAACGCTTTGGTAGCACGTTTCGATTCTATCTTGACTGACAACGGTGCAACTGTTGTTGAATCAAAAGATTGGGAAAAACGTCGTCTTGCATACGAAATCCAAGATTTCCGTGAAGGACTTTACCACATCGTAAACGTTGAAGCGAACGACGCTGTAGCTCTTAACGAGTTCGACCGTCTTTCAAAAATCAACGGTGACATTCTTCGTCACATGATCGTAAAAGTTGACGCGTAAGAAATCATCAGAGGTGACTTATGATTAACAATGTTGTACTTGTCGGTCGTATGACCCGTGATGCTGAACTTCGCTACACTCCAAGCAATCAAGCAGTTGCTACTTTCAGCCTAGCTGTCAACCGCAACTTCAAGAGTCAAAATGGAGAACGCGAAGCCGATTTCATCAACTGTGTGATCTGGCGTCAGCAAGCAGAAAACTTAGCCAACTGGGCTAAGAAAGGTGCTTTGATTGGGATTACCGGTCGCATTCAAACACGTAATTACGAAAACCAGCAAGGTCAACGTGTTTATGTCACTGAAGTCGTAGCAGACAGCTTCCAACTATTGGAAAGCCGTGCAGCACGCGAAGGGCATGCAGGTGGTGGTTATTCATCAGGCAACGGTGGTTTTGCTGGAAATGCAACCCCAAGCTTTGGTGGATCTGAACCAAGCAATGCAGCGCCAAACTTTGGTCGTGAAGAAAATCCATTTGGAGCGAATCCAATGGATATCTCAGACGACGATCTTCCATTCTAAGAATGGGTTTAACGAATTAAAACTATAAAGGAGAATTAAACATGGCTCAACAACGTCGTGGCGGATTCAAACGCCGTAAAAAAGTTGATTACATCGCAGCAAACAAAATCGAATATGTCGATTACAAAGATACTGAGCTTCTTAGCCGTTTCGTTTCAGAACGTGGGAAAATCCTTCCTCGTCGTGTAACTGGAACTTCAGCGAAGAACCAACGTAAAGTAACAACAGCTATCAAACGCGCTCGCGTAATGGCTTTGATGCCTTTCGTAAACGAAGATTAAAAAAAAGACCCTAACGGGTCTTTTTTTCATGAGCTTGAAGACAAGAGAGCGAATTAAGACCCAAACGGGTCTTTTTTTCACGAGCTTGGAAATGTAAGGGCGAGTTGAGGTCCAGTGGACCTCTTTTTCAGACCCATTGGATCTTTTTTTGCGAGCATAGAAATGTGATAGTGTGTTAGGTCCGTGTGAAGCTCTTTGAACTTTCCCAAGCTCTGATTATGCTATAATGAGGGGAGAAAGGTATCAAGGAGGGAACTATGAAGGAAGGTGTAATCATCAGGAGGATGATAAAGGCAGATATTGAGCACATCTCTCAAGCTTTTATCCACCAAGGGTGGCCGGGTAGAGAGGATATCTTGACTAGCTATTTTCAGGAGCAGGAGAATAGAGAGAGGGACGTATTAGTAGCTGAGTCGGATGGATTTGTGGCAGGCTATATCACTATATTGCCTGCTGCCAAGCACGGCCCTTTCGTGGGAGTCTATCCTGAACTATCTGATTTTAATGTTTTTGAACCATTTAGAAATCGAGGGATTGGGAATCAACTCTTAGAGGAGGCAGAAAAAAGAGTCTGGCTACTATCAGAGATTGTTACTTTAGGGGTTGGTTTACACTCGGGTTATGGTCCAGCTCAAAGACTGTATGTCAAACGGGGCTATATCCCAGATGGATCTGGGGTTTGGTTTAGGGATCACTCCTTGGCCCCTTACAGTTCTTGTGAAAACAATGATGACTTAGTCCTCTATTTTTCAAAAAGATTGAACAGGGAAATACAGTAAAACAAAAACGGATGAAAACTTCATCCGTTTCTTTTTAGCGTCGAGTTGCTGGTGCTGTGCTCGAACTTTTAATATTAAAGCGTTTCTTGAGGTAGAAGCGAAGGACAAGTGCTAAAGCTCCTAAAACGATGGCAAGGACATCTGGAATAGTTGGGTTGAGAACCTGTGGGAGTAAGGAAGTAAAGGACAAGACAATGACCCAAAGGAACATGACTCCAACAAGAATCGGCATAGATTTCCAAAGAGAAGGACGCTCGCTACGATCTTTGGTACCATCCATATACTGATAGAAGAAGTAGTACATGAGGTATAAGAGCAGAGCCCCTGTCAAACTTCCAAGGATTAAGGTGATCAAACCATAGCCAGTACGACGAGGTGCAACCAAGTTCATAAAGGCGCTAATCGCAGCAAAGACTCCAAAGATAAAGAGGAAGGAATCCAAAATCATGAGAGAGGGGGCATCGTTTAATTTCGGATGCTCTTTTTCATAGCGTTCTTTCTCGCTGAAAGAGTTCGCCCATACAGTTGGAGCTCCAAAAAGGGTCCGTGCCGGAATTCCTTTTCCTTGGTTTTCATGGATAGCTGGTAGAATTTCCTGGATGAGGCTTTCTGCTTCTTCCTCTGTCTTTCCATTTTCAAGCAATTGGTGTTTGGCGATACGGATAAATTCTTGATTTTTCTTGCTTAGTTGATTCAAATCAAATTGAGACATAAATACTCCTTAGTGTTATTAGTAGGTGTTAGAACCATTTTTTATGGATGAGGTAGACGACGAGAGACCCGGTCAGGGCAAAGGCGATGATAATGATCAGCCAGAAGGCATGGGGTTCGCCATTGAGCGGAAGCTCATTGTCCTTGAAGTTCATCCCGTAGGCCGAAAAGATCATGGTTGGAATGGACATGACAATGGTAACGAGAGCCAGAGTTTTCATGATGTTGTTCTGGTTGTTGGAGATAATCGATGCGAAGGTATCGGTCATGGAGTGCAGGATATTTCCATAAATATCTGCCATCTCGATGGCCTGCTGGGTTTCGATCAAGGTATCTTCCAACAGATCCTCGTCTTCTAAGTATTTCTTGATGTTACTTGTAGCGCTGGTCAATTTCTTGATCACGCGCTCATTGGTTTTCAGAGAGGCTTTAAAGTAGACGATGGTTTTTTCCAGCTCCATCAACTCAATCAGCTCTTCATTACGCGTTGATTTGTGCAATTGACTTTCAATCTGCTCGCTTTTGCGATCCAAGGTACGAAGCGCTGACAAGTAGAGTTCAGCGTTACGATAGAGGATCTGAAAGATAAAGCGTGACCGCATAAAGGTATAGAAATTCCGCAAGCGTCGGTTGATAAAGATATCGAGAAGCGGCAATTTCTCCAAGCAAGTCGTGATAATAGCCTCTTCTGTCAGGATAATCCCTAGCGGAATGGTCACGTAGTAGGTCTGATTGTTCCGCTCTTCCTTGATGGGAACGTCGACGATGATCAAGGTATATTCATCTTCGATGGTCATACGGGACATTTCTTCCGCATCGAGTGGTGCCCGTAAGTCGGCAATATCGATATTAAAAGCAGAGGCGATTTCCATCGATTCACTTTGAGAAGGGTTCACAAGGTTGATCCAGCTACCAGGTTCCAGCGTCTCTATTTCCTTAAATTCAGTCGTTGTCGATAAAAAGACCTGTTTCATGGTGCCTCCCCTTGTTTTTTTACACCTTAACATTATATCAGAAAAAGGACGGTTTTGGATAAAAGAATACTAAAAAATTTGTTATAATGGAGGTTAACAAAAAGGTGATTAGAGTAAGAACATGCAAGATAAAATTGTCATTCATGGGGCACGCGCCCATAATTTAAAAAATATAGATGTGGAAATTCCACGGGACAAATTAGTCGTGGTGACGGGTTTGTCTGGTTCTGGAAAGTCCAGTCTGGCCTTTGATACCCTCTATGCAGAAGGTCAGCGCCGCTACGTGGAGAGCTTATCGGCCTATGCCCGGCAATTCTTGGGAAATATGGAAAAACCAGATGTGGACTCCATTGACGGCTTGAGTCCAGCTATCTCCATCGACCAAAAAACGACCAGCAAAAACCCCCGTTCTACAGTGGGGACGGCAACAGAGATCAATGACTACCTGCGCTTGCTCTATGCGCGTGTAGGGACGCCTTATTGTATCAATGGGCATGGAGCGATTACAGCTTCTTCGGTTGAGCAAATTGTCGATCAAGTCTTGGAATTACCAGAGCGCCAACGCCTGCAAATTCTAGCTCCTATTATTCGCAAGAAAAAAGGCCAGCACAAGAATATCATTGAAAAAGTCCAAAAAGACGGCTATGTCCGGGTGCGGGTCGATGGTGAGATCTATGATGTGACAGAGGTTCCAGAACTATCTAAAAGCAAGCAGCACACGATTGAAGTAGTTGTGGACCGAATCGTGATCAAAGAGGGCATCCGCTCGCGGCTCTTTGATTCGATTGAAGCAGCTCTTCGGATTGCGGATGGTTATGTGGTGATTGATACCATGGATGGCAAGGAATTGCTCTTTTCTGAGCATTATGCTTGTCCAGTCTGTGGCTTTACCGTTCCTGAATTAGAGCCCCGCCTCTTTTCTTTCAATGCGCCTTTTGGATCTTGTCCAGATTGTGATGGGCTGGGTATTAAGCTAGAGGTGGATTTAGATTTGGTGGTGCCAGATGATCGCTTAACCCTTCGCGAAGGAGCCCTCGCTCCTTGGAATCCGATCTCTTCCAACTACTATCCACAGATGTTGGAGCAGGCCATGATCCATTTTGGCGTTGATATGGACCAGCCGTTTTCTGATCTTTCTCAAGAAGAAAAGGACTTGGTCCTCTATGGGTCAAATGGCAAGGAATTCCACTTCCACTATGAAAATGAATTTGGTGGAGTTCGGGATATCGAGATTCCTTTTGAAGGGGTCGTAAACAATATTCACCGTCGTTTCCGTGAGACCAATAGTGATTTCACCCGCAACCAAATGCGCTCTTATATGAACGAATTGACCTGTGCGACCTGCCATGGCTACCGTCTCAATGACCAGGCTCTCTCTGTTCGTGTCGGAGGAGAAAAGGGGATGCATATCGGGGAAGTGTCAGATCTATCGATTGCGGACCACTTAAAAGCCGTGGACCAGCTGATCTTAACGGACAATGAAGCTACGATTGCAAGACCGATCCTAAAAGAGATTAAGGATCGCTTAACCTTCTTAAACAATGTGGGGCTCAATTACTTGACCCTGTCACGATCGGCTGGGACCTTATCAGGTGGAGAAAGCCAGCGCATTCGCTTGGCAACCCAGATCGGTTCCAACCTCTCTGGTGTCCTTTACATCTTGGATGAGCCGTCTATCGGCCTCCATCAAAGGGACAATGACCGCCTGATTGCCAGTCTCAAGAAGATGCGCGATTTAGGCAATACCTTGATTGTCGTCGAACATGATGAAGATACCATGAGAGAGGCAGACTACCTGATCGACGTCGGCCCAGGTGCCGGTGTCTTTGGGGGAGAGATCGTTGCAGCAGGAACTCCAAAGCAGGTGGCACGCAACAGCAAATCCATCACTGGCCAGTATTTGTCCGGCAAGCGCAAGATTCCGGTTCCAACAGAGCGCCGTTCAGGAAATGGCCGCTCTATTGAAATTACAGGAGCAAGTGAGAATAACTTACAAGACATCACAGTACGCTTTCCTCTAGGAAAATTCATCGCAGTCACTGGAGTTTCCGGTTCTGGAAAATCGACCTTGATCAATGGCATCTTGAAAAAAGCCATCGCTCAAAAGCTCAACCGCAATTCGGAAAAACCAGGGAAATACAAGACGATTCAGGGGATTGAGCATATCGATCGCTTGATCGACATTGATCAAAGCCCGATTGGTCGGACTCCTCGTTCCAATCCAGCGACCTATACAGGCGTCTTCGATGATATTCGTGATCTCTTTGCTCAGACCAATGAAGCCAAAATTCGGGGCTATAAAAAAGGCCGCTTTAGTTTCAATGTCAAGGGTGGGCGTTGTGAAGCCTGCTCAGGAGATGGGATCATCAAGATTGAAATGCACTTCTTGCCAGATGTCTTTGTCCCTTGTGAGGTCTGCCATGGACGTCGATACAATAGTGAAACCCTCGAAGTCCACTACAAGGAAAAAAATATCGCAGAAGTTCTGGATATGACGGTCAATAAGGCAGTCGAATTCTTCAAGCACATTCCAAAAATTGAACGCAAACTCAAGACCATCCAAGATGTGGGCTTGGGCTATGTAACGCTGGGGCAACCAGCGACCACCCTTTCAGGTGGGGAAGCGCAGCGAATGAAGTTGGCTTCTGAATTGCACAAGCGCTCTACAGGAAAATCCTTCTATATCTTGGATGAACCAACGACCGGACTCCATACCGAAGACATTTCTCGCTTGATCAAAGTCTTAGAGCGGTTTGTGGATGATGGCAATACAGTCCTTGTGATTGAGCACAATTTAGATGTTATTAAGACAGCAGATCATATCATCGATTTAGGACCAGAAGGCGGTGTCGGTGGTGGAACCATTATTGCGACCGGAACACCAGAAGAAGTAGCAGCAAATCCTGCTAGCTACACAGGACAATATTTGAAAGGAAAATTACAATGAATCAACGGATCAGCTACTTAAGAAACAAAATGAAAGCCCAAAACCTCAAAGCGGTATTGATTAACAATTTGAAAAATGTTTATTATTTAACCAATTTCTGGGGTTCAAACGGGACCGCTTTGGTGACAGAAGAACGCGTGGTACTCTTTACAGATTCGCGCTACACCATCCATGCCCATGCGACTTGTTTCCCCTTTGTAGAGATTGTGGAAACCCGCGATGAGTTGACTGCAGCTGCAGAGATCGTTAAGGACCTTGGAATCAAAGAACTTGGTTTTGAGGATGAAGTGACGGTGGCCTACCATGCCCGCATGGCTTCTGTTTTCAGTGGTATTAGCCTTCAATCCCTAGCGAACTTTGTCATGGAATTGCGCTTGATTAAAGATGAGACCGAGATTGCGGCGATTAAAAAAGCTTGTAGCATCTCTGACCAAGCCTTCCATGATATTTTAGACTATATCAAGGTAGGGAAAACGACAGAGTTGGAAGCAGCGACTTTCCTAGATTTTAGAATGCGGGAGTTAGGAGCTTCTGGTGTATCTTTTGATATTATCTCAGCAGCTGGTGAACGCTCTGCCATGCCTCATGCGACTCCAAGTGATCGGGTCATTTCAGCAGGAGATGCCTTGACCCTTGATTTTGGTTGCTTGTATAATCACTATGTTAGCGATATGACACGGACAATCTATGCAGGACATGTCAGCGACAAGGAAAGAGAGATTTACGAAACCGTTTTGAAAGCCAATCAAGCCTTGATTGATGCTGCTAAAGATGGACTTGGCTTCCGTGATTTTGATAAAATCCCACGTGATGTGATCGAGGCAGCCGGCTATGGTCAATACTTTACTCATGGAATCGGTCATGGAATTGGGCTAGATATCCACGAAGAACCATACTTCAGCCAAACGTCTAAAGAAGCGATTCAAGCAGGTATGGTCTTAACAGATGAGCCAGGTATTTATATCGAAGGTCTCTCTGGCGTGCGGATCGAAGATGACCTCTTGATTACAGAAACTGGCTGTGAAGTCTTGACTCTTGCTCCTAAAGAATTGATTGTCCTATAAAATAGACAGTATTTTCTTAACCCCTGTGTAACAAACAAAGATAAGAAATGAGGCCTATGAAAAAACGAATTTTAGTATTGGGAATTCTTCTAGTAGCCCTTCTATTTGCATTTGCTCCTTCTGCTCATGCTGGTGTCGGCAATACGCATAGTGGTGGTAGTAGCACTATTCATTCTGGCGGTGGTGGTGGTAGTAGCTGGTCTGGAGGGGGAAGTAGCTGGTCTGGTGGCAGTAGCTGGTCTGGTGGATCCAGTAGCTACAGTTCTAGTTCTGGATCAGACTCTGGTGGGGCGGTAGCAGTTGTCGCCATCATTGGATTGATTGGATTTGTCTATAATATTGCAAAAGAGGCTAATGAGAGTGATGATTCGTCCTATTCAAATAGTGGTCCAAAACGGACAACCTAAGAACGGGCGGGTCGACCAATTGAGAACAACTATGAAGCGATTCGCCGCATCCGTAAACTGGATCCAATGTTTGATGAAGACCGCTTCTTGTCGCAAGTTAAGCTGGTTTATCTTCAATTGCAGTCTGCCTGGACAGAAAAAGATTGGAATTCTGTGCGGAACTTAGAAAGTACGAGTCTTTATGAGCAGCACTTGACGCAGTTACAAGAGCATATTCGTGCCAAAACAACCAATGTTCTAGAGCGCGTATGTGTGGAAGATTCGAAGATCAAAGACTTTATCGAAAATCCAGAAGGCAATGACCGCATTGAAGTCATTCTGTCTTCGACGATGAGAGATTACATTCGAAATGATGAAACGGGTCGTGTGATCGAAGGGGATCCAACCAAAGATCTCTTTACCGTTTACCGCATGGTCTTCCTCCGTGAACATGGAGCCCAGACAGAGATCATTAAGAATTCAGAAGTCGTTAGTGATCACTGTCCGAACTGTGGTGCGCCACTAACGATCGATTCAATCGACAAGTGTGAATATTGCCAAGCATCCTTGAAGCACAATCCAAAAGATTGGGTCTTGGATGTCTACGAAGTTGTGGATGAAATTGAATTCTACAGATAGGAGAATGTATGGGATTTATTAAAGCAGCCCTTTCAGCGGGCATTTCAAGTTTTCAAGATAGTAAATTTAAGGAAGCCATTACCTTGCCGGAAGCTGTTCCAGCAACAGCTTTGGCCATTAAGGGACAGCTCTTGACCAAAGATCCAGATGGGCGCTCTCGTCAGAGCAACCAAAATACGGGTCTATTGACAGATGGCTCTGTTGTCATTGTTCCCCAAGGCTATGTTGCTCTCTTGGTCAATAATGGAACGTTTCTAGGAGACCTTCTAGAAGCAGGGAGTCACGAATGGCAAGCCGGTGAAAATGCCTGGTTGTTTGAAAAGGGTGGTGTGAAAGGAACGTGGGATCAGTTCAAGAATCGTTTCTCATTTGGAGGCCAAGTGGTCACCCAACAAGAAATTATTTTTGTGCGGATGCAACCTTTTACAGGAAATAAATTTGGCACTCAAAATCCAGTTGAGTACTTTAGCGACCGTTACCAACAGCTTCTGAGCATTCGCTTTTATGGTCTCTATGATGTCAAAATAGCAGATCCGGTTCTTTTCTATGTCAGTGCAGTCAGTCGCCAAATTACGGCAGATAAACCTTTTACCTTGGAAGATGTAGCTCAGGGAACCTTGCGCCAAAACCTCGCTCCAAAAATTGCCGTCGCCCTTTCAAAATATACGGCTGAAAATAAGGCAGATATCTACAATATCAATGCAGACCAAGACGTCTTCAATGAAGTCGCAAAACGCGAAGTCAACAAAACGTGGTCAGAATTATATGGTATTGAATTAACCAATCAATGTCCTGATCGAAGATCTGAGCTACGATGCTGATAGTATGGCCAAGGTTAATAAACTGGACAGTGAATTGGCAGCCATGAAGTACAATACCATCGAAATTGAAGAGCGTCGCGCCCGCAATGAGGCCTTGGTGGCAGCTGCCAAAAATGAAGGTAGCAATGGCATGAATATGATTATGGGGATGAATCTGGGTCAAGCTCTGGGAAATGATCTGCAACAACAAGCAGCACCAGCTCAAGACAAGCCCAAAACCTTCTACATTGAGGTGGATGGCAAATATGTCCATGTGACCAAAGATGCGGATGGTAATATTGTCCCTGTTGACGAATAGAAGGGAACTAGGCTCAGAGATGTAGAGTCTCCAATCGCTAGTCTCTGCACTCTTTCCTTCCTAAAAAGAAAAGATTGCTGTTTGAGAAAAATCAAATAGTGTGTTACAATAAAGAGTAATCTATTTTTAAAAAAAGAGGTAATAAAACATGATCGAAGCAAGTAAATTAAGAGCTGGTATGACGTTTGTCACAGCAGATGGAAAATTGATTCGCGTTTTGGAAGCAAGTCACCACAAACCAGGTAAAGGAAATACCATCATGCGGATGAAATTACGTGATGTCCGTACTGGTTCTACATTTGACACAAGCTACCGTCCAGAAGAAAAATTTGAACAAGCGATTCTTGAGACTGTCCCAGCCCAATACTTGTACCAAATGGACGACACAGCCTACTTCATGAACACAGAAACTTATGACCAATACGAAATCCCTGTCGTCAATGTTGAAAATGAATTGCTTTACATTCTTGAAAATTCAGAAGTGAAAATTCAATTCTACGGAAATGAAGTGATTGGGGTAACTGTACCAACTACTGTTGAATTGACAGTCACAGAAACTCAACCATCGATCAAAGGTGCTACAGTGACTGGTTCTGGAAAACCAGCAACAATGGAAACAGGACTTGTTGTAAACGTTCCAGACTTCATCGAAGCAGGACAAAAACTCGTTATCAACACTGCAGAAGGAACTTACGTTTCTCGTGCGTAAGAGATCTCTCAGGGTGTCAAATAGAAAGGAACTTCTATGGCAACTGAACAATTTGGTGACATCGTTATTGCACCACGTGTATTAGAAAAAATTATTGCGATTGCAACGGCAAAAGTAGAGGGAGTTTACTCTCTTGAAAATAAGAGCGTGTCAGATAGCCTTTCAAAACGCTCACTTGGTCGTGGCGTCTACCTTCATACAGAAGAAGACGGTCAGGTCTCAGTGGATATTTATCTCTACCTTGAATATGGAGTGGCGGTACCATCTGTAGCAGTAGCGATCCAAAAGGCTGTGAAATCTGCTGTGTATGATATGGCGGATGTCACCTTGGATGCGGTTAATATCCACGTTGTAGGGATTGCAACAGAAAAATCTCCAAAACCAGACTTGAAAGACTTGTTTAATGAGGACTTCCTCAATGACTGATGAAATTTTATTAGAATCACGTCGAGATTTACGCGAGCGTGCTTTCCAAGCCTTGATGGCCTTGGAGTACGATGGAGACATTGTCGAAGCTTGTCGCTTTGCTTATCTGCATGATAAGGACGTGGCAGAAGATGCAACAGTTGATCTTCCGGCCTTTCTCTTGAATATCGTGACCGGCGTTTATCAGTCAAAAGATCAATTAGACCAACAAATCGGTCAACATTTGAAGCCTGGTTGGACAGTAGAACGCTTGACCTTGGTAGAGAAAAATATTCTGCGCCTTGGAATTTTTGAAATGACAGAGTTTGACACTCCACAGATTGTTGCTGTGAATGAGGCAGTCGAATTGGCTAAGGCCTTTTCAGATGAGACTTCATCACGTTTTGTCAATGGTGTTCTCAGTCAATTTGTGACAGAAGCATAGTATAAAAGAGCCCGCGGGCTCTTTTTTGATTGAAGGAAATATCTATTTTGGACCTAATTTTAATCTAATCTTACGATATAAAGTATAAAAATATGCTATACTAAAGAAAAAAGAAAACAACCACTAGGGGTGCGTAAAGCTGAGATTAACGACTGTTAGACCCTTTGACTCGATCTAGGTAATGCTAGTTGATGGAAGTGGACAAAATAACAATGGTTTATAAGCCACTAATTGACTTCTTGATACAGACTTTATCTTGTTTTACCAAATACAAACTTCAGCTGGTTGGGAGGTTTTAGATGACTTATTTACCCGTTGCTCTAACAATTGCTGGAACTGACCCTAGCGGTGGAGCTGGAATAATGGCTGATTTAAAGTCATTCCAAGCTAGAGGTGTCTATGGAATGGCCGTTGTAACTAGTCTTGTCGCTCAAAATACCAGGGGGGTTCAATTAATAGAGCATGTTTCTCCTCAAATGCTGAAAGCTCAATTGGAAAGTGTTTTTTCAGATATTTCCCCTCAAGCTGTAAAAACTGGTATGCTTGCGACTACGAAAATCATGGAGATGATCCAACCCTACTTAAAGCAACTTGATTGTCCCTATGTGCTTGATCCTGTGATGGTAGCTACTAGTGGAGACGCTTTAATTGATACAAGTGCAAGAGACTATCTCAAAACAAATTTGCTGCCTCTTGCAACGATTATTACACCCAATCTTCCTGAAGCAGAAGAAATTGTCGGCTTTTCTATCAAAGACCAAGAAGATATGCAAAAGGCTGGGCGTTTGATCCTAAAAGAATTTGGGCCTCAATCAGTTGTTATCAAAGGAGGACACCTCGAAGGTGGTGCCAAAGATTTCCTCTTCACAAAGGATGAAGAATTTGTCTGGGAAAGTCCACGAATTCAAACTTGCCATACCCATGGTACTGGCTGTACCTTTGCTGCAGTTATCACTGCTGAGCTTGCAAAAGGGAAAAGCCTCTATCAAGCAGTTGATAAGGCCAAGGCTTTTATCACAAGAGCTATCCAAGATGCCCCTGAACTTGGGCATGGTTCTGGTCCTGTTAACCATACAACTTATAAAGATTAAAAAAACTCTCTCATTCCCCATATATTGGGAATGAGAGAGTTTTTATTTAGAGATGATTTGATCTAATTTTGTTAAAAATTCTTGGGTTCTTGCTTCAATATCTCTTGCCTGCATCAAATCACGAACTACTGCGATACCAGCAATACCTGTTCCAGAAAGTTGATGGATATTTTCACAAGTTAAACCGCCAATCGCTACGACTGGAATACCGACTGCTTGGCAGATGTCCTTTAAGGTAGAAATGAGGGTAATAGGGGCATTTTCCTTGGTTGTTGTGGGGAAAATTGCTCCTGTTCCTAAGTAATCCGCCCCAGATTCTTCTGCTTCGAGTGCTCTTTTCACTGTTTTTGCAGTTACACCTAGTATTTTCTCTGTGCCCAAGACTTGTCTGGCTACTGAAACTGGGAGTTCATCATCTCCTATATGAAGTCCTGCAGCATCGACAGCTAGGCACACATCCAAACGATCATCGATAATCAAAGGAACTTGGTAAGTATCGGTAATTTGTTTCACCATTTTTGCAAGTTCATAATACTGATTGGTCGTGAGCTGTTTTTCTCGTAGCTGGATCATGGTAACACCTGACTGACAAGCTTGCTCAACTTTTTTAAGGAAGGTTTCAAGCGGATCTTGGTAGCGATTCGTAACCAGATACAGTCTAAGCGTTTCTTTAAGCATAATAGCCTCCTTTGATTGCATCTAACCAGTTGGCATCCTTTTTTAAGAGAGACAATTGATTAAGAGTCTGTAAACGAAAGTCTTCTAGCCCCATTTCTCGGTCTATAATTTTCTCTGCAGCGATATTCAGATAAGACACTGCGAGACAAGATGCCTCAAAGGCTGTAGTCCCATGACTAAGGAAGACCGCAGCTAGAGCGCCTACAAGATCTCCTGTTCCTGTGATCCAGTCCAGTTCTAGACAACCATTTGTCAAAATGGCAACTTGATTAGATGAAACGATGAGATCTTTAGGACCGGTAACTAAGAATGTACTTGTTGGATAGCCTTGACACCAGTCTTTCAGGACACTCACTAGATCTGCTGTTTCTTGATCTTTCTGGCTGGCGTCCACTCCAACTCCATGGTGCTTCAAACCCACTAGGCTTCGAATTTCAGACATATTTCCCTTAATAATGGTTGGAGAATATTTCAAAATATCCATTGCTAAGGTTTTGCGGATAGGAGAGGCAGAGACGCCAACCACATCTAAAACCATAGGTAGCGAGGATTTAGCTGCAAAGGATGCTACCTTAAGAATTGCTTGCTCCTTGTCAGCTGACAAATGTCCTAAATTCAATAAGATAGCTGCACTTTGCTTGGTAAAATCAAGGACCTCTCTGGAGTCATCTGCCATTACTGGCTTAGATCCCAGAGCCAAAATTGCATTAGCGACCATCTCACAGGAAATTTCGTTAGTGATACAATGGATTAAATGACTTTCAGATAGAGGGAAGGGATTTTGGAAGGTATGCATCATTCAATCCTTTCTTCAAAGAAATAGCTTTGTACCTTTTTAAAGAATTTCTGGGTAATTAAAAATCGAAATGATACAAAAGCTATGGCTGTCCCGATCAAGGTAGCTCCGATAAATCGTGGTGTGTAAATAAACCAACTGAGTTTTGCAGCTGAGCCTGTGAAAAATACCATAACAGGATAAGAGACAATAGAGCCGATGATTCCTGTACCGATGATTTCTCCTAAGGCAGAAAAGTAGAATTTTCTACCATATTTGTAAAAGAGTCCGGCTAGTAGAGCTCCAAAGGTAGCTCCTGTTAGGGCCAAAGGAGGAATTCCTTGTGTTGTCATACGGATAAAAGCAGTCGCAGTTGCCATGACTAAAGCATAGACTGGTCCCATTATGGTTCCTGCTAAAATATTCACAACACTAGACATAGGTGCCATTCCTTCGACACGGAAGATAGGTGTCAGAACCACATCGAGGGCAATCATCATGGATAAGACGGTTAATTTATGAATTTGTAATTGGTTGGTTTTCATTTTTCATTAATCTCCTTTTTCTAAAGCCTGTAAAGTGCTCTTCCATGTTTGATGCTGGTAGGCCATTTCCCAAAACTGTGCTTCCATATAAACGCTAATTCGGAAGGCTTCGAGCATTTTTTTCTTGTCTAGCTCGTCACTTTCACTGTAGAGTTGATTGACTAGTTCCGTCTCTTCTTTTATTTGCTGTTCGAGTTCATCTGTAATGTAAGTTTCAATCCACTTCTGATAAAGGACTTCTGGTGAAGGACGAAGATTAAGTGCCTTACCTAGGTCATGGTACAACCATGGACACGGGAGCAAGCTCGCAAAAGCAATGGCTACGTTCTCTTCTTCAAATTGACGATAAATATGCGAAATATAATGGTAGCAGGTTGGAGCAATCGGCTGCTCTGCCATTTCCTTGTCATCAATCCCCAGCTCCTTGAAAAACTGTTGACGGATAAATAACTCACCTTCGACTAAGCTCTGAGCATTTTGTTTCAAAAGTCTCTTCATTTCTTGTTTTGAAGTTTTTTCAGCTAAGTGATCATAGGCTTTTGAAAAGGCATTTAAGTAGTAGGCATCCTGAATCAAGTAATAGCGAAAAATGGAAGGATCTAAATTTCCCTTTTGTAACTGTAAAATAAAAGGGTGCTGAAAGGAAGCCTGCCAGGCCTCCCTGGATAATTCCATAGCAATATCTGTAAATTCCATAATAACTCCTTTATAAAAACAGACTGATTTGAAGGGTTAAATAGATAAGTAGGTAGATGATTTTTGTCTGTCTGGGAATATAAAAGTTCCGATAGGACTTTTCTATCATGGCATCTTCATCATAGCCATGTGCTGATAAGGCTCTTAAGTATAGATGTCGCCATCTAAAGACGCTAATCAAGACCTTGCTATAAATCAAAGGGGACCAAAAATGCAATTTTTGCCCTCGTAACAAACAGGCCTCCTTTATGGATTTAATTTCTTTCTGAATCAGCGGAAAAGCATTGAAAACCACTAACAAGGCATAGGCCCAAGACCGTGACAATCCCATTTGTGCCAAATACAAGAGTAACTCTTTTAGTGAGATGCTTGAGATAAATACAATCCCTATACAAACTGTCACAAAACCCCTGGTTCCAAGTAAAACTGCTTGGGAAACATCTCCATGTAAATGAACTGCCCAGTAATTGGCAAAGCCTGGTAGGATAGCCAAGAAAACCATCCAAATCATCATATGAAACTTGCGATAAAAGCACATATAGACGATGCAAAAGAAGGCAACCGATAGATTGAGAGGAACCGATGGAACAAAGGAGGTTTCCAAGGATAAAAGTAGTAAAAAGAGGATTGTTACCGGAGTTTGAGTGGGGACTTTAACCATTCTATCTCACCTCCGTTTTATTTCCTATACCACGAGATCTTAGTGGCCTTGTGATAGAAACTTCTTTAAGATATTTTAACCCTGTAGATGTCATTTCAATCCAGTAATCAACTAGTGACACAAGCGGATCTAAACGATGGGAAATAATTAAAAAGCTACGTCCTTTTTGACACTCCTCCCTTATCCACCTACAAACATAATCGCAAGCCCTATCATCTAAACCTGCAAACGGTTCATCTAATAAGACAACAGTGGCTTGACTTGTCATGATCGTTAATAATTGAACCATCTTTTGTTGTCCTCCACTTAACTGATAGGGACTCTTATCTAAGGAATTCTCCAAATCAAACAATTGCAGGACTTCCTTGACTCTTTTATCGTTCTCATTATCTAGGTCATCTAACTGAAGTTCTTTCTTGAGACTGGCTCTGATAAACTGCTTATCCGCCTCTTGTACCACATATGTTATCTCATCATATAGACTTTTTTTCTTTTTTAATAGCCTATTCTTCCAATGAATCTTCCCTTTATACTTCTGAAATTGGAGAATGGAACGAAAGAGGGTTGATTTCCCAACACCATTATCCCCTAGGATACAGGAAACCCCTTCATAAAATGTAAAATCAGGAATGGAAAAGAGAGGAGAATCATTTAGGATACAGGTCATTTGTTTCAGATGGAAAAGATCCTGACAATTGCCGACTTCCTTTGAAAAAACTTCTCTAGTTTCAGAGGAAGGGATTTTGAATATTTTTTTGACTTCGTCATTTCTTAGTTCAACCATATGGTCGATATAGGCTTCGTAGTCAGACAAATCATGATCACAGAGGATAATCGTCTTACCTGCTTCAACCAGTTCCTTCAAAATCCCTAGTATCTCAAGCCGACTTTTACGATCAATTGATGCAAAGGGTTCGTCTAAAAGATAGACACTAGGATTCATGGCAAAGAGTACTGCTAGGGCCGCTTTTTGTTTTTCTCCACCTGACAATTGGTGAATCGGACGGTGGAGAATTTTTTGGCTTCTACATTTCTCCACAACTTCCGCTATTTTAGATTCAATTTCCTGAATTGGATAAGCAATATTTTCTAAGGAAAAGACCAATTCCTCAAACAAGGTCTCCATGGTAAATTGATGGTTGGGGTTTTGAAATAGGATACCGACCAATTGGACACGTTCAGCTACAGAAAGTTGTCTCATGTCAATTCCATCGATAAGGATCTGACCACTATATGGCACTGGACTGAGTTGGGCAATAATTTGAAAAAGGGTTGATTTACCCGAACCGCTTTTTCCAACCAATAAAGTAAAGGCTTGGGATTGAAATGTAAAGTCAATCGGCTTTGTGAAAGAGGGATAGACAACCCCCTTTAATTCCACCCCCATCTATACTTCACTCCCAGCAGAAAACTGATGGTAAAGTTTGACCGTAGTACGAACTAGAATCGCACAGAAGAAAAATACTGATGCAAAACGTACCAAAAGCAAGGATAGTACGAAAGGAAGAGAAAAGGCATAGTAACCTAATTTAATGTATTCATAGACAAAGCTAAAGAGTGTAATTCCAATACTATTAGCTGTCAGTGAAAGCCAACTTTCATAACGATTCTTGGTGATAAGAAAGCCGAATTCACTTCCTAACCCTTGAACCAAACCGGATAATAGAGCTCCTAAACCGAATTGACTACCGTAAAGGACTTCAGCAAGGGCAGCTAAAACTTCTCCAATAGTTGCACTACCGATTCTTGGGATGAAAATAGCCGTAATAGGTGCAGCCATACACCAAAGACCAAATAATATTTCGTTGGCAAAAGCCTGTAAACCTAGAGGTGTTAAGCCAATAGTCAAAATATTATATAGATATCCTGAACCTACAAAAACGCCACCAAAAAAGATAGACAAGAAAGCAAGTAAGATAACATCTTTTAAACGCCATTTTTTAAACATAAAAACTCCTTTTTAAGACAGTCGGGCATTTAAGAAAGACGTACCACAATACTCTACATCTAGTCTATCTGGTAAAAATTAAAAAACTCCAATTACAATCAAGAATTAGAGTTTTGCTTATAAGATTAGACAGTTCTTTTCGACACACGAAAAAAACCTTTTCACATTTCCCTTCGCCAGTATTAACTGTAGCAGGTTCAATGGGTATCATCTCAGCCTAAAGCACCCCAAATGTCTTTATAATATTATTTACTCATCAGTATAACAGAAAATGAAATCTCTAGCAAGATATTTGTTAAAAAATGTATTTACAAAGTTTATGATACCATTTTCCGTGTACATCCTGTTTGTACTCTCTAAAACAAATAGGGAGTGGGACAAGGAACGATTTTTAGTAAACATTCGTTCTGTCCCACTCCCTCTTTTCTTATTAATACAATTTCAGATCACGAGGATCTACTGGGAAAGTTGGATTATATGGATTGTGACGAAGTTTGAAGTGTTTCACATCTTCAATCGTCTGAGTTCCAGATAGTTGCATCACGGTCTTCAATTCTGCATTCAAGTGTTCAAAGACTTGGCGTACACCTACACCACCGCCCAGAGCTAAGCCATAAATAACGGGGCGACCAATAGCTACCAAGTCAGCTCCTGAAGCCAAAGCCTTAAAGACATGTTGCCCACGCCGAATACCAGAGTCAAAGACAATCGGTACACGTTTGTCAACTGCTTCAGCAACTTCTTGAAGTGAGTCAAAGGCAGCTGGGCCACCATCGATTTGACGTCCACCGTGGTTGGTTACCCAGATACCAGATGCACCTGCAGCAAGAGAACGTTCAACATCTTCACGGCATTGAGGACCTTTAACGTAAACGGGTAGGCCTGAGTATTCAGCGATGAATTCTACATCTCGTGGAGAGAGGCGTTGTTTAGCTGATTTGTAGACAAAGTCCATTGACTTACCAGCACCTTCAGGTAGGTATTCTTCTACGATTGGCATTCCAACTGGGAAGACAAAACCATTACGTTTATCAACCTCACGATTCCCCCCAACAGTTGCATCTGCCGTTAAGACGATCGCTTTATAACCTTCTGCCTTCACGCGATCCATAATGTGGCGGTTAATCCCATCATCTTTACTAAAGTAGAACTGGAACCAATGAGGAGTCCCTTGAAGGGCTTGCGTAATTTCTGGAAGATCAACTGTAGAGTAGGAGCTTGTAGTATAGAGGGAACCAAACTCATGTACCCCGCGCGCAGTAGCCACTTCCCCTTGTTCATTGGCTAATTTATGAGCTGCAACTGGAGCCATAATGATGGGTGAAGATAGCTTTTCACCAGCAAATTCAATCTCAGTACTTGGATTTTCCACATCACAAAGCGTATGAGGGACAATCAGCTTATGGTTAAAAGCTCGGATGTTTTCACGCAATGTAAAGGTATCTTCTGCTCCGCTAGCGATATAGCCAAAAGCAGCTTTTGGAATGACTTGTTGAGCCATAGGCTCCAAATCATAAGTGTTAATAAAATCTACAGGTCCTTCTGCATTGCTTGTTTTATATGACATAAAATGTCCTCCTTCATAAGTAAGCGGTTACTCTTTTCTTACCCACCTATCTTAACTTATTTGCAAACGATTTTCAAAAAATTTGTCTGTCATTTTCAATTTAAAGAGAGATGATGAAATAAAAGAATGACTTATGTTCCAAAAGAAAGTGCAGGTTAACACTGATCCATTACACAAAATAGAGAGTGGGACAGAAATCGGTAATTCGTTAGAATTCGATTTCGTCGTCCCACCTCCGCACAGTTGTGTAGGACTGTAAAAGCTGATGAAAGCAGCGTAGTAGAGCCCACTCAACCACTGCGTCTTGCTCGACACTCCAAAAACAAGAAGAGGCTAGGACTTTTGTCCCAGCCTCATTTTCCTAAAAATTCTATCAATCTTAATTTGAAAATTTACGATGAAAAATGAAAGACTGGGCAAACGCGTGTCCAGCCTTTGAAAATTGAGAGAAGGAACTATATAGCAAGGAATTAGACGCTGTTGCCGGAATGAAGACTAACCGGCAAGAAATAGCCTGTCGTTGCAACGGTTTGACCGTCGATTTTTTGAAGCAAGAGGTCTACTGTCAAGACTGCGATCTCTTTGATCGGTTGTTGGATGGTTGTGAGCTCTGGAATAAAGGTTTGGACGAACTGGGTGCCATCATAACCAATCACTTTAAGCTGTTGAGGAACTGGAATTTCCAGCTCTTTAGCGACTTTCATAATTAAGATAGCTGTCAAATCATCCGAAGCAAAAATGGCATCTGGTTTTTGGTGGATTAAGATCTGTTTGATTTCCATTTCCTTGCGAATGGGTGAAAAATCACTGGAGACATTAATGATAGAAGCGTTTGGCAAGACTGAAGCAAAACCTGCATGGCGAAGACCTGTTGGGGAGTTGGAATTGTCATTTCCTGTGATCATGATGATGTTTTGAGCCCCAGTCTTGACGAGGGTTTCAGCTGCGAGGATCCCTCCAGCGTAGTTGTCTGAAGAGACAACCGGAATTTCTGGGGAGAGGTTGCGGTCAAAAGCAATGATAGGAGCAGTTACCCGGTTGTAATCTTCAATGCCCAAATTATGACTTCCTGAAATGATGCCATCTACCTGGTTAGCCTCCAACATCTCAATATATTCGCGCTCTTTCTCGGAGTCGTGTTCACTATTGCAGATAATGGTTTTATAGCCGTGTTTGAAGAGTTGGTGCTCTAGTTTGTCGATTAACTCAGCATAGAAAACATTGCTGATGTTGGGAAAGATCAAGCCGACTAACTTGGCTGATTTTCCTTGGAGGCTACGAGCAACATTGTTAGGTTTATATCCCAATTCTCGCATGGCTTCTTGGACTTTTTGGATCGTTTTTTCAGATAGGTATCCTTTTTTATTGATGACCCGTGAGACAGTAGTAGGGCTGACACCGGCGAGTTTGGCGACATCAGTTAGCTTTGCGACCATAATCAAGTTCGTAGTAAGTTCCAGTAGGGGTTCCAGACTTGATCAAGATTCCATTTTGATCTGCATGTGGGTAGACCCGACCAGAAAATACTTTTTCTCCTTTATTGATAAAGATTTCAAATATCGAATTGTCAATGAAAATATTAGCGGTTGTCGCTTGGTTAGCGATTGTGCAGCTACGGCTCGTACCGAAGTCTTGGGCATATTGCTCACCAGCCTGGCTACGATCGACTGTGACCAATCCTTTAGCCAGATCAAATGTGAGAGCTAAGCCCTTCCCTTCTGCATCGGCAAAGAGGACGATTTCGTTCTGGCTATCCTTTTCAAACTGCAATTCCAATTCATAGCAGTTCTTGGTTTGAGCCTTGTTGGCAAATGCCTCACTCTCAGCGCGCAAGTCCTTGATCGCTTCAACTGGGTATTGGTAGAGTTTGCCATCTTTGATGGTTAATTCTTTGACCAGTGAGAGAGCTCCTTGGTAGTCATAGGAATCCGTTGGATAAGAAACGTCTGGAAGACCTAGCCAGCTAACAGTATAGGCACGTCCATCGGGAGCATTAAATCCTTGAGTCGCATAGGCTTCAAAACCATAGTCGAGATTATGCAATTCAGATACATCAACCATTTTGGCCTTTTCTGGGTCAAAGCTTGCCCCAATCTTGTACATATTTGGATAGATATTGTCATAATCGAGAACGGCTTTATCTAAGCCTTGAGGGCAGTATAGGAGAACGGGTTGGTCTCCTACAAAGACTAGGTTGGGACATTCCATCATATAAGCTGTCCGATCGTTTGCAAAATCCAAGTCACCGACTGTAACCCAGTTGGAATAGTCATTATCTACAGCCTTATAGAGACGGATGAATCCTTTCTTCTCAAGGTCTTGACCACCAACGATAGCGTAGAATTGACCTTTGAAATTAAAAATCTGTGGGTCACGAAAGTGATCCGTAGAGTCAGCAGGTTGATCAATCAAGATTTTGTCAATTTTTTCAATCTTGCCGTCTTTATCCATCAAAGCACCGACTTGGTAAGGATGACGAACCCATTCTGCATCACGAACATTTCCGGTGTAGAATAAGAATAGTTTGTCACCAAACTGCATGGCTGATCCGGAATAAGCTCCATGGCTATCCAGATCTGTGTCTGGAAGAAGCGTTACACCAGTTTCTTTGAAATGAACCAAGTCTTCACTTTCTGTTTGTACCCATGATTTTAACCCATGGGCTGCACCAAATGGGAAATTTTGGTAAAACAAGATCCATTTTCCATCAAAGTAGGAAAAACCGTTAGGATCATTTAAGAGACCAGCTTTTGGCTCAACATGATAGTGTGTATGCCAAGGAGATTTGGCCATATGATCTTGGATGGCTTGCTTTTCCTCTTTTGTCCAGTCTTCGTAACGTCTGTAACGACGTTCAGTTGTCCATTCCATTTTATTCCTCCGAATTTTTTCTTACTTCCATAGTACCGATTTCCTATTAAAAATGCAAGCGATAAATGAAAAAAATGGCAAAAAATGTCAAACGATTGACAGCTATTTTGCAGCCTGAAGAAAAGAGGAGAAGTTGAAAATTTATGAAAATATGAAAGAAAATGAAAATAAAAGTCTGATTTAAAGTGCTAAAAAGCGTAGTACAGGCCTGTTTTAAAATGAAAATAGTTTCATACTGTCAAAAGGTGTCAAAAAGTCCAAAAAAGTTTCAAAAAAATCCTGCAAAACGCTTGACATATTTTCAATACGTGGTACAATTAAAAACGTAGAAACGATTTAACCGTTTACATTACAAAAAATAAGGAGATTTTTGCAAAATGTCAAATACAGAAATTGCAAAGCAGGTCATCGATGCAATCGGTGGGGTTGAGAACGTTAGCAGTGTTGCTCACTGTGCGACTCGTCTTCGCGTGATGGTAAAAGATGAATCAAAAATCAACAAAGATGTTGTTGAGAACATTGAAAAAGTACAAGGTGCTTTCTTTAACTCAGGTCAATACCAAATCATCTTTGGTACTGGTACTGTAAACAAGATCTATGATGAAGTAGTAGCTCTTGGCTTACCAACATCATCAAAAGATGAAATGAAAGCAGAAGCCGCTAAACAAGGAAACTGGTTCCAACGCGCGATCCGTACCTTTGGAGACGTTTTTGTTCCAATTCTACCAGCAATTGTTGCGACTGGATTGTTTATGGGGATTCGTGGTGCCATTGCTCAAGACCAGGTTTTGGCTTTGTTTGGCACAACAGCAGATGCATTTAAATCTACTGATTTTTATACCTATTCAACAATTTTAACTGATACCGCGTTTGCCTTCTTCCCAGCCTTGATTTCATGGTCTGCATTCCGAGTATTCGGAGGAAATCCTGTTCTTGGGATTGTAATTGGTTTGATGATGGTTAGTCCGACACTTCCAAATGCGTGGGTTGTAGCGGAAGATCCTTCTAAAGCAGCAACATACTTTGGTATCTTCCATCATGTGGTTGGATTCCAGAACTCAGTTCTTCCCGCTTTCTTCGTTGGTCTAATTGGTGCGAAACTTGAAAAGTGGCTCCATAAGAAAATTCCAGATGTCTTAGATTTGTTATTGGTTCCATTATTCACATTGACAATCATGTCATTCCTCGCTTTGTTTATTATTGGTCCATTCTTCCACAGTATCGAAGAATATGTACTAAATGTAACTAAGTTTATTTTGAATTTACCATTTGGTCTTGCAGGTCTTCTTATTGGTGGCGTTCATCAGTTGATTGTCGTTACCGGCGTCCATCATATCTTTAATCTTCTTGAATCACAATTAATTACTGCAGATAAAAAAGATCCATTTAATGCAATTATTACAGCGGCTATGACTGCACAAGCTGGAGCTACTTTAGCAGTGGCAGTGAAATCTAAATCTCAAAAAGTGAAAGCTCTAGCATTTCCTGCAACTATCTCTGCCTTGTTAGGTATTACTGAGCCTGCAATCTTTGGTGTAAACTTGCGTTATGTGAAACCATTCGTTATTGCTTTGGGAGCAGGTGCAGTAGGTGGTTGGATTGCATCTATGTTAAATCTTGCTGGTACAGGATTTGGTATTACAATTATTCCAGGAACGCTTCTCTATCTAAACGGTCAATTATTGAAATATGTATTTATGGTTGTATTTACAACTGCCCTAAGTTTCGGTTTGACTTATATGTTTGGTTATGAAGATGAAGCTTCATCAGTTCCTGCAGAGGACAAAGAAGCAGAAGCTATTATTGAAGAAGAAACAACTGGAGCTCTTCCAGCATCTCTTCAAGACGAAACCATTATCTCTCCGATCGTTGGTCAAGCTGTTGCTTTGTCTGATGTGAATGATCCTGTCTTCTCAAGTGGAGCGATGGGACAAGGAATTGCCATCAAACCAACTGAAGGCGTTGTCTATGCACCAGCTGATGCTGAAGTAACCATTGCTTTTGCAACTGGTCACGCTTACGGTTTGAAGACCGCTAATGGTGCTGAAATCTTGATCCACGTTGGGATTGATACCGTATCAATGAACGGTGAAGGATTTGATCAAAAAGTAGCTCAAGGTGATAAAGTGAAAGCTGGTGATGTCCTTGGTACATTTGATGCAGCGAAAATTGCCGCAGCTGGTCTTGAAGACACAACTATGGTGATCGTCACTAACACAGCTGACTATGCTTCTGTCACACCTGTTGCAACTGGATCTGTTGCGAAGGGTGATGCGATCATCGAAGTCAAAGCTTAATCGAAACAATAAGTTTTCAAGGACTGGTCTATCATCTCCAGTCCTTGAATTTTATTTCTCAAAAAAAGTGTGTTTTTTCTTTAGAGAAGAGAAAAAGATTGACTACAAAATATGCTATAATAAATACAGGATATTTTTCATAATAAAAAAGGAGCCAACATGACAAAATTATATGGAAGTTTGGAAGCTGGCGGTACAAAATTTGTTTGTGCGGTTGGTGATGAAAACTATAATGTTGTGGAAAAAGTACAATTTCCAACAACCAAGCCAATTGAGACGATTGATAAGTGTATTGAATTTTTCTCAAAATTTGAGGATCTAGTTGGGCTTGCGATTGGTTCATTTGGACCAATTGATATCGATCCAAATTCAAACACTTATGGTTTCATCACAACGACTCCAAAACCAAATTGGGCCAATGTAGATATCGTTGGGGCCTTCCGTCGTGCCTTGAATGTACCTATCTATTTCACAACAGATGTGAATAGTTCTGCCTATGGAGAAGTGGTGGCACGTAATAATGCGGGTGCCCACATCGAAAACTTGGTTTACTATACAATCGGAACAGGAATCGGAGCTGGTGTCATCCAACGTGGTGAGTTTATCGGGGGAGCTGGGCACCCAGAAATGGGACACTACTATGTGGCCCAACACCCAATGGATGTGGAAAAAGAATTCAAGGGTGTTTGTCCTTTCCACAATGGCTGTTTGGAAGGTTTTGCGGCTGGTCCTAGTCTCGAAGCTCGTACGGGTATTCGTGGGGAAAACATTGAACTCAACAGCAATGTATGGGATATTCAAGCCTACTACATCGCACAAGCAGCAGTGAATGCGACAGTTACCTTCCGCCCAGACGTCATTGTCTTTGGAGGAGGAGTCATGGCTCAACAACATATGTTAGATCGTGTTCGCACGAAATTTACTGCCCTCTTGAACGGTTACCTCCCTGTACCTGATGTGAGAGATTATATTGTGACACCTGCAGTTGCCGGCAATGGTTCAGCGACCTTGGGGAACTTTGTCCTTGCAAAAGAAGTGAGCGAAAAGCTTAAAAAATAAGCAGCAATTGTCTCTTAGAGGTTAGAAACAAGAGCGAGGAGGCTGGGACAAAAGTCCTAGCCTCTCAATTATTTTTGGATTGTCGAGCAAGACGCAGTGGTTGAGTGGGCTCTACTACGCTGATTTCATCAGCTTTTACAGCCCTACTCAACTGTGCGGAGGTGGGACGACGAAATCGAATTCTAACGAATTACCGATTTCTGTCCCACTCTCTTCTTTCGTCTATCTATCAAGAAGTGAGGAAGGAATGAAAAAGAATATTGTAAAAGATGTCTTATTCTTGGGTCAAAAGTCAGAAGAAGCGACACCTGAGGATCGCACCTTGGCTTTGGATTTGCAGGACACCTTAAATGCTCATCTCCTTGAGTGTGTCGGTTTAGCAGCCAATATGATCGGGGTGAAAAAGCGAGCGATTATCATCCGAATGGGAAGTGAAAATTTGGTCCTGTTTAATCCGGTTCTCCTTGAAAAGAAAAAGCCTTACCAAACAGAGGAAGGATGCTTGTCCTTGGTGGGGAGTCGGCCGACCACTCGTTATGAGGAGATTTCAGTGGCCTATCGAGATATGAATTGGAAAGCAAAAACAATTCATTTGTCAGGCTTTCCGGCCCAGATCTGTCAGCATGAAATGGATCATCTAGAAGGCATTATTATCTAAAGATGAAGGATGGAGTCGATTCGGCTCCTTTTTTTAGTTCTTATGGAAACTTTTTTCTTGACAGGGATCTTTTTTGTGTTAAAATAGTTCTCATAGTAACTTTAAAGTTCTTAAGAGAACTATTTGGAGGAAATGATGGACAAACCTTTACTAGAATTTAAAAAAATCGGTCATCTCATTCACCTCATGGTAGAAAGAGAGGCCAAGAAGAGAGGGCTTGAATTTAGCGCAGGACCCCAAGGTCAGGTATTGGGCTTTTTATCTCATCGTGAAAAGGAGGGGAAAGTGACCTTGATTCGGGATGTTGAGCAGGAACTTCATATCTCAAAATCCGTGACGAGTAACCTGATCAAGCGCATGGAGAAAAATGGCTTTATTTATCTAGAGCCTAGTCCAACCGATAAACGGGCCAAGTATGTCTACCTAACAGACAGTGTAAAAGATAAATTGAATGACATGAAACAATTCTTTGAAGAAGTGGACCAGGATATGATGGCTGGTGTATCAGAAGAAGAATTGGCCATCTTTTTCAGGGTCATGCATCAATTTTATGAGAATATGAAAAAAAGGAGCGAGGAATGATCAATATATTTCGGCGGTTAACTGCCAAAGAATGGGGCATGATTGCCCTTAGTACGGTCTTTATCTGTCTGGCTGTTTGGATGGATTTAAAGACTCCTGAATACTTATCCGATATCACGACCCTCTTAGCCAAGGATGGGACCAAGGTTTCTGATATTATGGATCCGGGAAGCAAGATGTTGCTCTTCTCTTTTGGAAGCTTTTTGATGGCAGTTTTTGTGGGCTTTTTGGCTTCAAGAGTCGCTGCCAGCTTTACGACGCGACTTCGAGGAGAGATTTTCCATCAAGTGATGGATTACTCTGATGCCGAGATCAAGAAATTCTCCGTTCCCTCTCTCTTGACTCGTACAACCAATGATTTGACCCAGTTACAAATCATGATTGTCATGGGGATGCAAGTTGTGACGCGTGGTCCCATTATGGCGATTTGGGCTCTGACCAAGATTTGGGGGAAGAGCAGTGCCTGGACAACGTCTGTTGGGATTGCGGTCTTGATGGTCTTGATTCTTCTCTCTGTTCTGGTTCTTATTGCCTTTCCGCGCCAGCAAAAGGTTCAAGGTTTGACCGATGCTTTGAATGCGACGACACGGGAGAGTTTGACTGGGGTGCGAGTGGTTCGCGCCTACAATGCAGAAGCTTATCAAAATGAGAAATTCCAGGCTGAAAACAAGGGCTTAACCCGTCTAAATCTCTTTGTTTATCGTTTGATGTCTTTGATGAACCCTGTCATGACAGTGGTATCAAGTGGGTTGACCCTTGCTATCTACTGGATTGGGGCGCACTTGATCAATGATATCGCCATGCCAAAAGATCCTACAAAGATCTTCACCAGTCCTGCATTAGCGGATCGGACCAAGGTCTTCTCCGATATGATCACCTTCTCCTCTTACGCCATGCAGGTTGTCGTTGGCTTTATGATGATGGTGGCCATCTTGATTATTCTTCCTCGTGCCTTGGTATCTGCCAAACGAATCAACCAGGTCTTAGCTTTAGAGCCGTCTGTAGCCTTCCCAAGTGAGTCAAAAGAAACAACAGGCCAAGAGGGTACCGTTGAATTTCAAGATGTTTCCTTCCGATATGGACGGACTTCCCGTGCTGTGATTGAACATGTGACCTTCTCAGCTCAGAAAGGACAAACCGTTGCCTTCATCGGATCAACCGGTTCTGGGAAATCCACTTTGGTCAACTTGATTCCGCGCTTTTACGATGCAACAGAAGGAAAGATCTTAGTGGATGGCATCAATGTCAAGAATTATAGCCACCAAGAACTGAATAATAAAGTCGGCTATATTCCCCAAAAAGCAGTGCTCTTTAGCGGCACTATTCGCTCCAATATGGAATTTGGAGAAAGTAGTCAAGGAAAATTAGAGGATGAAGCCATCTGGAAAGCTCTTGAATTGGCCCAAGCCAAAGAGTTTGTGGCCGCAAAAGAAAAAGGCTTGGATACAGAAGTAGCGCAAGGAGGAAGCAACTTCTCTGGCGGTCAACGGCAACGCTTGGCCATTGCACGGGCCCTGGCTCGCAAACCTGAGATCCTCATCTTTGATGATTCCTTCTCAGCTCTAGATTATAAAACAGATCGGATCCTGCGACAAGCCTTGAAAGAAGAGCTTGCAGATACGACCAAATTGATCGTTGCCCAACGGATTTCGACTATTATGGATGCAGATTTGATTTTGGTCTTGGATCAAGGGAAGGTCGTCGGTCAAGGTACCCACAAGGAATTGCTTGCGACCAATGAAGTCTATCAAGAAATTGCCTATTCACAATTATCTAAGGAGGAGTTGGAACATGCATAAGACAAAACAAAAAACATCCCTTTGGAGCCAACTTTCTCCCTATTTGAAGGGCTTCCACCTATTTTTCCTAATTGCTATCCTCTTTTCGATCGTATCGAGTGTAATCACGGTTATTGGACCGGATAAGTTAAAAGAAATTACAGATACCATTACAAAAGGGATGGGAGGCGCCATTGATATTGATAAGATCACTTCGATTGCCCTGACCTTAGCCATCCTTTATGGAGTTGGAGCACTGGTGTCCTACAGCAGTAGTTTCATTATCTCAACCATGATTCAGCGCTTTGCAGAACGCTTGCGCAATGCCATTGCTGAGAAGATCAATCGCGTGCCCCTCCAATATTTTGATAGCCATGAACAAGGAGATACCTTGTCTCGTGTGACCAATGACGTGGATTTGATGACCCAATCCTTTAACCAAAGCTTGGTTCAAATGGTCTCTTCTATTGTCTTATTGATTGGCTCCATCCTTATGATGTTTAAGACGGACTGGCACTTGGCGGTGACAGCGATTGTGTCCGTCTTTGCAGGTTTTGCTCTTTCCAGCATCATTATGGTCAAGAGCCAGCCTTTGTTTAAACAGCAACAAGATAATCTTGCCAAAGTTTCAGGCTATGTTGAAGAAATCTATAGTGGCCACAATGTTGTTATTTCCTATAATGGCCGCCATCAAGCCAAAGATCATTTTGATGCCATCAACCAAGATTTGTACCATAGCATGTGGAAATCCCAATTCTTCTCTGGGATCATGATGCCCTTGATGCAGTTTGTAGGGAATTTCGGCTATGTCATGGTCTGTATCGTTGGGGCTGTCCTCACCATTAATGGGGATATTACCATTGGAACCATTGTGGCCTTTATGACCTATGTCCGCATCTTTACCCAACCAATTGGTCAAATGGCCCAAGGAATTACCCAATTGCAATCAGCTAGTGCTGCTATGGGACGTGTCTTTGAATTCTTAGACGAAGAAGAAATGGAAGATGAATCCCAAAAAACACGTCAATTGGAAACACCAAAAGGTCATGTCACCTTTGGACATGTGCGTTTTGGCTATTCACCAGACAAGACTATTATCCATGACTTTACAGCTGAAGCGAAGCCAGGACAGAAGGTGGCCATTGTTGGTCCAACAGGCGCTGGTAAGACCACCATGGTCAATCTCTTGATGCGTTTTTACGACATTCAAGCTGGTAAAATTACCATCGATGGTGTGGATACCAAGGCCATGAGCCGTGAAGAAGTTCATGATGCCTTTTCGATGGTCTTACAAGATACCTGGCTCTTTGAAGGCACTATTCGTGAAAATCTAGTCTTCAATCAAACCAATATTTCAGATGAAGCGGTGGAAGCAGCAACTCGAGCGGTTGGGGTCCATCACTTTATTCGGACCTTACCGAATGGCTATGATACTGTATTAGATGATTCAGTGACCTTGTCCGTCGGTCAAAAGCAACTCTTGACCATTTGCGCGTGCCCTCTTGAAGGATGCCCCGCTCCTTATCTTGGATGAAGCAACCTCATCTGTCGATACCCGTACAGAAGAGTTGATTCAAAAAGCCATGGACAAACTCATGGAAGGCCGGACCTCCTTTGTCATTGCCCATCGCTTGTCCACTATCCGTAATGCGGATCTGATTCTCGTGATGAAAGATGGAAATATTATCGAGCAAGGCAACCACCAAGAACTCATGAGCCAAAATGGCTTCTATGCTGATCTCTATAATAGCCAATTCACAGAAGAAGTAGCATGAAATCAAGATACAAGGCTTGTGAAATGTAAAGTAAAAAAATAGGATAGAAGGCAATTCTATGTGCTTCTATCCTATTTTTTATGCTGGAAGAAGGGATGGGAAAGACGATTCTTAGGTACAGAAAAATGACAAAGCGTCAAAAATAGATCGCTTCTAATGTTAAAAAGAAGAAAGAGAGGATAAAAAAGAAGCCTGGCTTGACAGGCTTTCTTAGGATCGCGTATACTAGTAGTACAAAAACGAGATGATAGACAGGAGTGCCAACATGAAGCCCAATCTTCAAGATTATCTGAAATTTTATCGTTGGCTAACCCTGCCTTTTACGAGAAAGCCACGTCGTGTGCAGGTTCTTCAAAGGATGAATCGAATCCTGACGTTCGCCATGCCAGGCATCTACGGCCTGGTCTTTTGTTGGCTGTTTTTAAAGAAAACTTCAATGGGAGAAATCTGGCCTTTTATCTGGATCCCTGCTTCGGGTTTTGTCTTGTTTAGCCTCTTTCGTCATTGGGTCAATGTTCCAAGACCTTATGAAAAATGGGAGATTCAACCCTTATTAGAAAAGAATTCATCTGGTCATTCCTTTCCTAGCCGACATGTATTTTCGGCGACCATTATCTCCATGTGTGTCTGTCAGTTGTCGCTTTCTCTAGGAATGTGCTCCATGCTCCTATCTCTTCTATTAGCCCTTGTCCGAGTTATTGGAGGGGTTCATTATCCCAAGGATGTTCTCGTCGCTTGGGGACTGGGACTCGTTTGGGGAGGACTCTTTTTGCTGGTTTGAATGAACAAATTGCTGAAAATTGACCTTTGTCTAAGAGCGAGGGATAGTGTATACTGGAAAGTGGACTTAGAATAGGAGAGAAGATGAAGTACAGAAAAGCAGAAAAAGCAGATCTGGATCAGGTGGTTCGAGTAGCCAGTACAGCCTTTGAGGACTATCTATTTTTAAAAGTTATCAAGGATTTGGTTCGGGATCCCAAGCAATACCCAGCCTTTGTTGAGGCAATGATGCGCATCTTGGTGAAGGTTTTTCTTAAGCACCATATTTGCCTTGTGGCAGAAAAAAACGATGAAATTTATGCGGTAGCCTTGTTGCAAAAGGGACCGATTCCTTTTCGGGCCTATCTATTAAATGGGGGATTTGGTTTGCTCAAGTTTATTTCCTTGAAAAATATGTTGGCCTACTTTAAATTTATGGAGGACACGGATAAGGAATTGGAGCAAAATGTAGACTTTGATTGGTATTTGATGCTTCTCGCAGTCGCCCCTAAACACCAACGGCAGGGCTATGGCAGTCGCTTTATGACAGAAGGAATTGAGCCTTTCTTGGAAGAGATCAAAGGGGAAAAACTAGCCTTTTATACCAATACCAAAGGAAATGTCTATTTTTACACGAAAAATGGTTACAAGGAAGTCTATTCAAGTGAGATTAGCTTTAACCAAGTAGAAATGGGAAGTTGGTATTTCTTGAAGGAACTAAAAAAACACTAAGGTTCAAAGCCTTAGTGTTTTTTCATTGTAGCTGTGAATCTGCTTGAATACCGAATTTTTCAAAGAAAGCAGTTCGTTCTTCTATGATGGCATCGGTCGGATGTTTGATATTCCGTAAGAGCTCAACAAGGTCCGGCGTGACTTCACGGAGCAGTTGCCCTAAAGACCAGATAGCCGTTGCAATATGAATCTGATTTTGCGAGGTTTCGATGATGTTCAGGAGCTTAGGGATGGCTGAGCGGTCATTGGCATTGGCTAGTGCGATAATTGCATTGCGTTGGAGGATATTCTTGCCTCGCCAGCTTCCAGCAACATGCCCGAATTTTTCCTTAAATTGTCCGTTAGACAGTTCAATAAAGGGGATCAACTCTGGATGAGCCAGATCAGGATCGATTTCTGTTGCCAAGGGATTATCCAGCCCTTTGTTATAAGGGCAGCTAATCTGACAGATGTCACATCCATAGATGACCGTTTTAATTTTCTTGCGAAATTCTAGGTCCATCATGCCCTTGTCTTGGGTTTGGAAGGACAAACAGCGTTTGGCATTCATAGAGCCATCCCCTATTAAACAGGAGGTTGGGCAAGCATCTAAACAACGCCGACAGTCTCCACAACCATAGTCGACTGGTTGATCTGGTTCGATTTCGAGGTTGGTAATCAATTCCCCTAAAAACATGTAAGAACCGTATTCTTTTGAAATGACCAAGCCATTTTTTCCGATAAAGCCAATCCCTGCTCGTTGGGCGACGGCTGTATCTACCAGTGCTCCAGTATCGACCATACCCTTGTATTCGAAATCCTGCGTCATTTCTTCAATCCCAGCAGCTAAGCGATTGAGCTTGTCTTGAAGGACATAATGATAATCTAATCCCCAGCTGTTGGGCGTGAATTTTCCTCTTTTATAGGCAGTTTTTTGAGGTTGTTGTTTGAGCTTATGGGGGTAGGCGACAGCGATTGAGATGATCGTCTTTGCGGAGGAGAGACTTAATTTAGGTTGGATGCGCTCTTCGATATTCTTATGCTCGAATCCAGAATTCCGTCCTTCCTCAACGGCTAAGCGGAGCGATTTTTCCAAATAAGCGAAGTCATCAGCGGTTGTAAATCCAATTTTTGAAATCCCAATAGAATGTGCCAGTTGGATAATGTTTTCTTTTAGTGTCATCATTTCCATTATACACAAAAATGAAGATTCTGGCGAGAAAGGAAACAATCAGAAAGAGCTTTCAAAAGCTTTCTTTTTTTTGTATAATAGAAACATGAAATGCGAGGAGGATATTATGGTACAACCATTATTTTTACATTCAGTGATGCAGGAAAAAATATGGGGAGGAACACGTCTAAAAGAGGAATTTGGTTACGACATTCCGAGTGACCATGTCGGTGAATTTTGGGCGATTTCGGCCCATCCGCATGGCGTTTCTAAAGTGGACAATGGTCCATACGAAGGAATGGGATTGGATCAGCTCTATCAAGAGCACCGAGAATTATTTGGCAATCGTAAAGAGCCTGTCTTTCCTTTATTAACAAAGATTTTGGATGCTAACGACTGGCTTAGTGTACAGGTGCACCCGGATGATACCTATGCCATGGAGCATGAAGGAGAACTTGGGAAAACCGAGTGCTGGTATGTGATTGCGGCTGACGAAGGATCAGAGATTATCTATGGACACAATGCCAAGTCAAAAGAAGAACTCCGCCAGCAAATCGAAGATAAAAACTGGGATGCCTTGCTGACAAAAGTTCCGGTCAAGGCTGGAGATTTCTTCTATGTGCCAAGTGGGACCATGCACGCGATTGGATCTGGAATCTTGATTCTTGAAACACAACAGTCGAGTGACACTACCTACCGGGTTTATGATTTTGATCGCAAGGATGATCAAGGAAACTTGCGGGAGCTTCATCTAGAAAAATCAATTGATGTGTTAAACATCGGTGAGCCAGCTAATAGCCATCCAGATATAGTTGTTGTTGATAATCTTCGAATGACCACCTTGGTTGCCAGTGATTTCTTTACGGTTTATAAGTGGGAACTGACTGGAAAAGCTAATTTTGAAAAGACTGCTGATTACAGCTTATTGAGCGTCTTAGCCGGAGAAGGGAAATTGACTGTAGATGGAAAGGATTATCCTATTCAAAAAGGAAGTCACTTTATCTTGCCAAGCGATGTTGAATCTTGGAATTTGGAAGGGCAAGGTTTAGAATTGATCGTGAGTCACCCATAAAAAAAGAAAGGGTTTGAGTTAATGCTGTGGAGTGACTCAAGCCTTTTTTTATCTGGTATAAAAATTTTTTAAAAAAATTCTTGACTCTGACCTAAGGGGAGGGATTATACTATCCTTGTAATACTCTTCGAAAATCAAATTCAAACCACGTCAGCGTCGCCTTACCGTATATATGTTACTTACTTCGTCAGTTCTATCTACAACCTCAAAGCAGTGCTTTGAGCAACCTGCGGCTAGCTTCCTAGTTTGCTCTTTGATTTTCATTGAGTACAAGGAGGAAATCATGTACCATATCAAAAAAGCTGCAGAGCTGTCGGGTGTCTCTATCAAGACCTTGCACCACTATGATAAGATAGGACTTCTAGTCCCTGTGAAATCTGAAAATGGTTATCGGACATACAGTCAAGAAGATTTAGAACGATTACAGGTGATTCTCTACTACAAGTATCTAGGATTTTCCTTAGACCAAATAGCAGAACTCTTAGCCAAAGAAAAATCTAACTTATTGCCCCATTTGACCAAACAGTTGGACTATTTGACTCAAAAAAGGCAACATCTGGATACCTTGATTGCCACCTTGCAAAAAACCATTCAAGAACAAAAAGGAGAAAGAAAAATGACCATTGAGGAAAAATTCACTGGATTTAGCTATCAAGACAATCAAAAATACCACCAAGAAGCAGTAGAGAAATATGGTCAAGAAGTCATGGACCAGGCTCTCGAGCGCCAAAAGGGGCGTGAAGATGAGGCTACGGAAGTCTTCAACCAAGTTTTTCAAGCTTTGGCTCAAAATCTCAAAGATGGACTACCCGTATCAGCAAATGAAAACCAAGATCAAGCCGCCAAACTTTTAGACGCGATTCGAACGTATGGATTTGACTGCTCTATAGAGGTTTTTGGCCATATCGGCAAAGGCTATGTCTATAATCCAGAATTCAAGGAAAACATCGACAAGTTTGGAGCTGGCACAGCCCAGTACACTTCGGATGTTATTGCCTTTTATGTCGAAAATCGAGCAAAATAAAAAAGTGAGAGTGGGACAGAAATCGGTAATTCGTTAGAATTCGATTTCGTCCTCCCACCTCCGCACAGTTAAGTAGGACTGTAAAAGCTGATGAAAGCAGCGTAGTAGAGCCCACTCAACCACTGCGTCTTGCTCGACAATCCAAAAATAATTGAGAGGCTAGGATTTTTGTCCCAGCCTCGTTTTTTGCTGGATCAATTTGAAAAGAAGCGGACCGATCTAAGAGAGCTTGAATGAATGACCACAATGAAAACTTTATGAAAATTTCATAATTTTGGTTGACAGTCTTGAAAAAAAGGAGTAGAATAACCCCTGTTTTATGAAAAGAGGCAGGGAATTCCCGGCCTCATGATCTTTTTTTCAAGGAGTTTTTTATGTTTTCAACATTGAAAAAATGGTTTATTGGCCGTCCGTTGAAATCTGGTGTAGAAGGTGAAGGCGGATTGCTAGGGAAAATGCAGGCCTTGGCCATGCTCTCTAGTGACGCACTTTCTTCTATTGCCTATGGTCCAGAGCAAGTTATCTTGGTCTTGATGACCGTATCAGCGGGAGCCATTTGGTGGTCCATTCCGATTGGGATTGTGGTCCTGGTTCTTCTAGCTAGTTTAACGATTTCTTATCGTCAGGTCATTCATGCCTACCCTCAAGGGGGAGGGGCCTACATGGTGACTACGGAGAATTTGTCTCCCAAAGCGGGATTGATCGCTGGTGGCAGTCTCTTGGTCGACTACATGCTGACAGTAGCGGTATCTGTTTCTTCCGGTGCAGATGCCATCACGTCAGCGATTCCATCTCTTCATCCTTATAATCTTCACATTTCCATTTTGTTGGTCTTGATTTTGATGCTGATGAACCTTCGGGGACTGCGCGAATCGGCCACATCGTTGATGATTCCGGTCTACCTGTTCATTGTCAGTACTATTGCCTTGATTGGCTATGGTGTGATCCAAATTTTGACGGGCCATTTGGCCTATAACGCAACTGCTCATGTGGGTCAAACCATTTCAGGGGTTAGTGTCATTCTCTTATTGAGGGCCTTTACAAGTGGATCAGCTTCCCTAACAGGTGTTGAAGCTATCTCCAATTCGGTTCCTTTCTTTAAGAAACCAAAAGCAAAGAATGCAGCTTCTACCTTGACCATTATGGCTTTGATTTTGGGGATCATGTTTGCAGGGATTACCTTCCTCAATTACTGGGTGGGTGTCGTTCCGGCTAAAGGGGTAACAACTCTAGCCCAAATGGCCCAAGCCATCTTAGGGAATTCCCCAGTTGGACAAGCCTTCTTTTACGTCTTCCAATTATCAACAGCCTTGATCTTGGCAGTTGCGGCTAATACCGGTTTCTCAGCCTTTCCAATGTTGGCCTTTAACATGGCAAAAAATAAATACATGCCACACATGTATATGGAAAAAGGGGATCGTCTGGGCTATTCTAATGGGATTTTGACCTTGGCGATTGGTGCCATCGTCTTGCTCTTGATTTTTGATGGGCAAACAGAAAGCTTGATTCCGCTTTATACCATCGGGGTCTTCATTCCTTTTGCCCTTTCTCAAACAGGGATGGTGATCCACTGGAAACGCCAATATCAAAAAGGATTTCTTAAGTATTCGCTTGCCAATATCCTGGGGGCAGCCATCTGTTATGGGATTGTCTTGATCCTCTTATTATTCCGTTTGCGTGAGATCTGGCCCTTCTTCCCTATTATTGGTCTCTTGCTTTGGATGTTCTTGAGTATCCGTAATCACTATGATAAAGTTGCGGCTCAATTGCGCTTGGGAGGTAAGATTGAAAAGACAAGTTATGCGGGCAATACCGTGATTGTCCTTGTTGGGAATGTCACTCAGGTAAGTGTGGGAGCTATGAGTTATGCAAATAGCCTAGGAAACGATGTTATAGCTATGCACGTCTCAACGGAAGAAACCAAGGTTAAAGATGCGGAAGTGGCGGAAGAATTTAAGCATTATTTCCCTCATATTCGCTTTGAAAATGTCATGACGAGTTACCGGGATATTATCCAGCCAACAGTTGAATTTGTCTCAAAAGTAGCTGAGGAGGCCAAGGAAAAAGGCAACACCGTTACAGTCTTAGTCCCTCAATTTATTCCTAAAAAACATTGGCAAAATATTCTCCACAACCAAATGAGTTTGAAATTGAAGTATGCACTTCGTTGGCATGAAGAAGTGGTTGTGGCAAGCTATTCTTACCATTTGTCTGAATAAACACCGTATATAGAAAAGATGTCTGCTTGAGCAGGCATCTTTTTGGATTTTCTTACACGAAAAAAACCACTCGAAAGTCTTGTAAGATACAGCCTTGATCTTGAAAAAATGTTTAAAAAATGCTAGAATAAAAAGAACATTTTAGATTTTGAAAAATTCAAAGTAAGGAAAAAAATGGCAAATTTATTAAAAACAATTATTGAAAATGATCGAGGCGAAATCAAACGCCTTGAAAAAATGGCTGACAAGGTCTTTTCTTATGAAGACCAAATGGCAGCTTTGACGGATGACGAATTAAAAGCGAAAACAGTTGAGTTTAAGCAACGCTACCAAGATGGTGAGTCTTTGGATGATCTCTTGTACGAGGCTTTTGCAGTTGTTCGTGAAGCTGCAAAACGGGTTCTTGGTTTGTTCCCATACAAGGTTCAGGTCATGGGGGGAATCGTCCTTCACCATGGTGACGTTCCAGAGATGCGTACAGGGGAAGGAAAAACCCTGACAGCCACCATGCCGGTATACTTGAATGCCTTGTCTGGCAAAGGGGTACACGTTGTTACCGTCAATGAATACTTGACCGAGCGGGATGCAACAGAGATGGGAGAACTTTACTCATGGCTTGGTCTTTCAGTAGGGATCAACCTTGCAGCAAAATCTCCAGCTGAGAAAAAAGAAGCTTACCTCTGTGATATCACTTACTCAACCAACTCAGAGATCGGGTTTGACTACTTGCGTGACAACATGGTTGTGCGCGCAGAAAACATGGTTCAACGTCCATTGAACTATGCCTTGGTCGATGAGGTAGACTCCATCTTGATTGACGAAGCCCGTACTCCATTGATCGTTTCTGGTCAGACAGCTTCTGATACGAGCCAGCTCTACCACATGGCGGATGCTTATGTGAAGACCTTGACAGAGGACGATTACATTATCGATGTCCCATCTAAAACCATCGGTTTGTCTGATTCAGGAATCGATAAGGCAGAAAGCTACTTTAATCTTGAAAACTTGTACGATATTGAAAACGTAGCTTTGACTCACTTTATCGACAATGCCCTTCGTGCCAACTACATCATGATTTTGGATATTGACTATGTGGTCAGCGAAGATCAAGAAATCTTGATCGTCGACCAATTTACTGGTCGGACTATGGAAGGACGTCGTTATTCTGATGGACTTCACCAAGCGATTGAAGCCAAAGAAGGTGTTCCAGTTCAAGAAGAAACCAAAACATCTGCGTCGATTACTTACCAAAACCTCTTCCGTATGTACAAGAAGTTGTCAGGGATGACAGGGACAGGGAAAACCGAAGAAGAAGAATTCCGTGAAATTTATAACATTCGCGTGATTCCAATTCCAACCAACCGTCCGATTGCCCGTATTGACCATCCAGACCTTCTCTACCCAAGCTTGAAATCAAAATTCAAGGCTGTTGTGGAAGATGTCAAGTCTCGTCATGAAAAAGGTCAACCAGTCCTAGTAGGTACCGTTGCCGTTGAAACCAGTGATTACCTTTCTCAATTGTTGGTTCAAGCAGGTGTCCCTCACGAAGTTTTGAATGCGAAAAACCACTACAAAGAAGCGCAAATCATCATGAACGCTGGTCAACGTGGTGCTGTTACCATCGCGACCAACATGGCCGGACGTGGTACCGATATCAAGCTTGGTGAAGGTGTTCGCGAACTCGGTGGACTATGTGTTATCGGGACAGAACGTCACGAAAGCCGTCGGATCGATAACCAGCTTCGTGGACGTTCAGGACGTCAAGGGGATCCAGGTGAATCTCAATTCTACTTGTCTCTTGAAGATGAATTGATGCGTCGTTTCGGTTCTGAACGGATCAAAGCAGTGCTTGATCGCTTCAAGTTGAGCGAAGAAGAATCGGTGATCCGTTCAAATATGTTCACCCGTCAAGTAGAGGGTGCACAAAAACGGGTTGAAGGAAACAACTACGATACCCGTAAACAAGTCCTTCAATACGATGACGTGATGCGGGAACAACGGGAAATTATCTACGCTGAACGCTATGATGTTATCACAGCTAACCGTGACTTGGCACCTGAAATCAAGGCCATGATCAAACGGACCATCAAACGGATTGTTGAAGGAGCCAGCCACTCAAGTAAGGAAGAACGCGTTGAAGCGATTCTGAACTTTGCCAAATACAATTTGGTTCCGGAAGATACGATTTCTGCAAGCGATATTGAAGGAAAATCTGACAAGGAAGTTATCGAATACTTGTATGCACGTGCAGAAGAAATCTATGCTAGCCAAGTAGCGAAATTGCGTGACGAAGAGTCTGTGCAAGAATTCCAAAAAGTCTTGATCCTTCGTGTGGTGGACAGCAAGTGGACAGACCATATCGATGCTTTGGATCAATTGCGAAATGCGGTTGGACTCCGTGGGTATGCGCAAAATAACCCAGTGGTAGAATACCAATCAGAAAGTTTCCGTATGTTTAACGATATGATCGGATCGATTGAATTTGATGTGACTCGTCTCATGATGAAAGCCCAAATTCACGAACAAGAACGTCCACGTACGGAACACAGTATTTCAACAACTGCGACTCGCAATATTGCAGCGCAACAACAAGATATTCCAGCAGATATTGACTTGTCACAAGTGAAACGTAACGATTTGTGCCCTTGTGGTTCAGGCAAGAAATTCAAAAACTGTCACGGACGTAAATTTTAAGAGCTCCTCTGAAATAGAAAGAGGATGGGTCTAGGTAGCATAAGGAGGCCGTATGGTATTCATTACGAAGAGCAATAAGATTGATGAGCAAGAGATCACTTCGCTTTACCGCTTGGAAGGTCCAGCCTTGGAGCGCAAAGAAGCGCGTGATCGAGAATTGGAAGCTATTATCAAAGGAGAAGACCAACGGATCCTTCTTGTGATCGGACCTTGCTCTTCTGATAATGAAGAAGCTGTGATGGAGTATGCCCGTCGTTTGGCAGACTTGCAAGAGCAAGTGAAAGATCAGATTTTCATTGTGATGCGGGTCTATACGGCTAAGCCTCGGACCAATGGGGATGGCTATAAAGGCTTGATGCACCAACCAGATACACATGCAGCACCAAGCTTTGTGGACGGTTTGAAAGCAGTCCGACATCTCCACTACCGTGTGATTACAGAAACTGGTTTGACAACTGCGGATGAGTTGCTTTATCCAGCAAGTCTTCCGTATGTTGAAGATTTGATTTCTTATCATGCCATTGGAGCGCGATCAGTTGAAGACCAGGAGCATCGCTTTGTATCTAGTGGGATCTCTGCTCCGACAGGCATGAAGAATCCAACATCTGGAAATCTGTCTGTCATGTTCAATGCGATTTATGCAGCCCAACATCCCCAAAACTTTTTGTTCAATGCCCAAGCAGTGGAAACATCAGGAAATCCTTTAGCCCATGCGATCCTTCGTGGGGGCTTGGATGCGAGTGGTAAGAATGTTCCAAACTACCATTATGAAGATTTGCTTGCGGCAGCAAAACGCTATAGCGAAATGGGCTTTCAACATCCCTTCATCCTGGTGGATACCAACCATGACAATTCTGGTAAACAATTCGAAGAGCAAGTACGCATCGTGAGAGAAACCATGATGAACCGTGCTTGGAACAAGGATTTGGCAACTTTAGTTCGTGGTTTCATGATTGAATCCTATCTAGAAGATGGCCGTCAAAATGAACCAGTGGTTTATGGTCAATCCATCACAGACCCTTGTCTGGGTTGGGAAAAAACACAGGCCTTGGTCAAAGAAATTGCAACGATGAATAAGTAAAAGGCAGGGGCGGAAGGAGTGATTCTTTAGCCCCTTCTCTTTTGTCAGTAAAACGATACTGAAACGATAAATAAGGATAAAACAAGATGATCAAAGGACATGGCATCGATATCGAATCGATCGCTGCGATTGAAAAAGCCTATCAGAAGAATACTCGATTCGCTGAAAAAGTCTTAACCGAGGCTGAGCGAGAGCGCTTTGAGGAATTGTCTGGAAAACGGAAAATGGAATATTTAACGGGCCGATGGTCCGCCAAAGAAGCCTTTTCGAAGGCAATGGGAACAGGGATTGGACCAGTTGGTTTTCAAGATTTAGAAATTTTAAATGATGCCCAAGGAGCTCCCTATTTTTCTAAGTCTCCTTTTTCTGGGAAGGTATGGATTTCGATCAGTCACAAGGGAGACCTAGTGTCGACCAGTGTCATTTTGGAGGAAGAAAATGAAAGCAAGTAAACATAGACCAACTGTTGCTAGAGTCGATTTGGATGCCATTGCCTTTAATGTGCAACAAGTCAGTGAGCATATTCCGAGTCAAGCCTTGAAATATGCAGTCGTCAAGGCCAACGCCTATGGTCATGGGGTCGTTGCGGTGACCAAAAAATTGGCGCCTCAGGTTGATGGCTTTTGTGTATCCAATATGGATGAAGCCCTCGAAATCCGTGAAGAAGGCTTGCAACACCCTATTTTGATTTTGGGAGTTGTGCCAAGTGAAACAGTGAATCTAGCCAAAGAGCATGACATCCGCTTAACGGTGGCGAGTCTTGCTTGGATGGATCAATTGCTTGGACAAGAAGCAGATCTTTCAGGATTGAAGGTCCATATCAAGGTGGATTCAGGAATGGGGCGGATTGGATTCCGAAGGATCGAAGAGATCAAAGAAGCTGAACGCCTTCTCTTAGCAGCTGGAGCTGAAATTGAAGGGATCTTTACTCATTTTGCGACAGCAGATGAGGCAGATGATCGAAAATTCCAAGCGCAATACCAGTTTTTCAAAGAAGTATTGGCTGCTCTTGAAACCCTTCCTCCCATTGTCCATGCGAGTAATTCAGCCACTTCTTTATGGCATGCGGATACGATTTTCACGGCTGTGCGCTTGGGAGATGTCATGTATGGCTTGAATCCCAGCGGTTCTGTGCTAGATTTGCCTTATGAAATTAAACCAGCCTTGAGTTTGGTGAGTGAGTTAGTTCATGTGAAACAGTTAGAAGCTGGTCAAGATATTGGCTACGGAGCAACTTATACGACAGAAGAATCCCAATGGATTGGAACGCTTCCTATCGGCTATGCGGATGGTTGGATCCGAGAGATGCAAAACTTTCATGTGCTGATTAAGGGGGACTATTGTCCCATTGTTGGTCGCGTTTCGATGGACCAGATTACTGTTCGCCTTCCTGAAGAATTGCCTCTGGGGACCAAGGTTACCCTGATTGGACGAGAGGGCGAGAAAGAAATCACGGCAACAGAGGTTGCAGATTACCGTGGGACCATTAATTATGAAGTGGTCTGTCTCTTGAGTGATCGGATTCCTCGTGACTATACAGGTGAAGAATAAGAAGAAGCAGGTGGGATTTTCCCGGATGGACCTGCTTTTTTATAAAAGAAAGGAGGAGAAATGAATCTACACCAACCCTTATCCGTACTGCCTGGAGTCGGTCCAAAATCGGCGGAAAAATTTAAAAAGTTAGGGATTGAAACCTTAGAAGATCTGCTCTTGTATTTCCCCTTTCGCTATGAAGACTTCAAAACGCGCAATGTTTTAGAGTTGGAAGATGGGGAAAAAGCCGTCATCTCTGGAGTGGTAGCAACACCAGCCAATGTCCAATATTATGGCTACAAACGAAATCGCTTGCGTTTTTCGATCAAACAGGGAGACCAGGTCATTGCGGTTAATTTTTTCAACCAACCCTATCTAGCAGACAAAATTGAGGTTCAGCAGACAGTGGCGATTTTTGGGAAATGGGACAAGGCTAAAGGCAGTTTGACAGGGATGAAACTCCTGGCTCAAGTGGAAGATGATTTGCAGCCGGTCTATCGAGTGACGCAAGGAGTGAGCCAAAACAGCCTGGTGAAATTGATCAAAATAGCGTTCGACCAGGGCTTGGACCAGCTTTTAGAAGAGAATGTGCCCCAAATCTTACGAGAGCGTTATCAACTCATGTCTCGTTCCCAAGCAGTGCAAGCTATGCATTTTCCTAAGGATCTGGCAGAGTACAAGCAAGCTCTTCGCCGGGTAAAATTTGAAGAGCTCCTCTTTTTCCAGCTGCAACTCCAAGTGTTAAAGGAAGAAAATCACGATGCCAGCCAAGGGATTTCCTTGGCCTGGAATCCAGAAAAATTAGCAGAACGAAAAAAGCAGCTTCCTTTTGAGCTAACGCAAGCTCAAGAAAACAGCTTGAATGAAATCTTGACAGATATGGCTTCTCCTTATCATATGAACCGCCTCTTGCAAGGGGATGTGGGAAGCGGGAAGACAGTCGTGGCCGGTCTTGCCATGTATGCAGCCTTAAGCGCTGGGAAGCAAGCAGCCTTGATGGTTCCAACGGAGATTTTGGCAGAGCAACACAAGGAAAGCTTGCAAAATCTTTTTCTAGATTTGCCAATTGCTCTTCTAACAGGAGGATTAAAGGCGGCTGAGAAACGAGAAGTCTTAGAAGAGATCGCATCAGGAACAGCTCAACTGATTGTGGGGACACATGCCTTGATTCAAGAGGGAGTTCACTACCAAGATCTAGGCTTGGTCATTATTGATGAGCAGCACCGTTTTGGGGTTTCCCAACGTCGTATTCTTCGAGAAAAAGGACAAAATCCAGACGTTCTGATGATGACGGCTACCCCTATTCCCCGGACCTTGGCCATCACGGCTTTTGGAGATATGGATGTGTCCATCATTGATCAGATGCCTGCGGGACGCAAGGAAATCATCACACGTTGGGTCAAGCATGAGCAGTTAGAAGTGGTCCTCGACTGGTTAGTCAAAGAACTTGGCAAAGGTTCTCAAGCCTACTTTATTTCTCCCTTGATTGAGGAGTCAGAGGCGCTAGATTTGAAAAACGCCCTTGCCCTCCAAGAAGAGCTAGAGACCTTCTTTGGACAGCGAGCACGCGTTTCTCTTCTTCACGGGAAGATGAAAAGTGAAGAAAAAGATGCCATCATGCAGGCCTTTAAAGAGCACCAAGTCGATGTTTTGGTGTCTACGACCGTTATTGAAGTAGGAGTCAACGTACCCAATGCAACCGTTATGGTCATTATGGATGCAGATCGGTTTGGTCTTAGCCAGCTTCACCAGCTTCGAGGCCGGGTTGGGCGGGGAAACAAGCAATCCTATGCTATTCTAGTAGCCAATCCTAAGACAGATAGTGGCAAGCAGCGCATGAAAATCATGACAGAGACAACCAATGGGTTTGTGCTGGCGGAAGAAGATTTGAAAATGCGGGGTTCAGGTGAAATCTTTGGAACCCGCCAATCTGGGATCCCAGAATTTCAAGTCGCGGATTTGGTAGAAGATTATCCCATTCTGGAAGAAGCAAGGAAAGTTGCCAGCCAGATCGTAGCCACGCCAGATTGGCGCGAACACCCCGATTGGCATTTGCTCTCACTTCATTTAGAAAAGAAAGAACATTTAGATTAGAGCATAAAAAGGGAGTAGAGTGGAAATTCTTTGGATTCCACTCTACTCCCTTTAAGATTGTATTTTACGGGCTTTGTATCTTGATGAAATGCGACAGGACGAAGGTGGATCGATACTATCCACCTGAGGAGTTAGTGAGTCGTTTAGGCAAGGCACCATAGTGCTTGCCGTTACACGAATTGAACACGCCCTAAATGCTGTGTGAAAAAACGCCAACTATACGAGTACTAACTTCAAGACACAGTAGCTGATTGGACTCTTCTCTCGCCTATCAGCTCGGAAGAATCCTAATCAGCCTTGTGGGGGTAGGACGACG
>NZ_KV794411.1:1058074-1085986 GCF_001808725.1 Streptococcus sp. HMSC074F05 | reverse complement strand
CAGCCTTGTGGGGGTAGGACGACGAAGCGTCCGACAAAGTATCACTTCTGTCCTACTCCCTATTTTCACTTGGCATTTTACGGGCTTTGTATCTTATTAACTGAACACGGGCTGCGGATTGTGTCAAAAAGATGAATCCTCCTAGAATCTGAAGATTCTGCGTCGTATTCCCTATTTTGACTGTATCCGCTACGCCCTTTGTATCTTATGCTACCCTTCGATATATTCTTTGAGTTCTTGTCCTTTTAGGCCGGCATTGAGGGCGATGAGAAGTTTGATGCGAGCTTTGGGGGCATTTAATTCTTTGATGAAAAAGACACCTGCTTGATGGAGTTGGACGCCTCCTCCTTCATATGCGTAGACGGGTTCAGCGATCCCATTGAAGCAACGGGATACTAAAGCGATTGGAAGACCTGCATCTATAAACTCTTGGAGTTTATGTGCCGTTTCTTTAGGGATATTTCCTGCTCCAAAGGCTTCGATAATGAGGCCATCAAGCTTTGAAAGATCCAGCATGTCCAGCAAATCGGTTTTCATCCCTGCATAGGTAGCAATGATCGGAACGAACCCATCGATGGTATCGAGATCAAAGCGCACCCTTGGCTCGGCTGTTTTAAAGAAGAGGATCTCCTTTTTCATGACCAAACCTATTGGACCGTGGGTTGGTGTCTGAAAGGTGCTGACATTGGTGGTATGGGTTTTGGTGACGTACTTAGCCGCATGAATTTCATCGTTCATGACGACTAAGACGCCTTTATCGCGTGCTTTTGGATCGGCAGCTACTCGAAGGGCTGTCAGAAAATTATAGACACCATCGCTTCCGAGCTCGTTGGAGCTTCGCATAGCTCCTGTAATGACCACAGCGATCTCTGGTAACTCCATGGTATCCAAGAAATAAGCTGTTTCTTCCAGTGTATCTGTCCCATGAGTGATGACGATGCCGTCGTAGTTGTGGGCTTCCTCTTTGATTTTTTGATATAGAGCTAACATGTGACGGGGGGTCATTTGAGGGCTGGGAAGGTTGAAGAAGTCCTCTGAGGTGACTGCAATCCCTTCAATTGGTGAAGTAACTTGAGTCATGGGATTGACTTCATTGGTAATCACTGCCCCAGAGTCATCTGCCGCCATCGAAATGGTCCCTCCGGTATGTAGTGCTAAAATTTTCTTAAACATGTGAAGCTCCTTGGAATATGTGATATAATTTATTTTATCATAAAAAGAAAGAAACAGTAGACATGGAAATAAAAGCAGTCTTTTTTGATATCGATGGAACCTTGGTGAATGATAGTCGAGCAGTCCTCAAATCAACAGAAAAAGCCATTCAGTCTTTAAAGGAAGAAGGGATCTATGTAGGTCTTGCGACAGGTCGGGGACCGGCCTTTGTCAAACCGTTTATGGAACGCTATGGTTTTGATTTTGCAGTGACCTATAATGGTCAGTATATTTTGACCAAGGACCGCGTGCTGTTTACTAGCCCAATCGATAAAAAGAGTCTGCACCAACTAATTGACTATGCTCGAGAACACCGCAAGGAAATTGCTCTCGGTACCAAGGATGGGGTATTTGGTTCTCGGATCATGAGTTTTGGGATGAGTCCTATTTCAACCTGGTCTAGTCGGTTTGTTCCCCGCAAAATGGCCCGTACCGTCAGTCGAGGATTTAACAAAGTGGTCAGCAAGGTCGTCCCACAAGATCAGGACACCCTCTATGCACTAGCGCAAGAACCAATCTACCAAGTGTTGATCTTATCGAGTCCAGAGGAGACTGCAAAAATTGAAAAAGAGTTTCCACATCTGAAATTCACACGGTCTAGTCCTTTTGCAGCAGATGTCCTCAACCCAGGGATTTCCAAGTTAGAAGGGATCCGCATCGTTGGTCAGGAATTTGGCTTTGATATCGATGAAGTGATGGCTTTTGGTGATTCTGATAATGACTTAGAGATGCTGTCAGGTGTTGGTTTGTCCATTGCGATGGGAAATGGGACGACCAGTGTCAAGGCAATTGCCAAGCATACCACGACTAGTAATGGCAAGGATGGCATTCAAAAGGCCCTGCAACACTTTGGTATTCTTTCAGAGAAAGAACTCTTTCTTTCTAAGGATGATCACTTCAATAAGGTCAAAACCTTCCATGGTGTGATGGATGGGGAAACCCAGGAGAAACCAGTTGTTTGGCAGCCTCAAGATGCCCTTTATCGAACCATGTTCAAGCAAGAGGAGTTGGTAGAATTTGTCCGAGCAGCTAGCACAAGTGAGGAAGAATTCGATCGCTCGGTAGCAGCTCTTCACGAAGCCTTGGATAAGGCTGCAGATAAGGTTCGGAGCAAGCATCCAGCTGAGATCTCCATGGTAGGGCAGGTCGATGCCTTGATCGATACCCTCTATTTGACTTATGGTAGCTTTGTATTAATGGGGGTCGATCCTGAAGAGGTCTTTGAGATTGTTCACCGGGCCAATATGGGCAAGATTTTCCCAGATGGAAAGGCGCACTTTGATCCAGTAACCCACAAAATTCTGAAGCCAGATGATTGGGAAGAAAAATACGCCCCAGAACCAGCCATCAAAAAAGAACTCGATCGCCAGCTCAAGGCCTACGAAAAACATGCAAAACAAAAAGAAGCAAAAAAAGACAACTAAAAAAGGTTTGGAACAAAGGTTCCAAACCTTTTTTAGAATGTAGACAAACTATTTTTTACTAAGATAAGTAAAGTGCTCTACAAAGAAGTCGAAATATGTTCTTATTTTTAAAATTTATAAAAAATATTGAAAAACTTTCCACCGTGAGACAAGTGCTAGAAACACTATTGTTTCTAGCACTCAGGAATTTTGAGAGTAAAACAGTTTGGGAAACTGTTTTAGCCTGAGCCCAGAAATTAAAGAGCGAAGGGGCTCAAAACTTAGTCATGGAACTTCGACGAAGTTCGCTGACGTCCGTACTCACCTAAGAAAAGTTTTCAATATAACTTTTTCTTTCTTACATGGTTTTATCCTTATCACGCACCACTAGTAAGTCTACTTTGGCGTGGCGAAGGATGTATTCTGAGGAGGATCCGACCATTAAGCGTTCGAATGCATTGAGTCCAGTAGCCCCGACCATTATGAGGTCAACCCCTTCTTTACTTGGGATATCATTGGACAAGAGGACTTTTGGATTTCCCATTTCTACAACAGTCGCAATATTTTGAACCCCGACTTTTTCAGCACGTTCCTTGTAGCCTTTGAGCAATTCATTGGCTTCTTCTTGCAATTCTTCGTAGACTTCAGCATCAAAGGTTGAGACACTTTGAAGGGCACGGGTATCGATGACGTGGACAATAGTCAATTTAGAGCCGTTGCGAAGAGAAACATTAACCCCTTTTTCAAAGGCTAATTCTGCTTCATGAGAACCGTCGACGGCGACCATGATGTTTTCGTATTTTTGAGACATAACCCTACCTCCTTATAGCTTGAAAACATGGATAGAACAGAAGTTCTTCTATTCTTTATACACTTATATTTTATTCCTTTTAAGCTAGAATGTAAAGGTAAAGTCTCACTTTTCTGGTATATTTTTGCAGAATTTATAAAGTCCTCAATTTGTACTCTATTTGAACTAGTGGTATAATAGAGATAATTTCGTGAATCGAGGCAGAATATGAAGGAATATAATAAATCAAGCAAACTCGAACATGTCGCTTACGATATTCGTGGTCCAGTCTTGGAAGAAGCCATGCGCATGCGAGCAAATGGAGAAAAAATTCTTCGTTTGAATACAGGGAATCCTGCTGAATTTGGCTTTACAGCTCCAGATGAAGTTATCCATGATTTGATCATGAATGCGCGGGATAGTGAAGGCTATTCGGATTCAAAAGGGATCTTTTCAGCCCGCAAGGCCATCATGCAGTACTGCCAGTTGAAAAAAATTCCAAATGTGGATATTGATGATATTTACCTTGGAAATGGAGTGAGTGAGCTGATCGTCATGTCCATGCAAGGACTGCTCGACAATGGCGATGAAGTCTTGGTTCCTATGCCGGACTATCCTCTTTGGACAGCAGCTGTCAGCCTAGCTGGTGGGAATGCGGTTCACTATCTTTGTGATGAAGAAGCAAACTGGTATCCAGATATCGAGGATATCAAGTCGAAAATTACCTCAAATACCAAAGCCATCGTTGTCATCAACCCGAATAACCCAACGGGTGCCCTCTATCCAGATGAGATCTTGCTTGAGATTGTAGAGATTGCTCGCCAAAAAAACTTGATCATCTTTGCGGATGAAATCTACGATCGCTTGGTCATGGATGGCGAAAAGCACACGGCTATTGCAAGTTTAGCGCCTGATCTTTTCTGTGTGAGTATGAATGGCTTGTCAAAATCTCACCGGATTGCAGGTTTCCGTGTTGGTTGGATGGTTCTGTCCGGACCAAAGCACCATGTGAAGGGCTATATCGAAGGCTTGAACATGTTGTCCAACATGCGTCTTTGTTCAAATGTTTTATCTCAACATGTTGTGCAAACCTCTCTTGGAGGCTACCAATCTGTGGATGAACTCTTGCTTCCAGGTGGTCGAATCTACGAACAACGGAACTTTATCTACAAAGCTATCAATGAGATTCCAGGCCTCTCAGCTGTTAAGCCAAAGGCTGGTCTCTATATCTTCCCTAAGATTGATCGGGATATGTACCGCGTGGATGACGATGAACAATTTGTATTAGAATTCTTGAAGCAAGAAAAGATTCTTTTGGTTCATGGCCGTGGCTTTAACTGGAAAGATCCAGATCACTTCCGGATCGTTTACCTCCCACGTGTGGATGAGTTAGCTCAAATTCAAGAAAAAATGACTCGTTTCTTGAAACAATACAAACGTTAATTAGATAAAGGATTGAAGAGGAAAGTCTTCAATCTTTTTTTGATTCATTTTATAAAATCCATGTCATCGAATCGACATTTTTCTGAATTGCGCATAATTGTAGAAAAAATAAATAATTTTCAGATAATTTGATTGAAATTCCCACACTTATATGATATACTTGAGCTGACTATATGCGAGGTTTATTATGGCAAACTTATTAGAAAAGACACGTAAAATTACATCCATCTTGAAACGGACTGATGAACAGTTGCAGTTCGAGATGCCTTATAATGATATTGCCCAGCAATTAGCGGATATTATCCACTGTAATGCCTGTATCATTAATAGCAAGGGAACCCTTCTTGGTTATTTCATGCGTTACAAGACCAACAATGACCGGGTAGAAGCTTTCTTTCAAAATAAAAAATTACCAGAAGATTATGCCAAGGCAGCTAGTTTGGTCTACGATACAGAAGCTAATTTAGATGTGGACCATGATTTGAGTATCTTTCCGGTCGAAACCAAGTCTGAATTTCCTGATGGCTTGACGACCATTGCGCCTATTCATGTTTCTGGGATTCGATTGGGTTCCTTGATCATTTGGCGCAATGATAAACAGTTTGCGGATGATGATTTGATCTTGGTTGAGATTGCGAGTACCGTGGTAGGGATTCAAATGTTGAACTACCAACGCGAGGAAGACGAGAAGAATATTCGTCGTCGGACAGCGGTGAATATGGCTGTCAATACCTTGTCTTACTCTGAATTGCGTGCTGTTTCTGCCATCCTTAGTGAATTGAAAGGAAATGAGGGACAGTTGACTGCTTCTATTATTGCAGATCGGATTGGTATCACCCGCTCTGTGATTGTCAATGCACTCCGGAAATTGGAGTCAGCTGGTATTATTGAAAGCCGTTCTCTTGGAATGAAGGGAACCTATCTCAAAGTGTTGATTCCAGATATCTTTGAGGAAATTAAGAAAAGAGATTACTAATGACTAAAGCTTTGATTTCAATTGACTACACTGTCGATTTCGTAGCAGATGATGGTAAGCTTACGGCAGGTGCTCCTGCACAAGCCATTTCTGAGACCATTGCTCAGGTGACCCAATTGGCCTTTGACCAAGGAGCCTATGTCTTTTTTGCCATTGATGCGCATGATGTAGAGGATCCATTTCATCCTGAAAGCAAGCTCTTCCCACCTCATAATATCATTGGGACCAGCGGACGTGATTTGTACGGCCCTTTAGCAGATTTTTATCGGGAGCACCAAGCGGATCCACGCGTCTTTTGGATGGATAAACGTCATTATTCTGCTTTTTCAGGAACGGACCTAGATATCCGCCTGCGGGAACGCCATGTAGATACCGTTATTTTGACAGGTGTCTTGACTGATATCTGTGTCCTTCATACAGCGGTTGATGCCTACAATCTCGGCTACCAGATTGAAGTCGTGGAACCTGCAGTGGCGTCGCTCACTCCTGAAAATCACCAGTTTGCCTTGAATCATTTCAAGCATGTCTTAGGGGCAAGCTTGGTAGACGGCACACTAGCTGTATTAGATACAAAATAAGAAAATTTTCTAAAAGAGGTCATAGACATTTGTCTTGGCTTCTTTTTTGGGGCCTAGAAATTGTTTTCCTCTCTTGAAAATGGTATTCTAATGAAAGAAAAAAGGGGAAGTTATGAGTAAAAAAGCTGTCGTGTTTTCAGCCAATCTGTCTTATATGGAAAAGTTGGAAACCGCTATGAAGTCACTGTGTGCCCATCAGGACCGGTTGAAAATTTATGTCTTAAATGAAGATCTACCAACTGAGTGGTTTACTATCATGAATCAGCGCTTGCGCCAGTTGGATTCAGAAGTGATCAATTGTCGGATGTCTCCCGAGCAATTCCAGTCCTTTTCGCTTCCAAGTGACCATATTCACTATGCGACCTATTTCCGTTACGCTATTCCAGAGATTGTGGAGGAAGAGCGAATCCTCTATTTGGATTGTGACATGATCTTTACACAGGATTTATCGCCTTTATTTGAGGTTGATCTAAAAGGTTATGGACTGGGGGCAGTGGTAGATAAGCCAACGACGATAGATGGATTTAATGCTGGACTTTTGGTGATTGATAAGACTTGGTGGCAAGAGCACCAAGTGACAGAGGCACTTTTTGACCTTACTCGTGAACACCATCAGCATGTTTATGGAGATCAAGGAATTTTGAATCTGTATTTCAAAGATGCGTGGTTTCCATTACCTTGGACCTATAATTTACAAGTAGGATCTGATAAGGATCAGTACCTCTATGGGGACTTGGATTGGTATGAAGCCTTTCAAGGGATTCCTGCGGTCATTCATTACACTTCTCATAATAAACCATGGACCTCCAAACGCTTCAATCGTTTTCGGGAACAATGGTGGTTTTACTATGCCCTCTCTTGGGAGGAAATTTTGCTTCGAAAACCGATTTTGAAGCAAACCTATCAAGAGTTAGTGGGAGAATTTCCTTATCATGCTGCCATTTATACCCATACAGCAGATATCCACGAGTTGGAGACGTTGTTAAAAGAGTTGCCAGACGTAGCGATTCATGTCCTTGCCCATAGCCATTTTGGTTTTAATTTGGTGCAATTGGAACGCTACCCCAACCTCTTTCTTTATCCCTCTTTTGATCCCTTGACCAGTCGAAAGGTCCTAGAAAAATTGGATTTCTATCTGGATATCAATCCCTATGATGAGGTGGATCAGATGACGCAAAGGATCCATCAATTGGGCTTACCGATTTTCTCTTTTGAAGGAACCAATCATGTGGAGAATGGAGAGAATCAAGTGTTTGCGGATGATCAGGTGCAGGAGATGGTGGCAGCGATTCGCGATTATTTAAAGAGAAATGAGAAGAAGCATGGAAACAAATGAAGTAGTGAGTATCATCATTCCCATCTATAATGTAGAAGCTTATTTGAGACAATGTTTGGAAACGGTTATCCACCAGACCTACCCACATTTAGAGATCATCTTGGTGAATGATGGTTCGCCAGATCAATCAGAAGAGATCTGTAAAGAATTTTTTAGGAAGGATGCGCGCATCCGCTACGTTCGCCAAGAAAATGGGGGCTTATCTGCTGCTCGGAATACAGGGATTGAGTTAGCGACTGGTGATTACATCACCTTTATTGATCCAGATGACTGGGTGACGGAAGACTATGTAGAAGTGCTCTATCGCCAACTTCAAAAGTATAATGCGGATGTTTCCGTAGCCAACTATAACCTCTATGATGACAGTAGTAGCAAATACTTGATCAAGGTAACGGACGACGATTATTCAGAGACCCTTTATGAGGGGAGAGAAATCATGGACCACGATGCCATCCAGGAGACTAGAGATATGGCCTGGGCTTGTGCCATGATGAAGCTCTATAAGCGTAGCTTATTTGAAGGGCTTCGTTTTCCGGTTGGAAAAAATGTCGAGGATAACTTCCTGATGTACAAGCTCTTCTTAAAAGCCCATCGGGTAGTTCATACGGAGAAATGTATTTATTGGTATCGTGTGGGCCGTGCAGATACTCTGTCCCAGGTTTGGACCGAAAAGCGAGTCGTCGATGAGATGGAAGCTAAGCAGGAGAAGTTGGCTCTACTGGGGATGTTGGGCTATGATTTGACCTGGCATCGTTATATCTATAAAACGCGCTTGAAACGGGCCCTTGAAAAATTAGAGGAAGCAGGCTTGCAAGGGTCAGAAACCTATGAGCGCGTGGTGACCAACCTCCGTTTTATTGAAACGATAGACTAACCCCTTATTGATGAGAAAGGATCAGCATGTTCATTATTGCATCAGAGCAGACCAGAGAGCTGGATCGTTTGCAAAAATACTTGGACAAACTTGGCCAGCCCTACCGGGTATTTGTGACTAATCTGGAAACAGATTTGGACCAACAGACAGAGAGTCTTGCGACCTTTTTTACCCAAAAAGACCCAGTATCAAAAATTGGAAAACCTTTATTTTTCAATAATCTAGCAGTTCCAGAATTATGGGAATGTTGGACACTAGGGATCACGACCTATCTTTTTGATGGGGAGGAACGTCGTGCCAACGTGGTTTTGCGAGAGGATATCTTGTCTCGAACAGTTGACAGAGTGGAATGGTTTGGTCAGGGAGAAGAGATCGTATCCATTGATGTCTACAACCGCTATGGCTGGAGAAGCAAACAGAGTCTCCTTACGGAAGCTGGCCAACCATATTTAGACATCTATTTGAACCGTCAACAAGAAGAAGTCTTGCTTCACTTTGTCTCACAAGGAACCTTTTTGCTTCAAACTCCTAAGGGACGGGATCGCCTGTATGCCAATAAGAAAGAGCTGCAAAGAGCTGTCCTAGAACAAGTCTTGCCGGAAGATGAAGCTATTCTTTTGATGGATAAGGTATTGCTAGATGTTGTGAAAGAGAAACCAAAGGAAAGACTCGCATACTGTGCCAGTGACGCTAATGATCTAGACGAGATCAAAGAACAAGTCAGTCAGATTTTGTTGGTAGAAGATGGTCTGTTGAGAGAGAAAAAAGACGGAATCACAGCCTTGTCAGGGCTGGTAGATGTGGAGCAGGAAAGTTTTCAACCAGAAGCCCTGGTCATGACGGCTTCTCAAGAGGTTGAAGGTTTATCTAGACTGGCCCATCAATTCCCACAAGTAACCTTTCACATTGCTGCTTTGACAGCCATGGGACCGAAATTAACAGACTTGGAGACTTGTTCTAACGTGCACCTCTATCCAGGGATTTCGCTAGAAAAATATGAGAACTTGTTATCCAGCTGCTCTATTTATCTGGATTGCAACCGAGGAGAAGAAGTGTGGAGCAGTAGCCTTCATGCTCTTGAAAATGGGCAAGTCTTATTTGGTTTGAAGAGCACGGTGCATCAGGAAGCCTATAAAAACTTGAGCACAATCACAGATACAGTCGAAGAAATGGAACAGCAACTAGATACCTTGCTCCAGCAGCCAGAGACCTACAAAGAATTGGTAAGAGAGCAGGCACGAATCTTGAAATTGCCTGAAAAAGAAGCTTTGGAAGAGCTGTTTAAGCGATTAGAGGGAGGAACCGCATGACCATTTATACCTTTAATCTATTAGTGGGATTCGAACCCAATGGGGTTGATGTTGCACAAGCCTCTCGGGCAAAGATGCTCCGGAGACTAGGAGTGGCAGCGAAGTTTGTCTTTACCACTTGGCCCACTCCAGAAAAATTGGCCTATTACCTCTCATTGGGGCACCGGGATGAGGAACTGCTTTTTGCCCATTTAGCTTTTACGGATCAACAGACTACGGTCCCTCAAAAGACGGTAGGGGCCTTGCAAATGGAGTTTCAACTGACGCGTCTGGATGTTGTTGAAAAAACGGAAAGAGCCATTCGCTACCAATTTGCGGATGGAAACGCCTTGAGCTTTCATTTGGATCCCTATCATCCAAACTGTGTCCGCTATGTAGACTATCTTTTGGCTGGAAATAGGATCAAGCGAGAGTATTATGGAGCTTGTAAACTTGTCACAGAGTATTTTCAGTATGGTAGTGTTGTCAGACGGATCTATCACCATCAAGATGGGACTATCGCTTTTGAAGAATCGAGGTTAGGTGGAAGCTGGCTCTATAAACTGGGGTCTGAGATTTTGACCAACCATACAGAAGTGATGAGACGTTTTTTGTCGCAGCTGTCGCTAAAAGAAGAAGATCTGATTCTGCTTGACCGGGCTTCGCGCATGGATTTTGCTCGCCCTTTGTTGGAGAAACCTGCTTCTTCAAAGATCGCCATGGTGTTTCATTCGGAGCATGAATTTGAAAATGGCCATCTCAATTATGAATATTATTATGTGTTCAAGTATGCTAAACGCTTCGATTATTTCATCACGGCAACGGATCTTCAAAAAGAAGTCTTGGAGCAGACACTTGCTAAACAAGGATGCCAAGGAATTCCAATCTATAGCATTCCGGTTGGGCATCTAGAAGAATTGACAGAATCACAAGGAGATCGACCTCCCTTTAGTGTGCTCACAGCTTCCCGTTTGGATCCAAGAAAACGCATCGATTTGGCTATTCGAGTAGTGGCCCAAGCTCATGAAAAACTCCCAGCCCTTCAGTTTGATATTTATGGGAAGGGTGGAGAAGCGGACAACTTGCGCCACCTGATTCAGGAGCTTGCAGCACAAGATTATATTCACCTACGCGGTCATGCGGATCTTCAGCAGATCTATCCTTGCTACCAAGCCTACCTCACAACTTCTCAGTGGGAGACCTTTGGTTTGACTTTGATGGAGGCGGCTGGAGCAGGTTTGGCCTTGCTGGGCTTTGATGCCCGTTATGGTAATCCAACTTTTATAAAAGAGGGTGAAAATGGCTTTTTGGTACCTTATAGCGAGACAGTGCCAGAAGAAGAGTTGGTGAAAGAGTTGGCAGACAAGCTGGTCCAGCTCTTTGAAAGCGACCTCGCTCCATTCCATCAGGCTTCTTATGAGTTGGCCTCTTCTTACCTCGCTTCTAAGGTCCAGGAAGTCTGGAAAGAGACTCTAATGGAGATGGGGCAATTAGGCGGAAAAGAAATATAAAATGAAGAATCTGTAGCGACAAAAAAGTCCTACAGATTTTTTCTAAGGCAAGCAAATTGGGCTAAATTATGGTAAAATAGAGGGTATTGAAAAATCATCATTTCACGAAAGGAAGCAAGATGAAAATAACGCAAGAAGAGGTAACCCACGTTGCCAATCTTTCAAAATTGAAATTCTCTCCAGAAGAGACAGCTGAGTTTGCGACAACCTTGTCTAAAATTGTCGACATGGTGGAATTGTTGGAAGAAGTGGACACAACAGGCGTTGCTCCAACAACGACCATGGCGGATCGTAAGACTGTATTGCGTCCGGATGTTGCTGAAAAAGGGACTGACCGAGACCGCTTGTTTAAAAATGTACCTGAAAAAGATAACTACTACATCAAGGTACCAGCTATCCTAGAAGATGGAGGAGATGCCTAATGTCATTCAACCATAAAACCATTGAAGAGTTGCACGACCTCCTTGTCTCTAAGGAAATTTCGGCAACCGAATTGACACAAGCTACGCTTGAAGATATCAAGGCGCGTGAAGAAGCGGTTAATGCCTTTGTAACGGTGGCCGAAGAAGCAGCTCTTGCACAAGCCAAGGCCATTGATGAAAAAGGAATCGATGCAGACAACCTCCTGTCAGGGATTCCACTCGCTGTCAAAGACAATATCTCAACAGATGGTATCTTGACAACTGCGGCTTCAAAAATGCTCTATAACTACGAGCCAATCTTTGATGCGACAGCGGTTGCCAATGCCAAAGCCAAAGATATGATTGTCATCGGAAAGACCAACATGGATGAATTTGCCATGGGTGGATCTGGTGAAACTTCTTACTATGGACCAACCAAGAATGCATGGGACCACAGCAAGGTGCCTGGTGGATCTTCTAGTGGTTCAGCAGCTTCTGTCGCTTCAGGTCAAGTCCGTTTGTCCCTTGGTTCAGATACAGGTGGTTCTATCCGTCAACCGGCTGCTTTTAATGGGATTGTTGGTCTCAAACCAACTTATGGAACAGTTTCCCGTTTTGGTCTCATTGCTTTTGGTAGCTCACTCGACCAAATTGGGCCGTTTGCACCAACGGTTAAGGAAAATGCGCTCTTGCTTAATGTTATTGCCAGTGAAGATGATAAAGATTCAACTTCAGCGCCAGTGCGCGTAGCAGACTATACTTCTAAGATTGGTCAAGACATTAAAGGCATGAAGATTGCCCTTCCGAAGGAATACCTTGGGGAAGGGATTGACCCAGAAGTCAAAGAAACTATCCTTAAAGCGGCCAAACACTTTGAAAAATTGGGAGCAACTGTCGAAGAAGTCAGCTTGCCTCATTCTAAATACGGAGTTGCCGTATACTACATCATCGCTTCATCTGAAGCTTCTTCAAACTTGCAACGTTTCGATGGGATTCGCTATGGTTTCCGTGCAGAAGATGCTAAAAACTTGGATGATATCTACGTGAACACTCGTAGCCAAGGCTTTGGTGATGAGGTCAAACGCCGTATCATGCTTGGTACCTTTAGTTTGTCATCTGGTTACTACGATGCTTACTACAAGAAAGCTGGTCAAGTCCGTACCCTTATTATCCAAGACTTCGAAAAAGTCTTTGCGGATTACGACCTTATCCTTGGTCCAACAGCTCCTAGCGTAGCCTTTGATTTGGATTCGCTCAACCATGATCCGGTAGCCATGTACTTGGCTGACCTCTTGACCATTCCAGTCAACTTGGCAGGCCTTCCAGGGATTTCGATTCCTGCAGGTTTTGCGCAAGGTCTTCCAGTTGGTTTGCAGTTGATTGGTCCTAAGTATTCTGAAGAAACCATCTACCAAGCTGCAGCTGCCTTTGAAGCTACGACGGATTACCACAAGCAACAACCCCTTATTTTCGGAGGTGACAATTAATGAACTTTGAAACAGTCATCGGACTTGAAGTCCACGTTGAATTGAATACAAACTCAAAAATTTTCTCACCAACCTCTGCTCACTTTGGGAACGAGCAAAATGCCAATACCAATGTGATTGACTGGTCTTTCCCAGGGGTGCTTCCTGTCTTGAACAAGGGTGTTGTGGATGCTGGTATCAAGGCTGCTTTGGCGCTGAATATGGATATCCATCAGCACATGCACTTTGACCGGAAGAACTATTTCTACCCTGATAATCCAAAGGCCTACCAAATTTCGCAATTTGACGAGCCAATCGGTTACAACGGTTGGATTGAAGTGCAATTGGAAGACGGCTCAACTAAGAAAATTGGGATTGAACGGGCCCACTTGGAAGAAGATGCTGGTAAGAACACCCACGGAACAGACGGTTTCTCTTATGTAGACCTCAACCGTCAGGGAGTGCCGTTGATCGAAATCGTTTCTGAAGCAGATATGCGTTCTCCTGAAGAAGCCTACGCCTATTTGACAGCCCTCAAAGAAGTTATCCAATACACTGGTATTTCAGACGTCAAGATGGAAGAAGGATCGATGCGGGTGGATGCCAACATTTCCCTTCGCCCATACGGCCAAGAGGAATTTGGTACCAAGACGGAGTTGAAAAACTTGAACTCCTTCTCAAACGTCCGTAAAGGTCTTGAATACGAAGTGGAGCGCCAAGCGAAAATCTTGCGTTCAGGTGGGGTCATTCGTCAAGAAACACGCCGTTATGATGAAGCTAATAAGAGTACCATTCTTATGCGTGTTAAAGAAGGGGCAGCGGACTATCGTTACTTCCCAGAACCAGACCTACCACTCTTTGAAATCTCAGATGAGTGGATTGAGGAAATGCGTACGGAGTTGCCAGAGTTTCCAAAAGACCGTCGTGCTCGCTACGTGGCAGAGCTTGGCTTGTCTGACTATGATGCCAACCAATTGACAGCGACGAAAGTTACTTCTGACTTCTTTGAAGCAGCTGTAGCCCTTGGTGGCGATGCCAAACAAGTGTCTAACTGGCTCCAAGGGGAAGTCGCACAATTCTTGAACGCAGAAGGCAAAACGCTGGAAGAAATCCAATTGACACCAGAAAACTTGGTTGAAATGATTGCCATTATCGAAGATGGAACCATTTCATCTAAGATTGCCAAGAAAGTCTTCGTTCACTTGGCGAAAAACGGTGGCGGCGCGCGTGAATACGTCGAAAAAGCTGGTCTGGTACAGATTTCAGATCCTGAAGTCTTGATACCAATCATCCACCAAGTCTTTGCAGACAATGAAGCAGCCGTAGCTGACTTCAAGTCAGGGAAACGGAATGCGGACAAGGCCTTTACAGGCTTCCTCATGAAAGCAACCAAAGGTCAAGCCAACCCACAAGTAGCCCTCAAGTTACTTGCCCAAGAATTGGCGAAGTTGAAAGAAGATAAATAAAAGGAACAGGTACCGAATGGTGTCTGTCAGATTAAGGGCAAAGACATCTTGGAAACTTTCCTTAAGTGAGTGCGGACGTCAGCGAACTTCGAAGAAGTTCCATGACTAATTATTGAGCCTAGGGTCTCAATAATTCCGAGTACCTGAAACAATTACGTTTCAGGTACTTTTCTCACAGCGGAAAGTTTCAGTATATATTTACATTCTAACAGGCACCTTTTAGTGTCTGTTTTTACTTTTTGAGAGGGAATGAAAAATGGAATTTAATTAACAAAGTCTTCTTAATTTAATAAAATTAAAAACAGACCGACGGTCTGTTTTTAAAGAAGGGGGAGTTACTTGAAACAAGAAATAAAATCAAAAAGAAGTAAAGATCAAATTATTCAAGCAGCCTTGTCCTTGTTTTCAAATAAAGGCTATAAAGAAACAACGATGGCTGATTTAGTAACAGTGACAGGATTGTCAAAAGGGGCTGTTTACCATCACTTCAAAAGTAAAGAAGAGATTCTACAACTCTTAATGGAAAAAGAAACGATTTCCCTCTCAACTTTTCTAGAAGAATTGTCAAAGAACGAAGGAGTTTCATCAACAGACCGCCTATTACAATTAGTTGATTATTTAATAGGCAATGAGAATATGAAACAACTTACGGGCATTGACTGGGCACAAAAGATACCGTTCGGCTTGTTGTTTTCTTTAAAAAATACGGTAAATGTTCTTTCCAAATATGTAGGAATAATCATTCATCAAGGAAATGAGAAGGGCGAGTTTTCTTGTAAATATCCTTTAGAGACAGCTACAACACTATCTCTATTAATTGATGTGTGGCTTGATCCAACTATATCAGGTGAAGAAATGATCTCATTCTCACAAAAATTAGACTATATTGCATTTTATTTAAATAGTAGCGGTGTTCCTGTTTTAACAGAAAACAAGTATCAAGAGATTAATCAGTTTTTTCTTAAAGGAGGAAGATGATGAATCGGCTATTGAGATTCTTATTTATTTTACTTATCATCGCCATGACTGGAGCGATTATCTTCCAGCTATTCTTTCCATCCTATATGGGAAGTCATTCGGGATATGGTGTTTCTGTCGGTTGGCAACGGGAGATTGGGATTTGGAATGTGGCGGTCCTTGTGATCCTGATTGCTGTCAATCTCAAATACGATTGGTTTTATCTTCGAACGGTTCTATTGGCTTTGATCATTGGTGGGTTTGGAATTGGGACCAATCATCTTTTCAGTTATTTTCACTATCATCTGCCGGTCAATGGGATTGGTGCGCTTGAAAATTATCTCCTTGTCCTTGGTTGGATTGTTGGCTGGAGAATAGAGAATTCACGAATCAAGAAGAGGTAAGAAGGAGCAGTCGAAGGGCGGCTCTTTTTTCATCTTCAGTTTTTTCTTGACAAAGTTTGTGAAAAGGCTTACAATGGATTTGTTGAGTTTCCTGAAAAGGAAAATGCAAATCATGGAAATATAAAGGAGATTATCCTATGGCTACTATGAAAGCAGCTCGCTGGCATGCAGCAAAAGACGTTCGTATCGAAGAAGTGGAAGTACCTGAAGTACAACCACATCAAGTAAAAGTGGCAGTTAAGTTCACAGGGATCTGTGGGACGGACTTGCATGAATATTTGGATGGACCGATCTTCATCCCAACTGAAGAACATGTGTATTCTGGTCAAAAAGCACCGGTTACTTTGGGACATGAATTCTCTGGTGAAATTGTAGAAGTCGGAAGTGATGTGACTCGTGTCAAAGTTGGGGATCGCGTGACGATTGAACCAATTTTGGCAAAACATAACCTAATCGGTGACTATAACCTTGATCCAAACTTGAACTTTGTCGGCCTTGCTGCAGATGGTGGTTTTGCCAAATATTGTGTCCTTGACGGTGACATTGTCCATGTGATTCCAGATGGCTTGAGCTATGAACAAGCTGCGCTTACAGAACCTGCAGCTGTGGCTGTTTATGCCGTTCGTCAATCTGCATTGAAAACTGGGGATACAGCCGTTATCTTTGGCTTGGGTCCAATCGGTCTTTTGATTGTTGAAGCCCTTCGTGCAGCAGGAGCATCAAAAATCTATGCGGTTGAATTATCTCCTGAACGCCAAGCGAAAGCGGAAGAATTGGGAGCAATCGTTGTTCGCCCAGAAGAAGGAGAAACAATCGTCGAAGCCATCCATCGCTTGACAGGTGGTGGAGCAGATGTTTCTTATGAAGTGACTGGAGTTCCAGTTGTTTTAGGTCAAGCCCTTGCAGCTGTTCATAAAGCTGGGGAATGTATGGTCGTATCTATCTGGGAACGTGAAGCTAGCATCAATCCAAATGAATTCGCTATCCAAGAAAAATCTCTCAAAGGAATTATTGCCTACCGTCATATTTTCCCTAAAGTATTGGAATTGATGGAACAAGGCTACTTCTCTGCTGAAAAATTGGTTACCAAGAAAATTAAATTGGAAAATATCGTTGAAGAAGGATTTATTGAATTAACACAAGATAAATCTCAAATCAAGATTTTGGTTCAACCTGAATAAGCGAATAAATTTATATGAAATATATGAGGCTGAAACGTTTCGTTTCGGCCTTTTATGATACAATAAAAGTAAGGAACAGATTTAGGAGGGGACTATGTCAAAGACGATGAAAGGAACACTCATGACCTTGATCGCCGGGATCGCTTGGGGACTATCCGGAGTTAGCGGGCAATATTTAATGGTTCATGGATTTTCGGCTATTGAGTTAACAAATCTCCGTTTGCTTTTTTCTGGAATTGTCCTTATTCTTCTTTCCTACGTTGCAGATAAGGAGAAGTTTTTGGCCTTTGCCAAAGATAAATCTTCCTACCTTCCCCTTCTTATTTTTGCCTTTTTAGGATTGTTATTGACTCAGTTGACCTATTTAGAGGCGATTGCTGAAACCAATGCTGGGACTGCTACGGTGTTACAGTATCTCTGTCCAGTGGGAATTTTAGCCTATACCTGTATCATTGATAAGGTGGCCCCTACACTAGCAGAAGTGTTTTCGATGCTTCTAGCGATTGGTGGCACATTCTTAATAGCAACCCATGGTCAACTCAATCAATTGGCCATCAATCCCAAAGGTTTGGCTTGGGGAGTGGTGTCAGCATTTGCCTATGCCCTTTACATCATTCTACCTCTGAACTTAATTCAAAAATGGGGAAGCATGCTGGTGATTGGAGTTGGGATGACTATTCCAGGAATCCTAATGCTCCCTTTTAGTGGTCTTCTCTCTTCTTCTGGAAACTACAGACTCGATACCTGGATGGCCCTTTTTGGCTTGGTGGTGATTGGGACGATTTTTGCCTATACAGCCTTTCTGAAAGGAACCTCTTTGGTAGGAGCCGTTAAAGGAAGCTTGCTGGCGTCCTTTGAGCCTGTTTCGGCAGTTTTCTTTGCCTTTGTCATTATGAAGGAGCATTTTTTTATGGTTGATGTGATTGGGATGGCCATGATCCTCCTTGCAGTTCTCTTGATTTCCCTCAAGGATTTCATGATTCAAAAAGAAAAAGGAATCTTGTAAAACCAAAACCAATCATATTTTAGTTAAAAGGTTGAGACGAAGGTCTTGGCCTTTTTGTAATCCTCGCCCTCTGAGGGAGAGTTATCACTATATAGCGTATACATCGCTAGAAAAAGATGTTAAAATAGAACAAAACTTTTTTAAGGAGATGAGGATGAAAAAGATTTTTAAATGGACCCTATTTGCTGTAGCGACCTTGAGTTTAGCGGCTTGTGGAATCAGTGCTCAAAAGACAAATTCGCAGCAAGCAAAGACAGAAAAAGCAGTGAAAAGCTCTGCATCTGACGGTCAAGTCGAGGTGAGTTTAAAAGGAGGGCAATACATCAAACCACCTGTCCTCAATGACTCAGAAGACGGAAGCTATTTAGCCCTTCAATTGGAATTTAAAAATGTTGCCAAAGAATCTATCAACGTGTCAGATTCAGATATCACCATTTACGATGCGAATAATAACAAGGTCAAATTGCAGTCAGGAATTTATGACCACAGTGAAGCCTTCCAACTGCTCAAGAGTGATCAGTTGGCCCAGGATAAAAAATTAACCGGCTATATCGTTTTTCCAGTCGAAAAAGGTAAAAAATATGAAGTGCAGTATGAACGAAAAACCCATAGCTCTGATAAAAAATCCAAGCCTTTAAAATTTGCGGTGGATTCTTCTCAGTATGAGGACAAGGTGGAAGCTTCCACTATTCTAGCAGATGAATACATCAATCAAGTTTACTTCAGTGGCCAACGAAAGGTCAAAAAGGATGACGCTTTTGTTTTGGGAACTGATTTGAAAAAGGAACGCAGTGATTTCCGTGCGAAATTTGCGGCTGATTTTACTCGTCAATTGCATGATTACCAATTCCCTGAAGAAGAAGTGACCCAGTTTATCGATGCTTATGAAAAAGAAAATGCTAAGCGTGCGAAATTAACCTATAAGGTTAAACAATATCTCCCGGACAAGGTGGTCATTAGTCTAAATCCTGAGACGGTCAGCATGGAAAAGACGATCTTAAACCACATGCAGACCTTCTATCAGGAACATCGAAAAGACTATCCAGGGATCATCGAGGCGAATCAGGCTCAAAACAAAGCCTATAGAGAGGAAATGATGGCTTCTCTTGCAGATCGCCCCTTGACGACGCCGGATCGATACGACTACCAGTTGACCTTTGTTAAGAAAGATGGCAAATGGGAAGTAGAAAAAGCCTACAATAGTGATAGCTTTATGGAAAAATTCGAGGGAAATCTTTCTTAATGCTGAAGTTGGCACTCCTAGGACATGAATCTAGGAGTGTTTTTGTCTATAGCTTTAAACTATATCAAAATCCAAGAAACAGGAATTAGACGGAAACACCTATTAGTGATAAAATAATTTTAAGTTCGAAAGGAGATGAAGGCTTGTGTCTTTTTCTTATGAAGAGTTAGCAGAGATTCGCCACTATATCCACCAACACCCAGAATTGTCTGGTCAAGAATACCAGACAACCGCCTTTCTAAAAGAGCGTCTTGAAGAGTTGGGGATTCGTATTTTAGAGAGTAGATTAAAAACTGGTCTGATTGCAGAAATTGGGTCCGGCCAACCGGTGGTGGCACTTCGAGCAGATATCGATGCCCTTCCGATTTTGGAACAAACGAATCTGCCCTACCAAAGTCAGAATCCAGGCGTCATGCATGCCTGTGGCCATGATTTTCATCAAACCAGTCTTCTGGGAGCAGCAGCTCTTCTCAAGGAAAAAGAAGACCAGCTTGAAGGGACCGTACGCTTGATCTTTCAACCAGCAGAAGAAATCTCAGAAGGTGCTTCTGATGTTTTGGCAACAGGACTGTTGGAGGATGTTCAAGGAATTATTGGTTTTCACAATATTCCCCAGCTAAAAGCAGGGCAACTTGCCTTGAATGCTGGAGCCATGATGGCAGGGGTTGAGAAATTCAAGGTTACTGTGACAGGGGTTAGTAGTCATGCTGCGAGACCAGATTTAGGAGTTGACACTGTAACGGCCGTCACAACCATGGTTCAGAACTTACAATTATTAATTTCACGGACCGTTTCTCCCTTTGAAACAGCTGTTTTGTCCATTACGCACCTGGATGTGGGTTCAACCTGGAATGTACTCCCAAAATCAGGCTATTTTGAAGGAACGATTCGCTCCTTTAATCCGAGTGTGCAAAGAGAGTTGAAGGAACATTTTATTTCGATCATTCGACACATTGCAGAAAGTCTGGAAGTAGATGTAGCTTTTGAGTGGGGTGTGACACCTCCCGTTACCTTTAACGATGAGGAATTGACGCAGGTGGTTTGGGAAGCTTCACAAGACTTGGCTGAAGTGATTCCAGCAAATCCTTCTACTGCTGGAGAAGACTTCGCCTTTTACCAAGAGCGAATTCCTGGAGTCTTTGCCTTTATTGGTTCGAATGGAGAGCCGGATGCGCCAGACCTCCATCATGATCACATGACCATCGATGATGCAGCCTTTGAGGTTTCGGTTCCCTATTATGTTGAAAATGCGCAAGCTTTATTGCGGTATTTTAAAGCCAAAGAAGTGTGATAAAGAAAAACTATCACCTCCATAAAAAATATATATTGGGCAAGTAAATGCTTTTTTGATAAAATTAAAAAATACTTTTAAAATGGCGTTTTATGTGCCTGAAACGAATAAGGAGATCCTATGAATCTAAAAAAAATGATTAAGTATTCTGCTTTAGGATTAGTTGCAGTCCTTGCAACCAGTGCTTTAGTAGCATGTTCATCTGGTAAATCAGCCAGTGGTAAGAAAACCATTGAAGTTGGGACTGTTGGAACAACCAAACCATTCTCTTACGAAGAAAAAGACGGCAAGCTAACCGGTTATGAAATCGAAGTTTTGCGTGAAATCTTCAAAGGTTCAGACAAATATGAAGTAAACTTTAACAAAACAGAGTGGTCTTCAGTCTTCGCTGGCTTAGATAGTGACCGTTTCCAAATCGGTGCCAACAACATTAGCTACTCAAAAGAGCGAGAAGAAAAATACCTCTATCCAAATCCATATGCTCGTAATCCATTAGTATTGGTCGTACCAAAAGATTCTTCTATTAAATCTTTGGATGACATTGGTGGCAAGAAAACAGAAGTTGTTCAAGGAACATCTACTGCTAAACAATTAGAAGATTACAATAAAAAACATTCAGATAATCCAACTGACTTGCAATACACAGATGGAACCATTCAACCCATCATGGCTAATCTAGCGGATGGTCGTACAGATTACAAGATCTTCGAACGGATCTCAGTAGATACCATCATTCGTGATCAAGGCTATGACAACTTGAAAGTTATCGAACTTCCAAGCGACCAACAACCTTATGTGTATCCAATTATTGCAAAAGAAGATAAAGATCTTCAAAAATTTGTCAACAAACGTATCAAGGAACTCTATGACAATGGAACCCTTGAAAAACTGTCTAAAAAATACTTTGGTGGAGTTTATCTACCAGAAGCAAAAGATATTAAAGAATAATATTTAATTAAAGGAGACTTCAAAATGAAATTGAAAAAAATTCTTGGTTTAACAGCTCTTGCAGCTATTGCAACATTTGCTCTTGTAGCATGTGGTTCTTCAAAATCATCTAGCAAAGATGGTGAAACAACTGTAAAAGTGGGTGTTATGACTTTGAGCGACACTGAAAAAGCTCGTTGGGATCAAGTTCAAAAGAACTTGGATGACGCTAAAACAGGAATCAAATTGGAATTCACTCAATTTACAGACTACTCACAACCAAACGTGGCTGTAAAAGATGGTAGCGTGGATATCAATGCTTTCCAACACTACAACTTCCTTGATAACTGGAATTCTAAAAACGACAAAGCCCTTGTTGCAGTAGCAGATACTTACATCGCTCCAATCCGTCTTTACTCTGGTACAGAAAACGGTAAAAACAAATACACTTCTATCAAAGAAATTCCTAAAGGTGGAACAATCGCTGTACCAAATGACCCAACAAATGAAAGCCGTGCCTTGTATGTCTTGCAATCAGCAGGTTTGATTAAATTGGATACCAAAGATGGACAATTGGCAAACGTATCAAATATCAAAGAAAATTCAAAAGATTTGAAGATCTCTGAATTGGATGCTTCACAAACACCATCTGCTCTTCCATCAGTAGATGCTGCTGTCATCAACAATACCTTCGTTCGTGAAGCAGGCGTTGATTTCAAAAAAGCTATCTATGTTGAAAAGAAAGACAACAACTCAAAACAATGGTACAATTTGATCGCTGCTAAGAAAGATTGGGAAAAATCTGATAAAGCAAAAGCTATCAAAGAAATCATCAAAGCCTATCACAAAGACAATGTGAAGAAAGTGATCGAAGAATCTTCAGAAGGAATGGACCAACCAGTCTTTTAAGATTCGATCTCAAGTGTATGAAGGAGGTGGAGAAGCAATTCTCTACCTCTTATCGTGTATTAGGAGGAATGCATGCCTTTTGCAACAGAAGCGGAACAAATTCGAAAATTTGAAAATGATGAGGTCGCACAACATTATTTTGAAGTGTTGCGAACCTTGATTTCAAAAAAATCCATCTTTGCTCAACAAGTAGGTCTCAAGGAAGTGGCCAACTATTTGGGGGAAATTTTTACAGCTGCAGGAGCCAAAGTCGAAGTTGATGATAGCTACACAGCCCCTTTTGTGATTGCCAAATTTTTCTCCCCAAATCCAGACGCAAAAACCATCATCTTCTATAACCACTATGATACAGTACCAGCGGATGGAGACCAACCTTGGACGGGAGATCCTTTTACCTTATCGGTTCATTACGGGACCATGTACGGTCGAGGGGTTGATGATGACAAGGGACATATCACAGCTCGTCTCACAGCTCTTCGAAAATACATTCGTGAAAGTGGCGATTTGCCAGTCAATATCACCTTTATCATCGAAGGGGCAGAGGAGTCCGCATCGACTGACTTGGATAAATACTTGGCCAAACATAAGAAACACTTGCGTGGGGCGGACCTCCTAGTTTGGGAACAAGGTACCCGAAATAATCAGGGTCAGTTGGAAATTTCCGGTGGTAGCAAAGGGATCGTCACATTTGATATGGTGGTGAAGAGTGCAGAAGTGGATATCCATTCCAGCTATGGTGGCGTGGTGGACTCTGCTTCTTGGTATTTGTTAAATGCTATCGCCAGTCTTCGTGACAAAGAAGGCCGAATCTTGGTGGATGGGATTTATGATCAGATCCAAGAACCCAATGAACGCGAGCTAGCTTTGATTGAGCAATATGCCAACAAAGGACCAGAAGATGTAGCGGAAACCTATGGTCTAACCCTTCCAATCTTGAAGGAAGATCGAAAAGAATTCCTGCGCCGTTTCTATTTTGAACCAGCCTTGAATATTGAAGGTTTTGGTTCTGGTTACCAAGGTCAAGGTGTCAAGACCATTCTTCCAGCAGAGGCACGTGCTAAGATGGAGGTGCGCTTGGTTCCAGGACTAGATCCCAAAGATGTCTTAGAAAAGATCAAGCAGCAATTGAAGAAAAATGGCTATGATCAGGTCGAATTGGTCTACACTCTCGGTGAAATGAGTTACCGAAGTGATATGAGTGCCCCATCGATTTTAAATGTTATTCAGCTGGCCAAAGATTTCTATAGAGAAGGGGTTTCAGTTCTTCCTACAACAGCGGGAACAGGACCAATGCATACGGTATTTGAGGCTTTGCAGGTACCGATGGCAGCCTTTGGAATTGGCAATGCCAATAGCCGTGACCATGGGGGCGATGAAAATGTGAAAATCGCCGATTATTACACCCATATTGAATTGATAAAGGAGTTAATAGCAAGTTATGAGTAAAGCAATGATTCAGCTGGACCACATTGATGTGACCTTCCAGCAAAAGAAACGTCAGATTCAAGCTGTCAAAGATGTGACCATTCAGATCAATGAAGGCGATATCTATGGGATTGTGGGTTATTCCGGAGCCGGAAAATCGACCTTGGTTCGGGTGATCAATCTCTTGCAAGTGCCTAGCGCCGGAACCATTACTGTGGATGGAGATGTGATTTATCAAGATCAGGTGACCTTAAAACCAGCTGCCCTAAGAGAGAAACGTCGGGATATCGGGATGATCTTCCAACACTTTAACCTGATGGCTCAAATGACTGTCGCAGAAAATGTTGCTTTCGCCCTCAAGCATTCTAAATTAAACAAAGAACAAAAGAATGAGAAAGTGGCGAAATTGTTGGAACTAGTTGGTCTAGCTGACCGTGCAGAGAATTACCCAGCCCAATTGTCTGGTGGACAAAAGCAGCGGGTAGCGATTGCGCGTGCCCTTGCCAATGATCCAAAGATTTTGATCTCAGATGAGTCAACTTCAGCCTTGGATCCAAAGACGACCAAACAAATTCTAGCTCTGTTGCAAGAATTGAACAAGAAACTTGGTTTAACCATTGTCTTGATCACCCATGAGATGCAAATTGTCAAAGATATTGCCAACCGGGTAGCTGTCATGCAAAATGGCGAACTGATTGAAGAAGGGTCTGTTTTAGATATCTTCTCGAATCCGAAAAATGCTTTGACGCAAGACTTTATCACCGTTGCAACAGGAATCGATGAAGCCATGGTGAAAATCAATCAACAAGCGATTGTTAAGAACTTGCCTGATGATTCGATGTTGGCGCATCTCAAGTATGCAGGTTCTGTGACAGATACAGCCATCATCAATGATATTTACAAGCAGTACCAAGTATCTGCCAACATTTTATTTGGGAACATCGAGATCCTCGATAACACACCTGTTGGAGAATTGGTGGTCATCTTATCAGGTGAAAATCAAAATCTGGAAACGGCCAAAGCTGAGTTAGAAAATGCAGGAGTTTCCGTGACTATTGTGAAAGATGGGAGAAAAGCATGATCCAGTTAATTCAAACATATTTACCAAATGTCTATAAATTAGGGTGGTCTGGCCAGTATGGATGGGGCACTGCTATTTACTTGACTCTTTACATGACCGTTATTTCCTTCATTATTGGTGGATTTTTAGGTTTGGTGACAGGGCTTTTGTTAGTCTTGACCCGTCCAGGTGGTGTCATCGAAAATAGAATCGTTTTCCAAATTTTGGATAAGATTACTTCCTTGTTCCGCGCTATTCCTTTTATTATCTTGTTGGCCTTTATTAATCCCTTGACCTACTTGCTCTTGAAAAATACCATCGGTCCTACAGCGGCCCTTGTTCCGCTATCTTTGGCTGTCTTTCCATTCTTTGCCCGCCAAGTCCAAGTGGTCTTGTCCGAGTTGGATGGAGGGGTGATTGAAGCAGCACAAGCCAGTGGGGCAACCTTCTGGGATATTGTCGGAGTCTACCTGCGTGAAGGGCTTCCTGATTTGATCCGTGTAACAACAGTGACCATCATTTCCTTGATTGGAGAAACCGCCATGGCGGGTGCCGTTGGTGCTGGAGGATTAGGAACCTTGGCCATCAACTACGGGAAAAACATGTTTAACAATGATGTCATCTTTGTGGCGACCTTATTGATCCTGATTCTGATCGTTCTGGTCCAATTTATCGGGGACTTCCTTTCGAAGAAAATTAGCCACCGTTAGGATCAGTATCCAATGAATAGAATAAACGTGAATCAAATAAAACAAGTTGGAGCCTTCACTTTCCTCTATTTTCTTGCGATTGGACTGGGGGTCTTAGTTGGAAATCTGGTCGATCATCAAGGAAATATGTTTTATGCTCCTGCCTTTTCAGCCCTGTTTGGCGGGACGATCTACCGCTATTATCTAGAAAAAATAAAAGGAGTTGGATCTATCTTTATAGTTGGCTGCGTGATCGGATCCTTCTTCCTCTTTTCGCGTCATGGTGCAGGTGCCTTTATTCCAGCCTTGATCGCCGGAAGTTTTGCGGAGATGGTCGCCTCAAGTGGTCGTTTTCGCTCGAATTTACGAAATGCCTTGTCTTTTGTTATTTTTGCCTTTGCGACAACAGGGCCCATTCTTATGATGTGGTTCTATCCAGCCAGTTACCGCATGTCGTTACTGGATCGTGGTAAATCGATAGACTATGTCAATCGGGTGATGGTATCACCAGATCTAGCGACCATCACTTGGTTTGTCCTCACGGTCATACTGGGTGCTGGATTAGGATGGGGACTATCGAACTTCCTTCTTCCATTATTGGACAAAAAAGGAGATAAAGATGCACAATAATTTACTAGTTCTTCAGTCAGACTTTGGTTTGGTGGATGGAGCAGTATCCGCTATGATTGGGGTTGCTTTAGAAGAATCACCAACCCTTAAAATTCACCACTTAACTCATGATATTACCCCCTACAATATCTTTGAAGGGAGTTACCGTCTCTTTCAGACAGTAGATTACTGGCCAGAAGGGACGACCTTTGTTTCGGTGGTCGATCCTGGTGTCGGTTCCAAACGAAAGAGTGTCGTAGCTAAAACGGCGAAAAATCAATACATTGTCACTCCGGATAATGGCACTCTCTCTTTTATCAAGAAACATGTAGGGATTGTTGCTATCCGTGAGATTTCAGAGGTGAAGAATCGTCGAGCCAATACAGAGTTTTCTTATACCTTCCATGGCCGTGATGTCTACGCCTATACAGGAGCTAAGTTGGCCAGTGGCCATATTAGTTTTGAAGACGTCGGACCAGAACTCAGTGTCGAACACATTGTAGAAATCCCAGTGGTGGAAACGGTTATGGAGGACAATCTTGTCAAAGGAGCAGTTGACATCTTGGATGTGCGCTTTGGTTCTCTCTGGACTTCGATTACCCGAGAAGAGTTCAATCATTTGAAACCTGAATTTGGGGAACGCTTTGAAGTGACCATCTATAACAATGACATGCTGGTTTACCAAAACCAAGTAACCTACGGTAAGTCTTTCGCCGACGTGCGGATTGGACAGCCAATCCTTTATATCAATTCCCTTTACCGTGTTGGTCTTGCCATCAACCAGGGATCCTTTGCCAAGGCCTATAATGTAGGAGTTGGGGCTTCTTGGCATATCGAGATTAGAAAAATGGAAAATTAATAGGAGATATCAGAATGAAACAGAAATCATTATTTTCAATTAAAGATGTTGTAGCTATTGGGGTTGGAGCAGCCCTCTTTGTCGTGATTGCTATGTTGCAAATCCCTGCACCTGCACCGAATACGAGCATTCAGTTGCAATATGCCCTTCAAGCTCTCTTTAGTGTAGTTTTTGGTCCGATTGTCGGTTTCTTAATCGGCTTGATTGGTCATGCCATTAAGGATGCTATGTCAGGTGGTCTTTGGTGGACTTGGATCATTTCAAGTGGTTTGTTTGGACTTTTTGTTGGTTTCTTCCGCAAACAAATCGGTGAATTTAAAGGGGAAGTGACAAAGAAAGAATTAATTGTCTTTAACATCGTTCAAATCGTATCCAACCTTGTGATCTGGGGCTTGATTGCTCCGGTTGGAGATGTCTTGATCTACAAGGAAAGTGCCAATAAAGTCTTCCTACAAGGTGTTGTTGCGGGTTCTTTTAATGCATTAACAGTGGCTGTTGCAGGTTCTCTTCTCTTGATCGCTTATGCACGGACTCAAACAAAAGATGGAAGTTTGACCAAAGATTAAATGTACAGAAGATAAGAGAGTGGGACAGAAATCGGTAATTC
>NZ_KV794411.1:1046718-1057974 GCF_001808725.1 Streptococcus sp. HMSC074F05 | reverse complement strand
TCAGCGTAGTAGAGCCCACTCAACCACTGCATCTTGATCGACAATCCAAAGACAATTGAAAGGCTAGGACTTTTTTCCAGCCTCTTTTTTTGTTTTGTAAAAAATATTTCTTACAAAATGCAAAATATATATTGCAAAATAGAAAATATAGTGTATATTAGAGTTATAAAAACAAGAAAGGAAAAGCCTGTGGCGAAAAATCTCAAATTAAAAATGGCCCGGGTCGAGCATGATATGACCCAGGGGGATCTTGCAGATGCCATTGGAGTGACGCGCCAGACCATCGGTCTGATTGAGGCGGGAAAGTATAACCCAACCCTCAGTCTCTGCCTTGCCATCTGTAAGACCTTGGATAAGACGCTGGATCAACTGTTCTGGGAGTAACAGTTTTAATAATAGAAAGAGGAAGAATATGAAACAAAAGAAAGAACCAATTGTAAAAGATGAACGGACCATGCTACTTGATGGAAAAATCGCAGGAGAACTTGTCCTTGGCATGACCTGCTTTATTGCCCTATCTGCCTTTGTGAAATCCAGTATCCTGGACTTAGACCTCGTCGCTTATCTACCTGAGATGTTCCTTCTGATTGCCATGGGAGCCTATGCCTTTGTGAGAAGGATCAGTTCAGGGATTGATATCCGAGATATGTTAGAAAAAGATAGCTGGTTAAGTCGCCTTGGGTCAGGTCTATTCTTTGCTGTGCTTGTGACAGCTATGGATGTGATTGGAAAGAGAGAAGCAACGAGCTTTATCTTGAGTCCCAAGTATCTGGTCAAAATTCTATTAGAAATTCTCGTCTTTGCCCTCCTGACAGATCTGCTTGAAAAACCACTTGCTCTTATCAATCGGAAAAAACAAGAGAAGATCGAGGCAGAGTTAGAGGATGAAGAATAAGGAGGAAGAGATGAGATTACAATTGCTGAACAAACAAATCATAGATGAACGAGAAGAAGGCTTAGCTCATAAGGCTGGTGCTGAGACAGCTGGTTTTCTTTTCCTTGCCTTAACTGTTTTTAGTGTAGGATCCATTTTTGCATCTAAGGTGGGGCTCAGTCCAATCATGGTGGTAGCCTTACTCATCGTCTCAGGATTGTATTATTCGGTGCGTTGTCAACGATTGGGTGTGAGATTTATCAGTTATAGTTATCTAAATGTGACAGGAATTGTAGCAGTAACCTCTATTCTCTCCTTGTTCATCTGGGCTCAAAATTTTCAATTAAACCAAGCTGTCTATCAGGCCAATCCCTTCCATTCAAAATTCTTACTGGTGCTTCCTATCACATTTCTCCTGAATCTTCCAATTGTATGGGGAGTGAATACCCTTGTAATGCTTCTTGCAAAAGTTGAGAAAAAACGCTATGAAGCCTATCTGGATCAGTTGGAAAAGGAAGAGTAGGAAGTTGGAACCTTGGTGTCGTCGTATAAAAGTCTGGGAAACCAGGCTTTTATTTTTCAGTCAAATAAATTGCATTCGTTTTCTTGGGAGAGTATACTGGTATAGTTGAATGAAAAATTCTGATAATTTAATCTTAGAAAAGAGAATATTATGGCAAAACCTATTCGCGTATTACTCTACTACCTCTATACCCCCATTGAAAATGCAGAACAATTTGCGGCTGATCACTTGGCTTTTTGTAAATCAATCGGTCTCAAAGGACGTATCCTAGTCGCTGATGAAGGAATCAACGGAACCGTATCTGGTGACTACGAAACAACGCAAAAATACATGGACTACGTTCACAGCCTTCCAGGGATGGAAGACCTCTGGTTCAAGATCGATGAGGAAGAAGAGCAAGCTTTCAAGAAGATGTTTGTGCGTTATAAGAAAGAGATTGTCCACCTTGGTTTAGAAGATGATAACTTCGATAACGATATCAATCCCCTTGAAACGACAGGTGCTTACTTGTCTCCAAAAGAGTTTAAAGAAGCTCTTCTCGACGAGGATACCGTTGTCCTTGATACTCGAAACGACTACGAGTACGACCTTGGACACTTCCGTGGCGCTATTCGTCCTGACATCCGCAATTTCCGTGAATTGCCACAATGGGTTCGTGATAACAAGGAAAAATTCATGGACAAGCGTGTTGTCGTCTACTGTACTGGTGGAGTCCGCTGTGAGAAATTCTCAGGTTGGATGGTGCGTGAAGGCTACAAAGATGTCGGTCAATTGCATGGTGGAATCGCCACTTACGGGAAAGACCCAGAAGTTCAAGGCGAACTGTGGGATGGGAAAATGTACGTCTTTGACGATCGGATTGCAGTCGATGTCAACCATGTTGATCCAAGCGTTGTCGGAAAAGACTGGTTTGATGGAACACCATGCGAACGTTATGTTAACTGTGGAAATCCTTTCTGTAACCGTCGCATCTTGACCTCAGAAGAAAACGAAGACAAGTACCTCCGTGGCTGCTCACATGAGTGCCGGGTTCACCCTCGCAATCGTTATGTTGAAGAACACAATTTGTCACAAGCAGAAGTTCGTGAGCGTTTAGCGGTTATCGGTGAGACGCTTGATGGAGCACCTGCATAATGGAAGCAAACAGTCTGAAAGCTCAGGCTGTTTTTATATGGAAATTGATTGAAAATTGTGCTATACTTTAGGTAAGCGATTTCACAAAGGAGAAAACAAATGAGTATCGTGTTTTCAATCAAAAATAAAAAGAGCTTATTTGGCTATCAGAAAGTACTCGCAGCACAGGAAGTTCTTAAATTAGTGGAAGGGTTGACAACCTACAACTATGATCCTGCCACCCTTCATCGTCCCTTAAATGATTTTGAAAGCTTGAACTGTATCGTATTTGGTAAGAGCGGTCTTCCTCTGCAGTTACGCTATTTTGATGAGGAAGAGTCTTATCAGATTCAGGTGCCCTCTTTTGCGATAGAAGAAGATTGGCAGTTGGCCCTTCGATGGCTTAGTCGCCTCGCAGAAGTATTAGGAACGGAGATTGTGGCCAGTGACGGCGTGAGCTATAGTCCAGATTCTATTTTCCATTTTGATTATGAAGTCGTTATCCTAGAAACGCTGGGTAATGTGACGAAAGAAAAAGATCTAAAAGAGTTTGAAGTACAAGGCTTCGCTCATCCAGTCTATTTGGATCGGGATACAGTGCAGGAAGTCTTGAACCATGTCCATCCACTAGAAGCTTACTCTGCCTTTATCAAGAAGATTCAATATAGTGCAGCTTATTTCAGTCAAGTCCGTTTTTATCAACAGGAGGAGACAGGAGCCTTCTTAGCCCGCTATAGCTTGACAGAAGATACGGATACGGTCTTGCCAAGCGTGCCACATGTTCCTGCAGAATATGTAGAAATTGTGGGCTTAGCGGGTATCAGTGATTGGCGAGTTCTATTGGTTGCGATCGATGGAGATCCGGATAAGCCAGAAAACTACCATCCAATTGGTTCTCTTGCACTGAAGAATCTACTGGAAGAACTAGAGCCAGATGAATTCCAGTTGCTTGATGCTAGTCAAATTGAAATCAAAAAATTGTCCAAAGAACGGTTGCTAGAATTAGCGCAATTGGAAAACAAGTAAAAAATATCATAGTGAACTGTCCTTCCGACGTTTGATCCGAAAAATCTAACGTCTGGGAGCAGTTCTTTTTTATGCTTCTTCCTTTGATCAAAAACCAATGACTAGGCTAATTATGGTATAATAGGGGCTTAGAAGTAGAATGAAAGAGGTGCACGAAATGCTGTTAGAAGAATTTGATGCCAATCGACAGGCGATTATCAATCCACAAGACTTACACCAACCAATTGAAGGATTTCCCAAAGTAGTCATCTCTTGCTTTTCAAGAGTAACTTTTGCTCGCCTGCTTGAGAATTACGATCATGAGGTCATTGCAAGAACCTCCATGGCCAACTTTGAAGTCCTGGTCTATGGGATCACTATTGGAGACCAACAGATTGGTGCCTTTAATGCACCAGTTGGGGCTGCTTCCTGTGTGGGGATTATAGAGGACCTGATTCAATTTGGGATGGAAAAACTCGTTCTTTTTGGGACCTGTGGGGTTTTAGACCGTGATATCGAAGCAACCTCCATCATTATTCCAACGTCTGCTCTTCGCGACGAGGGGACTAGCTACCACTATCTGCCAGCTAGTGATGAAGTGGAAGTAAACAAGAAAACTCTTCCTCTCTTCCAAGACTTTCTGGATAGTCACAAGGTTTCCTATCAGTCAGGAAAAGTGTGGACGACAGATGCACCCTACCGGGAAACCATCGACAAGATGAAGCGACGAAAGGAAGCAGGAGCCATCTGTGTGGATATGGAATGTTCGGCAGTGGCAGCCTTAGCAGCTTTTAGGGGCTTTGAACTCTGCCATTTCTTCTACGCAGCAGACCACCTCTCTGAAGAAAAATGGGATATCCGAACCTTATCTAGTCATGAGGATTTAGATGGCAAGGATCGAATTGCAGAGTTAGCCATCCAATTTGCGCTCTTATGGGAAAAGGCAAACTAAATGAAAGAAGCAATCATCGAATTGAAGGATTTTTCCTTCCAGTATAAGGCTCAGTCTGAGCCGACCTTAAAGGGGATTAATCTGACCATCTACGAGGGGGAAAAGGTCCTGATTTTGGGACCATCTGGCTCTGGTAAGTCAACCATTGGTCAGTGTCTAAACGGGATTATTCCCAATATCTATAAGGGAACCAGTAGTGGGCAATTTCTCATTCAGGGGACAGAAGCCTTTGATCATAGTATTTATGAAAAATCTCACTTGGTCAGTACGGTTTTACAGGATACGGATGGCCAGTTTATCGGTCTTAGTGTCGCAGAAGACTTGGCTTTTGCCCTTGAAAATGACATGGTGGAGCTGGGAACGATGAAAGAGCGTGTGCAGAGCTGGGCAGAACGCTTAGATTTGATGAAGCTCTTGGATCATCGGCCTCAAGATTTATCCGGTGGACAAAAACAGCGGGTGAGCTTAGCTGGAGTCCTGATCGACGAAAGTCCGATCCTGCTCTTTGATGAGCCACTGGCTAATCTAGATCCAAAGTCGGGTCAGGATATTATTGATCTGATTGATCAGATTCATGAAGAACAGGGGACGACCACCATTATTATCGAACACCGTTTAGAGGATGTACTCTACCGTCCTGTCGATCGGGTTATCTTGATCAATCAAGGTCAAGTTCTCTTTAATGGTCTACCAGATGAGTTGTTGAGGACGACACTGCTGGCTGAAAATGGGATTCGTGAACCTCTGTATTTAACAACTCTTCGCCAGCTAGGGCAGGATATCGATCAATTGGAGCATCTAGATCGTCTAGAAGATATCGAGCTTACTGGTGTGAATCGTTCCATTCCAGAAGCGACCTTTACAAAAACTGGAGAAGCAGAAGAACTATTGAAGTTGGAGCAGATTTCCTTTGCCTATCAAGAAAATCATCCGATCTTAAAAAATATATCCCTCAGTATACCTAAGGGGCAGCGCTTAGCGATTGTCGGGAAGAATGGGGCAGGAAAATCAACTCTTGCGAAAGCCATCTGTGGATTCATTACCACAGAAGGGCAATACACCTCTAGAGGTGAAGATATCAAGCAGGAGAGTGTCAAGGAACGGGCTGAGCGAGTCGGTTATGTCCTACAAAACCCCAATCAAATGATTTCGACCAATATGATTTTTGACGAAGTCGCTCTAGGTTTGCGCTTGCGGGGGATATCGGAAGAAGATATTAAGGAGCGTGTCTATCAAGTACTGAAAACTTGTGGTCTCTATGAGTTTCGTAAATGGCCGGTTTCTGCTCTCTCATATGGGCAGAAGAAACGGGTGACCATCGCCTCTATACTAGTTTTAGGACCAGAAATTTTGGTCTTGGACGAGCCGACAGCAGGTCAGGACCAGCGCAATTACACTGAAATCATGGAATTTCTAGATAGCTTGCAAGAAAAAGGCCATACCATTGTCATGATTACCCATGATATGCAACTGATGTTGGATTATTCTGATCGTGCCCTTGTAGTATCAGATGGGCAAATTCTAGCAGATCTCTCACCTGCAGAGCTGTTCACTCATCCGGATATTTTACAAGAGGCTAATCTCAAAGAGACTTCGATTTTTGCCTTAGCCAATCGATTAGGAATGGATCCCTTGGCTCTAACGCAGTTTTATATGCAACAGAAAGGAGTAGGTCATGAAGCATCGATTAGTCGGCTACCATGAGGGGACGAGTTTTCTTCATCGCCTTTCAGGTGCGAGTAAGTTACTCTTTCTTCTTTTTGTATCTCTTGCGGCCATGTTGAGTTATGATACCCGGCTCCTTCTAGGAATTGGTGTGGGCGCCTTGCTTTTATTCTCTACAGCTCGTATTCGATTTCGAGATATTTCATTTGTACTTGCATTTGCTTTTGTTTTTGCACTGTTAAATGTTGTCATGGTCTATCTCTTTGCCCCCCAGTATGGTGTAGAGATTTACGGGGCAAAGACAGTACTGATGAAGGGGTGGGGCTCCTATAGTATCACCTTGCAGGAACTCTTTTATCTTTTTAATCTAGCTCTTAAGTATGTCTGTACCATACCTCTAGCCTTGATTTTTTTGATGACGACCCATCCTAGTCAGTTTGCTTCAAGCCTCAACCAAATTGGCGTATCCTACAAGATTGCCTATTCTGTTAGCTTGACTCTGCGTTACATTCCTGACGTACAAGAAGAATATCAAACGATTAAATTGTCTCAGGAAGCCAGAGGGGTAGAGTTGTCCAAAAAGGCCAAGCTGATCCAGCGGATCAAAGGCAATTTGCAAATTATCTCCCCCTTAATCTTTAGCTCACTTGAACGAATTGACAGTATTTCTACAGCCATGGAACTGCGTCGCTTTGGTAAAAATAAAAAGCGGACCTGGTATTCTCATCAAGCCATGGAAATGAAAGATTATGGGATGATTCTATCAGCCTTAGCTGTTCTGGTCTTGAGTATTGTCCTGATCTTTGTCAATCAGGGACGTTTTTACAATCCATGGAGGTAATGACATGTCAGAAACGATTTTAGTAACAGGAGCTTCAGCTGGCTTTGGTCAAGCGATTTGCCGTCGCTTAGTAGCAGATGGATACCGTGTGATCGGGTCAGCTAGACGCATCGATAAATTACAGGCCCTTCAAGAAGAGTTGGGAGAAGCCTTTTATCCCCTGCAAATGGATGTGACGGATCTTTCTCAGGTAGATCATGCACTTGCCAGTTTGCCAAAAGCTTGGGAGAGAGTGGATGTTTTGGTCAATAATGCTGGCTTAGCTCTAGGCCTCGCCCCAGCTTATGAAGCAGAGATTGCAGACTGGCTGACCATGATTCAGACCAATATTGTCGGCCTGACCTATCTGACAAGGAAAATCTTGCCCCAGATGGTGGAACGAAATGATGGCTATATTATCAATTTGGGCTCTACAGCAGGGACTGTGCCTTATCCAGGGGCCAATGTTTACGGGGCATCCAAGGCTTTTGTCAAGCAATTCTCCCTCAATCTTCGGGCGGATCTAGCTGGCAAGAAGATTCGTGTCAGCAATATTGAACCTGGTCTTTGCGAAGGGACAGAGTTCTCTTCTATTCGCTTTAAAGGAGACGAAAAACGGGTAGAGGCCCTCTATCGAGGTGCCCATGCCATTCAGCCTGAAGACATTGCCAACACCGTAGCTTGGTTGATCCAACAGCCCAAGCATGTCAATGTCAATCGGATTGAAATCATGCCGGTTTCCCAAACCTTTGGCCCTCAACCTGTTTATCGTGACTAAAAAGAGAAGCAACCACTCCACATGGGGTTGGTTGTTTTTTATGTTTCCTCTGGTATAATAGAAGGCAAAGTAAGGAGAAAAAGATGACAGCTGCCTTAATTATTGGTTCTACAGTTTGTGATGTGATGATTTACTTGGATCGTTTGCCGAGTCGTGAAGGAGATGCCCATATTGATCACCAGCAATGGTCTGTGGGAGGTTGTGCCTTTAATGTCGTTAATATCCTTCATTTTTTGTCGCAACCCTACCAGTTTGTCTCGCCAGTCGGTTCTGGAATATATGGTGATTTTATTCGGAGAGAATTGAAACAATTAGGGATTTCCTCTAGCATCTCATTAGAAGGGGCCAATGGTTGCTGTTACTGCTTTGTAGAGTCTGATGGTGAGAGGACCTTCTTATCGGACCACGGAGTGGAGTATAGCTTCCAAGCAGAGTGGCTAAAAGAGGTTGAGACAGATCGGTTTGATTACATCTACTTGTGTGGCCTTGAAGTCGAGGAGCCAACTGGTCTTGCATTGGTCCAGTCTGTTTCGCAACTAGAGGGCCAGGTGGTTTTCGCACCTGGGCCACGTGGACTCTTGATTCCAAAGGATCGACTGGAAGCAATTTATGATCTGCATCCAATTCTCCATGTAAATGAGGCTGAAGCACTGGCTTTTTCAGGGTGTAGAGAGATCCAGCCAGCCATCGAACACTTGTATCAGAGAACGGGACAATTAGTCATTGTCACCTTGGGTGAAAACGGAGCGGTTGCCTATGATGGCAACTGGTATGAAGCAGACGGTTTTCCAACAGAAGTTGTCGATACAGTAGGTGCTGGAGATAGCCATGTGGGAGCCTTTATATCCGCTCGTTTAGAAGGTTTAGATATGACGCAAGCCTTAAGATTTGCTAACAAAGTCTCTAGCCAGATTGTTGCAAGTAAGGGCGTTCATCTGACAAAAGAGCAACAAGAAGCCCTGCGAACAGAATTGAAACAAAAATAAAAGAGAGAGTGGGACAGAAATCGGTAATTCGTTAGAATTCGATTTCGTCCTCCCACCTCCGCACAGTTAAGTAGGACTGTAAAAGCTGATGAAAGCAGCGTAGTAGAGCCCACTCAACCACTGCGTCTTGCTCGACAATCCAAAAATAATTGAGAGGCTAGGACTTTTGTCCCAGCCTCTTATTTGACTTTTATCCTCTTAGCCCTTTGTATCTTACTACAATGGCCGCTTATTGGGCATACCTGCTTTTCTTGGGTATTTATTGGGGGTTTCTTTTTTCTTTTTTACAAGAGTGATATAGCGTGGATCCCCGTTTGGCAATTCATACTGTAGATTGTCTTCAACCTTACTAAATAGCAGGTTGAGGGCATTTTTGGCTTCTTCTAACTCTTCTGGAGCATTGCTGGCCTTGAGAGCAAGAAGCCGTCCCCCTACTTTCAGGTAAGGGATGGTCAGTTCAGAGAGGACTTGCATGCGGGCAACAGCGCGGGCAGTTACGATATCAAATTGGGCACGAAAAGCCTTGTCTTGCGCAAAGTCCTCCGCACGTCCATGGTAGAAATGAACTCCGCTCAAACCTAACTCTTCAGCCAGCAAGTGGAGAAAATTGATCCGCTTATTGAGGGAATCAATGATGGTGACATCCAGCTCAGGAAATAGGATCTTCATTGGTAGGCTCGGAAAGCCGGCGCCAGCACCGATATCCAAGAGGCGGATGGGTTGATTTTCGATCAAACCTTGTAAAATGGGTGCGATCGAATCATAAAAATGCTTGAGATAGACTTCGTCTTTTTCGGTGATGGCAGTGAGATTAATCTTTTCATTCCATTCCACGAGGAGCTCAAAATAGCGTTCGTATTGCTCTTTTTGACGATCAGTTAATGGAAAGCCGAGTTCGGCTAAACGGACATAAAATTCTTCTGGTTTCATGCTTTTATTTTACCACAAAATAAGGGAAATTTGATATACTGGTAGAAAGAAATGAAAGGAATTCAATAAAATGATTTGGATTATTCTTGGGATCCTTGTGGTCCTTGTGTTGATGGTAGTAGGAGTTTACAACGGTTTAGTGAAAAGTCGGATGCAAACTCGCGAAGCTTGGAGTCAAATCGATGTACAATTGAAACGTCGGAATGACTTGATTCCAAACTTGATCGAAACGGTTAAAGGCTATGCCAAGTACGAAGGAGATACACTTGCTAAGGTCACTCAACTTCGCCAACAAGTAGCTCAAGCATCTTCACCTGCAGAAGCAATGGCAGCCAGTGATGCTCTTTCACGTCAAGTTGCAGGCATCTTTGCGGTTGCTGAAAACTACCCAGATTTGAAGGCTAACACCAACTTCATGCAATTGCAAGAAGAATTGACCAATACAGAAAATAAAATTTCTTATGCCCGTCAATTGTACAACAGTGTGACAAGCAACTACAATGTGAAATTGGAAACTTTCCCAACAAACGTGATTGCTGGAATGTTTGGCTTCAGACAAGCTGAATTCCTTCAAGTGCCTGAAGAAGAAAAAGCTGTACCAAAGGTGGACTTTAGCGGATTAGGAGACTAATATGCTGTTTGACCAAATTGCAAGCAATAAAAGGAGAACCTGGATTCTCCTTATTGCTTTTTTCATACTCTTGGCTCTTATCGGAGCAGCCGTTGGTTATCTCTGGTTAGGCTCCTCGCTTGGTGGCGTCATCCTTGCTTTGATTATTGGTGGCATCTATGCCTTTAGCATGATTTTTCAATCAACGGAAGTTGTCATGCGAATGAATGGGGCACGCGAGGTGACAGAAGACCAAGCTCCTCAACTTTACCATGTTGTCCAAGACATGGCCATGGTGGCTCAGATTCCTATGCCCCGTGTCTATATTGTAGACGATCCTTCCATGAATGCATTTGCGACAGGGTCTAATCCTCAAAATGCGGCTGTTGCAGCAACGACAGGTCTTCTAGCTGTGATGAATCGTGAGGAATTGGAGGGAGTCATTGGACACGAAGTTAGCCATATTCGCAATTACGATATCCGCATCTCTACCATTGCAGTGGCCTTAGCCAGTGCCATTACGATGCTCTCTAGTATCGGTGGCCGGATGATGTGGTGGGGCGGTGGTCGTAGACGGGATGATGATCGAGAAGGGGGCAGTGGTTTAGAAATTATTATTCTGATCCTTTCCTTGATTGCCATCGTATTAGCTCCATTAGCGGCGACTTTGGTGCAGTTAGCTATTTCTCGCCAACGGGAGTTTCTGGCGGATGCCTCCAGTGTCGAATTGACACGGAATCCTCAAGGGATGATCAATGCTCTTTTGAAATTAGATAACAGTGCACCTATGCAACGAGAAGTTGATAGTGCCAGTAGTGCTCTCTTTATCAACGATCCCAAAAAGGAATCCGGCTTTCAAAAGCTCTTTTATACCCACCCACCCATTGCTGAACGGGTGGAAAGACTAAGAAGAATGTAAAAAAATCCACCAAACGGTGGATTCAGATTGAAGACACAATCATCTTAGAACCTTTCCTTAGGTGAGTACGGACGTCAGCGA
>NZ_KV794411.1:982953-1046618 GCF_001808725.1 Streptococcus sp. HMSC074F05 | reverse complement strand
ATGAAGTTCCATGACTAATTATTGAGCCTATGGTCTCAATAATTCCGAGTGCTAGAAACAACCTTGTTTCTAGCACTTTTCTCACAGCGGAAAGTTTCAGTAGATGATTGAATAACTCTAAAGAATAAAAAGTATTTATCTTTATAGAAGTTAATAGAATTGTATAAAAGATAACTTTGTCTTTAAACTCAATCCACCAAACGGTGGATTTTTTATTTGGTAGTTAAGAGGAGGGTAGTGAAACCAAGGATGGCAAAGATCTCCCAAGCTAGGGGAAGGCTCCATATAGCTAGACTAGAAAAGAGAGCTGTCCCAAGTGGCATGGCAAAGCTGACCATCAGTCCCAAAAAGCTAGAGGTAGAAGCTAATTTTTCAGCGGGTAATTTGCTCATTAAAAGGCTGGAAACTTTTGGGTTGATTTTTGCTACAAGATAACCAAGGAAAGTGATGAGTAGAAGGGAAAGAATGTCCCAGTGCATCAGGATGTTTGTAAGCCCAAGCATGGTCAGTCCACCTGCGATCCACAGGAGGGTATGGTGGAGCGATTGCTTGGAAAAATAATCGTGGGGTGTCAGACTAGCCCAGACCATACTTAAAATAGTCACAGCCTCTAAGATCAAGAGGGATTGGCTAAAACTCAACTGAAAGAAGGGGGAGTGAAGCAGTTGCAAATTGTAGATACCTGAGATGGATCCCCCAAGGGCATTGATGAGAACCAATGAGAAGAGCAACTTGCCAAAGTGGTGAACCTCCTCATCTGCAAAAATACTTTTGGCGTTCTGGTACATCTCTTGGCATTCGTGTACCAAAGAATTCTTACTTTTGGGCTCAATGACGGGAGCATGTGTCAGCTGCTTTTTTCTAATCAAGAGACAGGTAGAAGACAGGAGAAAAGTCACTGCATTGATCGAAGCGACCAGGGCAAAATTTTGATGGCTGATAGCTAGCAGCCAAACTCCTAGAGCTTGTCCAGAAATCGAACAGACCATACTAAGCAGTTGGTTGAAGGAATAAGCCTCCATTAAATCCTCGTCTGGGATGTTCTTTTTCATGATAGGGAGTTGCAAGCCTCCGCGATAATCACTCAAACAATCTGAAATAATGTTTAAAAAGCAAACAATCGAAAAGGCTAGGTAACCCGGAATCTTGGTCATGAGAGCAATAAGAATGAAGAGGATAGCTTGAAGATAGCCAATGCGGATCAACCAGTTAGCTTTTTTCTTCGTGCGGTCAGCCTTCATCCCGACAAAAATGGTAAAGAGGCTAGGAATAAATACAATGAGATTGGCAATGCCAACTGCTAGGCTCGGTTGCGGCATACTGGCAGCAAAGACCACAAAGACCAGATTGTAGATGGCAGCGCCAAGGGTATTCAAAAAACGAGAAAGACTAAGTAAGGCAAAAATTTTATTACGAGCTAAGAGTTTCATGAGCCTTCCTCCTTCACGTGATCAGTTGCTAGGACTTGTTTGATAGATCGAACGATCTGTTTGAAGAGGTCTAGTTTCTCATCATCAGAGAGAAGAAGTTCCTGATCCTTCAGATAAACGCTGGTATGTGAGAGAAGAAAGCGGAGGAAGTGGTTTTTTAGTTTGGTCATCATGGGAAGAACCTTCTTTCTTTACTTGATAGTCCTATTGTAAACCTAAAAAACAAGAAAAAATAAATGTTGCATATTTTCAACAAAAAAGGCTGGGACAAAAGTCCTAGCCTCTCAATTATTTTTGGATTGTCGAGCAAGACGCAGTGGTTGAGTGGGCTCTACTACGCTGATTTCATCAGCTTTTACAGCCCTACTCAACTGTGCGGAGGTGGGACGACGAAATCGAATTCTAACGAATTACCGATTTCTGTCCCACTCTCTTTTCAGGATTCCTTGATGAGTTCTTGCATGCCCTGTTTGTAGTAGTTGGCACTGTCCTTACAATCCAGAATAGAGAGAACCTGGATGGCCTGTTCCATCTTTTCAAGACCGATTTCTTTTTCTCCCTTTCGATAGAGAAATTCTCCTTTGGCGTAGAGATAAACCGTCCGAAGGTAGGCTTCGTTCTCAGAGTAAAAGTGGTCGTTAATTAGGTGATCAAAAAAAGATGCATCTTCAAATTCATTTGAACTAATGGCGATAAAAAAGCCATTAAGGAAAATAGAATTGATGGCAGGACGAGAGGAATCTAGGAGAAGCTTGAAATCCTCCCGTTGGACCAACTCCTCTGTGTATTGTCGATAGAGCTGACTAGAGAAAAGTGGAGAGGTCAGAGAAAACAGGTTTAATTCAAAATTTCCCCAGATCATGACAGAGAAGAGATAATCATGGAGGAAATCCAGTTCCTCTTGGCTAGCGGTGAGCTCCACCTCAGGATAGAAGCCAAGCATTTGGACTTTGAGAATAATGCTGGCTAAGAGGTCTTCTTTTTTGTGATGTTTCTGATAGGCTAGCTGGTAGCTTTGGTACAAGGCTTGGTCGTGTTCCAAGCTCATGTTTTCATAGTGCTCTTTCAACAATTTGGGAATAAAAGAGTGCTGATCGATTCCAGCTAGATGGGAAAACTCACTGAGGCTGGTTTTGATCTGTTGAAGGGCCTGAAAAAACCGTTGCGTGGTCAGGTCATTTTCCCCTCTTTCAAATCGAGATAGCATGGAGCGCGAAAATTCGCCACCCGTAGCCTCCTCTAGAGAGATGTGGCGACTTTCACGTATTTGCCGAAAAACAGCTCCGATTTCTTTCATGAATTCTCCTCTATCTAACAATGCCCTAGCCAGTGACCCTCTTTTGTCCAAGAGATGGTGGGACCTTGTGTACAACACCAATTGGCCTAGTTACTGTATCTTTTTTCATGATTATAACAAATTTTTGAGGAGACTTCTTGGTTGAGGGGCAGCTTCATGATATACTAGTAGTATCTAGAAGATTTGAGGACAAAAGAATGAACCTATTTACACAAGAAATCCGTAAAAATCCTGAAGGACTAGCCTTTGATCAAGAGTTGGATTTGCTCAAAGAATTGCAAAAGCGTAATCCAGAAATTCTTGATTTAAAGAATGTGACAGCGACAGGACGAGTAGCCTATGATACAGGCCTCTATGTCTTGGATTACCAGTTGAGCTATACCATCGTTTTGGCATCTAGCCGAAGCATGGAGCCTGTTGAGCTTCAAGAGAGCTATCCTGTAACAGAGGTGTTTGCGGAGGATGTACAGTCTGACGCAGATATCGAGGCCCTAGAGGAAGACTTGATCCTTCCAATCGAAGGTGGGAAGATTGACCTGAGTGAGAGTGTAGCGGATAATATTCTGCTCAATATTCCTCTCAAGGTTCTCACTCCAGAAGAAGAGGCTGGACAAGGTTTTATCGAAGGCAATGATTGGAAAATCCTATCCGAAGAAGAATACCAAGCCGCTCAAGCGATTAAGAAAGAAGAAAACAGTCCTTTCGCCGGTCTAAATGGCTTGTTTGACGAAGAATAAGCTAGAGATTGCATTTGATAAATTTAGACATAAATACAGGTCTTTTCTTTGAGGAAAGGCCTTCTTTTGATATACTAGGATTAATAAACAACAGAGGGGAGACCTCTAAAAAGGAGAAAAAGTATGGATACTTTATTTATTCCAGGTTGGTTGATTACCGGCCTAATAGTCGCAGTTATTATTTTGATTTTGCTTGTTAAAGGTTATGTGAACGCTAAACCCAACGAAGTCGTGGTCATTACCGGTCTTCGGAAGCAACGTCACTTGCGTGGGAAAGCTGGCTTTATGATTCCCTTTGTCGAACAACGCTCTTATCTTGATATTGAGCAATTCTCGACAGATGTTCGGACGTCAGAAGCAGTCCCAACATTGGACTTCATTAACGTCCGTGCCGATGCGGCTGTTAAATTAAAAATTGGTACAACCGATGAAATGATTGCCCGGGCTGCAGAAAACTTCTTGAACTGGAATACGACAGATATTTCCAACTCTGTTCAAGATGTCTTGGAAGGAAACCTGCGGGAAGTGATCGGTCAGATGGAACTACGTAAGATGGTCAATGACCGTCAAGAGTTTGCCTCAAAAGTGCAAGACAACGTAGCGCCAGACTTGGCTAAAATGGGTCTAGAAGTCATCGCCTTTACGGTTCAATCCTTCTCTGATGAAGGGGGAGTCATCGATAACCTCGGGATTGAAAATGTTGAAACCATTAAGAAAGATGCCTTGATTGCCAAAGCCAAAGCAGAACGCGAACGCAAGGAAGTCGAAGCAGAACAAGATAAATTGGCCAACGACAAACGCGTCGCTGCCGATCTTGAAATCGCGCAAAAACAAAACGAATTAAAACTCAAACAAGCAGCCCTCAAGCAAGAAGCAGATATTGCCCAAGCAAAAGCAGATGCCGCTAAAGGGATTGAGGCAGAAGTGCAACGTCGTGAACAAGAGCGCGTGGCAGCCGAAGCCAATATCATGAAACAGGAAAAAGAAGCGGAAGTCAAAGAGCGCGAAGTTAAGGTTCGTGAGCAAGAATTGGATGCCAACATCCGCAAACAAGCTGAAGCTGAAAAATATGCGCGTCAACAAGCTGCAGAAGCAGAATTGATTGAACGCCAACGCAAGGCGGAAGCAGAACTCTTCGAAACACAAAAAGAAGCCGAAGCTCGAAAAGCTCAAGCCGAAGCTGAGAAATTTGCCCAATTGCAAGAGGCTGAAGCTATTGAAGCCAAAGGTCGTGCTGAGGCTGAAGCCATTCGCTTGAAACTGGAAGCTGAAGCCAAAGGTTTAGACCAAAAGGCCGAAGCAATGAAGAAAATGCAAGAAGCAGCCATTACTGAAATGGTCGTTGACAAGTTGCCTGAAATTGCGCGTGCTGTCGCAGAACCATTAACCAAGGTTGATAAGATCACCATGTACGGGGAAGGCAATGCTTCTAAGATGGTGGGCGATATTATGCAAAGTATCGACCAAGTCTCTCAAGGAGCTGGATTTGATATTCGTCAATTGCTAGCAGGAGCTCTTGGAGTTAATATGACGGTCAATAAACTCAAAGAAGGAGAACAACCGGTCATTGAAGCAGAGGAGTTAGCTTCTAAAGAAGATTAATGCCATTCTTAAGAAAGTGTCTGAGAACTGTTTCTCGGGCACTTTTGTTTTCAAGATCAAATGATTTGCAGGAGCTTCTCCTTCTTGTAGAAGGCGGGAAGCTATTTTCTGCTTTCTTTTGAGGAGGAAAAATGGTAGAATAAAGGCAAACTATAAAGAGGAGTGTCACATGACTAAAGCAAACTTTGGTGTTGTTGGTATGGCCGTAATGGGTCGTAACCTTGCCCTTAATATCGAATCTCGTGGCTATACAGTTGCCATTTTTAACCGTAGTAAAGAAAAAACAGAAGATGTGATTGCTTGCCATCCTGATAAAAACTTTGTGCCAAGCTATGATATCGAAAGCTTCGTAAACTCAATCGAAAAACCACGTCGTATCATGCTCATGGTTCAAGCAGGACCTGGTACAGACGCAACTATCCAAGCCCTTCTTCCACACTTGGATAAAGGTGACATCTTGATCGACGGAGGAAATACTTTCTATAAAGATACCATCCGTCGTAATGAAGAATTGGCGAACTCAGGAATCAACTTTATTGGTACTGGTGTATCTGGTGGGGAAAAAGGTGCCCTTGAAGGTCCTTCTATCATGCCTGGTGGGCAAAAAGAAGCATATGACTTGGTAGCTGACGTTCTTGAAGAAATCTCTGCAAAAGCACCTGAAGATGGAAAACCATGTGTGACTTACATCGGTCCTGATGGAGCTGGTCACTACGTGAAAATGGTCCACAACGGGATCGAGTACGGGGATATGCAATTGATCGCAGAAAGCTATGACCTCATGCAACACTTGCTTGGTCTTTCTGCAGAAAACATGGCTGAAATCTTCACTGAATGGAACAAGGGTGAATTGGACAGCTACTTGATCGAAATCACTGCGGATATCTTGAAACGCAAAGACGATGAAGGTCAAGATGGACCAATCGTAGACTACATCTTGGACGCTGCAGGAAACAAAGGAACTGGTAAATGGACGAGCCAATCAGCGCTTGACCTTGGTGTGCCATTGTCACTCATCACGGAGTCAGTATTTGCCCGTTACATCTCTGCCTACAAAGAAGAACGTGTACATGCTAGCAAGGTTCTTCCAAAACCAGCTGCATTCAAATTTGAAGGAGACAAGGCTGAGTTGATCGAAAAAATTCGTCAAGCCCTTTACTTCTCAAAAATCATCTCTTACGCACAAGGTTTTGCGCAATTGCGTGTTGCTTCTAAAGAAAACAACTGGAACTTGCCATTTGCGGACATCGCATCTATCTGGCGCGATGGATGTATCATCCGTTCTCGTTTCTTGCAAAAGATCACAGATGCTTACAATCGCGATGCAGATCTTGCTAACCTTCTATTGGATGAGTACTTCTTGGATGTCATTGCTAAGTACCAACAATCAGTTCGTGATATCGTAGCTCTTGCTGTTCAAGCCGGTGTACCAGTACCAACCTTCTCAGCAGCCATCACTTACTTCGATAGCTACCGTTCAGCTGATCTTCCAGCAAACTTGATCCAAGCACAACGTGACTACTTTGGTGCTCACACTTACCAACGTAAAGACAAAGAAGGTACTTTCCACTATTCTTGGTACGACGAAAAATAATCTTGCTCTATGGTCAAACGAGTTCTACTAGTAGAAAATGAGAAGCAAATCGCTCGCTTTATTGATTTGGAACTTCAAAAAGAGGGGTATCAAGTTGATGTGGTCGAGGATGGAAAAGCGGGTCTGGCTTTGATTACTGCGACCAAATATGATCTGATCTTGTTTAATTACGATCTGTCAGATATGTCGGGTGAAGCATTCGCAGAGGAAATCAGTCAGATTCGCCCAGCTTCTGTTTTGATTGTGTTGGATAGCCGCGAAAAAATTGCTGAGCACCAAGAGAGTATTCAGCGCTTTGCTGTTTCCTATATGGTCAAACCCTTTATTATCAGCGATTTAGTCGATAAGATCACAGCGATTTTTAGAGGACGTGATTATATTGACCAACATTGTAGCCAGATGAAAATTCCAACCTCATACCGCAATCTGCGCATTGATGTGGAACACCATACCGTCTATCGTGGGGAAGACATGATTAGTTTGACCCGCAGAGAATATGACCTCCTAGCGACTCTGATGGGAAGCAAGGGAGTGGTGACACGAGATCAGTTGTTGGAAAGTGTCTGGAAGTACGAGAGTACGGGGGAGACCAATATTGTTGACGTTTATATCCGTTATCTCCGTGGGAAAATTGATCTACCCGGTCAAAAAAGCTATATAAAGACCGTTCGTGGGATTGGCTATGCCATGCAAGACGCATTAGAATAAAATATTCGAACCCTTAGAGGGTTCGAATATTTTTATGCCCCAAGGGAAACGTTTGCGTTTGGAAAGGCTGGGTTTTAAAAAGGATTTGGCTTAAAAAAGATAAAAAAAGATAAAATTTGGAGAAAAAAATGAATGTAAGGCTTTACAAATTTTTAAAATATGGTATACTAGAAGCAAATTAAGCGCAAACGTTTTCTTAAAAACAAAAGCCTTAAACAATATAAGGAGGTTGAATGATGAATAAAGGATCATTCAAAAGTTTATTTAGCTTTGAATTCTGGCAGAAGTTTGGTAAGGCCTTGATGGTCGTTATCGCTGTCATGCCAGCGGCTGGGTTGATGATTTCAATCGGGAAATCAATCCCTATGATCAACCCGAATTTATCTCCACTTGTTATTACAGGTGGAATTCTCGAACAAATCGGTTGGGGGGTTATCGGTAACCTTCACATCCTCTTTGCACTCGCTATCGGTGGTAGCTGGGCCAAAGAGCGTGCTGGGGGTGCCTTTGCGGCTGGTCTCTCTTTCATCTTGATTAACCGTATTACCGGTGCAGTTTTCGGAGTGACATCTGCAATGTTGGCCGATAAGGATGCTACCGTTCACACGATCTTAGGTGGATCAATTAAAGTTGCAGACTACTTCATTAGTGTCCTTGAAGCACCGGCACTTAATATGGGGGTGTTTGTAGGGATTATCTCAGGTTTTGTTGGAGCAACTGCTTTCAATAAATACTATAACTACCGTAAACTTCCAGAAGCCCTTTCTTTCTTTAACGGGAAGCGCTTTGTCCCATTCGTTGTTATCGTTCGTTCAGCTCTTACAGCCTTGGTTTTGGCAGCCTTGTGGCCAGTGGTTCAATCAGGAATTAATGGATTCGGTGTCTGGATCGCCAACTCACAATCAACAGCTCCAGTATTGGCACCATTCTTGTTTGGTACCTTGGAACGTCTTCTCTTGCCGTTTGGTCTTCACCACATGTTGACCATTCCAATCAACTATACTCAATTGGGTGGTAGCTACCAAGTTCTTACAGGTGCTGCCAAAGGAACAACTGTATTTGGACAAGATCCACTTTGGTTGGCTTGGGTAACAGACCTTGTCAACTTGAAGAAAGCTGATCCTAGCCAATACCAACACTTGCTTCATGCCTACACACCAGCTCGTTTCAAAGTTGGTCAAATGATCGGATCATTTGGTATTTTGATGGGTATTGTGGTTGCCATCTACCGCAATGTGGATCCAGATAAAAAAGAAAAATACAAAGGGATGCTTTTTGCAACTGCCCTTGCAACATTCTTGACAGGTGTAACAGAACCAATTGAATACATGTTCATGTTTATTGCTACACCATTGTACATCATCTATGCTCTTGTTCAAGGTGCTGCCTTTGCAATGGCTGACTTGGTTAACCTTCGTGTTCACTCATTCGGTTCAATCGAATTCTTGACACGTACTCCAATGGCCATCAACGCTGGTTTGGCATTAGATATCTTTAACTTTGTATGGGTAACAGTCCTCTTTGGATTTATCATGTACTTCATTGCCAACTTCATGATTAAGAAATTCAATTATGCGACTCCAGGACGTAACGGTAACTATGAACAAAATGATGATGCCCCTGCAGGAGATGGTGCAGCAGCAGGTGCTGCTACAAGCTCAGCAAGCTCACAAGTCATTAACATCATCAACCTTCTTGGTGGACGTGCCAATATCGTAGACGTTGACGCATGTATGACTCGTCTTCGTGTAACCGTTAAGGACGCTGAAAAAGTCGGAACAGAAGAACAATGGAAAGCTGAAGGCGCTATGGGTCTTGTCATGAAAGGACAAGGTGTCCAAGCAATCTACGGACCTAAAGCTGACGTATTGAAATCTGATATCCAAGACGTTCTTGATTCGGGTGAAGTTATTCCTGAAACACTTCCTAGCCAAATGACAGCAGTTCAAAAAGCTGAAGCAACCTTTAAAGGGGTAACTGATGAAGTGCATTCCGTTGCAGATGGTGAAGTGATCAACATCGAAGATGTGAAAGATCCTGTATTCTCACAAAAAATGATGGGTGACGGATTTGCAGTTGAGCCTGAAAATGGCCACATCGTTTCACCAGTTGCTGGTAAAGTTACTAGCGTCTTCCCAACCAAACATGCCCTTGGTTTGGTAACAGATAATGGTTTGGAAGTCTTGGTTCACATCGGTCTAGATACTGTTAGTCTTGAAGGAAAACCATTTGAGGTTAAAGTTTCTGAAGGTCAAACAGTGGCTGCTGGAGACCTCTTGGTGGAAGCAGACCTTGATGCAATCCGTGCAGCTGGTCGTGAAACTTCAACAATTGTTGTCTTCACAAATGCAGATGCGATTAAATCCGTTAAGGTCGAACATACTGGTAAATTGGCAGCAAATGCGCCAGTTGCAACAGTAGAATTATAAGAGACGTCGGCAAAGAAAATGAGGTTGGGGCAGTGCACCCGGCCTCTTGCCGTTTCTTGATTTGGAGAGAAGGAGAAATCAGGGGATGAAATTTTTAACATTAAATTCCCATAGTTGGATGGAAGAGAATGCTCAGCAAAAATTTGAAACCCTCAAGGAACAAATTTTAGAAGCGCAATATGATGTGATCTGTTTCCAAGAGGTCAATCAAGAAATGGCCTCAGAAACAGTCGAAACAGATGAGTATTATCAAGCTTTGCCATCATCTGTAGCGATTCACAAGGATCACTTTGTTCGCGTATTGGTAGAAGAGTTAGCTGCTCATGGACTCCACTATTATTGGACTTGGGCCTACAACCATATTGGCTATGATCACCTCAATGAGGGTGTGGCCGTTCTTTCGCGTCAACCCTTGAAGGCGGATGAGATTTTGGTATCCAATATGGATGATCCAACGGACTACCATACTCGTCGAGTAGCCGTTGCCCATACAAGTGTAGATGGCAAAGAGATTGCTGTTGCCAGCGTCCATCTTTCTTGGTGGGACAAAGGTTTCCAATTTGAGTGGCCACGCATTGAGAACTACTTCAGCCAAGTAGGCAAACCCTTTATTCTAGCTGGTGATTTCAATAATCCTGCTGGTCAAGAAGGGTATGAAACGATTCTATCCAGTTCGCTAAAACTTCAAGATAGTTTTATCGAAGCCAAAGAAACAAAGGGGACTTATACTGTAGGCCCTGGAATCGATGGCTGGACGGACAATCAAGTTCCATTGCGAATCGATTACGTCTTTGCAAGTCCAGAATGGGACATCCAGCGTCTACATGTCATTTTTGATGATCAAAACAAACCCCATGTCAGTGATCACTATGGCTTAGAAGCTGAATTATCACTTTAATATAAATGGAGAGTCGAAAGGAAAACGATTTTATTCAATCGTCCTTCGACTCTTTTTTATGGATCAATGAGGAGCAAGCATAGGGGATTCTCCTGTTCTTCTGCTTTCTTTACGATTCAATTTATGGTAAAATGAAGTGTTAAAACAGTTTAAGGAGGTAGCAAATGCGTTGTCCAAAATGTGGTGGAAGTAAGTCTAGTGTGGTGGATAGTCGACAAGCTGAAGATGGGAACACCATCCGTCGTCGCAGGGAATGCGAAGAATGCCATTATCGCTTTACTACCTACGAACGAGTGGAAGAGCGGACCCTAGTGGTTGTCAAAAAGGATGGGACACGCGAGCAATTTTCTCGTGATAAAATCTTTAATGGTATTATCCGCTCAGCTCAAAAACGGCCTGTTTCTAGTGACGAAATCGAAGAAATTGTAAACCGGATCGAGCAAAAGGTTCGCAGCCAAAGTGATAATGAAATCAACAGTGAATATATTGGTTCGTTGGTCATGGATGAGTTAGCAGATCTAGATGAGATCACCTATGTCCGTTTTGCTAGTGTTTACCGGAGTTTCAAGGATGTCGGTGAGTTAGAAACCCTCTTGAAACAAATTACGAAGGGAACCAAGAAGAAAAAGGAAAAATAGATGAAGCCCAATACGCCTTTCGCATTTTTAAAAAATAATCTTCTTCCACCGGCAGGGGCTGCATTGGAGCAGTATTACCTGCCTATTTTAGAGACAGAAACTGTAGCAGTTTATCGTTATCTGCTCGCCTCTTATGATCAGGGTGAAAAACAATATTTACTTGCTCAAATCCTCAATCACTTGAATATAGGATTTCCACAGTTGCTACTCGCCTTTGATCGTTTAATTGCTATGGGGTTGATGGATCTCTATGAGGAAGAAGTTGGGATCACGATCCAGTTACATGCTCCTCTTGCCTCAGAACAATTTTTTTCGAGTGCTGTTTTTAAACGCTTGCTTGAAAAAAAGATTGGGGAAAAGGCCGTGGAGGATCTGATCCCAGCTCGCTCTTTAGGGACTAGACGGCAAGTTTCCTTCTCGCAAGTCTTTGGACTAGATGCTGGGGAGACGACCGTTCTTCCAAGTAAGAAACAGCAGTTTGATATGGAGATGTTTAAGCGAATGATGGGGCGTGATGGACTTCGTTTTGCGGATGAAGGAGAAGCAACCCTAGCTCTCTTTGCCATCGCAGAAGAGCAACAATGGACCTGGTATGAAACCTATCTCCTAGCAAAAGAAACGGCTGTAGACCGGATTGTCTCTCCAAAGAGAATGAAGCAAAAGTTGGCTCAGGCCAACCAAGAGCAACCCCGCATGTCCTATAGCCGTCAGGAAGAAACCATTCTGAGAGAAGCTAAGGCAAAATCCAGCCTACAATTTCTAGCGGAGATTAAGAAGGCACGCAATGCGACCATTACGCAGAGCGAACGCAAGACTTTATCCAAGTTAGCTGATCTAGGCTTACTAGACGAGGTGATCAATATTATCTTGTTGTTGACCTTTAACAAGACCCAGTCTGCTAATCTCAATGAAAAGTATGCTTTGAAGGTGGGAAATGATTTTTCTTATCAAGGGGTCAACAGTGCAGAACTAGCGATTTTAAAAGTTCGAGAACGCCAGGAACAAGCTAAAGCTCAAGGAAACAAGGGGACGAGTCCTACATCAGCCAAGGGCAAGAACAGCAATGTTCCCAAGTGGAGCCAACCAAACTATCAAAATCAAACCAGTCAAGCAGAAAAGGTGGATCTTGCTAAAGAGAAACAACGCCTATTAGAAAAACTGAATCAAGGAGGTGAGTAGATGGAAAGTGTAGGTCAAACCATGTCTCACATGAACCGTGCGCGTCAATTTAACTATGAGGATTTGGTCGCACAGATCTTGGCAGACCAAGAAGTGGCTGCCTTTATCAAGGACCAGTCTTTGTCTGAACAAGAAATTCGACGGAGTATTTCAAAATTTAATCAATACATTAGTGAACGCAACCGTTTCTTATTGGGAGATTCGGATTATATTGCCAAAGGTTATAAGCCCATCCTCACCATGAATGAAGGCTATGCGGATGTCGCTTATGAGGAAACGCCAGAGTTAATCGAAGCCCAAAAACGAGCTGCGATCAACCAACGTCTCAACTTGATCAATCTCCCTTCAACCTTGAAAGAAGCGAGTCTAGCCAAGGTAGAGCTCGATGATAAGGGACGATTTGAGGCCTTTGAAGAATTAGCCAATTTTGTGTCCAACTATCCAGAATATCAAAAGGGGATCTACCTCTATGGTGATTTTGGAGTAGGAAAGAGCTACATGATGGCAGCCTTGGCTCATGATTTATCCGAAAAACGCCAGGCCTCAACTACCCTACTTCATTTCCCAAGTTTTGCTATCGATGTCAAAAATGCCATCAGTTCGGGCTTGGTCAAAGAAACCGTCGATCAGGTGAAAAAAGCCGAAATTTTAATTCTTGATGATATCGGTGCGGAACAGATGTCAGCCTGGGTGCGAGATGAAATCTTACAAGTGATTTTGCAGCACCGGATGCAGGAAAATCTCCCAACCTTCTTTACTTCTAACTTTAATTTTGAAGAGTTGGAGCGTCATTTTGCGGTTTCGCGCAATGGAGATGAAACCTGGCAGGCCAAACGTGTCATGGAGCGCGTAAAATTTTTAGCCAAGGAAATCCATCTGGAAGGAGTCAATCGCCGATGAATGAAACCATCCGTTTAATGAAATCTCATTTTTCTGTTCGCCGTTTTAAGGAAGAAGCCATCAAAGAAGCTGACCTCAAGGAAATTTTATCAGCTGGGCAGATGGCATCAAGTTGGAAAAACTTTCAGTCTTATTCTGTGATTGTGGTCAAAAGCAAGGAAAAGAAAGAAGCTCTTTACGACTTGCTTCCTCAAGAAGCGATTCGCCAATCAGCCGTCTTTCTCCTCTTTGTTGGGGATTTAAACCGTGCTGAAAAAGCTGTCAAACTTCATGAGCAGGATTTTCATCCTGAAGGGGTGGACAACTTACTGATCACCTCAGTGGATGCGGCTCTAGCAGCTCAAAATACACTATTGGCAGCTGAAAGTCTCGGCTATGGTGGAGTGATTATCGGCATGTTGCGCTACTGTTCAGAAGAAGTCGCAGAACTATTCCGTCTGCCAGACTATACCTATCCTGTTTTTGGGATTGCTCTCGGAGTACCTAATCAGCAGCATGCAGTGAAACCACGTTTGCCATTGGAACAGGTTGCTTTTGAAGAAGAATACCAAGAACAAGACCTATCAGTTGTGACTGCCTATGACAAGGTTCAGGCAGATTACGCTGGAGCGCGTGCAACCGATAGCTGGAGCGAGCGCCTTGCAGCTCAATTTGGTCAACCTGAACAAGAAGAGACCAAAAAACTACTAGAAAAACACAAACTATTATGAAATGAAGAGAGGCGTTCTTGAACCGAAGTCTCGCCTTTCATTAGAAAAGAGGAAATCATGGCCCTACCAACTATTGCGATTGTAGGCCGTCCCAATGTCGGAAAATCTACACTCTTTAACCGGATTGCCGGTGAGCGGATTTCCATCGTTGAGGATGTAGAAGGAGTCACTCGTGACCGCATTTATGCAACAGCTGAGTGGTTGAATCGAAAATTTAGTATCATTGATACGGGGGGAATTGATGACGTAGATGCCCCATTTATGGAGCAAATCAAGCATCAGGCAGAAATCGCCATGGACGAAGCAGATGTGATCGTCTTTGTCGTTTCTGGTAAAGAAGGAATCACGGACGCGGATGAATATGTCACTCGTATCTTGTATAAGACCCATAAACCGGTGATTCTAGCGGTCAACAAGGTGGATAACCCAGAGATGCGCAATGATATCTATGACTTTTATGCCTTGGGACTGGGTGAGCCACTACCGGTATCCTCTGTCCACGGGATCGGAACTGGGGATGTGCTCGATGCCATCATCGAAAATCTTCCGAATGATACAGAAGAAGAAAATCCAGATATCATCAAATTTAGCTTGATTGGTCGCCCAAATGTTGGGAAATCAAGCTTGATCAATGCGATCCTTGGAGAAGACCGGGTCATCGCAAGCCCTGTTGCTGGAACTACACGGGATGCCATCGATACCCATTTTACCGATGCAGATGGCCAAGAATTTACCATGATCGATACAGCCGGTATGCGCAAATCTGGTAAAATCTATGAAAACACTGAGAAATATTCTGTCATGCGTGCCATGCGTGCCATCGACCGTTCAGATGTGGTTTTGATGGTCATTAATGCCGAAGAAGGGATTCGGGAGTACGACAAGCGGATCGCTGGCTTTGCTCATGAGGCTGGTAAAGGTATGATCATTGTTGTCAATAAATGGGATACTATTGAAAAAGACAACCATACCATGAAGCAGTGGGAAGATGACATTCGCGATCAATTCCAATACCTTTCTTATGCGCCGATTGTCTTTGTTTCTGCCCTAACTAAACAACGCTTGCACAAGTTGCCAGAGATGATTAAACAGATCAGTGAGAGTCAAAATACGCGGATTCCTTCAGCTGTCTTGAACGATGTGATTATGGATGCCATTGCCATTAATCCAACGCCGACCGACAAAGGAAAACGCCTCAAGATCTTCTATGCGACACAAGTGGCAACCAAGCCGCCAACTTTTGTGGTCTTTGTTAACGAAGAAGAACTGATGCACTTCTCATACCTCCGTTTCTTGGAGAACCAAATTCGCAAGGCCTTTGTTTTTGAAGGAACTCCAATCCATTTGATTGCGCGAAAACGGAAGTAGGGAATACGAGACAAATGGATCAAAGTGGAGAAGGATATTTCAAATGATAAAATGCTCATTCTTCCAACTATGAAAACAACTAAAAGTAGCGCATAAGCGTTGCTTTTTTTAATAAGCTGGTAAAATGAAGTGGAGGATAGTCAGATGCGTAGTATCATAGTCCGGATATGCTTTATTCCTTAGCTTTTTTTAAGGTTGAGAAGAGTAAACTCATGAAGATCATGAGAGCTTTAGGTTTGTGTACTTATTATTTAAAATCTATCTGTATCTCTTGTTTCTCGGTTCGATCGTAAGCTTGGAGCTCTTGATCCTATTGTTGGGGATTTATTAAAAAATAGGTCGTATTTTTTGTGGGCTATCGGGATCTTTCTCCTCTCTATTTAGCTATTCTGTCTATTGTTCGCTCAGACGGTTAAAAGAGAAAAATCATGGATAGCTGATTGAGGTAACTCTATTACGAAATCAGGTGAAAAGCTGGGACAAGACTGTCTCAGTTTTTTTCTAAAAGTAAGTTAAAATCCTTTTAATAGTAAAATTATCTTTTCTAATTTTATCTTAAATATGGTATAATAAAGGGATTAATCTAAGGTGGTAAACATGGCAAAATTAATTCCTGGGAAGGTTCGTTCACAAGGGAGCCTTCTCTATGAAGCTGGGAAGGTTTCCCTTCAGGAAGTAAAAGAAAAATACCTATATTTTCGGGTGGAAGAAGAAAGCTTGCGGTACAGTTTGGACGACGATGCTGTTTTTTGTAGCTGTGCTTTCTTTCAAAAGAAAAAATTCTGTACGCATCTGGCAGCTGTGGAAGCTTTTTTGAAGAATGATGACAGTGGGAAAGCAGCTCTTGCAAGTCTTGAAGAAGACGCCACGGCGACTGAAGAAACGCAGGAGAAGGTCTCTTTTGGAAGTTTGTTTTTAGACCAGGTTCTTCCAAAAATCGAAAAGAAAGCAACACGTTATGTCTTATCAGCAGTCGGGCAGGAGGATGAATACTCTGGTCAATTCTTGTGGACCCTTCGCATTCGTCGCTTGCCAGACGAGCGTTCTTATGTGATCAGAGATGTGCTAGCTTTTTTGCAGACCCTTCAAAAAGAAGGCCACTTTGCAATTGGCAAAAGTTACTATGAACCCATTTCTTATTTAGAATTTGATGGGCCTAGTCAGGATGTGATCAATTTCCTACAAGGCTTGGTCACAGATAGTGGCTCGAAAGAGCAAGATTTCTTTCCCAATGCTGGGCGCCATCTTTATTTTCCACCGACTCTCTTTGAAGATGCTGTAGAATTACTGATGAATTTGGATTCTTTCCTCTTGCAATACAGCTTGTATGATTTTTCTGAAGTCTATTTTCAGGATGTCCATGGGGAGGAAGATCTCTTTCATTTTCAGGTGGAAGACCATGGTGATTTTTACGAATTGATCATTACGGAGCCACAAGTGAAGGTTGTCGAGTCGGCTGTTTACCTGTTTCGAAATGGTGTCTTCTATCACCTGACGCCCCAACAGCGAACCCTATGGAAGGCCATCCAAGATCTTCCAATGGATCAGGATCGCAAAAAACGCCTGCATTTTGATCCAACGGATCAGACCAAACTTTCCTATAGTCTAAAAGAGTTCAAAAAACTGGGACAAATAACAGCCCCGACCAGCTTTTTAATCCACGATTTCACTCCGGAATTTCATTTTGATCTAGCACAGGATCAGACTGTATTACTGGATGTTGTCTTTCAATACCAGGATCGTGTGGTGACCACGCGTGAGGAACTTCTCAATCTTCCTTATTCTAGTGATTTCGATAAGGAGCAAGAAGTCTTTTCAACCATGCTAGCAGCAGGTTTTACGGATGATTTTTCTTCCCAAAGAAGTCCTTTATCAAGTGAGCAAATCTATCCATTCTTTCACCAACAGATCCCGACTTTTGAAGCCTTAGGAGAGGTTACCCTCTCTGATAGCCTTTTAGATCTTTATCAAGTGGAGCGTCCAAAAATTGATGTTAAAACCAATGGCAGTCTACTGGAGATCGGTTTTGACTTTGAAAGTGTGGATCCAGCCGAAGTGGACCAGGTCCTCAAAGCTCTAGTAGGGCAAAAAGACTATTTTGTCAGCCATACAGGGAAAGTTCTTGTCTTTGATGAAGAAACCAAGAAGATCAGTCGAGCCTTAGCAGATCTGCGGGCGAAAATGAGCAAGGGTGGGAAACTACAAGCCCGCCGGATTGCCGCTTATCAGCTATCTGATTTGTTGGCAGATCAAGACAATGTTCATTTTTCAGAAGACTTTCGAAATTTAGCTCATGATTTGACTCATCCAGAAGACTTCCAACTCCCTCAGATGACAATCCAAGCGACCCTAAGGGATTACCAAGAAACAGGGGTTAAATGGTTCTCCATGTTAAATCATTATGGTTTTGGTGGTATTTTAGCGGATGATATGGGGCTTGGGAAAACCCTGCAGACTATTTCCTTCTTGACCAGTGTCGCAAAAAAAGAAACTAAAATCTTGATTCTAGCTCCATCTAGTCTCATCTACAATTGGAAACAAGAATTTTCAAAATTCGCTCCTCAGATGGAAGTGGCAGTCGTCTATGGTCTCAAGCAGCACCGAGATGAACTCATCGCAACCAATCCACAGGTAGTTATCACTAGTTACGCATCTTTTCGTCAAGATGTGGAGGAATACCAGAAGAATCAGTATGAGTACTTGATTCTAGATGAAGCCCAGGTCATGAAAAATGCCCAAACCAAGATTGCCCAACACTTACGTGGCTTTGAGGTTCCGCATGTGTTTGCCCTATCTGGGACACCGATTGAAAATCATGTGGGTGAACTCTGGTCCATTTTCCAAATTGTCCTTCCAGGGCTCTTCCCAGCTAAAAGAGAATTTCAAAAATTGAGTCCTGAGACCATTGCACGATTTGTCAAACCTTTTGTCATGAGACGGAAAAAAGATGAAGTGCTCCAAGAATTACCGGACTTGATTGAAACAACCTACCACAATGAGTTGGATGAAAGCCAAAAAACGATCTATTTGGCTCAATTAAAACAAATTCAAGATCGGGTTCGAAGCTCTAGCGAGGAAGAACTAAATCGGAGTAAGGTGGAAATTCTCTCGGGTCTCATGCGCCTTCGCCAAATCTGTGATACCCCCGCCCTCTTTATGGAAGACTATCAGGGAGATAGTGGGAAATTGGAGAGCCTTCGAGATCTTTTGGGTCAAATCAAGGATGGCGAACACCGGGTTTTGATCTTCTCTCAATTTAGAGGCATGCTGGATATCCTAGAGCAGGAGATTGACCAGCTTGGCATGACCTCCTTTAAAATCACAGGTTCTACTCCCGCTAAAGATCGACAAGAAATGACCAATGCTTTTAATGCAGGTGAGCGCCATGCTTTTCTCATTTCTCTGAAGGCTGGAGGGGTTGGATTGAACCTCACTGGTGCCGATACGGTCATCTTAGTCGATTTGTGGTGGAATCCTGCAGTGGAAGACCAGGCTATTGGACGTGCCCATCGAATGGGACAGGAACAAAATGTTGAAGTTTACCGCATGATTACTCGTGGTACGATCGAAGAAAAAATCCAAGAACTACAAGCTTCCAAAAGACACTTGGTCTCAACGATTTTAGACGGAACGGAAACACGATCTAGTTTATCGGTTGAGGAAATTCGTGAGATTCTTGGAATTCAGTCAGAATAGCTTGAAAAATTCTGTGAATAGTTTATAATTAATGGAGTGTCGAAAGGAAGAAAGCATGACAGAAAAATATTTTCCTCAAGTAGGGGATAATGAGTTGATGTTAACAGAGATGCCCCACATGAACCTGTATGATGAAACAGACTTGATTAGTAACATTACAGGCGACTATGTGGATAAAAATTATTTGGAATGGCAACCGATTGCTGAAAATACCAAACCTAAGCATCCTTACCACCAACCATTAGAAGAGCCCCTACCGAAAAGACGGCCAGTAAGAAAACCTGATTTTAAAGAGCCGATTGATAAAAAAAGCCCAGCCAATCGTTATGCAGAGGAAGCGAGAGAGCGCGCTCGTGAAGATCTGAAAAAGAAACGCACAGCTCCCTATCTGACAACGGATCCAGCAGCTACTACAAGTAAACGGAAAAAACCATTTATTTCTGAACGAAAACCTGGTCAGCCAACGGCTCCCTTCCAAAAGGAAAATCCGGGTGAATTATTGAAATATAGCAAACGATTACGACAAGATCAGTTGATCCTTGCAGAGTTCGAATCTGCAGGAGAACCAGAAGTGGCAGAACCGACTGAAAAGAAAAACAATTATGATTTCTTAAAGACTAGCCAAATATACAATAAAGATCAGCACAAGTTGAAACCACAGCCAATCAAACAAGAATTGGATTTAACCCATCTAGATCAAGAATAAGGAGAAAACATGTCTAATACATACCATTTTATTGGAATTAAAGGAGCAGGGATGAGTGCTTTAGCCCTCATGCTTCACCAAATGGGACATACGGTTCAAGGGTCAGATGTTGAGAAGTATTACTTTACGCAACGTGGCTTGGAACAAGCAGGAATTCAAATTTATCCATTTGATGTGAAAAATTTGGAAGGCGACAAGATCCTCATTGCCGGGAATGCTTTCCGTCCAGATAACAATGTGGAAATTGCTTATGCAGATGAGCATGGCCTAACTTATAAACGCTACCATGAATTCCTTGGTGAATTTATGCGTGACTTCGTCAGCATGGGGGTTGCCGGAGCACACGGAAAAACCTCGACAACAGGGATGCTTTCTCACGTCTTATCAAATATCACTGACACCAGTTATTTGATTGGTGACGGGACAGGTCGTGGCTCTGCAGCAGCCAAATACTTTGTCTTTGAATCAGATGAGTATGAACGCCACTTTATGCCTTACCATCCTGAATACAGCATCATCACCAATATTGACTTCGACCATCCAGACTATTTCACGAGCTTGGAAGATGTCTTTAATGCTTTTAACGATTATGCCAAACAAATCAGTAAGGGCCTCTTCATCTACGGAGAAGACAAAGAATTGCGTCGGATTACCTCATCAGCACCAATTTATTACTATGGTTTTGATAAGGAGACGAACGATTTTGTGGCAAGCAACTTGCTTCGCTCAACGACAGGTTCAACCTTCAACGTTCATTTCCGTGGAGAAGATTTGGGGCAATTTCATATCCCAACTTTTGGTCGCCACAATATCATGAATGCTACAGCAGTCATTGGTTTGCTTTACATTGCAGGATTTGATTTAGATTTAGTCCGCGAGCATTTGAAGACCTTTGCTGGAGTGAAACGTCGCTTTACTGAAAAAGTAGTCAATGGAACAGTGATCATCGATGACTTTGCGCACCATCCAACGGAAATTATTGCAACCTTGGATGCGGCCCGTCAAAAATACCCAAGTAAAGAGATTGTGGCGATTTTCCAACCACATACCTTTACACGGACCATTGCCTTGTTAGATGAATTTGCAGAAGCCTTGAATCAAGCAGATGCTGTTTACTTGGCACAGATCTATGGTTCTGCACGGGAAGTCGATCACGGCGATGTGAAAGTTGAAGACTTGGAAGCAAAAATTGTCAAACGTTCAGCGATTATTACAGCTGAGAATGTTTCTCCTCTTCTTGACCATGATAATGCAGTCTATGTCTTTATGGGAGCAGGAGATATTCAAACCTATGAATACTCATTTGAGCGTTTATTATCTAGTTTGACACATAGTGTACAATAAGAGATGATTGAGTCTGGAATCGATTGGTTCCAGACTCAAATTTATCTGTCCACTGAAGGAGTATGAGATGAGGAAAGCAGGATGATGATTCGATCAATCACCCCAGCTGATCAAGAACAGCTGGGCTTACTAGAAGAAGAACTTCATGACAATGAAGGAAAGGAGCACAGGGCCACTCTTGAGGAAGCGCTGGGTTCGAAGGAAGCCATTTCTTTGCTTGCAGAGCAGGTGGGGGATGCTGTGGCTTACTTGTTGGCGACAGAAGACCAGCCTTTAAAAGGAGACCTAATCGTATTGCGATTAGCAGTGAGGCCAGCCTTTCAAGGTCAAGGCTATGGTTCTATTTTGATTGCTGCTTTAAAGGATCTAGCTGTTCAAAAGGAAAAGAAAGCCATTTGGATCGATTGCCCAGAAGACTTACTATCTTATTTTTCCCAGCAAGGATTTCGGGATGAAGCTGAGTCTGACCGAGGTGTCCATATGGTTTGGGAACGATAGAAGGAGTAAATGATGAAAGAAAAGATTCACATTAGACAGGCAGAGCTGCAGGATTTGGATGCCATCGAGCGCATTGAGCTTGAGAATTTCTCAGAAGAAGAAGCGATTGCGCGTGAGATTTTAAAAGATCACATCGAAAAGATTCAAACGACATTTCTTGTAGCAGAGTGCCAGGGTCAGATTTTAGGCTATTTAGAAGGACCTGTTAGACCGGAGCGCTATTTGATCGATTCCTCTTTTTCAGAGGTTGAAGATCTAAGTCAGTTAGAACAGGGCTTTATTTCCATTACGAGTCTATCCATTGCTAAAGAAGCTCAAGGACTTGGAGTGGGAACCCTTTTGCTTGAAGCGATGAAAGAGATTGCGTTGAAAGATAATCGCCAAGGGATCAATTTGACCTGTCATGATTATTTGATTCCTTATTATGAAAAGCAAGGATTTACCAATGAAGGCCGGTCAGAATCCCAATATGCGGGTGAAGTTTGGTACAATCTGGTCTGGGAAAATGAAAAACTTGATTAAATAGGTATTTTAAAGAAGAAAGGCGATTTGTATTGCTTTTCTAAATCTTTTAAGATATAATATTAAGGATTATGATGAGGGAGGTCAATTATTTGACTGATAAATCACAAGACAGTGAGAAGTTATTAAGCTTCAAAGAGCAGATCCTCAGAGACTTAGAAGAGGCCAATGAGCAACTTCTAAAAATCGAAAAAGAGTATGATCTACCTGATCGAAGTATTGAAACCCCTTCTTCACTGAAAGAGGAGGAAGAAGCAACACTACCTCCAAAAGTAGAAGAATCTGCGTTGGCTCCCAAAGAAGAACCAGTGGAGCCGGTAAAGGCGACTCCTGCTGTGGAAGAAAAGAGTGAGCTTACAAAGCCTGCTAAAAAAGAACCAAGTCAGGAACCGGTAGAGGAAAGCTTATCGCGCTCTTCTCGTAACCAGCGCCAACAAAAACAAAAGAAACAAAATAAAATCGCTAAACGAATTGTGCGGACAGTAGTCAGCCTTTTGCTGATTGTGATCGTAGCTACAGGGATCTTTGCTGTGACCTATATCCATTCAGCTGTCAAGCCGATGGATAAAAATGCAACAGAATTCGTAACGGTTGAGATTCCAGCAGGTTCAAGTAATCGTGAGATTGGCGCGATCCTTGAGAAAAAAGGACTCGTGAAAAATGGTCAGTTCTTTAACTACTATACCAAGTTCAAGAACTATAGCAATTTCAAATCTGGTTATTTCAATTTGCAAAAGAGCATGGATCTAGAAACCATCATCCAAAAACTGCAAGAAGAGGGAACCAAAACTCCTCAGGCTCCAGTTCTTGGAAAGGTCACGATTCCAGAAGGTTATACGATCGATCAGATTGCGACGGCTATCACCACCAATGTCTCCACTAAGAAGGCAGGCAAGACTCCATTTAAGAAAGAAGATTTCTTGAAGGCTGTCCAAGACGATGCCTTTATTGAGAAGATGGTGGCCAAATATCCTAAGCTCTTGGCGAATCTGCCAAGTAAGGATTCTGGTGTTCGCTACCGTTTAGAAGGTTATCTCTTCCCAGCAACTTATAACTATGGGAAAGATACCACAGTGAAAGAGATGATCGATCAGATGCTTGCGGCAATGGATCAAAACTTAAGCCCATACTATGAAACACTTGAGAGCAAGAACATCAATGTAAACGAAGTATTGACTCTTGCTTCCTTGGTTGAAAAAGAAGGGGCGACGGATCAGGACCGCAAAGATATCGCGAGTGTCTTCTATAACCGCTTGAACCAAGACATGCCTTTGCAAAGTAATATTGCAATTCTTTATGCAGAAGGGAAACTTGGTCAAAAGACGACCTTAAAAGAAGATGCAACGATCAATACAGAGCTGGATTCACCTTATAATATTTATAAGAATACCGGCTTGATGCCTGGCCCAGTGGATAACCCTGGAGTATCAGCGATCGAAGCGGCGGTGAACCCAAGTAAGACCGATTACTTGTATTTTGTCGCAAATGTCGAAAATGGTGAAGTTTTCTTCGCTAAGACATACGAAGAACACAATAAAAATGTTGAAGAACACGTCAATAGTAAATTGACACAAGCAAGTTCAAACTAGAAAAAGCATGTGGCGCGTCCACAGCTTTTTCATTCAAATAATAGAAAGAGAAGAATAATGGCAGAAAAAACATACCCAATGACCCTAGCAGAAAAAGAAAAATTGGAACAAGAATTAGAAGAATTGAAATTGGTCCGTCGACCTGAAGTGGTGGAACGGATTAAGATCGCTCGTTCATATGGTGACCTCTCAGAAAACTCTGAGTATGAAGCAGCAAAAGATGAACAAGCTTTTGTTGAAGGTCAAATCTCTAGCTTGGAAACAAAAATCCGTTATGCAGAAATCGTCGATAGTGACGCTGTTGCAGTAGACGAAGTAGCGATCGGAAAAACCGTTACAGTTCAAGAAGTTGGCGAAACAGATGAAGAAGTATACAGCATCGTTGGTTCAGCAGGGGCAGATGCCTTTGCAGGAAAGATTTCTAACGAAAGCCCAATCGGTCACGCTTTGATTGGTAAGAAGACAGGTGACGTTGTCACTGTTGAGACACCAGCTGGAAGCTACCAAGTGAAAATTTTGAACGTAGAAAAAACAGCGTAACTATAAAACGCAAGCCCTCCAAGAGGGCTTGTTTTTTTGTGCTCTTAATCTTTTTGTGAGAGTGAAAATTCTTTGCTGACTGAACGATATCAAAAAAAGCACTTGAACCTTGGGTTCAAGTGCTACTGTATACCGCTAGAATTAGTAGTTTGTACTACTTTCTATTGCGTTGTTTTCCTGCATTGCGGTTGTTTTTTGGTTTGTGTTGGATTTGTGTCGTTGCAGTAGGTGTGACATCTTTTTTCACGCGGTGACTAGTCGCTTTAGGAGGATTGTTTTTGTATTCCTCAGCGACTCGTTTGCGAAGATTTGGACGAATCAAGTAGTTGATGACAAATTGTTGGATAATTTGGATCACCCCACCGACTACCCAGTAAAGAGTTACTCCGGCTGAGGAGATCAATGAGAAGACACCGATCATAATCGGACTCATCAGTGATGCTTTGCGCATGCTTTCCTTTTGGGTTTCATCTTCAATTCCATGAAGAGAAAGCATACTTTGGATATAGTAAAGAACTGCTACGATCGCTGTCAAGAGCAAGCTTGGTTTGCCGAGAGCAATGCCAAGGAAGCTACTATCTGCTACCCCTTTGGTGTGCTGAGCTGCAAAGAAGAGAGCTGAGAAGAATGGCATTTGGATCAAGAGTGGCAAACACCCAACTCCACCAAACATGCTAACTCCATTTTCACGTTGAGCAGCCATTAATTCCTGTTGCGCCAATAGCTTTTCTTCTTGTGTGCTAGCGTTCTTCATGCGCTCTTGGATTGGCCCAAGGATAGGTTTTAAGTAGTTCATCTTTTCAGATTGGTAGGTTGCCTTCCATGATTGGTACAAACCAAGTGGCAAGATGATTAACCGTACGATCAAGGTGACGATAATAATCCCGATCCCAAAGCCTAAGCCAAGGTTGTTGGCAAAGAATTTGATGGCTTCGCCCATTGGACGGCCAAGAAGATTCCAGATCAATCCAGTCGGATTTCCAGTTTTCCGATCGACACTCACGCATCCTGATAAGAAGACAAGCGAAGCTAGTCCCATCGATGCAAGTAATGCAAGTTTATTTTTTTTCACAAATAGTTCCTTCTTTTTTTTAATGTTACCTTTCTATTCTACTGTTTTTTTTGAAAATACACAATAGTTCTCTAGTCTTAATTTGCAATTTTGAAGTCTGTATAGTTTTCAAAGTTTGCGAGCGTAACATCTAAATAAGTCACATGCGCAAAAGGCGTAGGACCTTTGCGAATTTCTTGGATGAATTTGGCCATTTGGCTACTAGACTCTGCCTGTGCCAGAATGCCAACTGTTCCGTCGTCATTATTCCAGACACGGCCAGTGATCCCACCGATCTCTAAAGCAAGACTGTAGACTCCCCAGCGAAAGCCAACCCCTTGAACCCGTCCTTGGGCAATCATTTTTACCTTTTGCATGTGCGACCTCCTTGACTCGAAGAAATCTATCTGAGGTATGATTTCTTCTTTTTCTTTGTGCTATAATAGTTCTATGAATATTATAACGTCTAAATCCAATAATGTAATCAAAAATGCAAAAAAATTACATCAAAAAAAATACCGGACAGATTCTTATCTCATTGAAGGCTGGCATCTGTTTGAAGAGGCAGTAGAAAATCATGCGAAGATTCGGCAGGTCTTTGTTTTAGAAGCCTATTTAGACCGGGTAGAGGACATCCAAAAAGTCACTATCGTGACTCCGGAGATCTTAAGCCTCTTGGCAGATTCGAAGACTCCTCAAGGGATTGTCGCAGAGATTCTTCTAGAGCAGCCAGAGCTTCCGGATCAGCTACAAGGGCGATTCCTCTATTTGGAGGATGTACAGGATCCTGGCAATGTAGGGACGATGATTCGAACAGCAGATGCAGCAGGTTTTGATGGCGTCATGCTTTCGAAAGCCTCCGCTGATCTATACAGTCTCAAGACCCTTCGATCCATGCAGGGCAGTCATTTCCATATTCCTATCTGGAAACTGGATCGAGAAGAACTATTGGAGCGAGCTGCGCACTCTCATCTAGCAGTTCTCGCAACGACGCTTTCAGAAGCTTCCATTGACTACCGTCAGCTTTCTCAGACCGATCAGTTTATCCTGGTTATGGGGAATGAAGGAAATGGCATCAGCCAGGAAATGGCGGCACAAGCAGACCAGCTGGTTCATATTCCCATGCCAGGTCGGGCAGAGAGTTTAAATGTTGCAGTGGCAGCAGGAATTTTGATGTTTTCTTTAAGGAAATTTTGAGAAAAAGAAGTATACTTAACCTGTAAGAAGAAGTTGATGGAGATCTTATTGGGAGAGCTTATCAACGAAAGGTGGTTATCTTATGCAATATCATCGTGACAAAGAATACATGACCTATGTAGGCCATCTGATCCAGCATCCTAAGGTTCAAAAATTAGCCGACATTCCCCACCATATTCATTCCAATCGTTTGGAGCATTCCATTCATGTGAGCTATACCAGTTATAAACTGGCTAAAAAATTTGGTTGGGATGCCAAAAGTACGGCTCGGGGTGGCCTCTTGCATGACCTCTTTTACTATGATTGGCGCGAGACCAAGTTTACGAAAAGTCACGCCTGGATCCATCCCCGCATTGCCGTGAGAAATGCACGAAAGATCACAGATCTCAATGCCAAGGAAGAAGACATCATTATTAAACACATGTGGGGAGCTACCCTTGCTCCGCCTCGCTACAAAGAATCCTTCGTAGTGACCATGGTGGATAAATACTGGGCTGTTAAAGAAGCTTCAGAACCATGGCGTAAAAAGATGGCTAAAAGGAGATTTTTTCATCGAAAAATGTTAAAATCGTAGTAAACAAATTTGAAAGGAACTTGTTAATATGTATAATGATTCAGTAATCCAAGAACAAAGTGGATTGAATGCTTTTTATAACAAAATCTACTCATTAGTTGGGATCGGTGTGGGGATTTCAGCCCTTGTGTCTGGCCTGATGATGACAGTCTTTCAAGACTTCTTCGTACAAATCTTGACAACCGCACCAATGGTTTACTACGCAGCAGTGGTTGTAGAATTGATCTTGGTCTTTGTTGCAAGTGGGAAGGCTGTTAAAAATAGCCCGTCTGCTCTTCCGATCTTCTTGATCTACTCAGCTTTGAATGGCTTTACCTTGAGCTTTATCATTGCTCGCTACATGCAAGCAACTGTCTATAAGGCTTTCTTGGTCAGTGCCTTGATGTTTATTGTCATGGGAGCTATCGGACGCGTCGTGAAAAAGGACCTGTCTGGAATGGGACGTGCCTTGATGGGAGTCTTGATCGGTGTGATCATTGCTTCTGTTGTGAACATGTTCTTGAGAAGTTCTGGAATGGACTATATCTTGAGTATTATCTCTGTCTTCCTCTTTGCAGGTTTGACAGCTTGGGATAACCAAAAGATTCGCTATGTCTATGATCAAACAAATGGTCAACCTGCTACAGGTTGGGCAGTAGCAATGGCTTTGGAACTTTATCTTGACTTTATCAACCTCTTTATCAGCCTTCTTCGTATCTTCGGAAGAAACGACTAATCAAAGAGAGATTGAGCTGGGGCAGTTGCCTCGGCTTTTTTTGTCTTTCGACTTGTGCTATACTAATAGTGACTAAAGAATAGAAATGAGCGCTTATGAAAACACCTTTTGTAACCTGTGAACAATTAGAAAGCCTGACCCAAGAATTCCCTACCCCTTTCCATCTCTATGATGAAGCAGGAATTCGTGAAACGGCTCGTGCTCTCCATCAAGCTTTTGCTTGGAATGAAGGATTTAAGGAATACTTTGCCATCAAGGCAACTCCTAACCCATCGATCCTAAAAATTTTGCAAGAAGAGGGCTGTGGTGTCGACACTGCCAGCTATGTCGAATTGTTAATGGCGGATAAACTGGGCTTTAGTGGAAAAGAGATCATGTTTTCTTCTAACAATACGCCAGCAGATGAATTTGTCTATGCTAGAGAATTAGGGGCAACGATCAATCTGGACGCCTATGAAGACATTGCTTTCTTGAAGTCTGTGACTAGCATTCCCAAGGTCATTTCTTGCCGCTATAATCCTGGTGGAGTTTTTGAACTGGGAACCGATATTATGGACAATCCTGAAGAAGCCAAGTTTGGAATGACCAAGGAGCAATTGATCCAAGCCTTTATCGAGTTGAAAGAACTAGGTGTGGAAGAGTTTGGCATTCACGCTTTATTAGCTTCTAATACTGTATCCAACGACTACTATCCAGAGCTAGCGCGTCAACTTTTTGAATTAGCAGTAGAAGTCGTCGAGAAAACAGGTGTCCACTTGGGCTTCATCAACCTCTCTGGTGGAGTTGGGGTCAATTACAAGCCAGAACAAGAACCAAATGATATTGCCATTATTGGGGAGGGCGTGCATCGCGTTTTTGATGCGATTCTTAAACCAGCAGGACTTGGTCATGTGAAAATCTATACCGAGCTTGGTCGCTTTATGCTGGCTTCACACGGCCTCTTGGTAACCAGAGTGACGCATAAAAAGAAAACCTACCGGACCTATGTGGGTGTCGATGCTTCAGCTGTGAATCTTCTTAGACCGGCTATGTACGGTGCTTATCACCATATTACCAATATGGATCGTTCAGATGAACCAACTGAAGTGGTCGATGTCGTGGGAAGTCTCTGTGAAAACAACGATAAATTTGCCAAACAACGAGAACTACCCGTGACGGAGATTGGAGATTTACTCGTGATCCATGACACTGGAGCCCATGGATTTTCAATGGGCTATCAGTACAATGCCAAGTTGCGTTCGGCAGAAGTTTTGCTTCAAGAAGATGGGCAGGCCCGTTTGATTCGTCGAGCAGAAAAACCAGAAGATTATCTTGCGACACTCTACGGCTTTGACATTGAAAAATAAGCGATTGTCTGATATAATGATAGTTATGTAAAAATAATGGATCGGAGAAAATTGTATGAATCTCTTTTTAGGAATTTTGTTGATTATTTTAGCTTTCTTTGGTGGGATGGTTGCAGGAATGTTCTTGCTTCGTCGTCAATTTGAAAAAGAATTTGCATCAAACCCACGTTTGAATATTGAAGCAGTCCGTACGCTTTTAGGTGCGAGTGGCCAACGTCCAAGCGAAGCAAAAGTTCAACAAGTCTATCGCCAAATTGTGAACCAACAAAAATCAGCAATGGCGAAAAACAAGAAAAAATAAGAGTGGGGCAATCTCACGATAATAAATGAGAGGGGCTTGGAGGAATTTCTTAGTCCCTCCTTTTGGAAGGAAGAGATATGGATAACCGACCGATTGGTTTTTTAGATTCTGGAGTAGGGGGCCTAACTGTTGTCCGCGAATTGCTCCGTCAGCTTCCTCACGAAGATGTCGTCTATATTGGAGATTCAGCGCGTGCACCTTATGGTCCTAGACCAGCAGACCAAATTCGCGAGTATACTTGGCAGATGGTGAACTTCCTTCTGACCAAAAATGTCAAGATGATTGTCTTAGCCTGTAATACAGCGACGGCAGTTGTTTGGGAAGAAGTCAAGGAGAAACTTGATATTCCTGTTTTAGGAGTGATTTTGCCCGGAGCTTCTGCAGCCATTAAATCGACGACCCATCAAAAAATTGGGGTCATTGGGACACCGATGACGGTTTCTTCTGGAATTTATAAAGAGAAGATTCAAAGTCTAGCACCAGACATGGAAGTCAGCAGTTTAGCTTGTCCCAAGTTTGTTCCTTTAGTGGAATCAAACGAGTTGGCATCCAGTGTGACCAAAAAGGTGGTTTACGAAACCCTAAAACCACTAGTTGGAAAGGTTGATACCTTAGTCTTGGGATGCACCCATTATCCCCTTTTAAAACCGATCATTCAAAATGTTATGGGACCGGATGTCAAATTGATTGATAGTGGGGCAGAGTGTGTTCGGGATATCTCCGTTTTATTAAACTATTTTGAGCTCAATAAGAGTCGCGAACTCTTAGAGCAGACCCACCGCTTTTATACAACTGCAAATGCCAATAGCTTTGCAGCGATTGCCGAAAAATGGCTAGAACGTTCAGTGAATGTGGAGCATGTAAATTTATGAGTGACAAACTATTTGAATACAAAGATCCCCAAGATTGGTATATTGCCCAATGGGGAGAAGATGCAGACTACAACCAATTTAGTCAAGTGCCTGCGGAAGCTTCCACTCTGTTAGATCAGCTGGAACTTCTCTTTGCCAAGGATCCTGAAGGATTCCCTCTCAATCTATCGGTGATGCGCTATGGTTCAGCCTTTCGTTTTCTGACCTTTTTGACCGAAATCTTGAATGAAGTCAAGGGAAGAGCTTTTGAAATAGTACAGCGTCAAGGAGCCTTGCTCTTGGTTGAAAAAGGGAAATTGCTCTATTTGCATTTGCCAAGTGATGGGGTGGATTTGGAAGCCTTCTTGGGTCAAGACAAGGTCAAAGATACGATTCTTATTGCGACTCGAAATGAGGGAAAAACCAAAGAATTCCGTAATATGTTTGAAAAGCTGGGCTTTGAAGTGGAAAATCTCAATCAATACCCAGAGCTTCCAGAAGTCGAAGAGACAGGTCTGACCTTTGAAGAGAATGCCCGCCTAAAAGCTGAAACGATTGCAGAGCTAACTGGGAAAACAGTCTTAGCAGATGATTCAGGTTTGAAGGTAGATATCTTGGGAGGCTTACCAGGAGTTTGGTCAGCTCGCTTTGCGGGAGTTGGTGCGACAGATGCGGAAAACAATGCGAAATTGTTGCACGAATTGGCCATGGTTTTTGACTTGAAAGATCGTTCAGCTCAGTTCCATACGACCTTGGTGGTTGCAAGACCAGGCAAGGAAAGCCTAGTGGTGGAGGCAGATTGGCCAGGGTATATTAATTTTGAGCCCAAAGGGGAACACGGCTTTGGCTATGACCCTCTCTTCTTAGTTGGGGAAACGGGCCGTGCTGCTGCTGAATTAACGCTAGAAGAAAAAAATACACAATCACATCGTGCTTTAGCTGTTAAAAAGTTATTGGAGGTATTTCCATCATGGCAAAGCAAACAATCATCGTTATGAGTGACTCACATGGAGACCGCTCCATTGTTGAAGCTATTAAAGAAAAATACCTAGGCCAGGTCGATGGGATCTTTCACAATGGGGATTCTGAACTAAAAAGTGATGATCCTGTCTGGAAAGGGATCCACGTTGTCCAAGGAAATATGGATTTTTATGATGGCTATCCGGAACGCTTGGTGACCCAACTAGGGCCAACACGGATCATCCAGACCCACGGACATCTTTTCCAGATCAATTTTAGTTTTCAAAAATTGGATTTGTGGGCCCAAGAGGAGGAAGCAGATATCTGTCTATACGGCCACCTTCATATCCCAGATGCTTGGAAGGAAGGAAGAACCCTCTTTGTGAATCCTGGATCCGTTAGCCAACCTCGTGGTCTGATTCGCGAGTGTTTGTATGCCAAGATAGAGATTACCGATTCGAACTTCAAGGTAGAGTATTATACGCGAGATCATGAATTGTACCCTGAATTGACAAAGGAGTTTAGCAGATGATAGCAAAGGAATTTGAACGTTTCTTGCTGGCGCAGGAAGAGACGTTCTTAACTCCTGCCAAAAATTTAGCGGTCTTGATTGATACCCACAATGTAGACCATGCGGTCTTGCTGTTGAGCCAGATTAGCTATAGTCGCATCCCGGTAGTGACGGATGAACGCAAGTTTGTGGGGACGATCTCCCTAACGGATATTCTATCTTATCAATTGAAACACGAGATTCCTGAGGAGACTTTTGCTTCGATGGATATCGTAGACGTTGCAAAGAAGGAGGTCGGGGTCATCGGCTTAGACTTCAATTTGACAGAAGTCCTTCACAAGTTGGTGGATGACTCCTTCTTATCAGTGGTGGATGAAGAAGGTTATTTCCAAGGGATTATTACTCGGAAATCTATCCTCAAAGCCATCAATTCGCTGATGCATAATTTTTCAAATGAATACGAGATGATTCCAAAATGAAAGAATTTATTGCAAGTTTTATTGATCAAAAAGAACTAAGTGAAAATTCTCAGTCAGCCTATTTCTATGATTTGGACCAATTTATTGAATCAATTCATGGAAAAGTGACGCCGACGAATTTGAGAATTTACCAAGCTTCGATTAAAGATTTTAAACCGGCGGTTCAAAAACGAAAATTATCCGCTGTTAACCAATTTTTATATTATTTGTATCAAGAACGCTTTATTTCTGAATACCATCGTTTGGTCTTGCCTAAAATTCAACCGGCCAAGATCCATGATCGTGAATTGTTGGATCTGACCCATTTTTGGGAAGAATCAACTAACCCACAGGGACGCTTGATGGCCTTATTGATTCTGGAGATGGGCTTATTGCCAAGTGAGATCCTCCAAGTCAAGGTCGAAGATATTCAGCTGGACTTTCATGTCATTCGAGTGGGCAAAGATGGCCAAAAACGGGTTTTAAAAGTTCCAGAGCCTTTACTGGATGAGTTGCAACTCTTCCTCGATGGTGTCTATCTCTTTGATAATAAAGGAAAATCTTACTCCCGTCAGTGGGGATTCCGACAGTTAGAAGCCTTCTTGATCGAAAAAGGCAACCAAGACCTTTCGGCCCAATCAATTCGTGAGCAGTATATTTTGAAACAACGTGAACTCGGTGTGGATCTCTTTAGTATTGCGCGTGAATTGGGCCTAAAAACCATGGTGACATTAGAAAAATATAAATAATGGATATTAAAATAAAAGATTTTGAAGGGCCTTTGGACCTCTTGCTCCACTTGGTCTCTAAATACCAGATGGATATCTATGAGGTCCCCTTGATTGAGGTGATTGAACAGTACCTGGCTTATCTGGCGACTCTCCAGGCTATGAAACTAGAGGTAGCAGGGGAATACATGCTGATGGCTAGTCAACTAACCCTGATCAAGAGTCGTAGACTTCTTCCTAAGGTCGCAGAGGAGATGGATGAAGCAGAGGATCTAGAGCAGGACCTCCTTTCTCAATTGGAAGAGTACCGTACTTACAAGCAATTAGGAGAGTTGATGGCCTCGCAGCACGAGGAGCGCGCCCTCTATTATTCGAAACCAAAGATGGAATTGGTCTATGACGATACCGAATTACTTCATGATCGCACCACGGTGGATCTCTTCTTGGCTTTCTCAAAACTATTGACGAAGAAAAAAGAAGAATTCCGCCAGAACCATACAACCATTGTCAAGGATGAATACAAGATTGAGGATCTGATGGACCAGCTGCGTCACCGATTCCACGATCGCTCACAAGTTCTCTTACAGGACTTGTTTCTAGAAGCAGCGGATCTCCAAGAGGTCATTACCCTATTTCTTGCAACCCTTGAATTGATCAAGATCCAAGAGGTCACAGTGGTACAGGATACGGCTTTCGGAGAAATTTACTTAAATAGGATTGAACATGAGCAAATTAGCTGAAATTGAAGCACTCTTATTTGTAGCGGGTGAAGAGGGAATTACTGCCAGACAAATCGCAGATCTTCTCTCTTTACCCCCAACAGGTGTGGTGCAAAGTTTAGAAAAATTGGCCCAAAAATACCAGGAGGATACAGGTACGAGTCTGTGTTTGATGGAGACAGCTTCCCGTTATAAATTGGTGACAAAGGCAGACTACGCTTCGGTTTTACGAGACTATTCTAGAACGCCTATGAATCAAAGTTTGTCTCGGGCTGCCCTTGAAACCTTGTCAATTATTGCTTATAAGCAACCGATCACCCGTATGGAGGTCGATGATATTCGGGGTGTCAATTCCAGCGGTGCCATTACTAAACTACTGTCATTTGATCTGATCCGAGAGGATGGGAAAAAAGAAGTCCTCGGGCGTCCCAATTTGTATGTCACGACGGAGTATTTTTTGGATTATATGGGGATCAATCATTTGGAGGAATTGCCAAAGGTTGAGGAAGTGGATATCGATCCAGAAGAAGGTCAATTATTTTCAGAGAGAACAGAGGAACTAGATGAGAATTAATAAATATATTGCCCATGCAGGAGTGGCTAGTCGTCGCAAGGCCGAAGAACTGATCAAGCAAGGCTTGGTGACGGTCAATGGCCAAGTTGTGCGTGAATTAGCGACTATCATTAAAACCGGTGATCAGGTTGAAGTAGAAGGGACTCCAATCTATAACGAAGAAAAGGTCTACTATCTTTTAAATAAGCCACGTGGTGTCATCTCTAGTGTATCGGATGATAAAGGACGGACAACAGTCGTTGACCTTTTATCTCAAGTACCAGAGCGCATCTACCCAGTGGGACGTTTGGACTGGGATACATCTGGTGTCTTGATTTTGACCAATGATGGTGATTTTACAGATGAGATGATTCACCCGCGCAATGAAATTGATAAGGTCTATGTGGCGCGTGTCAAAGGGATTGCCAATAAGGAAAACTTGCGTCCCTTGACGCGAGGAGTGACCATTGATGGAAAGAAAACCAAGCCAGCAACTTACGAGATCTTAAAAGTGGATGTCGAAAAAAACCGTTCAGTGGTTCAGTTGACCATTCATGAAGGGCGTAACCACCAGGTTAAAAAGATGTTTGAAGCGGTGGGACTTTTAGTGGATAAACTCTCCCGGACCCAGTTTGGGAATTTGGACGTCTCAGGACTTCGTCCGGGTGAATACCGTCGCTTGAACAAAAAAGAAATCAGCCAGTTGCACAATCTAGCAGTGACTAAATCTAAAAAAGCATGAAAACAATCCTAATTGCGCTGGTCAGAGGCTATCAAAAATGGATCTCTCCCCTATTTCCGCCTTCTTGTCGCTTTCAACCGACCTGTTCCAATTATATGATCCAAGCGATTGAACGTTTTGGTGTGAAAGGTGTCTTGATGGGGATTGCAAGGATTCTACGTTGCCATCCTGGAACCAAAGTAGGACCAGACCCCTTGCCAGACCATTTTAGTCTGAAGCGAAATGAAGAATCAAAATAGGACGATCGCAAATAAACAGAAACGAGGCTGGGACAAAAGTCCTAGCCTCTCAATTATTTTTGGATTGTCGAGCAAGACGCAGTGGTTGAGTGGGCTCTACTACGCTGATTTCATCAGCTTTTACAGCCCTACTCAACTGTGCGGAGGTGGGACGACGAAATCGAATTCTAACGAATTACCGATTTCTGTCCCACTCTCGTTGATTTTGTACTAGAGTTGTCTATCAGCGTTTAGACCATGTTTTAGGGAGGAAGAGAAGAATCATTGGATAGATTTCAAGCCGTCCGGCAATCATGGCTAAGGAAAGTAACAGTTTTGAAATCGGACTAAAAATGGAGAAGGTTTGACCTGTTCCAATCATAGGTCCGATGTTGTTGAAACAACTAAAGACAGCACTGACAACCGTCATGAAGTTATTATTATCTAGACTGACTACAAAGAGCAAGCCGATCGTGATAAAACTGTATATCGTAAAGTACTTGAGGATCTGATGCTGTGTATCCTTATCCAATACCGTATCATTGACATGCAAGGTTAGAACGCGATTCGGAGACAAGGTCGAAAGAACCTGATTTTTTGCGATTCGCCATAAGGTCAAGCACCGAATGACTTTAAGCCCCCCAGCGGTCGATCCAGCAGAACCACCGATGACCATCAGCATCAAGAGGATGAACTGAGAAAAGAGAGGCCATTTTTCCGTCGTTCCATAACCAAAACCGGTGGTGGTGATGATATTGGAAACTTGGAAGAAGGAAATCTCAAAACTCTTAGCGACATTGGCATAGAGATGAAGGACATTGTAAGCGATCAAGACACTGGAAACGAGGACGATGGTGATATAGGTCCGCAATTCCTCATCTTTAAAGAAGGCCTTGAATTTTCGGATCATGAGGAAGTAGTAGAGGTTAAAGTTAACCCCGAAGACTAAAACCCCGATACTGACCAAATAGGTGATTAAACTACTATTGTAGTGGGCAATTCCGTCGTTAAAAACGGTAAAGCCCCCGGTCCCAGCCGTCCCCATGGCGATGACAAAACTATCATAAAGGGGCATGCCAGCAAGGAAATAAAGAACCACAAAAAGGAAGAACAAGCCCAAGTACAAGAAGTAGAGGATTTGAGCTGTGTTTTTTAATTTGGAAACGACCTTCCCAAAAACTGGACCAGGAACCTCCGCCTTCATGACTTCAAGGTGGCTGTTCTTATTATTGTCCATAATCGCAAGGGCGAAGACCAATACTCCCATCCCTCCAATTAAGTGGGTGAAACTGCGCCAAAAGAGGAGAGAATGGCTGAGGGCACCTACATCATCTAAAATCGTTGCCCCTGTTGTTGTAAAGCCAGAGCTGACTTCAAAAAAGGCGTCGATAATGTTGGGGATTTGCCCCGAAAAGACAAAGGGAAGGGCACCAAAGAAGGACCAGAGGATCCAACAGAGTGCTACAATCAGGACTCCTTCTTTAGCATAGATGTGAAAGTCCTTTGGTTTGTGAAAACTACCAAGTAGCCCCAGCCCAAGTAAGATAGCCATGGTTGCCCCAATAGAGACAAAGACCTTGGCAGGTTCCTGATAGATGGCAGCGACCACTAAAGGAACGATCAGAAGACCAGCTTCGATTAAGAGGAGTTTGGACAAGAGGTAACGAATCATGCTTCTATTCATATGGCTTACCTCTCAAGTAGATCGTAGATTTTTGTGACATTTTGAATCAAGGTGGTTACGATAATCCGATCTCCTACCATCAAACGGTCATCTCCATTTGGGAAAATAGCCTTGCCGTCTCGAATAATGGCAGCGATCAAGACGCCTTTTTTCAATTTCAATTCAGAGAGGGGATATTGGGTTAGTTTATTGTCTTCCTTGATTTGGAACTGCAAGGTTTCAATCCGACCGTTTGCGACATGGTGCAGGGCTTCTAGGTTTGAGAACTGTGCATTGTAACGTCCGCGAATAAAGTGCATAATGGTATCTACAGCGATGCGTTTTGGCGTAACGATACTGGTCATATCTTGATCGCCAATGATCTCCAACAGACTGGTTCGGTTGACCTTGGTAATGTTCTTTTTGACTCCGACAGAATTTAAGAACATGGAGGTGATGATGTTTTCTTCATCGACCCCTGTCAAAGTAGCCACAGCATCGAAGTTATTGGCACTCTCTTCTAAAAGAATGTCTTTAGCAGTTCCGTCTCCATGGACGACATAGAGATCAGGAAATTCCTGGCTAAAGAATTCCGCCCGTTCGCGATTGACTTCTAAGACCTTGAGATCGATCTTGCGACGCACGTCTTGAAGAATATTGAGTAGGTAGTAGGCAATTTTCCCAGCACCAATGATCATCATGCTCTTAATGACCTGAGGGCGAACATTGTTGTGGAAGAGAACGACCTCGATCCGATTACCTGTTACGAAAATTTTGTCTTGAGGTTGCAAGACAAAGTCCCCGTTTGGAATGGTGAGTTCGTTGCCACGCTCGATCGCACAAACAATGACATTTCCGTATTTCTTCCGGAATTGGGAGAGGCTCATATTGCAGAGATTGCTATCTGGCTTGATCTTAAATTCCATCAAGGCAACTCGTCCATTGGCAAAATGCTCCACAGAAAGGGCATTTGGGAAGTCAATGATATTGGCAATATAACGAGCTGTCAGCAATTCCGGATTGACAACTAGGGAGAAGCCCAAGATATTTTTTTCCTTGAAGTAGGAATTGGAATATTCCGGATTCCGCACCCGAACGATAGTCTCTTTGGCTCCCATTTTTTTAGCCAAAACAGCAGAGACCATGTTAACCTCGTCGTACTCGGTCATGGAAATGAAGATGTCGCAGTCTTCAACATCTGCTTGCTCCAAGATCTTGAAGTTCGCCCCATTTCCTAAAATTCCAATGATATCAAACCGTTTGGTAATATGGTTAAGAACGGATTCGTCTTTTTCGATCAAAATAACATCGTGGTTTTCAGCAACGAGAGAACGACAAAGGGCCGTTCCGACCTTTCCTCCACCAACAACAATAATTTTCATAGAATACCTCCAGAGTATGCTTCTATCATACTCTATTTTCAAGAAAAATTCATCTTTTTTAAGGATTTTCTGGTGGAATTTTGAGAAGCTAAGAACAAGTAGGAAAAATCGTCAAAAGAGTAGAACGAGGAGGGATTGAAAACTTTGGTAAAGTTTCTTAAAAAAATCTAAAAAAACTATTGACAGGAGCTTCAAAAGTGTTATACTTAGAAAGTACCTTCGTTGATTTACCTCAAACCTGTTGTGAGTTAAGTTAATGAAGCTGTAACCACGCTGTTTGCTGAGCTTGACTCCGGGCAGTGTGGCTATTTTTTTATCAGAAAGAGATCGAGTATGAATATTGAAGAACTGGACTACCAAGAGTCAGCTGCTCAAAACCACATCGTCTTGTTCCAACCTCAGATTCCACAAAATACGGGAAATATTGCACGGACTTGTGCGGCGACCAATTCCCCCTTGCATATCATACGACCCATGGCTTTTCCGATCGATGATCGCAAAATGAAGCGAGCAGGACTCGATTATTGGGACAAGCTGGATGTCCGTTTTTATGATAGCCTAGAAGAGTTTATGGAAGCAGCGAGCGACGGTCAGGTACACCTAGTGTCCAAGTTTGCAAATCAGACCTATTCGGACGTTTCTTATCAGGATGGGAAGTCCCATTATTTCTTGTTTGGACGCGAAGATAAAGGATTGCCGGAAGAATTTATGCGCCAGCACGAGGAGAAGACTATTCGCATTCCGATGAATGACGAGCATGTTCGTAGTTTAAATGTCTCCAATACCGTCTGCATGATTGTTTATGAGGCGCTCCGCCAGCAAGGTTTTAAGGGGCTGGAGTTGAGCCATCTTTATGAGCATGACAAGCTCAAATAAGAACGAAAAATTAAAAGACGAACGGTGTAATCTATCAAGTTACAAAAACTTGCCTTGGCAAGTTTTTTTTGTTATGATTAAGAAGTCTTCAGGGCAGGGTGAGATTCCCGACCGGCGGTGACTTTTACTAGGAAATGTTTTTTTCCTTTTATACTTTGTTGCCAAGCTTTGCTTAACAAGAAGTTATGCCTACAGCTTGTCGTATCGTTTAAAAGAAAAATCTCCATTTCCATACTCTAAAAGAAGTCCGCGAGCGCAAGCTGATGTGGTGTGACTCCACAACCGACAGTATAGTCTGGATGGGAGAAGACGAGAGACGAATAGACTGACAGCTATTCTGATCTGTTTAGAGCTGATGCATAGGAATAAAACGTTAGGTGCTATGATTGATTAGCGGTATTTTTCAATGGAGACCAGCTAAAGTGACTAGAATGTTCTCTAGTTTAAGCTTTGTTTAAATAGTTTAGAGTAGAATGATGGGGTAGACGTCTTTCCAGCTTCTCTAATTTTTAAAAAATTGGAGGAACCTGTTATGACAAATACACGTAAACTGACCCTAGTGGCTGTTTTATCCGCACTATCTTTTATTTTGATGTTCTATCAATTTTCTTTCTTGATAGATTTCTTCAAAATTGATTTGAGTATCATCGCCATTTTGTTGGCTTTGGTCTTGTTGGATTTTAAAAGTGCTGTTTGGGTGACCTTGATTCGATCTGTTCTTAAATTAGCTCTTAATAATAAGGGGCTTGAAACTTTGATCGGACTACCAATCAATATCATTGGAGTTCTTGTTTTTGTTCTTGCTTTTGCATGGATTTGGAATAAGGAACGGACCCATGGCCGATTTGTCCTGGCTACGATTATTGGAACGATTAGCTTGAGTATCACGATGGTATTGGTGAACTATGTCTATGCAATCCCTTTGTATGCTCGCTTTATGAACTATGATATTTCGAAAACACTAGGGCTTGTCCACTATTTAGCCGCAATGGTTGCACCCTTTAACCTGATCGAAGGAGTGATTTGGGCCATCGCATTTGGATTGATCTACACTCTTTTGCAACCGATTTTGAAAAAATATGAAAAATAAACAACAACATTGGGCGAAGGCAAGCTTCGCCCTTCTCATTTTTGTCATTCTCGGGTATGTGATTCGTTTCTACCCGCAACAATTAACTGGTTTTGATAGCGCGCTTCAATCTACTATTCGAGGCGATCTGCCTGCACCACTGACAGCCTTCTTTACCAAGGTAACCCATGTCATGGATACCAAGATCATTGTCATCTGGGTGGGTCTTTTGCTAGCTGTCTTTGCCTGTAAGAAATGGTACAGCGAAGCCCTCTTTCTGGGGAGCAATCTGGTATTGACTGGTCTTTTGGTTCTTCTTCTAAAGAATATCTACCAGAGACCGAGACCAAGTATTCTTCATCTAGTAGAGGAAAAAGGCTTTTCTTTTCCAAGTGGTCATTCACTGGCGTCTACCCTTGTTTTGGGAAGTTTGATCATTATAATCGGCCAACATGTAAAAAATAAAACAGCCTGCTATTGCCTTCAAGGCTTGCTGGTTCTGGGAATCGTGACCATTGTGGTTTCCCGCGTTTATGTCGGGGTCCACTATCCATCAGACGTTCTTGGCAGTATGATTTTGGGCCTTGCTGTCTTACAGTTTGAGTATCCCTTGTATGATCGCTTGCGATTTCAATGGCGCTTTACAGGCAAGCAAAAATAAGCATCTAACAACTAGGAGTTGAACTCGCGTTTTGAGTTCGACTCTTTTTTTGCTATAATGAAGGGTATGAAATCCTACAATACCTTGAATGATTATTATCGAACCTTATTTGGAGAAAAGACCTTTAAAGTCCCTATTGATGCAGGCTTTGATTGTCCCAATCGAGACGGAACAGTCGCCCACGGTGGCTGTACTTTTTGTACGGTCTCGGGTTCAGGAGATGCCATTGTGGCCCCAGAAGCTCCGATTCAAGAACAGTTTTACAAAGAGATTGATTTTATGCATCGGAAATGGCCAGATGTGAAGAAGTACCTGGTCTATTTTCAAAATTTCACTAACACCCACGATAAAGTGGAAGTCATTCGAGAGCGGTATGAACAGGCCATCAATGAACCAGGAGTGGTAGGAATCAACATTGGTACGCGTCCGGACTGTTTACCAGATGAGACCTTGGCCTACCTAGCAGAGCTGACAGAGCGCATGCATGTGACGATTGAGTTGGGGCTTCAGACGACTTATGAAGCGACTTCTGAATTGATCAATCGGGCCCATAGTTATGACCTCTACGTTGAAACAGTCAAACGTATTCGACAACAGGTGCCCAAGGCAGAGATCGTCTCCCATTTGATCAATGGCCTTCCTGGGGAGACGCATGAGATGATGGTGGAAAATGTTCGCCGTTGTGTGACCGATAATGAAATTGATGGCATCAAGTTGCACCTCTTGCATTTGATGACCAATACACGGATGCAACGGGACTATCATGAAGGACGACTTCAACTCATGAGCCAGGAGGAGTATGTCAAGGTCATCTGTGACCAGTTGGAGATCATCCCCAAACACATTGTCATCCACCGGATTACAGGGGACGCGCCAAGGGATATGTTGATTGGCCCTATGTGGAGCCTCAACAAATGGGAAGTCCTAAACGCCATTGAAACTGAAATGCGTCGTCGTGGAAGTACCCAAGGATGTAAGCTAGAAGAAAAGGAGACTGCTGATGCTTCGACCACTTGAAATGGCCCATCAATTTTTAGCAGAGGTCATCACCAAAGAAGATGTGGTGGTGGATGCGACCATGGGAAATGGACATGATACGGCCTTTTTAGCTCAACTTGCAGGACAGGTCTATGCCTTTGATATTCAAGAGCAGGCACTTGTAAATACCCAAGAAAGATTGGAAAAGTTGGGACTTCAACAGGTCCGGTTGATTTTGGATGGCCACCAGCATGTGGACCAATATGTGGAGACCCTCAAAGCAGCTATTTTTAATCTGGGGTATCTGCCATCTGCAGATAAATCGGTCATTACTCTTCCAGCTACCACGATTGAAGCGATGGAGAAAATCTGTGCTCGCCTAGAAAAAGGTGGGCGAATGGCTATTATGATCTATTATGGTCACGAGGGAGGAGACATCGAGCGTGATGCGGTGCTGGACTTTGTCAGTCAGCTCCCTCAAAAAGACTATACAGCGACCATCTACCGGACACTGAATCAAGTGAATCAGCCACCGTTTTTAGTCATGATCGAAAAATTAGAAAGCTACCGTCATGGATAAAGAATATTTAAAGAATAAAATTGAAGGATTGAGACATCATTTTGTCGAATCAACTATCCACGAGCGTGCAATAGGTTTTTATGATGAAGCTCATATGACCAAAAAGATGCTCAAAATAAAAAAGAAATTGGTTTCGCTTGAGATGGAACGGTGCCAAAAGAAGATTGAGCACAAGGATGTAACCAAGACAGACCAAAAGATTGCGGAGTTAAAACAGCAATTTGAGACCTGTTGCCAAGAACGCTAAGGAGGGAGTGATATGGAACTACTCCTTTATGCAGTGATCTTTTCGATGATTTTGATCGTCTCAAATGCTACCAATAAACTTGTGCCGAGCCTTCCTCTGCCCTTGATCCAAATTTTACTAGGGATTGGTTGGGCCCTCTTTGTGCCAGAAGAAAATTTTCATCTGGATACCGAGCTTTTTCTGGCCTTGGTCATTGGCCCTCTCTTATTTAGAGAAGCAGAAGAAGCAGATATTACTTCCGTCTTAAAGCACTGGCGGGTCATCCTCTATTTGATTTTCCCAGTGATTTTTATCTCCACCATTAGTTTGGGCTGGGCAGCTCACTCCTTGTGGCTGAGCCTTCCATTAGCAGCCTGTATGGCAGTTGGGGCAGCCCTTGGGCCTACCGACTTAGTAGCCTTTGCTTCCCTGTCAGAGCGCTTTAGCTTTCCAAAGCAGGTTTCGAATATCTTAAAAGGTGAAGGATTACTAAATGATGCCTCAGGTCTAGTTGCCTTTCGAGTGGCCTTGGCAGCTCTTGCGACCGGAAGTTTCTCTCTTGGAGAGGCAGGGGTTTCCTTAGGAATCTCCATCATTGGAGGATTTGCAGTGGGGATCTTGACGGCCTTTGTGAACCGGTGGCTGCAAACCTTGCTCTTGAGTGTTCGCGCTAGTGATATTGCCAGTGAATTGTTATTAGAACTGAGTCTCCCTCTGTTGACCTTCTTCTTAGCAGAAGAACTCCATGTCTCTGGTATCATTGCAGTAGTTGTGTCAGGAATCTTAAAAGCCAGTCGCTTTAAGCACATTACCCTCCTTGAAGCGCGGGTAGATACTGTGAGTCATACTGTCTGGAATACGGTCAACTTTATCTTAAATGGTTCGGTCTTTGTCATCTTAGGAATGGAATTGGAAATGATTGCCAAGCCCATCTTAAGTAGTCCCATTTACAATAATCTTCTTTTAGTTCTTTCGGTCTTTCTGTTGACAGCCTTGCTCTTTTTGATTCGTTTTGTCATGGTTTACCTCTTTTATTGGTTCCGAACGGCTCGACTAAAAAAATCGTTGAGAAATTATCTAAAAGATGCCTTATTGCTGACTTTTTCGGGTGTGAAGGGAACAGTTTCGATTGCGACGATTCTTTTGATTCCAACCAAGATCGAAAAAGAATACCCCATCCTACTCTTTTTAGTGGCAGGAGTTACCCTTGTCAGCTTTATTGCTGGCTTAGTGGTACTTCCAAAATTATCAGAAGAAAAGGAAGAAACCAATGACTACCTGATGCAGATCGCGATTTTAAATGATGTCGTCATGGAATTAGAAGCAGACCTAAAGAATAGCAAGCACAAGGGGCCCTTGTATGCGGCAATTGATAACTACCATGGTCGCATAGAAAACTTGATTCTAGGCCAAGAAAACAGGCTCATTCAAAAGGACTGGGAACAGTTGAAGCTCCTGATTTTGAGTATTGAAAGTGACGGCTTGGAACAGGCCTATGAAGAAGGGAAGATTCGAGAGCGGGGCTACCGCGTCTACCAACGCTATCTTCGCAATATGGAGCAACGTGTCAATCGCAATCTTTCGTCTCGTCTAACCTATTACCTCTTGGTGTCTTTCCGTCTCTTGCGTTTATTAGTACATGAGATCTTAACCTTTGGGTCTGGCTTGCGAAACTGGTGGACCCGGGAGGACAGCAAGTTAGAGGCCATTGATTATGACCAGATTGTAGCCCTTTATCTGGCCAATACGGAAATCATTATCGAAAGTTTGGAAGACCTCAAGGGGATTTATCGGAGCAGTTTGATCTCTTTCCTACAAGAATCTCGTCTGAGAGAGACAGCTATTATTACCAGTGGGGCCTTTGTGGAGCGGGTTATTAATCGCGTGAAACCAAATAATATCGATGAAATGTTGAGAGGCTATTATTTGGAGCGTAAGATTATTTTTGAATATGAAGCGCAACACCTGATTACTGCCAAGCAAGCGCGCCGTATGCGACAAAATGTCAATGAATTAGAAAGCTATTCCCTAAGAGAAAGTGCCAATACTCTTCCATACGATTTGATCGAGTATGCACGGAATCGTTGAGATAAGAGTAAAAGAGGCTGGGACAAAAGTCCTAGCCTCTCAATTATTTTTGGATTGTCGAGCAAGACGCAGTGGTTGAGTGGGCTCTACTACGCTGATTTCATCAGCTTTTACAGCCCTACTCAACTGTGCGGAGGTGGGACGACGAAATCGAATTCTAACGAATTACCGATTTCTGTCCCACTCTCTTTGCTTTATTCATTTTCTTTTCAGTGTGCGATTTCTGGTTTGACAAAGAGTCGCTCATCACCCAGATTAATAAGGGATACTGGTGCTTCATAAAATTGGCTAAGGACATGAGGAGTTAGGATCTTTTCCTTTGGTCCTTGCTCGACCACTTGGCCATGTTTGAGTAAGAGGACATGGGTCATGTCTGTTGTAATTTCCTCAGCATGGTGGGTGACGTAGATCATGGTAGGCGCGTGATCCAGTTGTTTGATATGATGGATCTGACGGAGGAGCTTTTCTCTGGCAAAGAGATCCAATCCACTAGAAGCTTCGTCAAAAATGATCAGATCTGGCTGGTCCATGAGGCTTCGTGCAATGAGAACGGTCTGCTTTTCTCCCTGGGAGAGCTCACGGTATTTGCGGCCGATCAAAGAGCTAGCCCCAATTGAAGTTAGCATATCCCGTGCCCAGTTCAGTTCTTCTTCCCCGTATGCAGCAAATAAGATACTACTCTTGTATTGACCAGTTAGGACAATTTGCTCTGTCAAAAGATGTTCTGGCAGTCTTTCTGAAATGAAGGAGCTAACGATCCCAATACGCTTACGTAACTCAGGAATACCCCCTTCTCCAAAGCGGGTTCCAAGGACCGTTACCTGGCCAGAACTAGCCCAGTATTCAGACATGAGCAGTTTGAGGAGGGTCGATTTTCCTGCTCCATTTAAGCCTAAAATCGCCCAACATTCATTTTCTTTTACTTGCCAGTTAATCTCTTTTAAAAGGGCTTTTCCATTGCGGATCAAATTGACGTCTTGTAGTTCAATCAAATTATTCATAACTTTATCCTTTTGATTAAAATCTCCTTTATTCTATCATAAAATATGGTAGAATAGAAAACAGGAGGTAAGGAATGTTTCGAAATAGTAAATTGTTATTCTGGACATGTGAGATCTTATTATTGACGGTGATTTTCTATATTTGGAAATCAATGGGGACTTTAATTTCTCCATTTGTATCTGTTCTGAATACCATCCTCTTACCATTTTTAATTGCAGGTTTTTTATATTACATTACCAATCCGATTGTTGAATTGTTGGAAAAACATTTAAAAATCAAGCGTGGGTTTGGGATTTTGATCACCTTAGTACTCTTGTTTGGGATCATTGGCTTAGGGATCTTTTATCTGCTCCCTATCTTAATTAATCAGTTAACCAGCTTGATCAATTCAACTCAAGGACTTTACTGGGAAGTTCAAAGTTTGGTTCGAAAACTCTCGACCAATCCTTTGTTCCAGAATGTGAATATCCAGTCGACGATTCAGCAGTTGAATCTCTCATATATGGATATCCTACAAAATCTCTTGAATAGTGTGACCAACAGTTTAGGAAGTGTGGTTAACACCATTGTTAATACGGTCTTTATCTTGATCATGACCCCTGTCTTCTTGGTTTATTTCTTGGTCGATGGGAAGAAGTTATTACCGATGTTGGAGCGGACCATTTTACGCAATGACAAACTCCACATTTCAAGCCTCTTGATTAGTTTGAATGAAACGGTCTCTCGCTATATTAGTGGGATTTCTATCGATGCCTTTATCATTGGAACCCTAGCCTACATTGGCTATAGTTTTATTGGATTGAAGTATGCTTTGGTCTTTGCCATTTTTTCTGGATTGGCCAATCTCATTCCATATGTAGGACCAACCATCGGGTTGATTCCGATGATCATCACCTATGCCTTCACAGATATGGATATGATGATCAAAGCAGTCATTTACATGTTGATTATCCAGCAGATCGATGGGAATATTCTTTATCCGCGTATCGTTGGAGGCGTGATGAAGGTTCACCCGATTACCATTATGGTTCTCTTATTGCTCTCAAGTAATATCTACGGCATTATCGGGATGGTCGTTGCGATTCCAGTCTATTCGATTGGAAAAGAAATTGTAAAATTCTTGGTAAATCTTTATGATAACCACCGTGCTGCTAAGGAGCAGAAGAAAAAAGAAGAATTTGGTATCATTAATAAATCATAGACTCTAGCGCCTATATGGGCCTTGGAGTCTTTTTTGTACATTTTTTTGAAAAATGCTGGAAAAAAGTCAACAAGTGCTATGAAATGTGTTAAAATATAAGTAATTTTGAAAGAAAATATGAAATTAGGTAGGGAAAGATGAGACTGCTCTTATCGAAAAAACAGAGACGCCAATTGCAATTGTTGGAAATCTTGATTAAGGAAAAAAGATGGTTCCACTTAAAAGAGTTGGCCAAGCGTTTGGATTGTACAGAACGTTCGTTAAAAGAAGATTTGTCTAATCTTCGTAGTACATTTGATGACTTTTTAATTGAATCCTCTACCAATGGGATCAAGATCAGTTATGAGGATTCGGTTGGGCTAGAAGTGATCTATCATCACTTTTTAAAAGAATCACAAGCCTTCGCCTTGATTGAATATCTTTTCTTCAACAAGGATGTTTCCAATGAATATATTTGCAGAAAGTTTGATCTGAGTTACCAATCTTTCTACCGCTTGATTCGGACGATTAATCAGAAGCTTCAAACCAAATACAATGTAAAGATTGATTTGAAACCCTTGAATCTTGTCGGGGATGAAGTGGATGTTCGTTTCTTCTATGCCCAGTATTTTGCGGAACGTTATTACTATATGGAGTGGCCTTTCCCAGAATTTAAGGAAGAGGCTGTGACCGATTTGATCACCTTCTTCTTCAAGCTCTATGACTATCCATTGACCTTCTCTGTCCTCAGGTCTTATAAAGTTCTCTTGACAGTCTACTTATCACGGATTAAGCAGGGCTATTTTATTGACATGCCAACGAACTATGATGTGTATAAGGACCAGTATCAAGGAGTGACCAATGTCGAGGAGATGTTACGCTACTTTAGCTTGCAGTTGGGTGTCGAATTGAATGAAAAAGTGCTGGAGCAGTTCTTTATTATCTTTATTCAAGAGAATTTCTATTTCAGTCCAGAAAGCTTGATCGAAGCTGCAGAAACAGATCCTTATGCCAAAGAATCAACGACGCTCATCAGAGATATGTTCAAGGATCTATGCTATACCTATGATTTAGACATTGAAAATCTTGATGAGATGTTGATGCACGTTCACAATACGGCTCACTTAGGTCGGAAGGAATTGTTCTCGGAGTTCCTCTTATTTGATACCAAGACCAATACCAACGAAGATTTCATGAGCATCTTCCCAGCCTTCTATGATGATTTGAAGGAGCATATCATCACTTATATGAAGACCATGAAGCATGATCTGAACGAAGAGATCATCAAGCACATGATCTACACGGTCTACACTCACTGGGAACGTCTCTTACCGCAGTTGTTGCGCCGTCGGAAGTCTATTAAGGTCCTGATTATCAGTCGTTTTGACGATCACCATGCCAAATCCATGATCGATTTTCTAGATTTCTACTGTACGGATAACTTTGAATTTACGCAGATGATCAAGTACAATCTAACAGTGGATGATATTGAAGCTTCGGATGCCGACGTAGTGGTGGCCAACTTTATGATGCCTGAATTAAAGAAAAAACCATTTATTTGTACAAGTAGTCTCTCATCGCTTGAGCTGGTTGAAAAACTCAATGCCTTCTTTTATGATTTTACCAGTGCAGAGCACTAAAATCAGGACCTGGTCCTGATTTTTTGATGGTGAAAAAAGAAAATGACATAGAAGAATGCAGGCTCTCCTATTTTGTGGTATAATATACAATATTATATACTGGAGGAAAGTATCCATGGAAGACCCTGGCAGTCAGGAAATTTTACTGGAATTTATTTTATTGATTGTTTTGACATTATTGAACGCCTTTTTCTCGGCAACCGAAATGTCAATGGTATCGTTGAATCGTTCTCGTGTAGTGCAAAAAGCAGAAGAAGGGGATAAAAAATACATTCGTCTTCTTAGCGTTTTGGAACAGCCCAACCATTTCTTATCCACTATTCAGGTGGGGATCACCTTGATTACCATCTTATCTGGGGCGAGTCTTGCAGATAGCCTTGGTCATGTTATTGCTGGATGGATGGGCAATACTAAAACGGCTATTGCAGCTGGAAGCTTTTTATCTCTAGCGTTTTTGACTTATATTTCGATCGTGTTTGGCGAACTCTATCCGAAACGAATCGCTATGAACCTGAAAGATGAGTTAGCTGTTCGAACAGCTCCGATTGTCATTTTATTAGGAAAAATTGTTAGCCCCTTTGTTTGGTTGCTTTCAGCGTCGACCAACCTTTTGAGCCGTATCACGCCAATGGAATTCGATGATCCGGATGAAAAGATGACGCGGGATGAAATCGAGTATATGCTGACCAATAGTGAAGCAACACTAGATGCGGACGAGATTGAGATGCTCCAAGGGATCTTTTCATTAGATGAAATGGTGGCGCGTGAAGTCATGGTGCCACGGACAGATGCCTTCATGGTTGATATCAATGATGATACTAAAGAAATCATTGAAAGTATCCTTAAGCAAAACTTTTCACGGATTCCTGTCTATGATGATGACAAGGACAATGTCATCGGTCTCATCCATACCAAACGTCTCTTGAACGAAGGATTTATCAATGGCTTTGATAATATTGTCTTAAGAAAGATTTTACAAGAACCTTTGTTTGTTCCAGAGACCATTTTTGTGGATGATCTTTTGAAGGAATTGCGCAATACCCAAAATCAAATGGCCATTCTGCTTGATGAATATGGTGGGATGTCTGGTTTGGTTACTCTTGAAGACCTCTTGGAAGAAATCGTCGGTGAAATTGACGATGAGACTGACAAAGCAGAAATTGATGTCTTTGAAATTGCGGACAATACCTATGTCGTACAAGGAGCCATGTCACTAAATGACTTTAACGAATATTTTGATGTTGAGTTGCAAAGTGATGATGTGGATACCATTGCAGGGTATTATCTGACAGAGGTTGGGCGAATTCCAACCTTGAAAGAGCGACTCAGCTGTGAAGTCGATAGTCAAAAGAAACACCTCATTTTGACAAATGACAAAGTAAAAAATGGTCGTGTGACGAAGGTGAAAGTTGAAATTTCTGAAATCGTCGAGGAAGATGAAGAAACTAAATCAAAAGAAGATTAGAAAATAGAGGCCTGGATGTGTTCCAGCCTCTGTTTTTTTCTTGTCAGGACCAGTTGAATTTTCAAAAAATTTCAAAAATTTCTGAAATAGTCTTGACATCAAAAATAAATTACGGTAAGATAATACCCATAAATAAAGAAAGCAGAAAATAAACATGAAGCAACAAGCCATTTCCGTTCAAAAATTTTACTTTAGCTACTTTAGATAGTGTTTGTAGACATGATCTCATGGATGCAAACAACCCAAGCAATTTGTTTGTATCTATGTGGCTAAGATTTTTGATGATGGTCCATAGAGCTAGTATCTAAATGGACCGAGGTTTTGTAACTTGTTGGAGAATTTCAAGCATCCGTTTAGAGAATCATCTAAGCGGATTTTTTGTTTATTTTGCAGAAAAGGAGTCAATAAATGAAAGTAGTGAAAAAATTGCTAGCACCTGTCCTGGTTGTAGGACTTCTGTTAACATCATTGGTGACCTTACACAATCTAAAGGATACTAAAAAAGACAATGTCTTTCGAATTGGGATTTCCCAGTACATCACCCATAAGTCGCTCGATGCGACACGAAAAGGCTTTATCGAGGAGTTGAAAAAAGAAGGCTATGTAGATGGGAAAAATATTCAGATCGATTTCCAAAATGCTCAAGGGGAGCAACGAAATCTGAAAAATATTTCTAAACAATTGGCAGAAGAAAGTGATCTAGTTTTTGCGATTGCAACCCCTTCTGCACAAAGTTTGGCTAATACCACTAAATCAACACCTATTGTCTTCTCAGCTGTGACCGACCCATTGGCAGCGAAATTGGTGAAAAACTTGAAAGAACCAGGTGGCAATATCACAGGGACAAGTGACCAGTCAGAAGATGCGATCGCTACACAGGTAGACATGATTAAGCAAGTGCTTCCAACGGCGAAAACAGTTGGGATTCTCTATACGCAAAGTGAGCCTAACTCCGTCGTCCAAAAAGACAATGCGAAGAAGATCCTAGAAGCTAAAGGCTATCAAGTGGTTGAAAAAACAATTCTCGATAGTAACAATGTGAAAGCTGCAGCAGACAGCATCATGTCAGAGGCAGATATCGTCTTTGTTCCGACGGACAATATTATCTCTTCTACAATGGACACTGTCAAACAGGTTTCTATCAGCCATAAGGTGCCCGTTTTTGGAGGTTCTGCTGAAATGGTGGCTACTGGTGGCTTGTACAACTTTGGTACTGATTATGAGGAATTGGGAAGACAAGCTGCTCGGATGGCCATTCGCATCATGAAGGGTGAGAAACCCGGCAAAGTCGCAGTTGAAACACCTGAAAAATTAGAATTGCACACCAATAAAGAGATGGCTAAAGAGCTTGGAATTGATATTAGCTCGTTGAAGGTAGAAAAATAGGAGGTTTGAGATGAATTTTGTTTTATCAAGTTTATCAGAAGGTTTATTGTGGTCGATCATGGCGATCGGTGTTTACTTAACATTTCGAATTTTAGATATTGCCGATATGACGGCAGAAGGAGCCTTTCCACTTGGGGCAGCAGTTGTAGCCTCACAAATTCAAGCGGGACGAAACCCTTGGATTGCAACCTTGTTAGGCTTTTTAGCAGGGATGATTGCAGGCTTGGTCTCTGGTATTCTCCATACAAAAATGAAAATTCCAGCCCTCTTGACGGGGATTGTCACTTTGACGGGTCTCTACTCTATCAATATCAAAATTATGGGAGGAGTTCCTAACCTTTCTATTGGAGATGCAGATACCATTTTCAAGAGTGTCATGAAATTTGGACTTTCTAATGAAGAAGCTGTCTTTTTGATTAGTATTTCCTGCTTGATCATCGTCTGTATCTTGTTGACCCTCTTAATGAAGACGCAACTTGGCTTGGTTTTGCGCTCGACAGGTGATAACATCCCAATGAGTGAGGCTAATGGGGTCAATGTAGATAACATGAAGATGTTGGGCTACATGATTTCCAATGGATTGATTGCCCTTTGTGGCGCTATGTTTGCTCAAAATGATGGTTTCTCAGATGTGACTTCTGGGACAGGGACGATCGTGGTTGGCTTGAGTGCGGTGATTATCGCTGAGGTTTTGATCCACGAATTGACCATTGGTTGGCGCTTGCTTTCAATCGGGGTTGGAGCCATTGTTTACCGTTTGATTATCTTAAATATTTACGAGATCCCAAATCTCGATCAAAATATGGTTCGTCTCTTCAATGCGATCTTGCTCGCAATTGTCTTGTTCGCTCCTGAGGCGCAAAAACGTCTTCGTGTTCGCGGATTGAAGTTAGGAAATAAGTAGGAGAAAAGTATGGCAACATTATTATCAATTGAAGGTATTCATAAGACATTTGAAGGAGGAACGGTTAATGAAAACCACGTCTTAAAAGGTTTGGATCTCCAAGTGGAAGAAGGAGATTTCATTTCGGTCATCGGTGGAAATGGAGCTGGGAAATCAACCTTGATGAACATCTTGGCAGGAAATCTAGTCGTGGATGAAGGGGATATCTTGCTAGAGGGTAACTCTATCAAAAATACGAGTGTTCGGAAGCGTGCTAAGGATATTGCGCGTGTCTTCCAAGATCCTAAGATGGGGACGGCTTCTCGTTTGACCATTGAAGAAAATATGGCGATTGCCCAACGTCGGGGGAAATCTCGTGGTTTGAGCTGGGGAGTTCGGGAGAAAGATCGCGAATTGTTCCGTGAAGCCTTGAAGGAACTGAATATCGGTTTAGAGAATCGTCTCAAGGTAGATACCCAATATTTGTCTGGTGGGCAACGTCAAGCTTTGACCTTGGTCATGGCAGCTTTGGTTAGACCAAAACTCTTGCTTCTGGATGAACATACCGCAGCGCTCGATCCAAAGACTAGTGAAATGGTCATGGAATTGACCCAAAAGATCGTGGAAAGCCATGATTTGACAACCTTGATGATTACGCATGATATGAACCATGCGATTGAATACGGCAACCGCTTGATCATGCTCTACCAAGGCAAGGTCGTGGTCGACGTCAAAGGAGAAGAAAAGAAAAACCTAACGGTTGAAGATTTGATGCGCCTCTTCCAACAAAACAGTGGTGAAACCCTGGTAAGTGATGAATTGGTATTAGGATAAAATGAGAGTGGGACAGAAATCGGTTATTCGTTAGAATTCGATTTCGTCGTCCCACCTCCGCACAGTTGAGTAGGACTGTAAAAGCTGATGAAAGCAGCGTAGTAGAGCCCACTCAACCACTGCGTCTTGCTCGACAATCCAAAGATAATTGAGAGGCTAGGACTTTTGTCCCAGCCTCCTTTATTTCCTCCGTTCTGCATAGTCGACAAAATGAAACTTGTCTAATTTGTGCCTGCTTTCGGTGAATTGGAATTGGCGTCCGTCTGCTAGGTGAACTTGGGAACGGACAGTTACCACGTGTTTGTCTTTTCCAAGATCCAGTAAGATTTTGTCACGATTATCGATTGGTGAAATCAAAATTTCTTTTTTGGCATAGCCAATCTGCAATTTCAAGTCTTCTTCTATATATTGGTAGATAGAGTGCTGGGCGATTTCCTTGGTTAGGCCAGGGATGAGCTCTCTGTCTAGGTAATCAATATCTAAGACAGAAGCGACGCCATCCACTACCCGTTGCCGGGTTACTTTCCAAACCAAACGGTGAAGGGGGAAGCCTGTCTTTTTAGCTCCTTTTTCATCGATACTGATTTGTTCCAAACGAATGACATTGGTTTCTGAAAGCTTTGACGATTTCTTGATAACTGGTTAATTGGGAAACAGGGAAGTCAAAGTGCGCTTGTCTAGAAACTTGCGAACCCATCCCTTGAACAGTCTCGATAAAGCCTTCCTCCTGCAAGAGCTTGAGCGTCTCTATCATACTTGGGGCAAGGAAATGAGTGAACGAGATGGTTGGAGTGCCCTCTTCTGGAATAACCATGACCAACCTCGTGCCTTGAATCGCTTTGTAGATATCAAGAACTTCCGCAATGAAGGAGCGACCATGCTCGCAGCTAGCCTTCACTTGTCACGTGGTACCCCTTATATCTACATGGGAGAAGAAATCGGCATGATAGATCCAGACTATGATTCGATGGCAGATTATGTGGATGTTGAGTCTATCAATGCTTACCAAATGCTCTTGGATCAAGGTAAGTCACCTGAGCAAGCCTTTAAGATTATTCAAGCCAAATCACGTGATAATTCTCGTACGCCAATGCAATGGGATGCTTCTGAAAATGCAGGTTTTTCAACAGGCACACCATGGTTGAAGGTTGGGAAGTCCTATAAAGACATCAATGTTGAAAAGGAAATGGATGGACCAATCTTTACCTTCTATAAAGAATTGATTAGCTTGCGTAAAGAAATGCCCATCATTTCAGAAGGCAGCTATCAGCCAGCACTGGAAGATAGTCAAGAAGTCTATGCCTTTGAACGCTACTTAGATGGTCAAAAACTCTTGGTACTCAATCATTTCTATGGAAGTGAAGTTGAAGTAGCGATTCCAGAAGACTACCAAGCAGGGCGCGTGCTCCTGTCCAACTATGAGAATGTAAAGCTTGCTGAAAAGATAATTCTGAAACCATATCAGACACTGGCGATTTTAGTTTAAGTATTTCACACTTCGATCTTTTTGGGTCGAAGTGTTTTTCTTTTTGAAAAATATTTTTGAAAGCGCTTGAAAATACAAAGTTCTTCCCTTATAATAAAAGAGGAAAACTTTTTAGGGATGGAGAAACGCATGAGAAAAAACGGTAAAAAGATTCGCCTACTGGGAGTAGCCACCTTATTGGCTAGTCAGTTGGGGGTCTTTAGCAGTGCCCTCACTGTAGTTGCAGACGAGACCACAGCTTCGACTTCAGAGCCAGCGCTTGTGACGAACACTAGCAGCGAGGAAAGCTCGACAAATCATTCGACTTCTGCTACAACAACAACTACAGAAGCTACGACGAGAGCTTCGAGTGATAAAGAAGAGACATCTAGCAGTTCCTCAGACGATACTGAGGAGAAAACGGTTAAGATCGGGGACATTCAAGGGGAATCACAACGCTCTCCACTGGAAGGCCAAAAGGTAGCTATCAAAAATGCAGTGGTGACGAAAACAGACCGCTATGGTTTTTATGCCCAAGATATTGAATCGGATGGCAATAGCCGTACTTCAGATGGGATTTATGTAGTTTCTAAATACAAGGTCAAGGTCGGTGACAAGGTTAAAATCACTGGTACCGTCAAGGAAGGCTATATGGAAGAGGTTACCTTGGGAGCTGGGAAAACCTTTAAGGAACCAACGAATAGTTTAACGGTGACCATGCTGGTCGATGCTTGGATCACAAAAGATGGGACAGCCCCTCTTCCAGAAGCTGTGAATATCACTGAGGGCATGCCAGCAGATGTGAAGCCTAATCCGACTGCTTATGCTCCAGAAACTGATGCTCTCGATTATTGGGAAAGCCTGGAAGGAATGCTCACGGTGGTGAAGAAACCTCATGTCCTTGGTCCCCAGTACAAAGGAGATATCTATGTCTTGGGAGAAGATTTTACTGGCCTTCCTTTAAACAATATTGGAGGTCTGAATCTACGGCCACATGCGCAAAATACAGCGACAATTCCGGTTTATGTTGGGAATCAGTTTGTCGCAAAAGCCAAGGATTACTTTACGGAAGACCTAACAGGAGTGGTAACGTATCGGAATAGCTTTTATAAGTTAGAGCCTACTCAACAATTGACGGTACAAGACGGTGGCTTGCAGCGTCAAGCAGCTCAAACCCAACCAAGTGAGGACAAGCTGACCATTGCTTCCTACAATATTGAAAATTTCTCGGCTAACAATGCCAAAAATGAAACCCCAGAGGATAAGGTGACGCTGATTGCCAATTCCTTTATCCATGAAATTCACAATCCAGACATCATTACTTTGATCGAAGTGCAGGACAATAATGGTAGTGTGGATGACGGAACGACCAGTGGTGTTGAAAGTGGACGCAAACTAGCCAATCGGATCAAGGAATTGGGTGGCAAGAGCTATGAGTATACGGAGGTTGCTCCAGTAGATGGCGCTGACGGAGGAAAGCCTGGTTCCAATATTCGTTTGGGAATCCTCTACAATCCAGAACGCGTGAGCCTAGCTAAAAAAGAGGCAGCAACTAGCAACGAGGCAGCACAATTTGACATGGGACACCTGGTTAAAAATCCAGCTCGGATTGCCCCTAATGACCCATCGTTTGATCATACTCGCAAGTCTTTAGCCGTTGAATTTGAATTCAAAGGTCAACCAGTTGTGGTGATTGCCAATCACTTGAAATCAAAAATCGGAGATGATGCTATTTATGGGGCAAGCCAACCAGCAGTGGAACATACCTTGCCAACGCGTGAAGCACAAGCCAGTGTCATCCATCAATTCGTCCAAGAAGGCTTGAAGCAAAATCCGAAGACCACCTTTGTATTGACGGGTGATTTTAATGATTACGATTTCTCAACCACGGCACAGATCCTTGCGGGCAACGAACTAACCAACTTAATGGCCCAACATGATGCAGGCGATCGCTATTCTTATTTCTACCGTGGAAGCAATCAAGTTTTGGATAACATTTTTATCTCAAACAACATGGCAGCTAAAGCAAGGTTTGAACCAGTCCATATCAATGCTTCCTTTATGAAGGAACACGGTCGTGCATCAGACCATGATCCTGTCTTGGTCCAAATCGACTTTAGTGGAGCACAAACTCCAGGAACGCCGACAGATGATCAACAAGGAAATACAGGACAAGCAACGGATCAAAACAGCCCTTCCTCATCGAATACAGGATCTCAACTAGTCCCTCATCAAGCTCAAGCCAATGAACAAAAGAGTTCAACATCTGAAAGCAAAGAGAAGGGCAAGAACGAAGATGAGAAGCAAGATGACAAGGAAGAGGCAGCAACAGAAACCAAGACACCAGGTAAACGGAAAATCCTTCCATCTACCGGACAAGAAACAAGCTATCTAGCTCTTTTTGGAATGACAGTAGCTACGATGAGTCTTGTCTGGTACAAGAAGAAAAAGACGACTCACTAACGTGTTTTATAAGAAAGATCTAAAAAAGGAGTCGCTGGCTCCTTTTTTTTCTCCTAAAATACAGGACAGATAGTCCCATATTGGAAACTGTACTAGAACAATGAAAACTACTGAAAAGAACAGTTTCTTTTCAAAAAGAAGCTTCAACTCTTTAAAATAGATGGAATCGTGATATAATAAAATCATAAAACGTTTTCAAGAGAAGAGGTTCCTCAATGGAAAATGAAACAGTTGACTATGGAAAAGTAACAGGAATGGTACACTCAACAGAAAGTTTTGGTGCAGTAGACGGGCCTGGGATCCGTTTTATTGTCTTTCTTCAAGGCTGTCAAATGCGGTGTCAGTATTGCCATAACCCGGATACTTGGGCTATGGAAACCAACATGTCTAGAGAACGAACAGTAGATGATGTATTGGAAGAAGCCCTCCGCTATCGTGGATTTTGGGGTCAAAAAGGTGGAATCACGGTCAGTGGTGGAGAAGCCCTCTTACAGATAGACTTTTTGATTGCCCTCTTCACCAAGGCTCAAGAGTTGGGTATTCACTGCACGCTCGATACCTGTGCTCTGCCTTTCCGGAATACGCCTCGTTATTTGGAAAAATTTGACCGCTTGATGGCAGTGACAGACTTGGTGCTTCTGGATATCAAGGAAATCAATGATGAACGTCACAAAATTGTGACCAGCCATACCAATAAAACGATTCTAGCTTGTGCCAAGTACCTATCTGATATTGGAAAACCAGTCTGGATTCGTCACGTTTTGGTGCCAGGTTTGACAGACCGAGATGATGACTTGATCGAACTTGGAAAATTTGTTAAAACCCTTAAAAATGTCGATAAATTTGAGATCCTTCCTTACCATACTATGGGGGAATTCAAATGGCGTGAATTGGGCATTCCGTACAAGTTGGAGGGTGTGAAACCACCGACAAAAGAACGGGTTCAAAATGCAAAAGATTTGATGGAAACAGAAAGTTACCAAGATTACCTGAAACGGGTCAAAGGATAAAAAGTATAGACAGTTGGTCACTCCAGCTGTCTTTTCTATTGAAATGCACAACTATTCCCTTTCTTTAAATGGCAAAACGTGCTAAAATAGAGTGAATCTATAAATGAAATAAAGAGGTAGAAACATGTCAAAAATTCTCGTTTTTGGTCACCAAAATCCTGACTCAGATGCTATCGGCTCATCTGTAGCTTTTGCTTATCTTGCAAAAGAAGCTTATGGTTTGGATACAGAAGCAGTGGCTCTTGGAACTCCAAATGAAGAAACAGCTTTCGTATTGGACTATTTTGGTGCGGAAGCACCACGCGTCATCACATCAGCTAAAGCAGAAGGTGCAGAGCAAGTCATCTTGACAGACCACAATGAATTCCAACAATCTGTTTCAGATATCGCTGAAGTAGAAGTTTACGGTGTAGTGGATCACCACCGTGTGGCAAACTTTGAAACTGCTAGCCCACTTTACATGCGTTTGGAACCAGTTGGATCAGCATCTTCAATCGTGTATCGCATGTTTAAAGAACACGGTGTAGCAGTGCCAAAAGAATTGGCAGGTTTGATGCTTTCAGGTTTGATTTCAGATACCCTTCTGTTGAAATCTCCAACAACACACCCATCTGATAAAGTGATTGCGCCAGAATTGGCTGAATTGGCTGGTGTGAACTTGGAAGAATACGGTCTTGCCATGCTCAAGGCTGGTACTAACTTGGCAAGCAAATCAGCAGAAGAATTGATCGACATCGATGCTAAGACTTTTGAATTGAACGGAAATAACGTTCGTGTGGCTCAAGTGAATACAGTTGATATTGCGGAAGTTTTGGAACGCCAAGCTGAAATCGAAGCAGCTATCCAAGCTGCCAATGCAGCTAACGGCTACTCTGACTTTGTTTTGATGATTACAGACATCGTCAACTCAAACTCAGAAATCTTGGCTCTTGGTGCCAACATGGACAAGGTAGAAGCAGCCTTCAACTTCAAACTTGAAAACAATCATGCTTTCCTTCCAGGTGCCGTTTCACGTAAGAAACAAGTGGTACCACAATTGACAGAAAGCTTTAATGCTTAATGATAGGTGGGAAAACCCATTATTAAAAAGGAGTTTCGGCTCCTTTTTTGCTAGGAGAGAAGTATGTTAGAAAATGGCGATTTGATTTTTGTAAAGGACCTGTCAGATATGGGGCAAGCCATCCAGGAATCTACTGGCAACTATAGCCATGCTGCCATCTTTTTGGACGGACAGGTCTATCATGCTACGTTGGAAGGTGGCGTCCTTGCCCAGGCTCCTGAGGACTTCTTTGAAGCTGGAAAAGTCTATGACCTTTATCGCTATCCAGGAATCGATCTCAAAGAGGTCAAAAAGCGGGCAGAGAGTCTTTTAGGGGCTCCCTACAATGCTTCCTTTTATCCGGATGGAGATGGTTTCTATTGTTCCCAGTTCATCGCTGAACTACTTCCTATTTTTGAGACCATTCCCATGAAGTTTGGAGATGAGGAAGAGGAGATTAGTCCGTTCTGGCTGGATTACTACAAGGAACTTGGCCTAGCCGTTCCTTTGGATAAGCCCGGGACCAATCCTAGTCAGTTAGCCCAATCACCACAGCTAGAGTTTAAAGAAAGGTATTTGGATGATTACAATCATTAATCCTACACGTTTGACACGTCAGCCATTTTTCAAGGACTTGGTCAACTATTTGGACCAGCACGACGATGTGATCCTGCGGCAAATCAAGTCCCAATTTCCTGATCAACCAGTGGATAAGCTGATGGAGGAATATATCAAAGCGGGCTTCATCCTTCGAGAAAATAAACGCTACACCCTCAACCTGCCCTTCTTGGAGTCAGCTGATCGAGTGGACCTGGATCAAGAGGTCTTTGTCCGAGAGGACAGTGCAGTTTATCAAGAATTAAAAGCCAAGGTCTTCCAAACGGAACTCCGCAATACTACCAATGCAGCGATTCTCATAGAGGAGACGGACTTTGCGCGACATGCACAGACCCTTTCCAATTACTTTTATAAGGTAGCTCACCAATACCCATTGACGGAGGATCAAGAAAAGCTCTATGCCATCTTGGGAGATGTCAATCCCGAATATGCTCTCAAGTATATGACCAGCTTTTTGCTCAAATTTCTCAAAAAAGAAGTAGTCCAGCAAAAGCGCAAGGACATCTTTGTCGATAGTTTAGAAATCTTAAGCTATATCCGCAAAAATGATGAAGGCAAATATGAATTAGCAGTGGACTTGGATAAGGAAAGACTGATGTTTATCAAACAATAGAAAGAGGCTAGGAAAACTTCCTAGCCTTGTTCTTTTGATTATAGATAACGTTCAGCGATGGCGGCGTCACCTGGATACTCTTCTTTTACGCCGTTGACGATTTGGTAGCAGTCCGCTCCTTTTCCGGCAATAATGACGGCATCTTCAGGCTTGCTGGTTGTTGCCATGGCCAGTTGAATGGCTTCTTCGCGATCTGCGATTTTCTCGACAGGGCGCGTGATAAAGCTGCTAATCTCTTCAGCGATAGCCAAAGGATCTTCATAGTTGGGATCATCCGCTGTGAGGAAGACTTGGATCTCAGGATGGTCTTCCAAGAGTATGCCAAAGTCCTTGCGGCGGCTCTCTCCTTTATTCCCAGTTGATCCAAGGACCAGTGAAATGGCCCCGGTTTGATGGGTTTCAACAACTGAGAGCAGTTTTTTCAAGCTATCTCCATTATGGGCGTAGTCGATGAAGACCTTTGCTCCATTTTTCTGAGTCAAGACTTCCATTCGGCCAGGAACGCGCGTCTTAGCAATCCCTTTTTGGATATCCTCGAGGCTCGCACCTAGGCGAAGGCAGGCAAGACCTGCAGCCACAGCATTTTCTTGGTTGAAGTGACCAATCAGTTGGATATCGTAGTCGCCGGCTAGCTTACCAGTGGCTGAGAAGCTGAAGGCCTTAGAGTTTTCAATTTGATTCTCAGACTGGCTTCCATAAAAATCGTGGTCTTGGTTCGCGACTTGGTCCGCTAAAACTTGGAAATGATCCATATCACTATTGATGACAACGGCTTGGCTGTTCTTCATGAGGAGACGTTTGTGGTAGAAATAATCCTCAAAAGTTGGGTGTTCAATCGGTCCAATATGGTCAGGACTGATGTTGAGAAAAACACCAACGTCAAAGGTCAGACCGTAAACTCGTTTCACTAGATAAGCTTGACTGGAAACTTCCATAATGAGGTGGGTCCGATCATTGGCTACTGCCTCAGCCATCATGGCAAAAAGATCCAAGCTCTCTGGAGTTGTCAGGGTCGATTTAAAGAAGTTTTTACCATCCAGTGTTGTATTCATGGTCGACAGCATAGCTGGTCGGTGACTTTGTTCCAAAATATGGTAAGCAAAATAGGCCGCGGTTGTCTTTCCCTTAGTCCCTGTGAAGGCCAATAGTTTTAATTGTTTCTCAGGGTGTCCATAAAACTCCATGGCGATTAAGCTCATAGCCTGTTTGATATCATTGACGAGGATGGCAGGAATACCAACTTCATAATCTTTTTCAGAGACATAAAAGCCGAGTCCATTAGAAATAGCCTGTTCCAGGTATTCTTTTTTGAAGTTAGCCCCTTTGACAAAAAAGAGGGTGCTAGCAGAAACCTTCCGGCTATCATAGCTAATAGCATCAAAATTTGTTCCCTCTAGATGGTAGTAGTATTCACCATTTACTAGAACTTCTCGGAAATTTTGGTCTTGTTTTAAAATGTTGAGGGTTTGTTCAATTGTAATCATAAAACTATTGTAAACCTAAAGTCCCTATTTTACAAGTGTCATGGAAAAGTTTATAATGAAGAGAAGAAGAAACGAAAGAGGACACCAATGAGTCACGAACAAAACGACCAGCAAGCCCAGATGCTACGCGGGACTGCCTGGATGACAGCCAGCAACTTTATCAGCCGTTTGCTAGGAGCCGCTTATATTATTCCTTGGTATATTTGGATGGGAAAATATGGTCCACAAGCCAATGGTCTTTTTACAATGGGCTACAATATCTATGCTTGGTTTCTCTTGATTTCGACAGCCGGAGTACCCGTAGCTGTTGCTAAGCAAGTAGCCAAATACAATACCCGGGACCAAGCGGATCATAGCTTTGCTTTGATTCGGGGCTTCTTGAAATTTATGGGAATTCTAGGCCTTGGATTTGCCATTCTCATGTATCTTTTATCTCCTGTCTTTGCGAGTCTTTCAGGTGGGGGAAAAGAGTTGATTCCGATCATGCAGAGCCTTTCTTGGGCTGTCTTGATCTTTCCTTCGATGAGTGTCATTCGGGGATTTTTCCAAGGTTTTAACAACATGAAGCCTTACGCCATTAGCCAGATCGCTGAACAAGTGATCCGGGTCATCTGGATGTTGCTCACGACCTTCTTCATTATGAAGATTGGCTCAGGAGACTATGTGCAGGCTGTGACGCAGTCGACCTTTGCGGCCTTTATCGGTATGGGAGCGAGCCTTCTGGTGCTCTTTTATTACCTTGCAAAGACAGGCTTGCTCTCTTCTATTTTTAGAAAGCAAGAGGGAAGTGAAGGGATTGACACTCGGGCTCTCTTGATTGATACGATTCGTGAGGCCATTCCTTTTATTATCACTGGTTCCGCCATTCAGCTCTTCCAAATTGTTGACCAGATGACCTTTATCAATGTCATGTCTTGGTTCACAGATTATAGTCAAAAGCAGCTCTTGGTCATGTTTAGTTATTTCTCTGCTAATCCAAACAAAATCACCATGATCTTGATCGCAGTAGCGACTTCGATTGGGGGAGTTGGGATTCCTCTGTTGACTGAGAATTATGTCAAGGGCGACTTAAAAGCTGCAGGCAAGCTCGTACAGGATAACTTGACCATGTTGCTAGCTTTCTTGCTTCCAGCCACCTTTGGTGCAGTAGCAGTCGCAAAACCACTTTATACGGTTTTCTATGGGCAACCAGATGGCTTGGCCTTAGGACTCTTCATCGTAGCGATGTTGCAGACCGTAATTCTCGGTCTTTACACGGTCTTATCGCCAATGATTCAAGCTCTCTTTCAAAATCGCAAGGCCATTCGCTACTTCCTTTATGGTGTAGTGGTGAAATTGGTCCTACAAATTCCATTTATTTTGGTCTTTCGTTCTTATGGACCACTTTTGTCAACGACCATTGCCTTAATGGTGCCAATCGTTCTCATGTATCGAGAGATCCAAACCATCACTCAGTTTAATCGCACCATCGTCTTCAAGCGGACCTTGCTTGGTTCTATCCTGACTATGGTGATGCTACTTGGAGTCTTGATCGCTGGCTTGATTTTGGGCTGGATTTTCCCACCAAATGGTCGTGTATCGAGCATGATTTATATCATCGTCATTGGCGGATTAGGATTTGCTATATATGGAGCCTTAGGATTATGGCTACGGTATTTTGACCGCTTTATCGGAGGGCAAGCAGCACGTCTCAGACAAAAATTCCGGATTAAATAAACCTGTGAGGCTGGGACAAAAGTCCTAGCCTCTTA
>NZ_KV794411.1:964113-982853 GCF_001808725.1 Streptococcus sp. HMSC074F05 | reverse complement strand
TTACCGATTTCTGTCCCACTCTCTTTTCTTATAGTTTGAAACTATAGCTGGGTCTTGAAAATGGGAAAACCGCTCTCCTCATAATAGTGATAAAATAGTAAGCAGTTAGATTAATTGATTATTGGAGGGCAATATGAGTAAAAAACGCAATATCAATACGATTTTGGCACAGGCAGGAATCAAGTCAGATCAAGCGACGGGAGCTTTGACGACTCCGTTGCATTTTTCAACAACTTACCAACACCCAGAATTTGGTCAGTCTACAGGTTTTGACTATACCCGTACAAAAAATCCAACACGCGCAACAGCTGAGAAGACTTTGGCAGCTATCGAAAGTGCAGATTATGCTTTGGCGACAAGTTCTGGAATGTCAGCGATTGTGCTTGCTTTTAGCATTTTCCCCGTTGGTACAAAAGTCTTAGCCGTTCGTGACCTTTATGGAGGCTCTTTCCGCTGGTTTAACCAACAAGAGCAAGAAGGCCGCTTCTCTTTTACCTATGCCAATACAGAAGAAGAACTGCTCCAATACCTAGAAAAGGATCAAGTAGATGTCCTCTATATTGAAACACCAACTAATCCATTGATGTTGGAATTTGATATTGCTCATTTAGCGAAATTGGCCCATGCAAAAGGTGCCAAAGTCGTGGTGGATAATACCTTCTATAGCCCTATTTACCAACGCCCAATTGAAGAGGGAGCGGATATTGTTCTTCATTCAGCAACTAAGTACCTAGCTGGTCACAACGATGTCTTGGCTGGTGTTGTCGTGACAAATGAGGCAGACTTGTATGACAAACTCTTTTACAATTTGAATACGACAGGTGCTGTTCTTTCCCCATTTGATAGCTATCTGCTAATCCGTGGTCTCAAGACGCTTTCTATCCGGATGGAGCGCTCCACAGAGAATGCTCGCAAGGTGGTCGAGTTTTTGAAAACATCGCCTCAGGTCAAAGAAGTCCTCTACACTGGAAAAGGGGGGATGGTCTCCTTTAAAATTCAAGATGAGAAAAAAATTCCTAATTTTTTAAATTCTCTTCAAGTCTTTACCTTTGCAGAAAGTCTGGGTGGAGTGGAGAGCTTGATCACTTATCCGACTACTCAGACTCATGCAGATATCCCTGCAGAGGTTCGTCATTCATACGGCTTGACAGATGACCTGCTTCGTTTGTCTATCGGAATCGAAGATGCGGATGATTTGATTGACGATTTGAAACAAGCATTGGAGGCTTAAGATGACCAAATATGATTTCACGACTTTACCCAATCGCTTGACCCACCATACCTATAAGTGGAAAGAGACAGAGACGGATCCAGAGATCATTCCGGCTTGGATCGCGGACATGGATTTTAACGTCATTCCAGAAGTGCGAGAAGCGGTAATTGGCTATGCTGACCAAATGGTCTACGGCTACACCTATGCCTCAGATAGCCTCTACCAGTCTATCCTTGATTGGGAAAAAAATGAGCACGGCTATTCCTTTGACAAGGAAGCGATCGTCTTTATCGAGGGTGTTGTGCCAGCTATTTCAACAGCCATTCAAGCCTTCACCAAGGAAGGGGATGCTGTCTTAATCAATACACCAGTCTATCCTCCGTTTGCACGAAGCGTTAAGCTCAATCGTCGAAAATTGATCGAAAATTCGTTGATCGAAAAAGACGGACTTTTTCAAATTGATTTTGATCAGTTGGAAAAAGATATTGTGGAGCAAGAGGTTAAACTCTATGTTTTGTGCAATCCGCACAATCCTGGAGGCCGTGTATGGGATCGTGAGGTCTTGGAAAAAATCGGTCACCTCTGCCATAAACATGGGGTCCTACTCGTTTCAGATGAGATCCACCAAGATTTGGCCTTGTTTGGCCACCGTCATACCAGCTTTAACACAGTTGACCCAAGCTTTAAAGACTTTAGCTTGATCTTAACCAGTGCGACCAAGACTTTCAATATTGCAGGAACAAAAAATTCTTATGTGGTTATTGAAAATCCAAAGCTTCGCACAGCTTTTAAACAACGGCAATTGGCCAATAACCAACATGAAATCTCAGGCTTGGGCTATATTGCTACAGAAGCAGCTTATCGCCATGGCAAACCTTGGTTGACAGAGCTCAAGCAAGTCTTTGAAAAACACATTGACTATGTTGTAGATGAATTGCAGGAAAAGACCAATATCCGAGTCATGAAGCCCCAAGGAACCTATCTTCTTTGGTTGGACTTTTCAGCCTATCCTTATACCGATGATGAGCTACATGCTAGAATCCATGACCAAGCCAAATTGATTTTGAACCGTGGAACAGATTTCGGAAAAGAAGGAACCTTGCACGCCCGCCTCAATGTGGCAGCTCCCTTCACCCTCATTGAAGAAATTACCAAACGCTTGGTGGAAACTTTTCACAAATAAGTGTTGACTTTCTGTAAGTGAAGGAGTACAATAAACTCGAAATACGGTAGGTGAGGCTACCACAAGGATACGGATGACTACCGCAAAGCAGTGGAGACACTACTCGTTGGTCAACAGTCCTGATCGCAAAGGTCAAGACTAAGCTCATTTCATTGCCTTGTGGAGCTAAAGCTTGGACGGTCAGTTTTTTGAGAGTTTTGATTGAAAAATAAATGACGAGTTTCATGAGTCCTACCGATCGAGGGTAGGACTCTTTTTTATGCCTTACCTAGAAAAGAGAAAGGAGAGAGCTATGATACAAATCGACGATCATCCCGAACCGCACCGAACCAGCCAATCGCTGATTTGTGTCGTAGGGACTCCAAAAGTGATTGGCTCCTGATTGAAAAAGGAGATACCAATGCAAACAAATAAAGAAAGACTTATTAACGCTCTTCAAGAACCACTTGAAAGCACCTTTGCCAACTACCAAACCAGTGCCCTTGGTCTAGTTGACGATCAAGTAGAAGAAAACCGCGATGCTTATGGCGAAAATGTCATCACAAAAGGTCAAGAAGATTCTATGATCAAAAAGATCTACGAATCGATCATCAATCCTTTTACGGTGATTTTGTTGGTCATTGCGCTGGTTTCCTTCATCACCAATGTCTGGCTAGCGAAGCCAGGTGAGCAGGACCCAACGACCTCCATCATCATTGTGACCTTGGTCTTGATTTCTGGTGGGATCCGCTTCATTCAAGAATTGCGAAGCGACAAAGCTGCCAGCAACTTATCACGTATGATTGTCAATACAGCGACCGTTCTGCGTGATGGATCCGAACAAGAAATTCCGATCGATGAAATCGTTGTCGGAGATGTGATCAAACTGAGTGCCGGCGATATGATCCCAGCAGATGTGGTCTTGATTGATTCTCGTGACTTTTTTGTCCAACAATCTGGCCTCACAGGGGAAAGTGATGCTGTTGAAAAGGTTTGTCTCAGAAAAGCCGACAGTCAAAATTTAGATAGTCTCTTGGAGAGTGAAAGCTTGGCCTTCATGGGGACCAATGTCATCTCCGGCCGGGCGACAGCCTTGGTCTTGGTCGTGGGAGATGAAACCATGATGGGCGCCATTGAGCAAACCATCAACACTTATGACGAACCAACTTCATTTGAGAGAGAAATGAATACCATCTCTTGGCTCTTGATTCGGCTCATGTTAGTCATGGTGCCCGTTGTCTTTGTGATCAATGGCCTCACAGACGGTGACTGGTTAGAAGCAGGCGTCTTTGCCCTCAGCGTTGGGGTTGGTTTGACTCCTGAAATGTTGCCGATGATTATTACGGCGAGTCTTGCCAAAGGCTCCATCATCATGGCCAAGGAAAAAGTCGTCATCAAAAAACTCAATGCGATCCAAGACCTTGGGGCTATCGATATTTTGTGTACAGATAAGACAGGAACCTTGACCCAAGATGAAATCGTTTTGGAGTATCCGCTTGATATCCATGGCGATTTGGATCTATCAGTCCTTCGCCGGGCTTATTTGAATTCCTATTTCCAAACTGGGCTAAAAAATTTGATGGACCGGGCGATTATCAATCGAACCCATAAAGAAGCCAAGAAACATGAGATCGTCCGAGATCTAGATCAAACCTTCCATAAGATAGATGAATTGCCCTTTGATTTTGAACGTCGTCGCATGAGTGTCATTGTTAAAGACGAAGACGGTGTGGTCAGCATGGTGACCAAGGGTGCCTTGGAAGAAATGCTTTCTGTATCGACTTATGTTGAGTACAAGGGTGATATCAAACGATTAACAGACGAGGTCCGTCAAGAGGTCCTCGCTGAGGTCGCTCAATTAAATGAACAAGGTCTTCGTGTTTTGGGCGTCAGCTACAAAACCGACTTGGACGAAAATGAAATCTTTAGTGTTGAAGATGAAGGAGACATGATCCTAACCGGTTACCTGGCCTTTCTTGATCCACCAAAACCTTCTGCAGCTCCAGCGATCAAAGCTCTTGCAGAATATGGGGTTACCACTAAGATCTTAACTGGCGACAATGATAAGGTCACCCAAGCTGTCTGTGAAAAAGTAGGACTAGATGTCGAGCGGATACTTTTGGGAAGCGAAATCGATACGATGACAGACCAAGAGTTAGCACAAGTTGTGGAAACAACAACGGTCTTTGCCAAATTATCACCAGATCAAAAAGCGCGGATCATCCTCTGTCTCAAGAACAATGGCCACAAGGTGGGTTACATGGGAGATGGGATTAACGATGCTCCATCCATGAAGGTCTCAGACGTTGGGATCTCCGTGGATACCGCTGTGGATATTGCCAAGGAAACAGCAGATGTCATCCTTCTAGATAAGGACTTGATGGTTCTTGAAAAAGGCTTGGTCGAAGGCCGCAAGGTCTATGCCAATATGACCAAGTACATCAAGATGACGGTCTCTTCTAACTTCGGGAACATCTTTTCTCTGCTCTTTGCCAGCATCTTTTTGCCTTTCCTTCCAATGGCTCCCGTTCATTTGATTGTGCTCAATCTTATCTATGATCTTTCTTGTATCGCCCTTCCTTTTGACAATGTCGACAAGGAATTCCTCAAGAAACCTCGTATCTGGGAAGCAAACTCTATCATGCGTTTTATGGCCTGGATTGGTCCCATTTCATCTGTATTTGATATTATTACCTACATGCTTCTTTACTTCCTTGTTGTTCCTATGATTTTAGGTCATGGCTACAACCATGGAGCAGCAGATGCAGCAGCCTTTATCATGGTGTTCCAAACTGGATGGTTTATCGAATCCATGTGGTCTCAAACCATGGTTATCCATATGTTGCGTTCACCAAAACTGCCATTTATCCAAAGTCGTCCAGCCTTCTCAGTCGTGGTGACGACCCTAGCAGCAGCCTTCTTTGTAACCTCCCTTCCATATAGTCCTTTGGCTTCTATCTTGAAGTTGAGCCAACTAAATGGATTGTACTTTGTTCTATTGTTTGCTATTATCGTCCTTTATATGCTGAGTGTGACGGTTGTCAAACGTATCTATATTAAGAAATACAAAGAATGGTTGTAATTGATTGATAGAAAGAGTGAGTCCGAACTTAAAAAATTAAGTGTAAGGGCTCTCTTTTTTTTGTAAAATTTGGTATAATAAGAAGAATGTAAAGTTGGAAATGAAGATTTCCATGTGCTGTGAGTATCAAAGAGGGACTGAAAGAAAGAGTAGAGCTTGACTCCGCTTTTATCATAGCTCTTTTTTGAATAATAACAGCTTAGAAAGAAGGATCTCAAAATGGGAAAATTAGAAGTTATTACACATCCACTGATTCAACACAAATTGTCTATTCTCCGTCGCACGGATACCTCTACGAAGGCCTTTCGTGAATTGGTAGATGAAATTGCTATGTTGATGGGCTACGAAGTGTTGCGTGAATTGCCTCTTGAAGATGTTGAGATTGAAACTCCTATTACTAAAACCGTTCAAAAGCAAATCGCAGGGAAGAAATTGGCTATTGTCCCAATTCTTCGTGCAGGGATTGGGATGGTCGATGGTCTCTTGAGTTTGGTACCAGCTGCTAAGGTTGGCCATATCGGGATGTACCGTGATGAAGAAACCTTGAAACCAGTTGAATACTTGGTGAAATTGCCAGAAGATATTGATCAACGTCGTATCTTTGTAGTAGACCCGATGCTTGCTACGGGTGGATCCGCTATTCTAGCTATTGATTCCTTGAAAAAACGTGGCGCTAGCCATATCAAATTTGTCTGCCTAGTATCAGCGCCAGAAGGGGTGAAAGCTCTTCAAGAAGCTCACCCAGATGTTGATATCTTTACAGCAGCTCTCGATGATCATTTGAATGAACATGGCTACATTGTTCCTGGTCTTGGAGATGCAGGTGACCGTTTATTCGGTACCAAATAAGAAACCATTCATGATTCGTCCGAAAGGTGCTTAAGATTTGACCTTTTTTGACCATTGGTTTATAATAGCACATATACTTTGAACCTCACGAATCGTGAGAATGAATGGATGCTAAAGGAGAAGAATAGATGATTCCAGTAGTTATTGAACAAACCAGTCGTGGAGAACGTTCTTACGATATTTATTCCCGTCTGTTGAAAGATCGAATTATCATGGTAACAGGACCAGTTGAGGACCAAATGGCTAACTCCATTATCGCTCAATTGCTCTTCTTGGATGCCCAAGATAATACAAAAGATATCTATATGTATATCAATACCCCAGGTGGCTCTGTCTCTGCAGGTCTTGCCATCGTAGATACCATGAACTTTATCAAGTCAGATGTCCAAACCATTGTCATGGGGATGGCAGCATCTATGGGAACTATCATTGCTTCAAGCGGTGCTAAGGGCAAACGCTTCATGTTGCCAAACGCCGAGTACATGATTCACCAACCAATGGGTGGTACTGGTGGTGGTACCCAACAAACCGATATGGCGATTGCAGCAGAACACTTGCTCAAAACACGGAATAACTTGGAAAAAATCCTTGCGGAAAATTCAGGTCAACCGATCGAAAAAGTGCATGCTGATGCTGAACGTGACAATTGGATGAGCGCGCAAGAAACACTTGAATATGGCTTTATTGATGAAATCATGGCCAATAATAAATTGGACTAAACCATCCTATGGGAAGGTCCGTCAAGAGGCTGGGACAAAAGTCCTAGCCTCTCAATTATTTTTGGATTGTCGAGCAAGACGCAGTGGTTGAGTGGGCTCTACTACGCTGATCCCATCAGCTTTTACAGCCCTACTCAACTGTGCGGAGGTGGGACGACGAAATCGAATTCTAACGAATTACCGATTTCTGTCCCACTCTCTTTTTTTGCTCTCATAAAAGAGTAGTTCTTTTTCTTGAAATTTGATATACTAGTAACAGAACGAGAAAGGGATTGACCATGTTTGAGAAACAAGAAAGAACAGGCTTGATTGTTAAATTGTATTACAATCGAGACGGGAAAAAATTACAATCTGTAGGAGATGTCTTGTACCATTCTAAGAAATGCCGTTATGTCCAATTGTATGTGGACAGTGACAAGGCCGATCAAGTCATGGAAGACTTAAAGAAAGAACGTTATGTCAAAAAGGTCTTGCCTTGCCATCTCAAAGATTTAGATACAGATTTTGTGGGGAGTTTACAACGATTGGAGACCCCATCTGTGGTCACAGAAGTTTAGAAAACGCAATCATTTGATGGATTGCGCTTTTTTTATTGACAATTGTCAGATAATTCGGTATATTCTTAATGTATTTATTTTAAGATTCATTTAAGGAGATCATTACAAATGAAGAAAAAATTTGCTCTTTCATTTTTAACCATTGCAAGTGTCGCTCTTCTTGCTGCTTGTGGTGAAGTTTCTACTTCAGGTTCAAACACAACTGGTAACGAAATCGGCAAGGAACTAAAAGTCGGTTTTAACTTTGAAAAAACTGGTGAAGTAGCAGCCTACGGTAGCGCTGAACAAAAAGGTGCTCAATTGGCCGTTGATGAAATCAACGCTAAGGGTGGAGCTGACGGTAAGAAGATCGTTGTCACAGATAAAGATAACAAATCTGAAACAGCTGAAGCAGCTACAGTCACTACAAACCTTGTCACTCAATCAAAAGTGAACGCTCTTGTAGGACCTGCAACTTCAGGTGCTACTGCAGCAGCGGTTGCCAACGCTGGTAAAGCAGGTGTTCCATTGGTCACACCATCAGCAACTCAAGATGATTTGACAAAAGGTCAAGATTACCTCTTCCGTGCAACCTTTATCGATAGCTTCCAAGGAAAAATCATCGCTAAATACACAACTGATAACTTGAAAGCGAAGAAAGTCGTTCTCTACTACGATAACTCATCTGACTATGCGAAAGGGATTGCTGAAGCCTTCAAGAAATCTTACAAAGGTGAAATCGTAGCAACAGAAACCTTCCAATCTAAGGATACAGACTTCCAAGCTGCTCTTACAAAAATCAAAGATAAAGACTTCGATGCGATTGTTCTTCCAGGTTACTACACAGAAACTGGTAAGATCGTAAACCAAGCGCGTGGTATGGGAATCAAACAACCAATCATTGGTGGGGATGGATTTAGCGATGCTAAGTTCGTTGAACAAGCAACACCTGCTGCAGCTACAGATATCTACTACGTAGCTGGATTCTCTACTGAAGGTGAAATGACTGATAAAGCCAAGAAATTCGTAGAAGCCTACAAAGCGAAATACAATGAAGAACCTTCAATGTTCGCAGCTTTGGCTTATGATTCAGTTTACATGGTTGCAGAAGCATCTAAAGGTGCTAAGAACTCTGTCGAATTGAAAGATAACCTTGCGAAGTTGAAAGACTTGGAAGGTGTGACTGGTACAATGTCAATTGACAAGAACCACAACCCGGTTAAATCAGCTCTTATGATTGGCTTGAAAGATGGTAAAGTCAAATCAGTTGAGTCTGTTAAACCATAATTATCATTTGTTGTTTGTACAAGAGGCTGGGAGAATGAAAATTCCTGGCCTCGCTCTTTATTGTTAGAAAGGATGGTTCAAATGCTCCAGCAATTAGTGAACGGTCTAATCTTGGGAAGTGTCTATGCACTCTTGGCCCTTGGTTATACCATGGTGTATGGAATTATCAAATTGATCAACTTTGCCCATGGGGATATCTACATGGTAGGTGCCTTTATGGGATATTTCTTATTGAACTCATGGAAAGTGAACTTCTTTGTAGCCTTGCTCCTAGCCATGGTTGGGACAGCTATTTTAGGGGTTGTAATTGAATACCTGGCTTATCGTCCGCTTCGTCATTCGACTCGGATTGCAGCCTTGATCACAGCCATCGGGGTTTCCTTCTTGCTCGAATATGGGATGGTCTTCTTCGTAGGGGCCAATACCCGTTCCTTCCCGCAAGTGATTAAAACGGTTCGTTACAACTTCGGTCCTATTTCAATCTCCAATATTCAGTTGATGATCTTGGGAGTGTCTGTTTTCTTGATGGTCGCTCTTCAATTTATTATCCAAAAGACAAAGATGGGGAAAGCCATGCGTGCTGTATCTGTCGATAGTGATGCGGCTCAATTGATGGGGATTAACGTAAACCGTACGATCAGCTTCACCTTTGCTTTGGGTTCAGCCTTGGCAGGTGCTGGTGGGGTCTTGATCGGTTTGTACTACAACTCGATCGAGCCTTTGATGGGGATGACACCAGGGATCAAAGCCTTTGTCGCAGCCGTTCTTGGAGGAATCGGAATCATTCCAGGTGCGGCCCTAGGTGGATTTGTCATCGGTTTGTTGGAAACATTCGCTACAGCGATCGGTCTTTCAGACTTTCGTGATGCCATTGTGTATGCCATCTTGATTGTGATCTTGCTCATCCGTCCAGCAGGAATCCTCGGTAAAAATGTGAAAGAGAAGGTGTAAGCCATGAAACAAAATTTAAAAGTGAATTTAGTCTGGCTTGGTCTTTTGGTCGCAGGTTTTGCCTTGATCCAAGTCTTGGTTGCAGCGGGTGTGCTCAACCTCTTCTATATCCAAATTTTAGAACAAATCGGAATTAATATTATCCTTGCAGTTGGCTTGAACCTCATTGTTGGTTTCTCAGGTCAATTCTCACTCGGACATGCCGGTTTTATGGCGATTGGTGCCTATTCTGCAGCCATTCTCGGTTCTAAATCACCAACCTATGGGGCTTTCTTTGGTGCGATGGTTTTAGGTGCTTTGATTGCTGGTGTCGTTGCCTTGATCGTTGGGGTTCCAACCCTTCGTTTGAAAGGGGACTACCTCGCGATTGCGACACTTGGGGTTTCTGAAATCATTCGGATCTTGATCGTCAATGGTGGTACTCTAACAAATGGTGCTGCTGGGATCCTTGGTTTGCCAGCCTTTACAACTTGGCAATTGGTTTACCTCTTTGTTGTCATTACAACGATCTTTACCATTAACTTCTTACGCAGTCCAATTGGACGCTCTACCCTTTCTGTTCGTGAAGATGAAATCGCAGCAGAATCTGTTGGGATCAATACAACCAAAGTCAAAGTCATCGCCTTTGTATTTGGTGCGATCACAGCGGCGATTGCTGGATCTCTCCAAGCTGGCTTTATCGGCTCTGTTGTTCCTAAAGATTACTCTTTCACCAATACCATTAATGTCTTGATCATTGTCGTGTTTGGTGGTTTGGGATCAATGTCAGGAACAGTTTTGGCAGCCATCGTCTTGGGTATCTTGAACATGGTGCTTCAAGACTTCTCAAGTGTACGTATGATCATTTACTCATTGGCTTTGATTCTCGTGATGATCTTCCGTCCAGGTGGTCTTCTTGGAACATGGGAATTCAGCTTGAAAAAACTACTCTCAAAAAAGGAGGCTAACTAATGGCACTTCTTGAAGTAAAAAATTTAACAAAAAACTTTGGTGGTTTGACAGCCGTTGGGGATGTGACCATGGAACTTAATGAAGGGGAATTGGTTGGTTTGATCGGACCCAACGGTGCCGGTAAAACAACCCTCTTCAACCTCCTAACAGGGGTATATGAACCAAGTGAAGGGACCATTACCTTAGATGGTCAGTTGCTAAATGGTAAAGCACCTTATAAAATCGCTGCAGGTGGTCTGGGACGGACTTTCCAAAATATTCGTCTCTTTAAAGATTTAAGCGTTTTGGACAATGTCTTGATTGCCTTTGCCAATCACCACAAACCACATGTCTTTGCGAGTCTTTTCCGCTTGCCAAGCTATTACAAGAATGAAGAAGCTTTGAAAGCGAAAGCCCTTGAATTGTTAGCGATTTTTGGTTTGGAAAAAGAAGCAGATACCTTGGCCAAAAACTTAGCTTACGGACAACAACGTCACTTGGAGATCGTTCGTGCCCTTGCTACAGAGCCAAAAATCCTCTTCTTGGATGAACCTGCTGCCGGGATGAACCCTCAAGAAACAGCAGAATTGACCCAATTGATCCGTCGCATTCAAAAAGAATTCAATATTACGATCATGTTGATCGAGCACGATATGAGCTTGGTCATGGAAGTAACAGAACGGATTTATGTATTGGAATATGGTCGCTTGATTGCCCATGGTACGCCAGATGAAATCAAGACCAACAAACGCGTAATCGAAGCATATCTAGGAGGTGAAGCCTAATGTCTATGTTAAAAGTTGAAAATCTTTCTGTACACTATGGCATGATCCAGGCTGTCCGTGATGTCAGTTTCGAGGTAAACGAAGGGGAAGTTGTCTCTCTTATCGGTGCTAACGGTGCTGGGAAAACATCTATTCTTCGTACCATTTCAGGTTTGGTGCGTCCAAGTGCTGGGAAAATCGAGTTTTTAGGTCAAGAGATTCAAAAGGTTCCGGCTCAAAAGATTGTAGCAGCGGGACTCTCTCAAGTTCCAGAAGGCCGCCACGTCTTTCCAGGCTTGACTGTTATGGAAAACTTGGAGATGGGCGCTTTCTTGAAGAAAGATCGAGAAGAAAATCAAGCTAACTTGAAGAAAGTTTTCTCCCGTTTCCCACGTTTGGAAGAACGGAAGAATCAAGATGCAGCAACCCTATCTGGTGGGGAACAACAAATGCTTGCAATGGGGCGTGCACTCATGTCGACGCCAAAACTTTTGCTTCTGGATGAACCTTCTATGGGATTGGCTCCAATCTTTATCCAAGAAATCTTTGATATCATCCAAGATATCCAAAAACAAGGGACAACGGTTCTCTTGATCGAGCAAAATGCCAATAAGGCCCTTGCCATCGCAGACCGCGGTTATGTTTTGGAAACAGGGAAAGTCGTTCTTACCGGAACAGGAAAAGAACTCTTAGCCTCAGAAGAAGTCCGCAAGGCCTACCTTGGTGGATAAGATTTCTAAAGTTCACTAGAATATTAAAAAGAAAGGTCCTGAAGACCTTTCTTTTTTCATCTCTCTTGTTTGATTTTTCTAAATTTTGAAAACAAGAGAAAACTGCTGAAAGCGTTTGAAATCATTCTTAAAATCAAGTATAATAAAACTAATAAAAGCATAGGAGAACTTGTTATGGCTGTTAAAGATTTTATGACCCGTAAAGTGGTTTACATTAGTCCAGATACTACAATTGCCCATGCGGCAGATTTGATGCGCGAACAAGGTTTGCACCGTTTGCCAGTCATTGAAAATGATAAATTGGTTGGTTTGGTGACAGAAGGTACGATTGCAGAAGCAAGTCCATCTAAAGCAACAAGCTTGTCTATTTTCGAGATGAACTATCTGTTGAACAAGACCAAGGTTAAAGATGTCATGCTTCGCGATGTCATTACCGTCTCTAAATTTGCGAGCTTAGAAGATGCGACCTACCTCATGTATAAGAACAAGGTAGGAATTCTTCCAGTCGTGGACAATGACCAAGTATCCGGTGTCATCACAGACCGTGATATTTTCCGTGCCTTCCTTGAAGTATCCGGTTATGGAGAAGAAGGAGTTCGTGTTCGCTTTGTGACAGAAGATAAGGTTGGCGTTCTCGAACAAATCATTCACTTGATTGTCGAAGAGGGGTATAACATCGCCAATACAGTCAATATCCCAACCAAAGACGACCGTGTGGTTATCGAAGTCCAAATTGATGGGGTGACAGATCTAGAAGGAATCCGTAGTAAATTTGAAGCCAACGGTTTGAAAGTTGATGAAATCACTCGAACAACCGCAAAAGCTATTTAATACAAAATCAGGCTGGATGACAATCCAGTATGATTTTGTATAAAGTAACTTAATAAATTCTATAAAAATAATTATGATTTTATTAATTATGACGTGTATTCTAAGATTTTCCGCCGTGAGAAAAGAGCATGAAACATACTTGTTTCATGCTCTCGGAATTTTTGAGAGTAAAACAGTTTGGGGAACTGTTTTAGCCTGAGCTTAGAAATTAAAAAGCGAAGGGGCTCAAAACTAATTGAATACGGGCCGCGGGTTGTATCTTGATTTAGTCATGGAACTTCCTGGATTGCTGAAATCATCCACTGGACAATTTCACCTAACGTCCGTACTCACCTAAGGAAAATCGTAAATAGAAAAACAAAGCTAGATGAAAATCTAGCCTTATTTTTTCTATTAACGGTTAATGGGTTGTTTTTCTTTATCTAAAGTGAAGCCTTCGCCGAGAATTTCATGGGCTTCAGAAATGGTGATGAAGGCGAATGGATCAATCTGATTGATGATGTCTTTCATTTGTTTCATCTCATTCCGCGAAACGACACAGTAGACGATATCCAGGTCCTTGCGGCTGTAGTAGCCCATCCCACGAATGAAGGTAATTCCACGGCCTAGATCGTCGGATACCTTTTTGGCAATTTCTTCTGGTTTAGAGGTAACGATAAGGAAGCCTTTTCCAGCAAAACCACCTTCTCCAATCAAGTCGATGACAAGGGTGTCAATCAGGATAAAGAAGAGGGTGTACATAGCTGTACGGACATCTTGGAAGACAATGACCACAGTTGTCAGAACGATGGCATCTACAATCAACATGAGTTTCCCCATACTGAGGGAAGTGTATTTGTTAAAGATGCGAGCGAGGATATCTGTTCCTCCAGTGGTTCCTCCGGCATTGAAGATGATCCCTAGACCTAAACCAAGGACAACCCCTGAGGCGATACAGGCAAGCAGAATATCTCCTTTAAAGGCTGTAAAGATAAAGTGATGGTAGTGGTGGCTGAGGGGCATAGCTTCAAAAATTGCCATCCATGCCGAAACCGAGAAAGTCCCAAGTAAGCTCAGATAAAGAGATTTCTTGCCCAGCAGTTTCCAAGCCAGAACGAAGAGAGGGATATTGATCAGCAAGTTCATCAGGGATACTGGGATTTTGAAGAGGTAATAGGTGATCAAGGTAATCCCTGTTGCTCCTCCTTCATAGAAGTGAAAGGGAATGACCAAAAAATAGATCCCAAATGAAAAAATGCCGGCCCCCAAAATGATAGCCAGAATATCTTTAAATTTAAACATGATAGGTTGTCTCCTAAAACTTTATAAGAACATTGTAACAAAAAAGTGAAAAAATGAAAATGACTTTGAAAAATTTTCTCTCCTAAAATACAAGATTTTTACCCTTATTTTTGGTAAAATAAAAAGAAGAAAAACAGAAAGAGGATACTATGGTAAACGGTACATTAATTTCATTTGAAGGTCCAGAAGGAGCGGGGAAATCATCGGTCCTAGAAGCCGTTTTGCCTCTACTTGAAGAAAAAGGAATTCCTTTTATTACAACCCGTGAACCAGGCGGTGTAGACATTGCAGAAAAGATCCGCCAAGTCATTTTAGATCCAGACCATACTAGTATGGATGCCAAGACTGAGTTGTTGCTCTATATTGCTAGTCGCCGGCAGCATTTGGTGGAACGTGTCTTGCCAGCCCTTGCAGCTGGGAAGGTTGTCTTGATGGACCGCTTTATTGACAGCTCGGTCGCTTATCAAGGGTATGGTCGCGGTCTGAGTGTGGAAGATATCGAGTGGCTCAATCAATTCGCGACAGATGGTCTTAAACCAGACCTCACCCTTTACTTTGATCTGGATGTCGAAGAAGGGCTCGCTCGAATTGCCAAAAACCAAGAGCGGGAAGTCAATCGTTTAGATTTGGAAGGATTGGAGCTTCACCAAAAAGTCAGACAAGGTTATTTGGCCTTGTATGAAAAGGAACCAGAGCGCATTGTGAAAATCGATGCCAGTCAATCCTTTGAAGCAGTCTTTGCGGATGTCTTGGCTGTTTTAGAAAATCGCTTGGGGATATTGAAATGAAGCTAGAAGAGATCCAACAGCTCCAGCCAGAATTGGTGGAGCGCTTCACCCAGATCTTGGAACACAAACAGCTCAGTCATGCTTATCTCTTTACGGGTTCTTTTGCCAGTTTTGAGATGGCCCTCTTGCTAGCTCAAAGTCAATTTTGCGAAGATTTGCAGGGAGTCTGGCCTTGTGGCAAATGCCGTTCCTGCCGCTTGATTGAAGAAGAAGAATTCTCAGACGTAAAGATCGTGCGTCCAGTCAACCAAATCATTAAGACTGACCGCATTCGCTCGCTCGTTCAAGACTTTTCTCAATCAGGATTTGAAGGAAGTCGGCAGGTCTTTATCGTCCAAGATGCGGATAAGATGCATACCAATGCGGCCAATTCTCTCTTAAAAGTCATGGAGGAGCCCCAGAGTGAGATCTATCTCTTCTTGTTGACTTCCGATGAAAACTTGATCTTACCGACCATCAAGAGTCGGGCCCAGCAGGTCCATTTTCCTAAAAAGCAAGCCTACCTAACCGAACTGCTAGAAAAAGAAGGCTTGATCAAATCACAGGCAAATTTAGTAGCTCGTTTTAGTTTTAGTCTCGAAGAAGCAGAGCAGCAAAAAAGGAATGCCACTTTTTTTGAACTGGCCAAAATTTGTGATCAATTCATCGAACGTTGTCAATCCAATTTAAATCGTGCTTATTTGGAAGTGACCCGCTTAGTGAGCCTAGCAGATGATAAGGAAAAACAAAGCCAGGCCTTTCGTTTGATGGAGTTGGCTTTAGAAGAGCAGTTGTGCTTGAGTCGCTCCCAGCAGTTGCTTGAGAAATTGAGTCTTGCTCGCAGGATGTGGAAGGCCAATGTTTCTTTTCAAAATGCTCTAGAATATATGGTTTTGAGCTTAGAAAGTTAAGGAGTCAGAATGAATAAAAAAGAATTATTTGATGCTTTAGACGGCTTTTCTCAGAATTTGTTGGTCACCTTGGCTGAAGTCGAAGCCATCAAGAAAAATTTGAAACAAGTCATCGAAGAAAATACAGCTCTTCGCTTAGAAAATGATAAATTGAGAGAGCGTTTGGGGGAAGTGGAGAAGACTTCATCCGCAAAGTCACAACACCATGGTCGTGAAAATTTGCAACGTATTTACAACGATGGTTTTCATATCTGCACTTATTCCTATGGTCAACGCCGTGAGAACGATGAAGAGTGTATGTTTTGTGACGAGTTGTTATTTAGGGAGTAAGCATGCAGATCCAACGAAGTTTTAAAGGGGAAAAGAAAACTGGGGTGCTTTACTTGGTCCCAACACCGATCGGTAACCGGGAGGATATGAGTTACCGCATGGTCCAGACCCTAAAGGATGTGGACTTGATCGCAGCTGAGGATACTAGAAATACAGGCCTCTTGCTCAAGCATTTTGAGATTGCGACACCCCAGACCAGCTTTCATGAGCACAATGCCATGGAGAAAATTCCAGATCTGATCGCCCATTTAGAATCTGGAAAAGACTTAGCGCAAGTCTCAGATGCAGGACTCCCTAGTATTTCTGACCCTGGTCATGATTTGGTCAAGGCAGCGATTGAACGCGAGATTCCTGTCGTAGCTGTGCCTGGTCCTAGTGCAGGTATAACGGGTTTGATTGCCAGTGGCCTAGCCCCTCAACCTCATATTTTTTATGGATTTCTGCCTCGCAAAGAGGGGCAACAAAAGGCCTTTTTCCAAGAAAAAGTGGCCTACCCTGAGACTCAGATCTTTTATGAGTCGCCCCATCGGGTGAAGGCGACCTTAGAGAATATGTTGGCTGTCTATGGGGATCGTTCGGTCGTCCTGGTTCGTGAATTGACCAAGATCTACGAGGAATATACTCGTGGCAGTATTTCTGAGTTAGTCGCATTTCTTGAAGAAAATTCCCTCAAAGGGGAGTGTCTCTTGATCGTCGAAGGAGCCAAGGAAGAAGAGCTAGACCTAGAAGAGGTCGACTTGATTCAAGAGATCGACACCTTGGTCCAAGAGGGCATGAAGAAAAATCAAGCAATTAAACAGGTCGCCAAACAATATGGCCTGCAAAAGAGTGAGCTCTATGCTCGTTACCATCAAGACTAGGAAAGGTTGGAAGCAGGATGGAAATTAGAATGGCTTATCCCAACGAGATTAAGCGAATTATGGAAATTATCCAAGATGCCAAGGAAAGCCTGGCTCAAAGACAGGTCGACCAGTGGCAGGATGGCTATCCAGATGAAGAGATCATTTTTGAGGATATTCTAGAAAGTCGTGGCTATGTCGCCGTTGAAGATCAGGAAGTCGTGGCCTATGCAGCTGTCTACAAGGGCAACGAAGCGGCTTACAATGAGATTTATGATGGTAAGTGGGAGCATGACAACTATATGTATGTCACTTTTCACCGGGTCGCTGTAGCCAAAGAAGCTGCTGGCAAAGGGGTAGCGCAGACCTTCCTTCAAGGTTTAATCGAAGGGGAAAAAGGGCCAGATTTCCGTTGCGATACGCACCCGGATAATCTGGTGATGCAGCATTTACTTGAAAAATTGGGCTACCATTATTGTGGAAAGGTCCCCATTGATGGCGTCCGTCTGGCTTATCAAAAGATCAAACGAAAAGCAGAAACTAGTCTATTCCAAGTGGTCTCAGAAGAGGACCGCTGGGACCAAAGAGCAGAAGCGGCCTACAATGACTCTCTATCTTAAACAATTTTATGAAAGCCCTATGGGGCTTCTTTCGATCATTGTCAGTGAAGAAGGCCTTGTTGAGCTTGATTTTTATGATCCGAAAGAGGAGGCGACTGATCCCTATGGGGCGCTGGAGCAGGTCCATCCCTTCCATGAGAAGGTGAAGGAGTGGTTGGACCACTATTTTGCGGGGGATCCAATCGCTATCAGCTTTCCACTAGCACCGCAAGGGACAGCTTTTCAAGAGCGGGTGTGGCAGTTATTGCGAGAGATCCCATATGGTGAGACCAAAACCTATGGCCAGCTTGCCCAGGATCTTTCTTGTGGTTCAGCCCAAGCCGTGGGACAGGCTGTCGGACGCAATCCCTTGACGATCTTAGTCCCTTGCCACCGTGTGATGGGAAAAGATGGACAACTGACGGGCTATGCGTCTGGACTCGATCGCAAACGCTGGCTCTTACACCATGAAGGAATTACCTGGAAGGAGAAATAAAATCGATGTATACCTTTATTGAATACCCAAAATGTTCGACTTGTCGAAAGGCTAAATCAGAATTGGACGGTCTCCAATGTGACTTTCAAAGCCAAAATATTGTCACAGAAACACCTACTAGCAAAGAATTGCAAGACTGGATGGCAGCGTCTGGCCTACCGATCAAGTCTTTCTTTAATACTAGCGGAATGAAATACCGGGAACTCGGTTTGAAAGATAAGGTGGATCAACTGACAGTGAAAGAAGTGGCGGATCTCCTTGCTTCAGACGGTATGCTGATCAAGCGGCCTCTCCTTGTCAAAGACGGAAAAGTTGTTCAAGTGGGCTACCGGAAACCGTACGCAGACTTAGGTTTGTAAAAGAAAAGGGAGTTGGATTTTCTTCAGATCTATAATAAAAGTATGCCAGAAGCTTTCCTTAGGTGAGTACGGGCGTCAGCGAACTTCAAAGAAGTTCCATGAC
>NZ_KV794411.1:950802-964013 GCF_001808725.1 Streptococcus sp. HMSC074F05 | reverse complement strand
CACTTTTCTCACGGCGGAAAGTTTCGGTATATTCTTTATGAAATTCATAAGTTAGAACTTATTTTGATTTCTTGACAAAATCGCGTAACCTATCTTACTTATAATTTATTTATATATATTCTAAAGGGAGTTGGGCTCCCTTTTCATTTTGCAGTGAAGATGATATAATCATACGAGTGAAATCAATGAAAGAGAGTCAAGCATGAGTATTTTAGAAGTGAAAAATTTGAGTCATGGTTTTGGGGACCGTGCGATTTTTGAGGATGTGTCCTTCCGTTTGTTAAAGGGAGAGCATATCGGTCTTGTCGGGGCCAATGGTGAAGGGAAATCGACCTTCATGAGTATCGTGACAGGTAAAATGCAACCTGATGAAGGAAAGGTGGAGTGGTCTAAGTATGTGACGGCAGGTTACCTGGATCAGCATTCGGTCTTAGAAGAAGGACAAACAGTTCGCGATGTCTTACGGACCGCTTTTGATGAGTTGTTCACAGCTGAAGCTCGCATCAATGACCTCTATATGGCCATGGCGGAAGAGGGAGCCGATGTCGATGCTTTGATGGAAGAGGTCGGGGAACTCCAAGAGCGTCTAGAAAGTCGGGATTTCTATACCTTGGATGCTAAGATTGATGAAGTGGCACGTGCTCTTGGGGTCATGGACTTTGGCATGGATACGGATGTAACCTCCTTGTCAGGTGGGCAACGGACCAAGGTCCTCTTGGCCAAATTGCTCCTTGAAAAACCAGATATCCTTCTCTTGGACGAGCCGACCAACTACTTGGATGCAGAGCATATTGATTGGCTCAAACGCTATTTGCAAAATTATGAAAATGCCTTTGTCCTCATTTCCCATGATATTCCTTTCTTGAATGATGTAATCAATATCGTCTACCATGTGGAAAATCAGCAGTTAACCCGCTATTCCGGAGATTACTACCAATTCCTTGAAGTCTATGAAATGAAGAAATCGCAATTGGAAGCAGCTTATGAGCGTCAGCAAAAAGAGATTGCTGATTTGAAAGATTTCGTAGCCCGCAATAAGGCGCGTGTGGCTACACGGAATATGGCCATGTCTCGTCAGAAGAAGCTGGACAAGATGGAACTCATTGAGTTGCAAAGTGAGAAACCAAAGCCATCCTTTGAATTTAAAAATGCCCGGACTCCTGGTCGCTTTATCTTCCAGGCCAAGGATCTCCAGATTGGGTATGATCGTCCTTTGACTAAGCCTTTGAACCTAACCTTTGAACGCAATCAAAAGGTAGCCATCATCGGAGCTAACGGGATCGGGAAAACCACTCTCTTGAAGAGCTTGCTGGGAATCATCCCACCGATTGCTGGAGAAGTAGAGCGTGGAGATTACCTAGAACTTGGTTACTTCGAGCAAGAGGTCGAAGGTGGCAATCGCCAGACACCGCTTGAAGCAGTCTGGAATGCCTTTCCGGCTCTCAACCAAGCAGAAGTTCGTGCCACCCTTGCCCGCTGTGGCTTGACCACCAAGCATATCGAGAGCCAAATTCAGGTGTTATCCGGTGGAGAACAAGCCAAGGTACGCTTCTGTCTCTTGATGAATCGCGAAAACAATGTCTTAGTACTAGACGAGCCGACCAACCACTTGGATGTGGATGCCAAAGAAGAATTGAAACGGGCTCTGAAAGAGTACAAGGGATCGATCCTCATGGTTTGCCACGAGCCAGACTTCTATGAAGGCTGGATGGACCAAATCTGGGACTTTAATGAATTGACTTAAAGACAAAAAGAGAAACTTGTCTCGCTTTTTAGAATGAAGAAATTTTGTTGTTTACATAAGGCGGCACAAGTAATTCAAAAAATCTAAATGATTCTATTTTTAAATTTAGTCAAGTAATGACCGAAACATTCCGCAGTGAGAAAAGTGCCTGAAACAGATTTGTTTCAGGCACACGGAATTATTGAGACCTTAGGCTCAATAATTAGTCATGGAACTTCGCCGAAGTTCGCTGACGTCCGTACTCACCTAAGGAAAGTTTCTAAGAAAAATTTACATTTGATAGAAAAAGAGAACTGTTTGGTTCTCTTTTCATTATTTCTTGGAATTGTAGTCTTTTAAGATCTCGATTTTTTCAATCTTGATGTCTGTTTTTGGTTTGTCCTTATTATCGGTTTCGGCAGAGGCGATTTTATCCACCACATCCATGCCATCGATCACTTGGCCAAAGACAGTGTAGTTACCACCATCAAGGGTTGGATTTCCACCATTTTTATAAGCATCGATGATCTTAGCTGGGAAACGATCAGTTGGAAGTTTACTTGAAATATCATCCTTATTTTGGTTGATATAGAATTGACTACCATTGGTATTTGGACCAGAATTGGCCATAGCAAGGGCTCCACGAAGGTTGTAAAGGTATGGAGAATACTCATTCTCAAAACCAGTACCTGAATCTTTGGATTTGTCTTTGCCCTTCCAGATGGATTCGCCACCAGTACCATCTCCCTTAGGATCCCCAGTTTGGATCATAAAGTTGTTAATGACACGGTGGAAGAGTAAGCCATTGTAGTAGCCTTCTTTTGCGTGGGTCAAGAAGTTTTCAACTGCAAGGGGCGCATATTTAGGGAAGAGCTTGACAGTGATGTCGCCTTCAGTCGTAGTGATTTTAACCTCCGCTTCATCTTCAGCCACGTCAGTTGATAGTTGTGGGAAGACGGCATTTTCATTGGTCATGGCATCGTTAAAATCTTTGCGCAGTTGTTCTAATTTCTTTTGTTCTTCTTCAATTTTCTTTTGATCTTTTTCACTAGAGCTAGAAGTTGCTGTCTGCTCTGTCTTTTCTTTGCTTGAGCTTGAAGAGTTAGCGTCTGTCTTATTGGACGAACAAGCTGTCAAAGCTAAGCCGGAAAATAATAGTAGTGCGATTAATTTTTTCATATTCTTCCTTTCCAACATAGTTGTCTTTCTCTATTGTACCTTAATTTTGCGATACTTTCAAATCTGGATGGGATTCTCTATTTTCTGAGGTTGTTTCAAGACCGATAACATTTGATAAATCACTAATTAAGAAGGAAGTTGCGTAGAGATGGAAAATTCGGTATGATGGAAAGTGCTTTTAGAGTTGTGAAATAGATTTTTTATAGAGGAAGAATATCATAAATGAAACAACCACGTAAATTTTATATTTACTCGAGAAGTTCACTGTATTTTTTGATCTTTTTGGCAGTGTCGATGCTCATCGCTGTCATCCAATTACTGATTGAAGTAAATTTTTTTGAAAACCTAACAGCCTTATTGGCTGCTTGTTTTCTTCTAGTGACAGTTGGCTGGATTGCTTTTTCATCGATGGGAAGAATAGAGATTAGGAACTCAGAAATAGTGGTCGATCGCAATTTCAAGCGCTATCGCCTAGACCCATTCACCATTGTGGTCCGTTTGGGAGAAAAGAATACGTCTCGAGGGATCACCAATTATCCAATTTATGTGGAAGGAAACGTCATAGGGCACGGGACTTCTGATCGTTCAGTTACACTTAAATTCCTCGGCACCAAACGAAAAAATAAGGAATTACTGAAGTATTATCAAGAGCATCTTCAAGCTCAGGTAGAAGCAAATAAGGCTCTTGAGCAGGAAACTACGTAAGTGGATTTTGAACAGATTGTGTTAGCGTCGAAGGATCGGCAACAATTCCCTTTACGCGATTTGGTCGAATTCGGTGCAGATCAAGGGAATCTCAAAAAAACAGTATTTTATTATCCTAAAGAGAATAAGCTCTATGTCGGAAAAAGTGTTCCATTTCCCATTATCTTTACCCCGAGTGGCGTCCTTTTTTATGGCATTTATCTGTTAACGGATAGAGTATCCTTTCATGGACTCATCCCACTAGTGCTATCGTTTGGATTGATGCTTGTCATCGCTATATGGCAATTGAAACACAGAAGGCAGACGTATACAGTGAATGTCATTCCTTACGATATGCCTGAGCATTATTTTCAAGTACAGAAGTCGAATGGATTGAAAACCTATTTGCTGATTCTTGTTTTTGGACTCATCACTTTAGGATTATCCATCTTATATCTTACCTTCGGAAGTTTTTTGTTATTGTTTATAAGTTTTTTGATGTGGTATCTCTTTGTTGTGTTAACATTATCTGTCCAATTCAAGAAAACACATTATTTAAAAATTTTGGAAAAGAAATATTCCCCTTAATTTTTTAGCATTCGTCACCCGTGAGGGTGATTTCTTTTTGGTCTAAATCACTAATTAAGAAGGAAGTTGCGTATAGATGGAAAATTCGGTATGATGGAAGGTAACACTAAAAGAGGTATTATCAAATGAGTTATAGCAAATTAAGAAAAAAATATGTCATACTACTTTGGATTGGGATTATCAGTTTATTTGTAGGCCATTGCTATTTATCTAGCTTGTTTCCGGATCATCAAAACTTTTATTCGAATACACTGCTAGTGGTGCTGGGTCTTCTATTTCTTCTTTATGTTTTGATGAATAAATGGTTTGAAAAAGAAGCCCTTAAGATTCTAAACGCTTCGACTGGAATCGATTTTTGGTATGAATGGTCTCAATCGGGTAGTCGTGCTAGATTTAGTTTAAGCAAAAAAGCTGCCCATCTTGCTAGTGTAATATATTGCTACATGATTGGAGATTTCTCATCTGCAATCGATCGAATAGAGTTTTTACAAAATCAAAACATAGCTAGGACTGATCGTTCATCCCTCTTGGGAATTTTCGTAAAATCTTCCCTACTTTCAGGAAAAGCCATCAGCAAGGAAGATATTCAGAAGAAGTTTACCTATGTTCCCTTCAAGAATGAAGCAGAAAAAGAAGAAGTTATTCAGAAGCAACTGGCCATCTATGACATCCTTGTGGACCAGCAACCCAATGATTATTTTGATCATGTGACCGGTTCACAGGCTTTTCAACGCTTGGAAAATCGTTATTTTAAAGGATTAAATACCTATTTAAAGGGAGATATGGAGCTGGCTGTTTCTTTATTTGAAGAGATAGCGCAAGAAGATGAGCGTCTGTATTTTGTCCAGATGGCCAAGCAATGGTTAGCGAGTGAAGATCACTCTTTATCTGCTCTTATGCTAGATCCAAAGCTGGAGTCTGAGAGACTTGCGACTCTAACAGCTGATCTGCCTCTTCCTGAGGCGGAACTTCCCAAAAAGAAGGGGAAAAAGAAATGGAAATGGTTATTGTTGATTTTTCCGATTCTTTTTGTCGGAGCGATCATCATGAACTTGGTGGAGTCCAATCGGCCAATTAATGGGATCTATTATTTGTCGGTTGACAATATGGAGACAAAAACTGCCTCGCTTAATAAAGAATCCTGGATCAAGATTGATGGAGATCATGTGATAGTGAAGGAGAAGGGCGAGGAGAAGACTTATCCTTTTGATCGAGAAGATATCGAGTTGACCGTCGATGGAAAGCAATATGATGGAATTTTACAATGGGGTTCTCTGTCGCTTTTCGAGCAGTCTGACTCTTCACATGATATTCGTACTTACGTGAGTCGGTACAGCCCGATGTATTCCGGATACGAAAAAGGAACGGTCAGAGTTGAAAAACATTAAAAAGTGTTAAAATGGCGTAAGCTAAAAAGTATACCTAGAAGTCTGAGGAAAAAAATAAAAAATGGATTCAAAAAAATTGAAGAAATCAATCTTTAAAGCCAATTTTTATGAGAGTCGTCGTTTGCGTCACGATGGCTTTATCGATTATATGGTCAAGGACACAAATAGTCGGAAAATCTACACAAAGCCATTTAGTATTGCGAGAAAACTATTCTCATTTTTGGGGATACTGTTCATGTTTGGACTATCAGCAATAACCGATTCAAATATTGCATATCCACAGAATGGCATGACTGTGAAAATTTGGGGCATCAATTTTTTACCATTCTGGTTATTTTTCTTGTGCGGTTTTTTGTGGTATGCCATAAGTAAAGTCAATTGTAGAAAACAATACACTGCAAAAGTTCCATATGTTAGCATTCTAAATGGAAACTTGTATATAATATGGATGATATTGTTTGTTAATTTATTCTTTATTAGTGGTTTTGGGAGAACTTTAACCATTCCTGGTTTACTTGTAATTTATTCTCTAATTGGAATCATTGATGGGATGATTATTCGAAAAAGAATATCTTCAATTCGAACTCGATTATATGAAGAACCAACTGATAATGGTTCTCAATCTAAACAAATTCAATTAGTTACAGGATTTGCTGGAGGAATTGTTGCAATTTGGATGGTTTTAAAATTCTTTTTTCCACAAATTGGAGAAGTTAGAACCGATATTCTAGGTGTAGTATCAGTGATTGGTATGGTATTTCTAATGAATGTGATATTTTTGGCTATGTATTTTATATTACTTTTGCCTCATTCACTGTATGGTTACTATCGAAATAAATATTCAGAAGAATATCGAGAGTTCGAAGGAAAATCACTGGAAGAATGGTATGGCAAGAAATACCTGAGGAAGCATAAGGAGTTAATGGAAAGTAATAATGAAGAAATCAATCTTTAGAGGCAATTTTGAAGAGAGTTTAAATCTATTAGATGATGGTATTTCGGGAAAATTTGCTCAGGAAAATTATCAGGATGCTCTAAAAAAAGAAAAATATAGAGGGACTTTGAAATCATATGTCTGGCTAGTATTTTTGACGATCTTATTTATAATCGGTCCCAATTGGTTAATTGTTGCTTTAAATGATTATTTATTTTACCATGCTAATCCCAGAGATTTAACAGTACACTTGCCCGAAATTAATTTTCTTCCATACTGGGTATTTTGGATGGGGCTGGCAATATGGATTTTGCTGATTATATTAGGAAAGCGATTCAACCAACAGTTCATTTTGATCTATAGAGGTCAGTTTCATGTTATGGTTTCCTTTATAATATGGCTTCTAGTTGAGTTAAATCTTCTATTGTTGAATTTACTTTATGGTTTAGTTGGATATTTAGGGTTATTTGCCATGGTAGGTTTGATTCTATTTACGATCATTTACCTGATACATGCTAAGTCTATATCATTACTTAAATTATTAAATGGTGGAACTGGAATAGAGAGTCCGATTGATAGAGTGTTTAATAGCATATTTAGATTTATTGTCAAGTATGGTGGAATAGTTGTAGCACTCTGGATAATTTTTCGTACGATATTTTCGGATTCAATAAGAAATGCAGATAATTTGGTTAAAGGATTATGTGTTTTATTTTTATTTCTATTTTTCAATATACTGATTTCTGCTTTTGAAATATATTTCATGTTTCCCTATATGTTGCAAGGCTACTACAAATTAAAATATCCTGAAGAATATCGTGAGTGGGAAGGGAAAACTGTCGAAGAATGGTATGGCAAGAAATACCTGAAGAAGCATAAGGAGTTGTTAAAGAATGAATAAGAATTTTAACGAGATGTCGTTTGATGAATTGAAGTGTTACCGTCGAGAAGGTCTATGGAGATCTTTGGGCTTTTTACTGGTCATTGTTCTGGTGATTACGGGCATGATCTTGATGGAAGTGAACCATGTTTCTTCGTCCAATCAGAATCGTTTTCGGGTTATTGGATTGATAACGGTGATTGCACTCTTTGGCTACCTGATGCCTCTGATGGAAGCAAATCGTGTGATGCGAGACCATCCGGATTGGGTCAAGAAATCAGGTATTGGAGCGAAAATTCCCTTGCCAATGGCTTGGCATGTCAAAAGACTTTGCGTCCTTGGAGTGAGTCTATTTGTGATTGGAGGAGGATTTGCCTCGTCATATAAACCGCAAGTTCAGCAAACAAATGTACAAGATCAAATCGATATGATTCAAATGGATAACAAATTGGAAAGAGAGCAAAAAGTCGATTAAGTTCTAGATACCATCACACCGGAGGATAAAAAATCTGAGTAAGATCCATTTTGGAATTTGAACATCATTGAATATCGTTCTAAACAGCTCTAAAGAACAGTGCCCACTCGGTACTGTTTTTCTGCTTTCTGTTGCAAATTTGTGGAAATGATTTTACTAGAGAACTAGCTTGGAAATGTGGTATAATAAAGGTTATGGCAAACAATAATCAATCAAAAAATACACGGTCGACGAGACGACTGTCCAAAGCAGAATTAGAAAGAAAAAAAGCGATTCATCGTATGATTACGACCATTCTCATCAGTCTGGTCTTAGTCTTTGCGGCCTTGAAATTGGGGGCTGTGGGAGTCTTAGCTTACAACCTGATCCGTCTTTTTGTCGGAAGTTCGGCTTATTTGGCTATTTTAGCAACCTTTTTCTACCTCTATGCTTTTAAATGGCTAGATAAACACGAAGGGATTATATCAGGATTCCTCAGCTTCTTTGCAGGGGTTCTCTTGATGTTTCAGGCCTTCTTTGTATCCTCCCTTCATTTAGATAATAATGGGATCAAGGTCACCTTTTCAAGAATCATGGCAGACTTGCTTCATCTGCGGGTGGAGAGTTTTGCCGGTGGGGGTATGATCGGTGCCCTTCTTTATGCTCCTATTTCCTTCCTGTTTTCAAATATTGGTTCCTATTTTATCGGCCTTCTCTTTATCGGTTTGGGCCTTCTCTTGATGAGTCCATACTCTATCTATGATTTATTTGAAAAAGGTGCAGAAGCCTTCCATGCCTCTATGGAAAAACGTAAAGAGCGTCGTGAGCAGAAATTCCTTGAAAAAGAAGCGAGAGCTGCTGAGGAAGCGGCTGTAGCTGTAAGAGAGCAAGAAGAGGTAAGGGCAGATCTTCCAAGTCCTTTGTCAATGGAGGGCCATCCTGTAGATCCTGAGACAGGAGAGGTGTTGGCGGAAGAGCCGCTCACAGAGACCTTCCCAGAAGCCGAGATTGTTGCACCAGCAACACCAGAGATCTATCTACCAGATGAAGAATGGCCTGAAGAGCCTGAAGCATACGAAGAGCTTCCAGTGGCCGAAGAATTCGAGGACGATGGGGAGGAAGTTCAAGTGGACTTCACGCCTAAGGAACTCCTTCAGTATAAACTTCCAACCATTGATCTCTTCGCACCTGACAAGCCTAAAAATCAATCCAAAGAGAAGAATATCGTTCGTCAGAATATCCGCATTCTGGAAGAAACCTTTGCAAGCTTTAACATCAAGGCGACAGTAGAGCGGGCGGAAATTGGTCCATCTGTTACCAAGTATGAAGTCAAACCGGCTGTCGGTGTGAGGGTCAACCGCATCTCTAACCTAGCAGATGATTTGGCCTTGGCCCTGGCAGCCAAGGATGTGCGGATCGAAGCACCGATTCCAGGGAAGTCTCTGGTCGGGATTGAAGTTCCCAACTCAGAGATTGCGACCGTTTCCTTCCGTGAATTGTGGGAGCAATCCAAGACAGACCCAGCTAAACTCCTTGAGATTCCACTTGGGAAGGCTGTAGATGGTTCAGCTCGGACCTTTGATTTGGCCCGGATGCCCCACCTCTTGGTCGCGGGTTCTACTGGATCTGGTAAGTCGGTTGCAGTCAATGGGATCATTTCGAGTATCTTGATGAAGGCCCGTCCGGACGAAGTCAAATTTATGATGGTCGATCCAAAGATGGTGGAGCTTTCTGTCTACAATGATATTCCTCACCTCTTGATTCCAGTGGTGACCAACCCACGCAAGGCTAGTCGAGCCCTGCAGAAGGTCGTTGATGAGATGGAAAATCGCTACGAGCTCTTCTCGAAAGTAGGCGCTCGCAATATTGCTGGCTTTAATGCCAAGGTGGCTGAGTACAATGCCCAGTCTGAGATGAAGCAAGTGCCCCTTCCATTGATCGTGGTCATTGTCGACGAGTTGGCAGACTTGATGATGGTGGCAAGTAAAGAAGTGGAAGATGCTATTATTCGCCTTGGACAAAAGGCACGTGCAGCAGGAATTCACATGATTCTTGCGACCCAGCGGCCATCGGTTGACGTTATCTCAGGTTTGATCAAGGCCAATGTGCCTTCCCGTGTCGCTTTTGCGGTATCATCTGGGACCGACTCACGGACCATCTTGGATGAAAATGGGGCAGAAAAATTGCTCGGTCGTGGAGACATGCTTTTTAAACCGATCGATGAAAATCATCCGATCCGTCTACAAGGATCCTTTATCTCAGATGACGATGTGGAGCGGATTGTCAACTTTGTCAAAGAGCAGGCAGAAGCTGATTATGATGATGCCTTCGATCCAGGAGAAGTATCGGAGTCAGACTTTGATGGAGGTATGGGTGGCTCTGATGAAGGTGATCCTCTCTTTGAAGAGGCCAAAGCGCTCGTCATCGAGACCCAAAAAGCCAGTGCTTCGATGATCCAGCGCCGCTTATCGGTTGGTTTTAACCGGGCGACTCGCCTCATGGAAGAGTTGGAAGCAGCGGGTGTGATTGGACCAGCTGAAGGAACCAAACCTCGAAAAGTATTGCAACAATAAGTCTAGGGGGAAGAGGGCACTTGCCCCACTCCCTTTTCTTTTTATAGAAAATAGAAAGTAGGACCAGATGAAGTTAGATACGATTCATCATATTGCCATCATTGGACGGGATCGCGACGCTATGTTGCATTTTTATGTGGAGCAGTTGGGCTTTGCGATTGTCAGTGAGTATGACCGTCCCGAACGGGGAGATATCTTGATCAATCTCCGTCAGGGGCAGCTGACTTTAGAACTCTTTATCAAACCGACGGCCCCAGAACGTCCGAAGCTCCCCTTGCCCGAGCATGCGGGACTGCGTCATCTGGCCTTTAAAGTGGAGGATGTAGAGGCCTATCTAGCTAGATTGGATCAGCTAGGTATTGAGAATACAGGCCTTCGCTATGACGATTTTGATGGCAAGAAGATGGCATTTTTCTTCGATCCAGAAGGATTGCCCTTGGAAATACATGAGTGAGGAAAGCAATGGTTAGATTAGAAGGACTCAGTCAGGAAGAAGTAGCGAAAAAGATCCAAGAGGGCAAGCAAAATAAGGTCACGGTCAAGACAGAAAAAAGTATTGGGCAGATCATTCGAGACAATGTCTTTACTTACTTTAATCTGATTTTCCTGGTCTTAGCGTTCTTGCTGGTAGCAGTGAAGTCTTGGAACAATCTCTTGTTTGTCCCGGTCGTCGTGGTCAACTCCTTGGTAGGGATTGTGCAGGAAGTCCGCTCTCGACGGATCTTGCGTCAGATGCAATTTCTACATATGAGTGAGGCGATCGTTCTTCGCGAAGGAAAAGAAGTCACTCTACCTATCGATCAGCTGGTGGAGGGCGATCTAGTTTGCTTTCAAGCTGGAGATCAGATCTATGCGGATGGGGTCTTGCTGGAGGGCGAGCTAAAAGTCGATGAGTCGCAATTGACCGGTGAAGCTGATGAGGTCAAAAAAGGAGCGCAAGACGCGCTCATATCAGGTAGCTTTGTGATCGCTGGTCAAGGTTTAGCGCAACTAGAAAAAGTTGGGAACGACTCCTACATCAACCAACTGAGCCTGGAAGCCAAGCAGGTCAAGTCTCATGAGGAGTCTGACATGGTCCATGCAGTCAATCGTATTGTGGGGATCATTGGTCTCCTTATCATTCCGCTAGGTTCGCTCCTTTTTCTTCGCAGCTATATCAGCTTAGGTGATAGCCTCAACCTCAGTGTGACTTCAACAGTCGGGGCCTTGATCGGGATGATTCCAGAAGGCTTGTATCTCTTGATGACCTTGGCACTGGCTCTGGGTGCTGTCAGATTGGCCAAGGAAAAGGTCCTGCTCAATAGCATGAAGGGGATTGAGACCTTATCGCGCGTGGATATCCTTTGTGTCGATAAGACGGGGACCATTACAGAGCCGGGTATGGAAGTGACAGAGATTCGTCCAGTTAAAGATGCTCAAGACTTGGAAGCTCTAGCTCAGTATGTCAAGGCTAGTATGGATCAAAACGATACCATGGATGCCATCCGAAAATTTCATAAGACACCAGTCAGCCAGCCTTGGAAGGCTAAAGACATTCAGCCCTTTACGTCTAAGAAAAAGTATGGAGCCATTGCCTTTGAATCTGGGATCTATGTATTAGGCGCACCAGAATTTGTCTTACGAGAGGGCTTCTCTGAGGTTGAAGAGGAGATAGCTCCTGCTACTCAGGCAGGCAATCGGGTCTTGGCTTTTGGGAAATATCGAGGAGAACAGCTTGGAGAGACTTTAGAGGCTCCTGTAGACTTGGTGGCCTGGATTATTCTCTCCAATCCTTTGAGAAAAAATGCCAAAGAAACCTTTGCCTACTTTAAAGAACAAGGTGTAACCATTAAGGTCATTTCAGGGGACAACCCAGCTACAGTTTCTGCCATCGCGCAAAAAGCAGACATTGAAGGAGCAGAAAATCTGATCGATGCCAGAACCTTACTGACGGAAGAAGATTTGCACCAGGCGGCGAGCCAATATACGGTCTTTGGTCGGGTGACACCAGAGCAAAAGAAAAGCCTTGTTGAAGGCTTGCAGGCAAAGGGGCATAAAGTCGCCATGACTGGAGATGGCGTCAACGATATTCTGGCCCTCAAAACAGCGGATTGTAGTATTGCGATGGAATCTGGAAATGACGCGACCAAAAAGATGGCGCAAGTGGTTTTACTAGATTCCGACTTTGGGAAGATGCCGTCCATCGTGGCAGAAGGTCGGCGGGTGGTCAATAATATTCAACGATCAGCCAGTCTCTTTTTGATCAAGAATATCTTTTCTATCTTGTTGGCTATCTCAGTGACGCTTTTAGCCTTTACTTATCCTATCATGCCGTCGCAGATGTCCTTGATCAGTGGTTTTACGATTGGGATTCCAGGATTCTTTCTAGCGCTTGAGCCCAATAGCGAGCGCATCAAAGGGCGCTTTATCGAAACGGTCTTTAAAAATGCGCTACCTGCTGCCTTGACGGATTTTATACTGATCTTCAGTCTGGTATTGCTCTCTTCAGCATTTGGCATGAGGTCGGAAGAACTCTCAAGTGCAGCCATCTGCTTGATGGCCTTCGTTGGATTTACCATCATCTACCAAGAATCCCAGCCTCTCAATCACTACAAGAGACTGGTTCTTCTAGGAAATATCCTAGCCTTCCTAGTTTCAAGTAGTGTTCTAGGGAAATTCTTTAACATGAGCCCCTTGAGGATCCAAACACTGGTTATTTGTGCCATCATGGCCGTTCTTGCTCTCATCTTGATTCAAGTCTTCAAGAAACTAGTGGGATGGTTCTTTCATCGGAAGAAATAAAAAAAGAGAGTGGGACAGAAATCGGTA
>NZ_KV794411.1:918287-950702 GCF_001808725.1 Streptococcus sp. HMSC074F05 | reverse complement strand
GAGGCTAGGACTTTTGTCCCAGCCTCCTTTTGGTATTAGATAAACAAACTAGCGGTTAGGATCAGATAGAGCAAGAAGGTGATCAGAAATCCAGCGCGCCAGAAGTATTTGATAAATTTAGGGTAATAAAAACTCTTTTTCTTTTTTAAGAAATAAACCGTTAGCCCCAAGGCCAAAAGCGAAAGACTCAAGGCTAGCAGTGGTAAGAGGCTGTGGTAAAAGGCACTGTCTGAGATCAGGTAGTACTCCAAAGCAAATAAAGGAAAGGCAATATCGGTAGATCGCCATCCTCTTTTTTGGAGTTTAAAGAGGTGAACAATGATGCCGCTCAGAATCAGCGTTAAAAAAATAAATAATACAGAAGCAACTTTGATTAACATAGCTTCATTCTATCATAAAACGAAAAAAAAGTTTACTATATTTTAATTTTTTCTTGCAAAAAAAGAGAAATCGTGTATAATAGAAAGGTATGCACAAAGCATACTTGTGGGAGGTAAAAATCTGTAATTACCGCCAAAACCACAAAGGAGGATTTAAGAAATGGCTAAAAAAGTCGAAAAACTTGTAAAATTGCAAATCCCTGCTGGTAAAGCTACTCCAGCTCCACCGGTTGGTCCAGCGCTTGGTCAAGCAGGTATCAACATCATGGGATTCACTAAAGAGTTTAACGCTCGTACAGCTGATCAAGCTGGTATGATCATCCCAGTTGTTATCACTGTTTATGAAGACAAATCATTCGATTTCGTTACAAAAACACCACCAGCTGCTGTTCTTTTGAAAAAAGCTGCAGGTGTTGAAAAAGGTTCAGGTACACCGAACAAAACGAAAGTTGCAACTGTAACTCGTGCACAAGTACAACAAATCGCTGAAACTAAGATGCCAGATTTGAACGCTGCAAACATTGAGTCTGCAATGCGTATGATCGAAGGTACTGCTCGTTCTATGGGATTCACTGTTACTGACTAATTGTAACAATCCTATTTGCCCGCAATACACTTGATCAAATGACGAGTGACGTGGGAGATGAAAATCGATATGACCACATTACAAGGAGAAAGATAAAATGGCTAAAAAAAGCAAACAACTTCGTGCTGCTCTTGAAAAAATCGACAGCACAAAAGTCTACAGCGTAGAAGAAGCTGTAGCTCTTGCAAAAGAAACTAACTTTGCAAAATTTGACGCAACTGTAGAAGTTGCATACAACTTGAACATCGACGTGAAAAAAGCTGACCAACAAATCCGTGGTGCAATGGTATTGCCAAACGGAACTGGTAAAACTGCTCGCGTTCTTGTATTTGCACGTGGTGCAAAAGCAGAAGAAGCAAAAGCTGCTGGTGCAGACTTCGTAGGTGAAGATGACCTTGTTGCGAAAATCAACGATGGTTGGTTGGACTTCGACGTTGTTATCGCTACACCTGACATGATGGCTCTTGTTGGACGTCTTGGACGTGTCCTTGGACCACGTAACTTGATGCCAAACCCTAAAACTGGTACAGTAACAATGGATGTTGCGAAAGCAGTTGAAGAGTCTAAAGGTGGTAAAATCACTTACCGTGCTGATAAAGCAGGTATCGTTCAAGCGATCATCGGTAAAGTTTCATTCGATGATACTAAATTGGTTGAAAACTTTAAAGCTTTCAACGACACAATCCAAAAAGCAAAACCAGCTACAGCTAAAGGTACTTACGTAACTAGCTTGACTTTGACTACAACTCAAGGTCCTGGTATCAAAGTGGACGTTAACTCACTTTAATTGAAATGAAAAGCTGCCCTCGGGTAGCTTTTTTTTGTACTCCATTTTTATTTGCTACAGTTGGTAAAACTAATCGGATGGAAAAAAGAAAATTTTGATAGATATGACTATATAAAAAACGTAATTTATGGTAAAATAATACAGATCAAAAAAGGAGAGAGAAAATGGTAGAACCTAAGTATAAACGTATCTTAATCAAGCTATCTGGTGAGGCTCTTGCCGGCGAACGTGGTGTCGGAATCGATATCAAAACTGTCCAAAATATGGCCCAAGAAATCAAGGAAGTTCATGAACTTGGAATTGAAATTGCCTTGGTGATTGGAGGGGGAAACCTTTGGCGTGGAGAACCTGCTGCTGAAGCAGGGATGGATCGTGTCCAAGCAGACTACACAGGTATGCTTGGGACTGTCATGAACGCTCTTGTGATGGCTGATTCGCTTCAACAAGTTGGCGTGGATACCCGTGTTCAAACTGCGATTGCCATGCAACAAGTCGCAGAACCATATATCCGTGGTCGTGCCCTTCGTCACCTTGAAAAAGATCGGATCGTGATCTTTGGTGCAGGGATCGGTTCTCCTTACTTCTCAACAGATACGACCGCAGCCCTTCGTGCAGCTGAGATTGAAGCAGATGCCATTCTCATGGCCAAAAATGGGGTCGATGGTGTTTACAATGCCGATCCGAAAAAAGATGCTTCAGCTGTGAAATTTGAGGAATTGACTCACCGTGATGTGATCAATAAAGGTCTTCGCATCATGGACTCAACAGCTTCTACACTCTCCATGGACAACGACATTGACTTGGTTGTCTTTAACATGAATGAACCAGGCAATATCAAACGTGTTGTCTTTGGTGAAAATATCGGTACAACCGTATCGAATAACGTAGAAAAATAATAGAAAATAGAGGAAGATTATGGCAAACCCAATCGTAGAAAAAGCAAAAGAAAGAATGACCCAGTCTCACCAAAGTTTGGGACGTGAATTTGGTAGCATCCGTGCTGGACGTGCAAATGCAAGTCTTTTGGATCGTATTTTCGTAGAATACTACGGAGTAGAGACTCCATTGAACCAATTGGCATCTATCACCATTCCAGAGGCGCGTGTCTTGTTGATCACACCATTTGATAAATCATCTTTGAAAGACATCGAGCACAGCATCAATGCTTCTGACCTTGGTATCACTCCAGCCAACGATGGATCTGTTATCCGCTTGGTTATCCCAGCTTTGACAGAAGAAACTCGTCGCGACTTGGCAAAAGAAGTGAAAAAAGTGGGTGAAAATGCTAAAGTAGCGATCCGTAACATCCGTCGTGATGCTATGGATGAAGCCAAGAAACAAGAAAAAGCAAAAGAAATCACAGAAGATGAATTGAAAGGTCTTGAAAAAGAGATCCAAAAAGTTACGGATGACGCTGTCAAGCATGTAGATGAAATGACAGCGCACAAAGAAAAAGAATTGATGGAAGTTTAATCCATCCCAACCATTACAGGAAAGAAAGACTCAGTTGGCACTGCTGGCTGGGTTTTATTTCCATTATTCTTGTGAAGAGGCAAGAGGAAAGAAGGAAACATGAATACGAATCTAGCAAGCTACATCATGGGAATGGTCATCGATGAAAATGATCACTTCTATTTTGTTCAAAAAGATGGCCAGACCTACGCGCTTGATAAAGCAGAAGGCCCACACCAAGTTGGAGAAAGTGTCAAGGGCTTTGCCTATACAGATATGAAGCAAAAACTCCGACTCACGACACTTGAAGTCACAGCAACTCAAGAAAGCTTTGGCTGGGGGACGGTCACAGAAGTGCGCAAAGATTTGGGAGTCTTTGTGGATACAGGGCTTCCAGATAAGCAGATTGTTGTCTCACTAGATATCCTACCGGAGATCAAAGATCTATGGCCTAAAAAGGGCGATCGTCTCTATATTCGCTTAGAAGTCGATAAGAAAGATCGGATTTGGGGGATCTTAGCCTACCAGGAAGATTTCCAGCGTTTGGCTCGTCCAGCCTATAACAATATGCAAAACCAAAACTGGCCAGCCATTGTCTACCGCTTGAAATTGTCTGGAACCTTTGTTTACCTTCCAGAGAACAATATGCTGGGCTTTATCCACCCAAGTGAGCGCTATGCAGAACCTCGTTTGGGAGAGGTCGTAAATGCTCGCGTCATCGGATTTCGGGAGGTGGACCGGACCTTGAATCTATCTTTGAAGCCACGCTCTTTTGAAATGTTGGAAAACGATGCCCAAATGATTTTGACCTATTTGGAAGCTAATGGAGGCTTTATGACCTTGAATGATAAGTCATCTCCAGAAGAGATCAAGGCAACTTTTGGGATTTCAAAAGGCCAGTTCAAAAAATCTTTGGGTGGTTTGATGAAGGCCAAAAAAATCAAGCAAGACCAGTTTGGAACAGAGTTGATCTAAGAGGAGGCTTATGCGAAAATCATTTTATACTTGGCTGATGACGGAGCGCAATCCTAAAAGCAATGCTCCTAAGGCCATTCTAGCAGATCTTGCTTTTCACGAGTCTGCTTTTCCCAAGCATACAGATGACTTCGACGAGGTCAGTCGCTATTTAGAAGAGCATGCCAGCTTTTCCTTTAATCTTGGCGATTTTGATGCGATTTGGGAAGAATACCAAGCCCACTAGAAAAGGACAGGTCGAGGATGGTTTTTTCTCGGCCTCTTTGTTATAATAATAGAAAAACACAGGTAGAGAGGTTCTTTATTTGCAAGAACATTCAGTTGAAATTACATTAACGCATCCAGACGATCTCTTTCATTTGTTTGGATCCAACGAACGCCATCTCCGTTTGATGGAGCAAGAATTTGGGGTGACCATTCATGCCCGGACAGAAATCGTCCAAATCATTGGGGAAGAAGAAAGCTGCGAGCAGGTTCGTCAGGTCATTCAGGCTCTCTTGGTCCTCGTCAACCGCGGCATGACCATCGGAACGCCAGATGTGGTGACCGCCATTACCATGGTGAGAAATGGGGAATTGGATAAGTTCATCGCTCTTTATGAAGAAGAGATTATCAAGGATAGTTACGGCAAGCCCATTCGGGTTAAAACGCTTGGTCAAAAGATCTATGTCGATAGTGTCAAGAACCATGATGTCACCTTTGGGATTGGACCAGCGGGGACTGGGAAAACCTTCCTAGCCGTGACCTTGGCAGTGACTGCCCTCAAGCGTGGTCAGGTCAAGCGGATCATTTTGACGCGTCCTGCTGTAGAAGCTGGAGAGAGCCTTGGTTTCCTACCAGGGGATCTTAAAGAAAAAGTAGACCCTTATCTACGTCCGGTCTATGATGCTCTTTACCAGATTTTAGGGAAAGACCAAACAACTCGGATGATGGAGCGGGAGATTATCGAGATTGCGCCTTTGGCTTATATGCGGGGGCGGACCTTGGACGATGCCTTTGTCATCCTCGATGAAGCGCAAAATACCACCATCATGCAGATGAAGATGTTTTTGACCCGTCTTGGTTTTAACTCTAAGATGATTGTCAATGGGGATACTAGCCAGATTGACCTTCCTCGAAATGTCAAATCAGGCTTGATTGATGCTCAGGAGAAATTGAAGAACATTTCTCAAATTGACTTTGTGCATTTCTCTGCCAAGGATGTCGTTCGCCATCCAGTAGTAGCAGAGATTATTCGGGCCTATGAGCACATTCCAAATCCAGTCCTCAAAGAAAAACCGGATGTGGAAGAAGAAGAATAAAAGAAAAGGCAAAGATCATCAGATCTTTGCCTTTTTTATGTTAGAAATTAAACCAATTCATCGATTGGGGTGAAGTCGCGCTCTAAACCAGTAGCAACAGGTTGGCTTGTGATATGGCCTTGGTAAGTGGTGACCCCTTGGCGCAGGCCTTCGTCGAGGGCAATTGCCTTGTGGAAGCCATTGTCAGCTAGGGATTCGACATAAGGAAGGGTCACATTGGTAAGGGCGATAGTAGAGGTACGAGCGACAGCCCCTGGGATATTGGCAACGGCATAATGGAGCACGCCATGTTTTTCGTAAACTGGCTCCGTATGCGTTGTGACACGGTCTGCTGTTTCGATAACCCCACCTTGGTCAACGGCCACATCGACGATGACTGAACCGGGACGCATTTGTTTAACCATATCGTCTGTCACTAATTTAGGAGCTTTAGCACCAGGAATCAAGACAGCACCGATGACAACATCGGCATCACGGACGCTGGCCTCAATATTAAATGGGTTGGACATAAGGGTTTGGATTTGATGACCAAAGACATCTTCCAGAACAGCCAGACGTTTGGCGCTGATATCTAAGATGGTCACTTGGGCACCGAGTCCAAGGGCGATACGAGCTGCGTGGGTTCCAACGACCCCGCCTCCGATGATGGTGACTTTCCCTTTGGGAACACCTGGCACCCCACCTAGGAGGACGCCTGATCCACCTTCTTGTTTGGTCAGGAAGTGAGCACCGATTTGCACGGCCATCCGTCCAGCAACCTCACTCATTGGCACCAAGAGAGGCAATTGTCCATCAAGGTCACGCACCGTTTCGTAGGCCACCCCTGTTGTTTTAGCTGAGACCATAGCGTCCGCTAATTCTGGAGCAGCAGCCATATGCAAGTAAGTGAAGAGCAAGAGGTCTTCGCGAAGGAAGCCGTATTCTTCAGCGAGAGGTTCTTTGACTTTGACCACCATCTCAGCGGCCCAAGCTTCTGCAGCAGTTGCTACAATAGTCGCTCCTTGTTTGGCGTAATCTTCATCGACAAAGCCAGAACCAAGTCCAGCATTTGTTTCCACCAACACTTGATGTCCTTTCTTCACCAAGCTTTGTACGCCTGCAGGTGTCAAACCGACCCGATTTTCGTTGTTTTTAATTTCTTTAGGAATTCCAATGAGCATTTTTGCCTCCTTGCTCAGATTTAGGTGTAAAAAGGCCATTGGTGTGAGATTGCTCTCTTGACTCAATGACCTTTTCACTCCTTATCTGATTGTTTTGATTGATTTTATTGTATAGAAAAGTGGGTTAAAAAGCAAGAAAAATTTGAGCTTGCCTTCCTTTAGGTTATTTGCTAAACTAATCCCTAAAGAAGGAGTGTCAAATGGAAAATTTATATGTGAAGTTAGCGGCTTATCTAGAAATAGAGACTGAGCGCTTGCACTTGCGTCCGGTCACTCTTGAAGATGCACCAGCTATGTTTGAGTATGCTTCTGATGAGACAGTTACGCGCTATACCTTTGCAACCAATCAAAGTATAGAAGAGACGCGTAATAATATTGCCCTCTTTTACCTAGCGAGCCCACTTGGAAGATGGGGGATCGAGCTCAAAGAAAATGAAAAATTTATAGGGACGATTGATTTACTGGATTTGGATCTTTGTCTGAAGAAGGGGAGTATTGGCTATGTTCTGAATAAAGATTATTGGAACCAGGGTCTTGCGACAGAGGCTACCAAGGCAGTCATTGCCTTGGCTTTTGAACAGTTAGGAATGAACAAGCTCATTGCTGTTCATGATAAGGACAATCCAGCTTCTGGCCGGGTGATGGCTAAATCAGGTATGAAATATTCTCACGAGGAGCCCTACGCGATGCTAGACTTGCATGAAGAGGGGCGAATGGTGACAAGAGTCCACTATGTCCTCACGAAGGAAGAATATTTGGCAGAAAAATGATTCAGGATATTGACAAAAGACCTATCTCCATGATATAGTAGATAGGTACTGCTGGTTTAGCTCAGTCGGTAGAGCGCATCCATGGTAAGGATGAGGTCGCCGGTTCAATCCCGGCAACTAGCATAGCAGAAGAGAGAAGCTTAGAGAAGATCTAGGCTTCTTTTTTTGCGAGTCTATCTTTAACAGTCCGGCTTTTTTCAACAATTTTCAAAAAAACGTTGACAAGCAAGGAAATCCGTGGTAAAGTTAGAACAACAAAGAGAAAGGAGAAAACCATCATGAACAAAGTAGATGTTTTGATGACACAATTGAATACACAACTTCTCCAATCTCAGTTGAGTTCTATGTAAAAATTGAATGAAACCCAAGATGGAGGAGTCTGTCTTGGGTTTTTTGTATGCATTTTTGCCTGCCTTAACTGAATTGGTGACAGGCATCAGAAGGCCCAAGTGTGGACTGAGCACCTACTCAGCTCCTTGCTTGGGTTTTTTCTGTTCCATTTTGAAAAGGAGAATATATGATCAGAGCTATTTGGGAGTATATCAGGGAGCGCAAGTGGCGATATGTGAAGATCGCTATGGTCCTGATTCTTTATGATTACACCTTATTGATCCCGACGCAAGTTATCCAGCGTTTAGTGGATCATTTGAGTCAGCAGACGCTGACGCAATCGAACTTTGTATGGGATATGGTCCTATTGGTAGGGTCAGCCATCCTCAATTATTTGACGGCTTTTTATTGGCAGTTGCGACTCTTTCAGTCGTCAGTCCATTTCAAGGCGACCCTTCAGGGTCAAGCGTTTCGTAAGCTAGTAGCCATGCGGCGTCCCTTTTTTGAGAAATTCCGTTCAGGAGATCTCTTGACGCGCTTTACGACAGATGTGGATGGGATGGCCGATATGGCTGGTTACGGGATGATGGTGCTCCTGTTTGGCGGTGGCTTGTTTGCCTTTATTATTCCGACCATGTTTTTCATTTCTTGGCAATTAACCTTGATTTCCTTTATTCCCATGATCTTCCTCGTCGTCTCTACCTATTTTTTGAGTAGAAAGCAGGAGGAGTATGTTGAGCAAAACCGGGAAGCAGTCGCTCAGTTGAACGATGAGGTCTTGGAGTCGATCGAAGGGATCCGGGTCATGCGGGCCTATAGTAGACGGGACCAGCAGGTCAAACAGTTTCAGAAAAAAACAGCCAGTCTCTCCAAAACAGGGGACAAAATTGCCTCTATCCAGTATTCTTTTGGACCTTTAGCCCTGTTGTTTATTGGATTCTCGACGGTCTTGCTCCTGCTATTTGGAGGCCAGTCCCTGGCAAGCGGGCAGTTGAGCCTTGGTAAGTTATTGGCTTTACAGCTGTATTTGGTCTTCTTAATTGAGCCTATGTGGATGATGGCGGACCTGATCTTGGTCTACCAGACAGGTCAAATGTCCTATAAAAAATTAAAAGAAGTGATTGATGAAACGGATGATCTGGAGCCAGATGGTCCTCACTACTTAGAGCAGATTGATTTGGTGCAGTTTAAGGACTATTCTTTCAGCTATCCTGGTGTTGAGCGAAAGAGCCTGTCAGGCATTGATTGGACCATTCAGAAAGGACAGACGGTTGGAATTGTTGGTCGTACCGGTGCAGGAAAGACTACCCTGGTTCGACAATTCTTGCGGCAGTACCCAGTTGGTGAGGGAGAGTTTTTGGTCAACCAGCAACCGATCGTGGACTACAACCGACACTCCATCGAAGAAAAAATTGGCTATGTTTCCCAAGAACATATTTTATTCTCCAAGTCTATCCGTGAGAATATAGCGCTTGGTAAAAAAGGAGCCAGCCAAGATGACTTGGTGGAAGCAGTAGCCCAAGCTGCTTTTGCGGATGATCTCGAGCGGATGTCTCAGGGAATGGACACCCTGATCGGTGAGAAAGGGGTCTCTGTATCAGGAGGTCAAAAACAACGGATTTCTCTGGCACGTGCCTTCTTAAGAGATGCAGAGCTCTTGCTGTTAGATGATTCCCTTTCGGCAGTAGATGCTAAGACTGAACAGGCCATTATTGACACGCTTCAAAAGGAACGAAAAGACAAGACGACCATTATTGTTTCTCATCGCTTGTCTGCTGTTCATCAGGCGGATTGGATCATCGTCTTGGATCAAGGACAGATTGTAGAAGAAGGCAGAGCTAGTGATTTATTGGCTCAAGAAGGCTGGTATTATGAACAATACCAACGGCAACAAAAACAGGAAGGAGAATAAGATGAAAGTTTTGAAACGATTATTATCTAGGATCACGCTTTATCCAACTGTCTTTCTTGCTGGCTTTATTTGCCTCTTACTAGCCACCATTTTTTCTGAATTGTCACCCTTTCTTCTCCAAAAGATGATCGATGGGCCTTTGACTGCACTGACCCACGGTGGAGGACAAGGGGACTTGCTTCAGATGGGAGCATTTTATCTCTTAGTCTTGAGCCTAGGACAGCTGATTAGCTACCTAGGAAATCGGATCTTACTGCATGGAAGTAATCAAGTAACCGCTAGTCTGAGAGACCAAGCCTTTCAAGTCATGCAAGGTCTGCCTATTTCTTATTTTGATGACAAGCCGGCTGGAAAGATCGCAACAAGAATTGTCAATGATACGGAGACCTTGCGGACCCAGTTTTATAACTCTTGTATGATACTAGTCATCTATTTGGTGCGATTTCTCTTTATCCTAGGGATTCTCTTTTACCTGAGTCCTATGATGGGGTTACTCTTGTGTCTAGTTTTTCCAATTTTCTATGGAATCCAGTATCTCTACAAGGTCATGACGGACCAGCCTATGAAGGATTTCTTTGATGCGAGAAGCGAGGTCAATACCCAAGTCAATGAACTCTTGCATGGTGCCAGTATGATTCAGCTCTATCATCAAGAGCCTGGTGTGGTAGAGGAGTTTGAAGCCACTACCCAGAAGATGCTAGGAGCCAATGATCGGATCCTCTTAGCTGATTCCATCGCTTCTTGGACCTTGACAGAATTGCTCAAGTTTTTAGTGATTGCAGGTATATTGACCATCGCTGGGATTTCTTTCCTACAGGGCAATATCGGTGTGACGGCTGGTTTCTTATTTATCAATATTAACTATGTGATTAATCTATTTGATCTCATGGCCAATCTCAGTCGTCAATTTCCGAATATTCGGAGATCCTTAGAAACGGGGAGTCGCGTCCTTGCTTTCTTAGACCAACCTTTGGAGGCCGATGGTGCATCGGAACTGAAGATAGAAAAAGCTCAAGTCGTGTTTAACGATGTTCAATTTGCCTATGAAGAAAGAAAGCCAGTTCTGAGAGATATTGCCTTTCAGGCAAGTCCTGGGCAAACCATTGCTCTTGTGGGTCATACTGGATCGGGTAAGTCTTCGATTATGAACCTGCTCTATCGTTTTTATGATCCTCAAGAAGGAGCGATTTTGATCGATGGTCAAGATATTCGCCAAGTCTCTCGTGAGAGCTTACGCAGCCATATGGGGATTGTTCTGCAGGATCCTTATCTATTTACAGGAACCATTGCTAGTAATGTGGCCATGAGTCAGGATCACATTGATCGGGAGGCAGTCCAAGATGCCTTGAAAAAAGTCGGGGCTTGGCCCTTTGTAGAGCGCCTTGAAAAGGGAATCGACCATCCAGTCGTAGAAAAAGGATCCGCCTTTTCAAGTGGTGAGCGTCAATTGATTTCCTTTGCGCGGACGCTCTATATGAATCCGCAAATTCTGATTTTGGATGAGGCAACTTCTCACATTGATACGGAAACAGAAGAAATCATCCAACAAGCTATGGCAGTCCTGCAAAAGGGCCGGACCACCTTTATCATTGCCCATCGCTTGTCCACTATCCAAGATGCGGATCAGATCTTAGTCTTATCTGAAGGACGTATTGTGGAACGTGGTAGATACGAGGAACTGGTTGCACAAGGAGGGATCTATGCCCAGATGAATGCCATCCAGCAAACAGTGGTGTAAGATTGTCCTGCAAAGAAAAAGATTGAAAACCAGCCTGTATCTAGTATATAGGCTGGTTTTTGTGATATAATAAAGTGATAATAGTGAGGTGATCCAGATGTATATTGAAATGGTAGATGAGACTGGTCAAGTCTCTGACGAAATCTTAAAACAAACGCAAGAAATTTTAGAATTTGCTGCTCAAAAAATTGGGAAAGAAGACAAGGAAATGGCTGTGACTTTTGTAACCAATGAACGCAGTCATGAACTAAATCTTGAATACCGTGATACGGATCGTCCGACGGATGTCATCAGTTTAGAATACAAGCCAGAGATGGAGATTTCTTTTGACGAGGAAGATCTTGCAGAAAATCCAGAATTGGCAGAGATGATGGCTGAATTCGATACCTATATTGGTGAGCTCTTTATTTCAATTGACAAGGCGCGTGAGCAAGCCGAAGAATATGGCCACAGCTTTGAGCGCGAAATGGGATTTTTAGCAGTGCATGGTTTTCTTCACATCAATGGCTATGATCACTATACGCCGGAAGAAGAAAAGGAAATGTTTGGCTTACAGGAAGAGATTTTGACAGCCTATGGACTCACAAGACAATAAGCGAAAATGGAAAAATCGGGACTTCACTTCAAGCCTGGAGTTTGCGATAACAGGAATTTTTACTTCGATCAAGGAAGAGCGCAATATGCGCAAGCATGCCTTATCAGCCCTTGCAGCAATTCTTGCTGGTTTGGTATTTAGGATTTCTGCGACAGAATGGCTCTTTTTATTGCTCAGCATTACCTTGGTGATTGCTTTTGAGATTATGAATTCAGCCATTGAAAATGTGGTGGATTTAGCTAGTAACTACCATTTCTCCATGTTGGCAAAGAATGCCAAAGACATGGCGGCTGGAGCAGTCCTTGTCGTATCAGGTTTTGCCCTACTAACAGGACTGGTGATTTTTGTGCCCAAATTCTGGGCCTTGGTATTTGGATAAGAGGGAGCATGCCCTCGTGAAAGGATAATATGACATTTAAATCAGGTTTTGTAGCCATTTTAGGACGTCCCAATGTTGGGAAGTCAACGTTTTTGAACCACGTCATGGGGCAAAAGATTGCCATCATGAGTGACAAGGCGCAGACAACGCGCAATAAGATTATGGGGATTTATACGACGGATAAGGAACAGATCGTCTTTATCGATACCCCAGGGATTCACAAACCCAAGACAGCGCTTGGAGACTTCATGGTGGAGTCGGCCTATAGCACCCTTCGTGAAGTGGATACCGTTCTCTTTATGGTGCCAGCAGATGAGCCACGTGGGAAGGGCGATGACATGATCATCGAGCGCCTCAAGGCTGCTAAGGTGCCGGTTATTCTGGTGGTCAACAAGATCGACAAGGTGCACCCTGACCAACTCTTGGCGCAAATCGATGACTTCCGTAGTCAAATGGATTTCAAGGAAATCGTGCCGATTTCAGCCCTTCAAGGAAACAATGTTTCACGTTTGATTGATATTTTAAGTGAAAACTTAGAAGAAGGTTTCCAATATTTCCCTGCCGATCAAATCACCGATCACCCAGAGCGCTTCTTGGTCTCTGAAATGATCCGTGAAAAGGTTTTGCATTTGACGCGGGAAGAAATTCCCCACTCTGTTGCCGTAGTGGTGGATTCTATGAAGCGGGATGAAGAGACAGATAAAGTCCATATCCGAGCAACCATCATGGTCGAGCGCGATAGCCAAAAAGGGATTGTCATCGGAAAAGGCGGGGCCATGCTCAAGAAGATCGGAACCCTTGCGCGTAAGGATATTGAGCTCATGCTAGGGGACAAGGTCTTCCTAGAAACCTGGGTGAAAGTCAAGAAAAATTGGCGGGATAAGAAATTGGATCTTGCCGATTTCGGATACAACGAAAAAGAATATTAAGAAGAGGTGGGCAGAAGGCCTGCTTCTTGTTTTTGAAAGGAGTTCTATGCCTGAATTACCAGAAGTAGAGACCGTTCGACGAGGTCTTGAGAAATTAATTCTTGGAAAAACCATCCAGTCCGTGGAAGTAAAGTATCCTAAGATGATTCAGACGGATCTGGATGCTTTTCGTCAAGATCTCCCAGGCCAAGAAATTCTGGCCATGGGGCGCCGTGGGAAATACCTTTTATTTTATCTGACGGATCTGGTCCTCATCTCGCATTTGCGGATGGAAGGCAAGTATTTCTTTTATCCAGACGAGATTCCTCTTCGCAAGCATGCCCATGTCTTCTTTCATTTTACAGATGGTAGCACCCTGGTCTATGAAGATGTCCGCAAGTTTGGGACCATGGAAGTCCTCATACCTGAGCTTGTCGACAGCTATTTTTTGGCGAAAAAAATTGGTCCAGAGCCGACGGAAGCGGATTTTAAAGGACCAGCCTTCCAAGCAGCTCTTAAAAAATCAAAGAAACCCATTAAATCAGCTCTTTTAGACCAAAAATTAGTGGCTGGTCTGGGCAATATCTATGTGGATGAGGTCCTTTATCGAGCCAAGATTCATCCAGCCCGTTTGGGTCAAAGATTGACTACTAGAGAAGCCAAAGCAATCCGCAAAGAAACGATTGCTGTGCTTGCTCAGGCTGTTGAAAAGGGTGGCTCCACTATTCGCTCCTATAGCAATGCCTTCGGAGAGGATGGTACCATGCAGGAAGAGCACCAGGTCTATGGGAAAACAGGCCAGCCTTGTTTGCACTGCGGGACACCGATCGAGAAAATCCAGCTGGGGGGACGCGGAACCCATTTTTGCCCGCACTGTCAAAAGGAGAACTAGATGGCAAGAATCATCGGATTAACAGGAGGGATTGCTTCAGGAAAGTCCACTGTGACCTCCTATCTGAGAGAAAAAGGGTATCCTGTCATTGATGCTGATCAAGTGGTTCATGGTTTGCAGGCACCAGGAGGAGCCCTCTACCGTGTCCTAGTGGATCATTTTGGTAGAGAGATCCTTACCAAAGAAGGAGAGTTGGATCGCGTCGCTTTGGGTCAGCGGATCTTTTCAGCCCCTAGTGAAAGAGACTGGTCCAATCGCGTCCAAGGAAGGCTTATTCGTGAGGCTCTAGCTGAGGTAAGAGACAGACAAGCTGCACAATCCGATCTCTTTTTTATGGATATTCCTCTCTTAATCGAGCAGCACTATGACGAGTGGTTTGAATCTGTCTGGTTGGTAGCTGTATCAAAAGAAACCCAGCTCAAGCGCCTGATGGAACGCAACCACTTATCAGAACTGCAGGCCCAAGAACGCATCGCGTCTCAAATGCCGCTAGATGAAAAAAGAGCCCATGCAGATCTGGTCTTAGACAATAATGGCGATCTTGCTGCCCTCTATGTCCAATTAGATGCAGCCCTAAAACAATTAGAAAGAAGATGATTTTATCACAAGAGAAATCAATTGGCGTAAAAATCTATATATTGCTTGGATCGGGTGCTTTTTCATCGGAGCTAGCCTTTCTTTAGTCGTTCCTTTTATGGCCCTCTTTGTGGAAGAGTTGGGTGTTACGGGCAAGGCTGTTCCCTTTTATGCTGGCATAGCCGTTGCGAGTTCTTCTGTGACCTCTGCGATCATGTCTCCCATCTGGGGGAGCCTGGCTGACCGTTATGGTCGAAAACCCATGATGTTGAGAGCTTCCATTGCCATGACGCTGACCATGGGAGGGATCGCCTTTGTGCCATCCGTCTTTTGGCTTTTGGTCCTGCGCTTGCTCAATGGGGTCTTTTCAGGCTTTGTTCCCAATAGTACAGCCCTGATTGCCAGTCAAGTTCCCAAGGACCAATCCGGCTATGCCCTAGGGACCTTGTCGACCGGTGTCGTGGCTGGAACCTTGATGGGCCCTTTGATTGGGGGACTCATTGCTGAAAATCTAGGCATGCGCAATGTCTTTCTCTTGGTCGGCTTCTTCTTATTTTTGGTTTCCCTCTTAACCTTCTGGGGCATTGAGGAAGACTATGAGCCCCTTCCAAAAGAAGAACAAAAATCCAGTTGGGAGTTGCTCAAGTCCATTCAGCAAAAAGATATTCTCTTGGGCCTCTTTTTGACCAGCATGACCATCCAAATGATCGCCCAATCTATTTCTCCGATCCTGCCTCTTTATGTGAGAGCTTTGGGACAAAGAGATAACCTGATCTTTGTATCGGGGATGATTGTTTCGGCTATGGGAGTCTCTAGTATGCTCTTTTCAGGTTGGATGGGAAAACTCGGAGACCGAATCGGGAATCACCGGCTTTTATTAATCGCCCTTCTTTATAGTGGTTGCCTTTATATTCTCTGTGCCCAAGCGCAAACGCCTCTGCAATTAGGAATCTTACGCTTCCTTTTTGGGATTGGGACTGGTGCCCTTTTACCAGGAGTTTCTGCTTTGTTAAATCGCTTAACCCCTCCTGAAGGGATCTCTCGGATCTTTAGCTACAACCAGCTCTTTTACTACTTGGGTGGCGTGTTAGGGCCCATGATGGGATCGAGTATTTTCATGCATTTTGGCTATCATTGGGTTTTTTACGGCACAGCCCTCTTGGCCTTTACCGATTTGATTTTCCTCTTATTCTTATTTAGAAAGTATTTGAAAGTGAGAGACGTACGTGCGAATTAAAGTTCAATTGACCTGCACAAGCTGTGGGAGTCAGAATTATTTGACCAGTAAAAATACAAAAACCCATCCTGAAAAGATCGAGGTCTTGAAGTATTGTCCTAAGGAAAGAAAAGTAACCTTACATATTGAATCAAAATGATTTTCATGGTATAATAGTGAGGATTTTAAGGAGTTTTGAATATGAGCGGAGCATTAACAACTATTTTACTAGTATTATCAGTATTGATTATTATCGCAATTTTTATGCAACCAACAAAAAACCAATCGAGCAACGTCTTTGACGCAAGCTCAAATGACTTGTTTGAACGTTCAAAAGCGCGCGGGTTTGAAGCCGTGATGCAGCGTTTAACAGCTATTATGATCTTCTTTTGGTTATTGATCGCGATGATCTTAATGGTACTTTCTAGTAGATAAGATAGGCTCAGACAATGTCTTTGCCTATTTTTATTTTGCAAAACAAAGACACAAGTAGATAGAAAAAAGGAGGCTGGATAACCAGCAAATAAATCAATGAAAACAAGTATTAAAGAATATTTACAAGAGCATGACAAGGCCCAGATCAATGATCTGGCAGCAGCTCTAGGAAAAGAAGGGTCTAAGGATTTCCGTGACTTGGTCAAAACCATCTCTCTGATGGAACGCCGTCATGAGTTGAAATTCGAAGATGATGGCTCTCTTCGTTTGGCTCAAAAGAAGGTTCCAGCCATTACCCTCAAGGGGGTCTTTCATGCCCATAAGAATGGCTTTGGTTTTGTCAGTTTAGAGGGCGAAGAAGAGGACCTTTTTGTTGGCCGAAATGATGTCAACCACGCCATCGATGGTGATACCGTTGAGATCGTCATTACCAAGGTAGCAGACCGAAACAAGGGAACGGCAGCAGAAGCTAAGATTATTGATGTCTTGGAGCATAGCATTAAAACGGTAGTTGGACAAATCGTTCTGGATGAGGAAAAGCCTAAATATGCCGGCTACATTCGTTCGAAAAATCAAAAGATCAGCCAGCTGATCTATGTGAAGAAGCCAGCCATCCAATTGGAAGGGACCGAAATCCTCAAGGTCGAAATTGATCAATACCCGAGCCGCAAGCACAATTATTTTGTGGCGACTGTGCGGGATGTGGTCGGTCATGTAACAGATCCAGGAATCGATGTCTTGGAAGTGTTAGAATCCATGGACATTGTCTCAGAATTTCCAGAAGAAGTGCTGAAAGAGGCTGAGCAGGTTCCAGATGCACCGTCTGCTAAGGATTTAGAGGGACGCTTGGATCTGCGAGATGAGATCACCTTTACCATCGATGGGGCAGATGCCAAAGACTTGGACGATGCGGTCCATATCAAGCTACTCAAGAACGGCAACTTTGAGCTGGGTGTTCACATCGCAGATGTTTCTTATTACGTTAAGGAAGGTTCAGCACTCGACAAGGAAGCTCTAAATCGGGCGACTTCTGTCTATGTGACCGACCGAGTTGTACCCATGTTGCCAGAGCGTCTCTCCAATGGGATCTGTTCTTTGAATCCGAATGTGGACCGCCTGACCCAGTCTGCCATCATGGAGATTGATCCACATGGCAAGGTCGTCAAGCATACCATTACCCAAACAGTGATCAATACAACCTTCCGAATGACCTATAGCGACGTCAATGATATCTTAGCAGGCGACGAAGAAAAGGCTCAAACCTTTAAGAAAATTGTCCCAAGTATTCATCAAATGGCCACCTTGCATGGTATTTTAGAGAGCATGCGGATTCGTCGCGGAGCCCTCAATTTTGATACCAATGAAGCTAAAATTCTGGTCAATAAAGAAGGAAAACCGGTCGATATTGTCCTTCGCCAAAGAGGAATTGCCGAGCGGATGATCGAGTCCTTTATGCTGATTGCCAATGAAACAGTGGCGGAGCACTTTACGCGACTGAAACTGCCGTTCATCTACCGGATCCACGAAGATCCAAAAGCAGAAAAAGTACAGAAATTTATCGATTATGCTTCTAGCTTTGGGATCCAGATCTACGGAACGGCTAGTGAGATGAGCCAAGAAGCCCTGCAAGAAATTATGCGCAAGGTAGAAGGAGAACCGTATGCAGATGTCCTTTCAATGATGTTGTTGCGCTCGATGCAACAGGCTCGCTACTCAGAACACAACCATGGCCACTATGGGCTTGCTGCTGAGTATTATACCCACTTTACCAGTCCCATCCGTCGGTATCCGGACCTGATGGTTCATCGAATGGTGCGCGAATACGGGAAATCCCAAGAAATGGCTGAACACTTTGAACAAGTCCTTCCAGACATTGCCAGCCAATCCTCTAGTCGGGAACGCCGAGCTATTGATGCGGAGCGCGAAGTAGAAGCCATGAAGAAGGCTGAATACATGGAAGACTTTGTTGGGGAAGAGTATGATGCCGTGGTTTCCAGTGTGGTAAAATTTGGCCTCTTTGTGGAGTTGCCAAATACGGTTGAAGGCTTGATCCATATTACCAATCTCCCTGAATTCTACTATTTTAATGAACGGGATCTAACCCTTCGCGGAGAAAAATCAGGAGTGACCTTCCGTGTCGGTCAGCAAATCCGGATCAAGGTAGAAAGAGCCGACAAGATGACAGGAGAGATTGATTTCTCTTATATTCCAAGTGAATGGGATGTCGTCGAAAAAGGTCTCAAGTCTAAAGGACGTGACCGAGATGGCAATCGTAGAGATCGCAGACGCAAGGACAAAAAAGTTTCTAAGGGATCAACCGCTAGAAAAGATGACAAGCGGAAAGATTCTTCCTCTAAATCCAAAAAGAAAAAAGGGAAGAAACCATTTTACAAGGAAGTAGCAAAGAAAGGAGCCAAACATGGCAAAGGGCGAAGGAAAGGTAGTCGCGCAAAATAAAAAGGCGAGACATGACTACACCATCGTGGATACGATTGAAGCAGGGATGGTGCTGACGGGGACAGAGATCAAAAGTGTCCGTGCGGCACGCATTAACTTGAAAGATGGCTTTGCACAAGTAAAAAATGGCGAAGTTTGGCTTAGCAATGTCCACATTGCCCCTTATGAGGAAGGCAATATCTGGAACCAAGATCCAGACCGTCGTCGCAAGCTCCTTCTTCATAAAAAGCAAATCCAAAAGCTGGACCAAGACACCAAAGGGACCGGAATGACCTTGGTGCCTTTGAAGGTCTATCTCAAGGACGGCTATGCCAAATTGCTTTTGGGACTCGCTAAAGGGAAACATGATTATGACAAGCGTGAATCCATCAAGCGTCGGGAACAAAACCGGGACATCGCACGGGTCATGAAACAATACAATACACGTTAAACTAAAAAGGCAGTTCTGAAACAAGTTTCAGAACTGCCTTTTTTCTCGGAGAGGGGCCTCTTTTTCCAACTTGTAAAAAGGAATTTTTTTCTGTATGATAAGGGTACAGAAAGAAAAAGGAGAAGCAGCATGACACAAAAATTGATTGCTTACAAGCGCATGCCTATCTGGACCAAGGATACCATGCCAGAAGCTCTTCAAAGAAAGCACAATACCAAGGTAGGAACCTGGGGGAAGATTACGGTTCTAAAAGGTCAGTTACGATTTATTGAATTGACCGAAGAGGGGGAAGAAATTGCGAGCCACCTCTTTGAAGCAGGAGCAGAGAACCCCATGGCCGAGCCCCAGGCCTGGCATCGTGTCGAAGCGGCGACTGACGATGTGGAGTGGTACCTAGAATTTTACTGTGAGCCAAAAGACTATTTCCCCAAAAAATACAACACCAATCCTGTCCATTCAGAAGTGCTAGAAGCAGTGGGAATTGTCCCAGCTGGAAAGGCGCTGGATCTAGGATGCGGGCAAGGCCGCAACGCCCTCTTTTTGGCCCAACATGGCTTTGACGTGACAGCAGTGGATCAAAATGAACTGGCTCTTGAGATCTTACAAAGTATTGTCGCTGAGGAAGATCTAGAGATGCCAGTGGGACTCTATGATATCAATGCTGCAGCTCTTACCCAAAACTATGACTTCATCATATCGACTGTGGTCCTCATGTTTTTAGAGGCTGATCGGATTCCAGCGATTATCCGCAATATGCAAGAGCATACCAATCCAGGTGGTTACAATCTCATTGTCTGTGCTATGGATACGGAAGATTATCCTTGCCAGATGCCCTTCTCGTTCACCTTTAAAGAAGGAGAATTGGCGGAGTATTACAAGGATTGGGAATTGGTCAAATACAATGAAAATCCTGGCCATCTCCATCGTCGAGATGAGAATGGCCATCGGATTCAACTTCGATTTGCAACCATGTTGGCAAAGAAAAAATAGAGAAAAAGCAGGATCCTAGCATCCTGCTTTTTTGCTTTCTACAAACAAGTTGAACAAGGTGATCTATATGTTGTTCATTTGCCAAAAAGAAAAAACCTTCTCCATAAAGGTAGGAAAAGGTTGGGGAATTTAGTTCCAGTTAGCAAAGTCGCAGACGCTAAGAATGATCGTCCCGATTTCGATTGGCTCTTCCTTGGCACCAGATTCTAACCAGGTCACAATCACAGATTCGATTGTAGCGATGAAAATTTCTAGACCATACTTGTATGGAACTTGAAAGTCTGAAATGATGTGTTCTTTCGCATGGGGAGTATCGTCTAATGCATGGAGGGTAAAACTTCTTATTAGTTTACGGAAGTCCGAGCAGCAGGATTGGGACAAGGCATAAATAAAATCATAATTCTCTTTAATAGCAGTCAAGACATTGAGAAAGTTTACCTTGACAGGGCTTCCTTCAACGAAGAGGCTATCCAATTCTTGCATCATGTCCATTTTCATTTGCTCAAACATGTCGTATTTATCGACATAGTGCAAGTAGAAGGTCCCGCGGTTAATCCCAGCGGTTTCAGTTAATTGTCGAATAGTGATGCTTTCAAAAGGTTGTTGCAAGAGGAGTTTTGAGAGCGCATTTCGTAAGTCTGACTTGGTTGTTGTTTGTCTTTGGCGTACCATATGTTCCTTTCTGTAGTTGTATAAATTTATTCTTATTTATTTGACGTTAAAATAATTTATATGTTAAATAATTTCACGACACTAACAAAGAGCATTATACTCCAAAAGAATAAATTAGACAACAATTCTCATTTTTGTACAGATAACGGAAAGTGTACAAAAATTTTATAAGTTTATGAATGACGGGCACTGGCAAGATTTTGTGAAAACCTCACAACAATTAGTGATTTAAAATAATTCCCTCCTAAAAAAATGGTCAGGAAATTTTTAGGAAAAGGAGGAACAAGATGAAGGGACGAATAAAGAAACCAGCACCGTTTAAGTGCTGGTTTCTTTATTTGATAAAAGTTGTCACGATCAGATTGAAATTTAAGATAGTTAAGACAATCGCAACGAGATAACCTAAGAAAGTATTCCATTTCGCATTGACATGTTCTCCCATGATTTCCTTGTTGGAGGTGAAATAAACCAGAGGGAAGATGGAGAATGGAAGAGCCGCTGATAGGAAGACTTGAGAGTAGACTAGAAGGTCGTCGAGGACATGTTCCTGATCTCCAAATAAGATCGCAACGATGATGACAGGAAGAAGGGCAATGATCCGAGTCATGAGACGAACGACCCATTGTGGCAGGCGGAATCTCAAGAAACCTTCCATAACGATTTGACCGGTTAGGGTCCCAGTAATGGTTGAATTTTGACCACTGGCTAACAAAGCGATGGCAAAGAGGGTAGACAAGAAGGGACTAGCGATAGCACCGGCAATATGATTATCTTTGAGGGCATTATACATGCTAGAAAAAGCACCGATCTTATCTCCGTGACCAAAGAAGAGGGCCGCTCCAAGAATCAAGAGGAGGGAGTTGACGACGAAGGCCAAGCTCAATTCAATATTTGAATCCCAGGTCATAAAGCGCACTGCCCGTTTGATATCTGCTGAATCTTTGTAGTCCACCTTTCGCGTTTGTGAAATGGAAGAGTGGAGGTAGAGGTTGTGGGGCATTACGGTTGCCCCGATGATTCCAAGTGCCAAGGTCAAGGCTTCATTTCCTTTTGGAAGACCAATTCCCAGTACTTCTTTTTGAGGCAGGAATCCAGCAAAGATTCCCCCGATATCTGGTTTCGATAGGAAAACCAGATAGCCGAAAATTGCAAGGATCGTGAGGATCAAGGTTGAAACGATGGCCTCGATCTTTCGAAATCCTAGATGCATGAGCCCCAATAAGAGGAAGACATCAAAGATGGTGATCAGAATGGAAAAAAAGCAAGGGCCAGCCAAAAAGAAGGTGGAGGGCAATCCCTGATCCGATGACTTCTGCTAAATCTGTCGCCATCAGGGCAAGCTCGATCACAATCCAAAGGGTATAGCGAAGCCATTTTGGCAAGTGATGGGCGGTTGTTTGGGCCAGGTCCTTACGATGGACAATTCCTAGTTTACCAGCCATTTGTTGCAACTGCATGGCGATTAAAGAGGAGAGAAGAACCACTGATAAGAGTAGGTAACGGTATTGGGCCCCTCCGACGACACTAGTAATCCAGTTTCCCGGATCCATATAGCCGACAGCTACTAGACTTCCTGGTCCTGAAAAGAGCAGGAGGGTCTTCCAAAAAGGGATGCCTTTTGGTACGTCAATAGATTGGTTGATTTCTTGAAGTGATTTCCTTTCAAACTGTTGTAAACTCATGATGAGCCTTCTTTCTAAGAATAAATCAATTTGTCTCCATTATAGCATAAAATATATAATAGTTCATGATAATGAGAGGTTTCTTGCCCTTTTTAGTGAAAAATCATTTGAAAATCAAATAAATAGAAAAAAAGGAACTTCCTATAAATAGTTGTTTCAGGCTGAAAGATTTTTGAGGCTTTGTTATAATGGAGAGAAGGAGAAGATCATGACTAAAATTGCTTTACTTTCAGATATTCATGGAAATACGACAGCTTTGGAAGCTGTCCTTGAGGATAGTCGAAAAGCCAAGGTGGATGAATATTGGCTCTTGGGTGATAGTTTGATGCCTGGAACAGGCAGACGCGCCCTTTTGGAGCTGTTAGAGGAGCTTCCTATTACGGTGAAAGTCCTTGGAAACTGGGAAGATAGTCTTTGGCGCGCCATGAGGGGGATGTTGGATGAGACTAGATCAAGCCATCGCTACCTTATGCGCCAGTGTCAATATATTCTTGAAGAAATCACGCCTCAGGAAATTGAAGCCATGCAGGAAATGCCCATGCAGGTCCATAGAGAAATCGCCGGTTTAAAGATCGGCATTACCCACCACTTACCCGATAAGAATTGGGGTCGGGAATTGATCCACATTGGTGAGCAGAAGGATTTTGATCGCTTGGTGACAAATCCGTCTTGTGATATTGCAGTCTACGGACACATTCACCAGCAGTTTTTTCGCTACGGGACAGGAGGAGAACTGATCATCAATCCTGGGTCGATCGGTCAACCTTTCTTTTTGGAAAAGAATCTTCGCAAGGATCTTCGGGCCATGTATGCCATTCTTGAATTTGATCAAATGGGGCTAAAAGATATCGATTTTAGACGGGTGGATTATGATGTGCAAAAAGAACTCCAACTTGCTAAAGACCTCCATCTTCCTTATTATCAAGTGTATTATGAAAGTTTGGTCAATGGCATTCATCATACCCACGATCATGAGCTACTTCATGAGATTGAGCAGAGAGAAGGTCATGATCGAGAAATCGATGCTTGGTTAGAGGACTTTTTTCAATAGTGTAACTGTTGACATTACAACAAAAACTAGTATAATAAGGGTAGTAAGAGTCGTCTGTTGACAATCGTCCAATGGATGTCACTTTTAGAACAGGCAGAAAGGAGAAAAGACATGCAAATTTCGAGTCGGTTTACCATTGGAACCCATGTACTAGTGATGATTGCCCTAAAAGGGGACTGTACCAAGGTGACCAGTGATATGATTGCTGAGAGTGTTGGGGTGAACCCGGTCATTATTCGAAAGACCTTGTCTCAGTTAAAGAAAGCGGGATTGATCCATGTAGCGCGTGGGACAGGAGGAGCTGAACTCGCTAAAGCAGCCGATGAGATCAGTCTGCTGGATATCTATCAAGCGGTCGAATGCTTAGGTTCGACAGGCCAATTATTTGGTTTCCATGAAAACCCCAATCCAAATTGCCCAATAGGTCACAATATCCATCATGTCTTAGATGGGAAGCTCGAAGACATTCAGACTGCTATGGAAAAAGAGATGGCTCAAACCAGCCTAAAAGAAGTCGTAGAAGACGCGCAGAAAAGAATGGACCTCGAATCGGTTTCATAAGAAAAGAGAGAGTGGGACAGAAATCGGTAATTCGTTAGAATTCGATTTCGTCGTCCCACCTCCGAACAGTTGAGTAGACTGTAAAAGCTGATGAAATCAGCGTAGTAGAGACTACTCAACCACTGCGTCTTGTTCGACAATCCAAAAACAATTAAGAGGCTAGGACTTTTGTCCCAGCCTCATTTTTTATATTTATTGACGAAACATTCTGTTTGCTGCGACTTGGATCTACAAAAGGATTAGTCAAAGTAAAGCAAGTCTTTGCTGGTTTCTGTAAAGAGTCCAAAGCCGTCTTTTGTGACATAGCCGCAGTCTTCGATACGGACTCCGACTTTACCTGGGATATAGATCCCAGGTTCGACTGAGAAGCACATGCCTTCTTCAAGCACCAGGTCATTTCCTTCCATAATAGAAGGGAATTCATGCACATCCATACCGATACCGTGTCCAAGGCGGTGGTTGAAGTATTCACCATAGCCAGCTTTTTCGATGACGCTCCGTGCAGCACGGTCAACGTCATGTGCGGTTACACCAGGTTTGATCATATCGATGGCTGCTTGTTGAGCTTCTAACGTCAAGTGGTAGATTTCTTTTTTGAAATCATCCGGTTTTCCAACCGCGACGGTACGGGTCATATCTGATGCATAACCATTGACCATACAGCCAAGGTCAAAGAGCAAGAGAGCATTGTTTTCGACTTTATTGCTTCCAGGAATTCCGTGTGGGTTAGCTGCATTATTCCCCGTCAAGACCATAGTTTCAAAGCTCATTTCATAGCCCAAGCGTTTGATGCCAAAGTCGATTTCTGCCACGATATCAGTTTCCGTTTTATCCAGTGAGATGGCGTCAAAACCCATATTGACAGCCTTATCTGCGTATTGACCGGCCACCAACATCTTTTGGATCTCATCAGCAGATTTGATCAAGCGCATGCGGTTAATCCGTGGTGTTAAGTTAGTAAATTCCGCTTTTTCAAAGACAGTGCGCAATCCATTGTACTTGGTCAGAATCAAGTTATCATATTCAAGTGCAACAGTTTTGGCATCTGGTTTAGCGATAGCCCCTTTAATCTTTTCCCAAGGGTTTTCAGAATCTACATAGCCAACTACTTGGAAATCGACAACTGCAGTCGCCCGTTCCACTTCAAGTGCAGGAACGAAGAGAAGGGGTTCGTGGTCTGTATAGACGAACAAGAAGAGTTGGCGTTCGTGGGGATCACTGTAAAATCCAGTCAGGTAATTGATCGTGACAGGATCAGATACAACAGCGACGTCTGTTTTTTCAGTTTCAAGAAATTCGACGATTTGATCTAATTTAGACATAATGCTACCTTCTTTCTATGGATCTATTTTGTCAAATTTTCCCCAAAAAAGCAAGAGTTTACAAAATTTTACCAAAATACTTGAAAGTGTTTACAATCCATGATAAAATAGGATTAATTAGAGAGTGAAAACGAAATTTTCAATAATGAAAGGAAATCTTATGAATACAGACGATACAGTAACGATTTATGATGTCGCCCGTGAAGCAGGGGTTTCAATGGCAACCGTTAGTCGTGTAGTGAATGGAAATAAGAACGTTAAAGAAAATACACGTAAAAAAGTTTTGGAAGTGATCGAACGCTTGGATTACCGTCCAAATGCTGTTGCGCGTGGTCTTGCTAGCAAGAAAACCACAACAGTCGGTGTTGTGATTCCAAACATCACGAATAGCTATTTCTCTACATTGGCTAAGGGGATCGATGACATTGCGGAAATGTACAAGTACAACATCGTCCTTGCAAATAGTGATGAAGACGATGACAAAGAAGTTTCAGTTGTGAACAACCTCTTTTCTAAACAAGTAGATGGGATCATTTTCATGGGCTATCATTTGACAGAAAAGATTCGTTCAGAGTTTTCACGCTCACGTACACCAGTGGTCCTTGCTGGAACTGTGGATGTTGAGCACCAATTACCAAGTGTCAATATCGACTACAAGCAAGCAACAGTGGATGCTGTTGCACAATTGGCAAAACACAACAAGAAAATTGCTTTTGTAAGTGGCCCATTGGTGGATGATATCAATGGAAAAATTCGTTTGTCAGGCTATAAGGAAGCTTTGAAAGCGAAAAAATTGAGCTATAGCGAAGGGCTTGTCTTTGAATCGAAATACCGTTATGATGAAGGTTACAACTTGGCAGAACGCATCATTGCGTCAAAAGCAACAGCTGCTTTTGTGACAGGTGATGAATTGGCTGCAGGTCTCTTGAATGGCTTGTCTGATCACGGTATCAAAGTACCAGAAGACTTTGAAATCATTACTAGTGATGATTCACAAGTAACACGTTACACGCGTCCAAATCTATCAACGATTGGCCAACCCTTGTATGACCTTGGTGCGATTAGTATGCGTATGTTGACCAAGATCATGCACAAAGAAGAGTTGGAAGAACGCGAAGTGTTGTTGTCTCATACGATCAACCAACGTGGAACGACGAAAAAATAAGGATTAGTAGACTAGAGTCTCGACTTGGGAAGACGTGTTTACTAGTCTGAGAGGTTAGAACAAAACTGTTCTAGCCTCTTTTTTATACTAGAAACAGGTAGAGACTTGCTGGGCACTCTTTATTTCGGTATAATAGAAGGTATGAAAGTTTTACTGTATTTAGAAGGAAAATCCGTATTACAAAAATCAGGAATTGGTCGAGCCTTGCAGCACCAAATGCATGCGCTTGATTTGGCTGGGATTCCGTATACGACAGATATTTTAGGGGATTATGATGTGGTGCATATCAATACCTATGGCCCACGGAGTTTCCTTTTGCTCCATGCAGCAAAGCGTCGTGGAAAGAAAGTCATCATGCATGGCCATTCAACCCGTGAGGATTTTGAAAATTCATTTATCGGGTCTAACTTTTTTGCGCCCTTGTTTGGGAAGTATTTAGCTCACATGTACCAAAAGGCAGACTATGTGATCACGCCATCTGAGTATTCCAAACACCTGATTCAGTCTTATGGGGTGACTACACCGATTATCGCGGTCTCCAATGGGATTGATTTGGAAAAATACAAGAAGGATCCGAAAAAAGAAGAAGTCTTTCGCAAGCATTTTAATATCCAAGAAGGCCAAAAGGTTGTCATCTGTGCAGGACTTTATTTTAAACGCAAAGGGATTGAAGATTTCGTAGAAGTGGCCCGTCGCATGCCGGATGTGCGCTTTATTTGGCTAGGTTCTATCAACAAATGGATCATTCCGCGTAAGATTCGTCGCATCGTGGAAAAGGATCATCCGAGTAATGTGGAATTCCCTGGCTACTTCAAGGGAGCGGTCTTCCAAGGGGCCATGACGGGTTCAGATGCTTTCTTCTTCCCATCTTATGAAGAAACAGAAGGAATCGTTGTTTTGGAAGCCTTGGCCAGTCATCAGCACACGGTCTTGCGGGATATTCCAGTATACAATGGCTGGATCGACGAGACGTCTTCTGAATTGTGCCATAATGTAGACGAATTTGTGGATTCCTTGAACAAGGTCTTGAACGGTCAAGTAGACAAGCGGGAGGCAGGCTACAAGGTTGCTGAAAGTCGTTCGATCGACTTAGTGGCTTATCAATTGGTCGAAGCCTATCAAACAGTTTTGGAGATGTAAGATGCGTGTAGGGTTATTTACAGATACCTATTTCCCGCAAGTTTCGGGAGTGGCGACCAGTATTCGGACGCTCAAAACAGAATTAGAAAAATTGGGTCACACGGTCTTTATCTTTACGACAACGGATAAAGATGTCAACCGCTATGAAGATTGGCAGATCATTCGGATTCCAAGTGTGCCTTTCTTCGCCTTTAAGGACCGCCGCGTTGCTTATCGTGGCTTCTCAAAGGCGCTTGCCATTGCCAAGCAATACCAGCTGGATATTATCCATACCCAGACTGAGTTTTCACTGGGCCTTTTGGGAGTGTGGATTGGACGCGAGTTGCGGATTCCAGTCATTCATACCTACCATACCCAGTATGAGGACTATGTCCGCTATATTGCCAGAGGCATGGTCATTCGCCCAAGTATGGTCAAATACATTGTGAGAAGTTATATGAATGATCTGGACGGCGTCATCTGCCCAAGCGAGATCGTCTATGACTTGCTCCAAAAGTACAAGGTCAAGGCAGAAAAACGCATTATTCCGACAGGGATTGATTTGGCCAAGTTTGACCGACCGGAAATCACTCCGACAGAGACAGCAGCTCTTCGTGAAAAATATGAAGTCGCAGAAGATGAAACGCTTTTATTGAGTCTGTCGCGGGTTTCTTATGAAAAGAATATTCAGGCTGTTATTGCGGCCCTTCCTGATGTCCTCAAGGTCAATCCAAAAGTTAAGTTGATCGTCGCTGGAGATGGTCCTTATTTGGATGATTTGAAAAAACAAGCGGCGAAACTGGGGATTTCAGATGCGGTTGTCTTTACAGGGATGATCCCACCAAATGAGACAGCTCTTTACTATAAGGCGGCTGACTTCTTTATTTCAGCTTCAACGAGTGAGACGCAAGGGTTGACTTATTTAGAGAGTATTGCGAGTGGTACCCCGATCATCGCTCATGGCAATCCTTATCTCGATCATGTGATTGATGACCCTATGTTTGGAAAGCTCTTTTATGAAGAGAGTGATCTGGCCCAAGCGATTCTTGAAGCGATTGAGGAGATGCCCGCAATCGATGAGACCAAGTGGGCAGAAAAGATTGATGATATTTCTGCAGCAACCTTTGGCCGTCGGGTCTACGAATTTTACTTGGATAAAATCATCTCTAAAGACTTTTCAAATGATTTGAATCCTGAGCAAAGTCGGGTTAAGCGGATGTCTAAGACCATTGTGAAAATCCCGACCAAGGTGATTGCTCTTCCGGTCAATGGATCTGTGAAGATGATGAAGGCTTCGGTCAAACAAGTGAAGAAAATCCGTAAAATCACGCATTTCTTTGATTGAAAATGAAACTTTTTCTTGCAAAATTTTTCAATCGTGCTATAATAACTGACAGAGACATATCAAATCTAGGAAATCTGATAGAGAGCGCGTGGGGCTGGAAATCGCGTAGAGGATAGGTTTGGGACTACTCGTGATTCTTTTATGCAAACATAAAACGGTGGCTACGTTAGAGCCAATCAGAGGTGTCCCTCTTTTTTGAGGAACATAAATGAAGGTGGAACCACGTTGCGACGTCCTTTCGAGGAGGTCGCTTTTTTGATTTCTTAATGAAGACATCAAAAGGAGTGCCGATTCCAATGTTCAAAGACACCTCCCACCCATTTAGCTACTAAAAACTTTTTAAGGAGAAAATCATGATTCAAATTACTTTCCCTGATGGCGCTGTTCGTGAATTCGAATCTGGCGTTACAACTTTTGAAATTGCCCAATCCATCAGCAATTCTTTGGCTAAAAAAGCTCTTGCTGGTAAATTCAACGGCAAATTGATTGACACAACTCGTGCCATCACCGAAGATGGAAGCATTGAAATCGTGACACCTGATCACGAAGACGCTCTTCCAATCTTGCGTCACTCAGCAGCTCACTTGTTTGCCCAAGCAGCTCGTCGCCTCTTCCCAGATATCCACTTGGGTGTCGGTCCAGCGATCGAAGATGGTTTCTACTACGATACAGACAACCAAGCTGGTCAAATCTCTAACGAAGACCTTCCTCGTATCGAAGAAGAAATGAAGAAAATCGTGAAAGAAAACTTCCCATCTATTCGTGAAGAAGTGACCAAGGATGAAGCGCGTGAAATCTTCAAAAATGATCCTTACAAATTGGAATTGATCGAAGAACACTCTGAAGACGAAGGTGGTTTGACCATCTACCGTCAAGGTGAGTATGTAGACCTTTGCCGTGGCCCACACGTTCCATCAACTGGTCGCATCCAAATCTTCCACCTTCTTAACGTTGCTGGTGCTTACTGGCGTGGTAATAGCGACAATGCGATGATGCAACGGATCTACGGTACAGCATGGTTTGACAAGAAAGACTTGAAGAACTACCTTCAAATGCGTGAAGAAGCTAAGGAACGTGACCACCGTAAACTTGGTAAAGAGCTTGACCTCTTCATGATTTCTCAAGAAGTTGGTCAAGGTCTTCCATTCTGGTTGCCAAATGGTGCGACGATCCGTCGTGAGTTGGAACGCTATATCGTTGATAAAGAAGTCGCAGCAGGCTACCAACACGTCTACACTCCACCAATTGCTTCTGTAGAACTTTATAAGACTTCAGGTCACTGGGATCACTACCGTGAAGACATGTTCCCACCAATGGATATGGGGGATGGAGAAGAGTTTGTTCTTCGTCCAATGAACTGTCCTCACCACATTGAAGTTTACAAACACCATGTGCACTCTTACCGCGAATTGCCAATCCGTATCGCTGAAATCGGTATGATGCACCGTTATGAAAAATCTGGTGCCCTTACAGGACTTCAACGTGTGCGTGAAATGTCTCTGAATGATGGTCATACCTTTGTGGCTCCAGAACAAATCGAGGAAGAATTCAAGAAGATCCTTCAATTGATCATCGATGTATATGAAGACTTTAACTTGACAGATTATCGTTTCCGCTTGTCTTACCGTGATCCTGAAGACAAACACAAATACTTTGATAACGATGAAATGTGGGAAAATGCTCAACGCATGTTGAAAGCAGCCGTTGATGATATGGGTGTTGAGTACTATGAAGCTGAAGGGGAAGCAGCCTTCTACGGACCAAAATTGGATATCCAAGTGAAAACAGCTCTTGGTAAAGAAGAAACTCTTTCAACTATCCAACTGGACTTCTTGCTTCCAGAACGCTTTGATCTTCATTACATTGGAGCAGACGGGGAAGAACACCGTCCAGTCATGATCCACCGTGGGGTAATCTCAACCATGGAACGCTTCACAGCGATCTTGATTGAAAACTACAAGGGTGCCTTCCCAACATGGCTTGCTCCTCACCAAGTAACCCTTATCCCAGTATCGAACGAAAAACACGTAGACTATGCTTGGAAAGTAGCTAAGAAACTTCGTGACCGTGGTGTTCGAGCTGATGTGGATGAACGCAATGAAAAAATGCAGTTCAAGATCCGTGCTTCTCAAACTCAAAAGATTCCTTACCAATTAATCGTTGGGGACAAGGAAATGGAAGAGCAGGCTGTAAACGTTCGCCGTTATGGTCAAAAAGAAACAGAAACCATGCCGGTAGATGCATTTGTAGAATTGATTCTTGCAGATATTGCAAATAAATCTCGTGTTGAGAAATAAAACGATTACAGTCTGGGAAACATTTTTCAGTAAGAAAAAGCAACAACTATTTCAGTTGTTGCTTTTTATATTTTATTTAACCTGAGCTAGTAGTGATTGGCCAAACCACCACAAATAGTAGCCTCGTCAACAATCCTTTCTATCCATTAACTTTTGGATATAGGATATCCTCCCAAGATTTGCTTCCATGAGTTAGATAAGTTGACTATCCTCAATCCTTGTCTGCTTCATTTTCTTTTACGAGATCGTTTTGTGAATCTTTTTCAGAGAGTTTTTGATCGATATACTTGTCAATGTTTTCGTAAAATTCCTTGGTCGTCTCACTATCTAATTTTGTCGAATTATGGACTTGATTGACCTTCAATTGAACAGATTGAATACCGTAAGAGGCTTGTTTTTGGCGAATGGTTTCTAATTCTTCTTCTGAAATCGGATCTCCAACAACCGTCAAGACCAATTCATTATTCCTCGACTTGTAGACTTGATTAATGACCGTATGATTAACGAACTCTTTTCCTACAAACTGTTTGATCCCTTCTTTTCGCGCTTGATCCATCGTCAGAGTGACTGCTGAATAGCTGGCTGGAAGGACCAATAATACAATCAAGGAGATCAACCCAATTTTCATTTTAATGTTTAGCTCATTAAATGAACTTAAGGGAGATTTTCTCATCAAAATTCTTGTTCCAACAATGTTGATTAGCATGATAAAGACACAGTTGATCAAGAAAAGATAGAGAGCTCCAAATAAGAATCGTACATTTCCATTAGCTAAACCATAGCCTGCAGTGCAGATAGGTGGCATCAGAGCTGTTGCAATAGCTACTCCTGGCACGATATTGTTTGCTTCTTTTTTTCTTGAACCAATGACACCTGCTATCCCACCCGCAATAGCAATGAGAACATCCCAAATGGTTGGAGAGGTTCGTGCA
>NZ_KV794411.1:812485-918187 GCF_001808725.1 Streptococcus sp. HMSC074F05 | reverse complement strand
GATTAAACGCGTATCAAAAATAGCTAAACCAAACCCCAGTCCAATAATCGGTGTCATAAGAGGGGAAATCAGCATGGCTCCAATAATGACAGCTGTTGAATTCATATTTAGACCTATAGAGGCAATAAAAATCGAACACATCAAAATCACTGTATCTCTTAATCGAACATGAAGGTCATCATATAGTTTCTCGCGGAATTCACGTGTTGAATAGTTTCCGGACATTGGTTACTCCTTTTATTTCATATAATCTTGTTTCTGCATGGATGATGGTAGAGAGACTTCTGTCCAAACTGACATGTTTTTAATTCTTACCTGTGATTCTTTTGAACATTATCTTTTAAATATCCATCAGTCCATCCTGCATATTATATAAAAAATTTTACATTCTTTCTCTGAAGAAATCAATTCATTTAAAAGATAGAGAAAGGAAGAAATTTTTGTCTCCTTATCTGAAGAAGAAAAACGATATCTCCTCTGAAAGTAGATACCGTTTTAATGTTTAAACAGTATGAGTTTGTAGCAGCAATCCTAGCAGATATCGCCAACAAATCCCGTGTTTCAAAATAAGACAAAGCAAAAAGATTGAGATGTCATGATCTCAATCTTTTTGCTTTGTCTTATTGGAAAGTCCAGCAATTGAGACTCCACATTTCTTCATAAGTTTGATATAATAAGAAGATAGAGATTGATAAGGAAAAGTAGCATTAGAAACAGGTATGTAAGATGAAAAAAATATTAGTAGTTGATGATGAAAAACCAATTTCAGATATTATCAAATTTAACATGGCAAAAGAAGGCTATGAGGTATTGACAGCCTTTGATGGTCGGGAAGCTTTGGAAGTCTTTGCGGCTGAGAATCCGGATATTATTATTCTAGATTTGATGTTGCCAGAGATTGATGGTCTGGAAGTGGCGCGTACCATTCGCAAGACCAGCAATGTGCCCATCATTGTCCTTTCTGCCAAAGATACAGAATTTGATAAGGTTATCGGACTTGAAATTGGTGCGGATGACTATGTGACCAAACCCTTCTCTAATCGGGAATTGCAAGCGCGTGTGAAGGCCTTGTTGCGTCGTTCGGAGTTTGCGGCTGATCCTCAGCTTGAAAATGAGGCCGATACGGAAATTGTCATTGGTGATCTTCACATTCTTCCAGATGCCTTCTTGGTTCAAAAAGGCAACAAAGAATTGGACTTGACCCATCGTGAGTTTGAATTGCTCTATCACCTTGCGACCCATGTCGGTCAAGTGATGACCCGTGAACACCTTCTTGAGACGGTGTGGGGCTATGATTACTTTGGTGATGTTCGGACAGTGGACGTGACAGTTCGTCGTTTGCGTGAAAAAATCGAGGACACACCGGGACGTCCAGAATATATCTTGACCCGCCGTGGTGTCGGATATTATATGAGAAACAATGATTGATCAACTAAAACAATTTGTAATGTCGTCGAACTTTGTCTTTGTTCTGATTACGGTTGGGTTTATCATTGTGGTTGCCTTGCTTCTCCTAGAAAACCGTAGGGACAATATCAAGCTCCGACAACTAAACGCCAAAATTAAAGATCTGATTGCTGGGGATTACTCCGAAGTGGTCGACATGCAAGGAAGCCCAGAGCTGACCGATATGACCAACAGTATCAATGATCTATCTGAGGTCATTCGTCTGACGCATGAAAACCTAGAGCAGGAAACCAAGCGGCTGACTAGTATTCTAGCCTATATGACAGATGGAGTGCTTGCGACCAACAGACGGGGTCAGATCATCATGGTCAATGAAATGGCAGCCAAGCAATTGAATGTCAATCCGGACGAGGTTCTCAATACCAGTATTCTTGATTTGCTTTCGCTTGGCGACGACTATGATTTGCGAAGCTTGATTACTGAAGTACCAGAGTTAACCATCGATTCCCAGGATGAAAATGGGGAGTACTTAAGCCTTCGTGTGCGCTTTGCCTTGATTCGTCGCGAATCAGGTTTTATCTCTGGTCTGGTAGCTGTCTTGCACGATACGACAGAGCAGGACAAGGAAGAACGGGAACGTCGCCTCTTTGTCTCCAATGTGAGTCATGAACTGCGAACACCTTTGACCAGTGTGAAATCCTATCTGGAAGCCCTAGATGATGGCGCTTTGTCAGAGCCGGTGGCACCAGATTTTGTCAAGGTTTCACTCAATGAAACCAACCGCATGATGCGCATGGTCACAGATCTTTTGAGCTTGTCACGAATCGATAATGAAACCAGTCAGTTGGACATCGAGTTGACCAACTTTACGGCCTTTATTACCTTTATTTTAAACCGGTTTGATAAGATCAAGAGTCAATCGCAAGAAGATACCAAGAAGTATGAACTGATCCGTGAATATCCAATCACCCCGATTTGGGTTGAAATTGATACGGATAAAATGACCCAGGTAATCGACAATATCTTGAACAATGCCATCAAATACTCACCCGATGGTGGGAAAATCAGGGTAGGGATGAAAACAACAGATGCCCAGTTGATTATCTCTATCTCAGATGAGGGCTTGGGAATTCCCAAGAAAGACTTGCCACGCATTTTTGATCGTTTTTACCGAGTGGATAAGGCGCGTAGCCGGGCCCAAGGCGGGACGGGTCTGGGCTTAGCCATTGCTAAGGAAATCATTAAGCAACACAAAGGCTTTATTTGGGCCAAGAGTGAATATGGTAAGGGATCTACCTTTACCATTGTCTTGCCGTACGACAAAGATGCAATTAAAGACGACTGGGATACAGAAGAGGAAGAATAAGGAGTCAATGACAGAAGAGGGATTTAAGTACAGTATTTTAGCTTCAGGTTCTAGTGGAAATTCTTTTTACCTTGAGACACCAAAGAAAAAACTGCTCATTGATGCAGGGCTCTCAGGGAAAAAGATTATGGGACTATTGGCTGAAATTGATCGCAAACCAGAAGATTTAGATGCCATTCTGATTACGCACGAACACTCAGACCATATCCATGGTGTGGGTGTTTTAGCGCGGAAATATGGGATGGATCTATATGCTAATGAAGCCACTTGGAAGGCTATGGAAGGGACCAAGTATCTAGGAAAGGTCGATGATGCTCAAAAGCATATCTTTGAAATGGGCAAAACCAAGACTTTCGGAGATATTGATATTGAGAGCTTTGGCGTCAGTCACGATGCTGCAGCCCCTCAATTTTATCGCTTGATGAAGGATGGGAAGAGCTTTGTCATGCTGACGGATACGGGCTATGTGAGTGATCGCCTAGCAGGAATCGTCGCGGATGCGGATGCCTATCTAATTGAGTCCAACCATGATGTAGAAATTCTTCGAGCAGGTTCGTATGCTTGGCGCTTGAAGCAACGGATCTTGTCTGACCTGGGCCACCTTTCTAATGAAGATGGGGCAGATGCCATGATCCGGACCTTGGGAAATCGCACCAAGAAGATTTATCTGGGGCATTTGTCAAAAGAGAACAATATCAAAGAATTGGCCCATATGACGATGGAGAATCAACTGGCTCGAGCAGATCTAGCTGTTGGCCATGATTTTGAGGTGCTAGATACCTCGCCAGATACCGCGACCCCTTTGACGAAGATATAAGGTAGAGAACCACCCGTGGGTGGTTTTTTATATGCCTATTTGAGGAAATCTATACCTAGTAATGAATTTGCTCTTTACCCAAAATTCGTGTATGATAGGAAAGAATGAATTCTGAGTGAGAGTCACGAGAGTAGAGGAGAAATAATAAATGAAAAAAATGATGTTATTACTGGCTAGTTTGGTTGCTTTAACAGCTTGTAGTCAGTCTAAGCAAGATACGAAAGAGTCGACTTCCAATCAAACGACGAAGGAAACAAAAGTATCAGAGTCTTCTAAAGAAGAAAAAGGTTTGAAATTTGTAGTAGCACCTCAGTATGAAGGTAAAACATCTGAGCTAATTGAGTTAGGAAAAAAATTGGTCAAGGAACATCCTGAACTCGGAAGTGAAGGTAATATGGCGCTCTACTTCACGGGAGCTATTTCTGAAGGAAGAGCAGCGCTCATGTTGGTCAATAAGACAGATGTGGATATCAAGAAAGATTTGAATTTTTCAATTACGTGGTCTTATGATAGCAAGACTATTTTTGAGAATCAAAAGGTTAGCTATTTCATCAAAGATAGTGGTGAATTACCCTCTCATACAGCAACTATGATATTATTACCATTGAACGAGGAGCAAATGAAGATTGTCGATGGAATGTCAGACCCTTCTAAGATGATACTTCGAATGTCAGATGTGAATGCTGTAGAGTGATTACGAAAAAAGAAACATACAAAGGAGAAGTAAATGCGCCTTGTTTATCTTACGATTGGTTTTGTGTCTTTGGGATTAGGAATTATTGGGATTCCTTTGCCGATTTTACCGACGACTCCCTTTTTACTGCTATCGATGGCCTGCTTTGCTAAAAGTTCCAAACGCTTTGAAACTTGGCTCTACCAAACCAAGCTTTATCAAACCTATGTAGCGGATTACCGAGAGACCAAATCGATTGCCAAAGAACGGAAGAAATGGATCCTTCTTCAGATCTACATTCTGATGGGCATTTCCATCTATCTGGCCCCGATTATTTGGGTGAAGCTCGCTTTAGGAACTTTGACGATTTTTATCACCTTTTATCTCTTAAAAGTGATCCCCAATAAGCCTGAAAAACCAACAGAAGAACATCCTGAGTAAAAATAGAGAATTCAGGACCTAGAACTAGGAAAAGAAGTGCGTTCGTGCTTCTTTTTTGGTATCTGAAACTTACAGTGAAGGAAAAAGCCAAATGCATGAAATTAATGGCCAACGTTGCTCACGAAATTGAACTGCGAGAGCTTGAATCAAAAATTGAAAAAGAGGTGTAGAAAAAATGGCAAATGAAGTAGAAAAAACAGCCATCAATGAAGTGTTGAGGACTGTTACACTAATTAATAAAAGGTTTGAAGAAATCATTGAATTACAACGTCAACAAGATCTAGCTATTTTTATCTTCGTGGTGTTCTTGATGCAAAAGATCAAGACCCTTAATGCTCGATAAAATAAGACCATTTTCTTTATAATCAGAATCTCGAAAACGTAAAGTATTAGATGTGATCAGATTGTAATCTGAACGTTCTAGCAATGATAAAATTTTATCTAACTTTTGATTTAACTTTTTATCAATAGATTCGAGAGTTGTAGCTTTGTCAAGACGGCTAATAGGCATTTTAAAGTTTTCAAAACTTTGCATTTTAGATTTGAGGTCAACTTTTGATTCTTCGATTCTTGACACATCTGTATCATAAAAAGTAGTACGGGTCGTGATGACATCAAAAGGAAGTTTTCCACCAGATTCTATGATCGGTACAAGCGGAAGCTCTAGCGCTTGTCTAAAACCTAGTTCGTAAAATGCATTTGGATTGTGTTCTGTCATATCCGCAACAACCATATGAGCAGTTTTTAGGTAGTTTATAATCGTTTCATTGATATTGTCTACTGCATTGACATGGTCAACGCGAATCGGTTTATAACCTAAATCTTCGCAAACTGGAGCAATAAGGTATTTATATACTTTGTCAGCCCGTTCTCTTGTGGGAGTACCAGATTCCCCAATTGCGCTTATAATGAAACAAACTTTATCAGACATAAATACTAACCCCAATCGTTTTTAGTTTATTATACCAAATAACGATAGGGAATTAAATAATAAGAAGGTGAAAGAATGAAACCTAAACGATATCCGTATAGCGGAAAAAGAAAAAAGCCTATCGAGGTGTCGATAGACTTACTAACAAGAATTAGCGCTCTTGAAGTAAAAGCAGCCAATTTGGCAAGTCACGAAATATTCAGAATTCCATCTTCACATTCTTCAACTGTATAACCTGCACTTATGCACTCGGAAATAATTTCATCTTTAGGAATTGCATAAAGCGATGGATCTATGTGACAAACCTTATATAATGGATCGCTTAGAATTGTTTGAATGGTGCGATCTAAATCATCCCAGTTATAGTTAGGATAATTCTTTTGAGGTCTAGGTCGTAATTTTGACATAGTGTTTCTCCTTTCCATTGAAATCTTGACTAAAACTGTGAGAGGCCTTAGCCAAGATACATTATAATGTAAAAGCTTTTGTTTTTCAATATATAGTGATAAAAAGGATTAAATATGTTGCGCATACACAACATATAGTGTTTAAAATGTAGGAAAAGATTGAACAACAATTAAAATCAAGGGGCTGGTCGGTGTATCGACTAGCTAAAAAGTCAGGTATTTCTCAATCGAATTTTTCTAACTTAAAGGCTGGAAAATTGAAAGAGATGTCTTGGACGAATATGTGCAAATTAGCTGATGCACTAGAGGTCAGCTTGGACGAATTTAGATAGGAGGTGAAAATTACATGGCTAATGCAAATGTTGATATTGTATATGAAATTTATGCAAATAATATTAATGATGCTATCGACGCAAAAAATAAAATCATCGCCAACACGCTTGACGATGAAAAAGTACATATCAATATTAAAACAAGTGGAGATGTTTGAACTGTAGTTCATTATGACAATGGAACTAAAATTAGCGAAACGCACGTAACAGCGCCATTGTAGATTGTCTTATAGTACTTGGAATCTCATCTGTTTTGTTAGATTCATTTAAAGTGTATGACATAGTCAAACCTATATTTGTATCCAGTGTAAAAGTATCTTGGTATACTTTCCTATTGTTATCTCTGTATGAAATCGTGATTTTCGATGATCCTTTAAAATCATCTTCAATATTAGAAGTGAATTTTTGACCAGGAGCAATCATGTTTCCAATAAGAGATTTAAAATTATGCTGATTATAGATACCTAGATCTCCATTGACGGTTATGTCGGTAATATAGGCAGGCGTCTTACCAAAATTTTTAATAACATAAACTCTTTGTCGGTCCTTTATTTCAAATAAATCGACAAAGACATTTACATATGGCCTAGCCATATCTTCCTCGGCTCGCTTTGTACGATGAAGGGATACAATGTTAAAAAAGAACCCTACTAGAGCAATAACTACAGTTGTATACAATGTCCAAGTTTGGACTTCAAGTTCAGTAAAAGGCATATAAAGCCCTCCTTTCTGTGACTATTATATCAGAAAGGGGTAAAAAAATAAGGAGGTGAAGAAATAAAGCCTACCATAAGAAAAGTGCGTTAAGTTGGTAAGATATAGAAATGCGAAAGTTGAAGAAACTTAAAATTCATGAAGCAAACTTACAAAACGTGATATTCAACTTATTGGATCGATATTTAAATACACCTAAAATATAGCAAAAGCAATCAACTGTATCTAATGGATATCTAATGGTAATCGTATTAAAATTTTGGTATACTTAAAGGTATGAATTTATTAGAAAGTAGGCTTCCTATGGAGAAATTACAAGCCCTGTTATCGGAACGGTTTCAGATCGTTTTTTCAGATAGCAGTTTATTAGATACAGCTTTTACACACACGTCTTATGCCAATGAGCACCGCCTCTTAAAAATTTCACATAACGAACGTTTGGAATTTTTAGGAGACGCTGTTCTTCAATTAGTTATTTCCGAATATTTGTATAAGGAACACCCAAACAGACCTGAGGGAGATTTGTCTAAATTCCGTTCCATGATTGTCCGTGAAGAAAGTTTGGCTGGTTTTTCTCGGGATTGCCAGTTTGACCGTTATATCAAACTAGGCAAAGGCGAAGAAAAATCAGGCGGTCGGGACCGCGATACGATTCTTGGCGATTTGTTTGAAGCCTTTTTAGGTGCTTTGTTGCTGGATCAAGGAGTGGAAGCGGTCAAGCGCTTTGTCTATCAGGTCATGATTCCTAAGGTTGAAACGGGTCAATTTTCCCAAGTTATTGACTACAAGACCCGTTTGCAAGAACTGTTGCAGGTTCACGGGGATGTGGAAATTCAGTACCAAGTGGTAAATGAGTCTGGTCCCGCTCATGCAAAGGAGTTTGAAGTGGAAGTGTTCGTGAACGGCAAAACCCTAGGACACGGTCATGGTCGCTCCAAGAAATTAGCGGAACAGGAAGCAGCCCGCAATGCAGTTGAAACGAGGAATGATGGCTCATGTATCTAAAAGAGATTGAAATCCAAGGCTTCAAATCCTTTGCGGATAAGACCAAGGTCGTATTTGACAAAGGAGTCACTGCTGTTGTAGGGCCAAATGGATCTGGAAAATCAAATATCACGGAGAGCTTGCGCTGGGCCTTAGGGGAATCCAGTGTCAAGAGTCTACGTGGGGGAAAGATGCCCGATGTCATTTTTGCAGGGACAGAATCGCGTAAACCGCTGAATTATGCTTGTGTCACGGTTGTCTTAGATAACCAGGATGGTTTTATCCAACAAGCGGGGAAAGAAATTCGGGTCGAACGCCATATTTATCGCTCGGGAGACAGCGAGTACAAGATCGATGGTAAGAAAGTACGTCTCAGAGATGTGCATGATTTGTTCATGGATACGGGATTGGGACGTGATTCTTTCTCTATTATCTCCCAAGGACGGGTAGAGGAGATCTTTAACTCCAAACCGGAAGAACGCCGGGCAATCTTTGAAGAAGCTGCTGGTGTCTTGAAATTTAAGACGCGGCGTAAGGAAACCGAGACCAAACTCAACCAAACCCAGGAGAATTTGGACCGTCTGGAGGACATCCTCTATGAATTAGAAGGACAGATCCAACCTCTTGAAAAGCAAGCGACTGTCGCTCGCCGTTTCTTGGAATTAGACCAAGAACGGCAGATTCTCTTGCTGGATGTTTTAGTTGCTCAAGTCGATTTGACAAAAGAGCTTTACGAAAAGGCTGATCAAGAAGAAAAGGCCATTCAAGAACAGTTGGCTTCTTATTACCAACGTCGTCAGGTCTTAGAAGAAGAGAATGTACGCATCAAGAAAGCCCGCCATCAGTTGGATGAGAGCTTAGCTGAGGACCAGGCCAGCTTGCTTGAGGTCACTCGTTTGATCAGTGATTTAGAAAAGCAAATCGAAGTAGCTAAGTTGCAATCGAGTCAAGCAGCCCATAGTCGCAGGGAAAATCTTGAGCGGCTGGATGCTGTTTTGGCCCGTCTGGAAGAAGCGAAACAAGAGCTGGCTCAAAAACAAGAGACGTTAGCTGTGCTTCAACAAAGGCTGACAGAGAACCGTCAGCAACAAGAAGAGTTGGAAAAAGAATTAGCCAACTACGAAGAAGATCCGGAACAAGTCATTGAGCATCTACGCGAGCAGTATGTCGCACTCTTGCAGACGGAGGCTGAAAAATCGAATGAGCGGACAGCGATTGAGAGCCGGATCCAAGCACTCCTGCAAGAATCTAGCCATCGTCAAGAGGATTTGGCCAAGGCACAAACAAACTTTGAAACTGCCAAGGAAAAAGAAGTCCGACAATTGGAAGAGTTGGATCAGGCACAAGCGACGGTCAAAGGTTTACTAGCAGAATACCAAGAGCAATTGGTAAAAGTGGAGCAGGCCAAAGCTGCCTACCAAGAGGCTCAAGCTGCCATGTTTGACTTGATGGATGAGAGCAAGAATAAGCGGGCGCGGATCAATAGCTTGGAAGCCATTCAGAAGAACCATAGTAACTTCTATGCTGGCGTCAAGAGCGTTTTGCAAGAAGCAGAACGGTTAGGAGGCATCTGTGGGGCTGTTAGTGAGAATTTGAGCTTCTCAAAAGACTACCAGACGGCGCTTGAAATTGCTCTGGGAGCAAGCAGCCAACAGATCATTGTCGAGGATGAAAAGGCTGCAACGCGAGCGATCGATTTCTTGAAACGCAATCGCTTGGGACGAGCAACTTTCCTTCCGCTAACGACGATCAAAGCCCGTCAACTATCTCCTCGGAATTTGGAATTGATTCAAGCTAGTGCAGGATTTCTAGGAATCGCGAGTGACTTAGTGACCTATGAGCATCGTTTTGAACAGATTTTCCAAAACCTGCTTGGCGTAACGGCCATCTTTGATACGACGGAGCATGCGCGTGAGGCGGCCCGTAAAGTCAACTATCAAGTTCGGATGGTGACCTTGGATGGGACTGAATTGCGGACCGGAGGATCATATGCCGGTGGTGCCAATCGTTCCCAAAATACGGTCTTTGTCAAACCAGAATTGGATAGTTTGAAGCAGGAAATGCAAGCTCTGGATGCTCGTTTGAGAGAAGCAGAGCAGGAGGTCGAGACCAAGGACAATCTGCTCAAGCAGGCGCAAGAATACCTGGCCTCTATTCAAAGCCAAGGTGAGCAAGCGCGTCTAGAGCAACAGCGGGCCCAATTGGCCTACCAACAAAGCCAAGAGCAACTGAAAGAAATTCAGGAACTCTTAGAAGCTTTGAAGTCAGAATTGGCAACAGATGCGACCCAGTCTCTCCAAGAAGAGCTGGAATCCCTTACTGAGCAATTAGCAAAAATTGAGCTTCAAAAAGAAAATCTGAATCGCGACATTGAAACCATGAAGTCGGACAAAGATGTCCTGCAACAAAAAGTACAAAACTTGCAAGAGCAATTGGCAGAATTGCGACTTCAACAGACGGAATGGTTGAGCCAACAAAGCTATGAGCAAACAGATGCTCGTCGCTTGGAAGAAACGATCTCCCAGTTGGAAGTAGAAGAGCATCAGTTGCAATTGCTGATTGAACAAGGCGATGCCCAAGTTCAAACAGTAGATGTGGAGCAGCTAGCCAATCAATTGGCACAGGCCCAAGCCAAGAAAACGGACTTGGAACAAGGGGTCATTCGGAAACGCTTTGAGCTAGATGATTTGGAAGGCCAGGCCGAAGATGTGGCAGAACAGATGGAACAAGCTCGCAAGAAAAACGAAGAGTGGATTCGTCAACAAGCCAAGGCTGAAGCGACACGTGAAAAGCATGCGGATCGTTTGAACAAGCTCTTAACGCAAATTACCGATGAATTCATGCAAAGCTTTGACCAAGCCAAAGAACAGGCCAAACCTGTTGAAAATCTTGTAGCAGCTGAAAACCAGCTCAAGAGCATCGAAAAAGATATTAAGGCACTTGGTCCAGTCAATGTGGATGCGATCGAGCAGTACGATGAGGTGAAGGGGCGCTTTGATTTCCTTTCCAGCCAGCGTGAGGATGTCTTGGCTGCGAAAAACATGCTTCTGTCCACCATCAACGACATGAATGACGAAGTTAAGGAACGCTTTAAATCAACTTTTGAAGCCATTCGTGAATCCTTTAAAGTCACTTTCCGTCAAATGTTTGGTGGGGGTTCTGCTGATTTGATTCTGACAGAGCCGGATCTTCTGACAGCTGGTGTTGAAATTTCTGTGCAGCCACCTGGTAAAAAGATCCAATCCTTAAACCTCATGAGTGGTGGAGAAAAGGCCTTGTCTGCCTTAGCTCTCCTGTTCTCGATTATTCGTGTCAAGACTATTCCATTTGTCATTCTGGATGAGGTAGAGGCTGCCCTAGATGAGGCCAATGTCAAGCGCTTTGGGGATTATTTGAACCGCTTTGATAAGGAAAGCCAATTTATTGTCGTGACGCACCGGAAGGGAACCATGTCGGCAGCTGATTCTATCTATGGGGTGACCATGCAAGAATCTGGGGTTTCTAAAATCGTCTCAGTAAAATTGAAAGACTTAGAAAATGAAGAATAATGATATTAAATTGATCGCTACGGATATGGATGGAACCTTTCTAAATGACCAACATCAGTACGATCAAGACCTTTTACGCAAGGTATTAGCAAGCTGCAAAGAAAAAGGCATCTATTTTGCTGCTGCAAGTGGCCGTGCCCTCCTTTCTCTCAAATCTCTCTTTAAAGGATTTGAGGACCAGATGATTTTCATTGCTGAAAATGGTAGTGTGGTAGAATTTCATGGAGACGATCTCTACGAAGCGACCATGTCCAAAGACTTTTATTTGGGTGTTTTTGAGGCTTTGAAATCCTCACCTTATGCAGACCCGAATAAGCTTCTTTTGACTGGGAAAAAAGGGAGCTATGTCATAGAAACAGTAGATCCCGACTATCTGGCCTTGAGTCAGCACTACAATGAAAACATTCAAAAAGTGAAAAGCCTAGCAGATATTCAGGATGAAATTTTCAAATTGACCACCAACTTTGATGCAGCTCTTGTACTTGAAGGTGAACAATGGGTCACTGAGAATATCCCAGGTGTCAAAGCGATGACGACAGGTTTTGAATCGATTGATATTGTACTCGATTATGTCGATAAGGGAGTGGCCATTACCGCCTTAGCGGATAAACTAGGGATCTCGATGGATCAGGTGATGGCTTTCGGGGATAACTTAAATGACCTCCATATGATGCAAGTCGTGGGCCATCCTGTAGCGCCAGAAAATGCACGTCCTGAAATCTTAGCGATTGCTGAAACAGTCATCGGTCACCATGTAACTGGTTCTGTCCTACGCTACATGGAGGAAATTGTATGAGTCAGATTTCCTTGATTGCGCTGGATTTAGATGGGACCCTTCTCAATTCAGAAAAAAAGATCTCCCCTCGCAATAGAGCAGCCCTCGCTGCTGTACAGGCCCAAGGTGTCAAGGTGGTTCTAACCACTGGTCGTCCCTTGAAAGCCATGGATTTTCTTTTGGAAGAATTGGGAACAGCAGGCCTCAAAGAAGAGTATACGATTACCTTCAACGGTGGTCTAGTGCAGCGAAATAATGGAGAAATCCTCTCAAAAGTTGTCTTGGCACCAGAAGATGTCGCAACCATTCATGATGAAACAGCCCGTCTAGGCCTTCCGCTGGATGCTATCAGTGAGGGAACGGTTTATGAGATTCATGCAGATCGAAAGTCTCTCTATTCCCTTTACAATCCCTACCTGAACTTTATTGAGACAGATTTTAAAGACCTGCCATCCACGATTTCCTACAACAAGTGTGTGACAGCAGTCGATCAAGACTTTTTAGATGCAGCGATCAAGCAGATCAAGCCGGATTTATTTCAAGACTATGAAATTTTTAAATCTCGGGAAATGTTGCTGGAATGGTGCCCTAAAAATGTTCACAAGGCAACGGGCTTAGTAGCTCTAGCTTCTATTTTGGGTCTTGAGGCAGATCAAGTCATGGCCTGTGGAGATGAAGCCAATGACCTGTCTATGATCCAATGGGCTGGACTGGGGGTTGCCATGGGCAATGCGATTCCAGCAGTGAAGGAAGTTGCAGCGCTTGTGGCCCCTGTTACCAATGACCAAGATGCTGTCGCATGGGCGATTGAAAATTATGTGCTAAAGGAGAGTGAATAAATGGGATTATTTGATCGTTTATTTGGAAAAAAAGAAGAAACTGAAAAAGTGCTTCCGTCTTCGGAAGAAGTGACGGAAAGTACTGAGGTTGAAGAAACTGTCAAAGAGGAGCCTACGGCTACCCAAAATGACAAGGAAGAGCAAAAAATCGCTGATATGGAGGCTTACTACCAAGAGCTCAAAGCGCGAATTGCAGCCACTCATCAACCTGTTTCAACCGTTGCTCAAGAAGAGCCGGCAGAGGAACCTCTTGTTGAAGAAATAGGAACTTCAGAGACTCCTGAAGTTCAAGAACCGGTAGAGGAGTCTCCAGTTGCCTTTGAACCTGCTCAAACAGAAGCAATTCCTCAAGAAGTTTCACCACTAGCTGATGACACGGAGACTGAGCCTCTTGAAGAAGTGAAAATTGAAGCGGAAGTTACTGAAGATGGTGAGGAAGCAGATGGGGCTAACGGTTCAGAAATGGAAGAAGAGTCACCAATTGCCTCTCCATCATCTGACGCTGAGCTAGTGGAAGGGAGCACGACAGAAGAGGAGTCTCCAGAACTAGTAGAAGCTCAGGATGAGGTTTCAGAACCTGAAGTATCAGAAGCGATTGCTCAAGTGAAGGAAACTTCAGAAGTGGCAGAAGCCGAGTCCAGACTTCCTCAAGGAGAAGCTGCTTCAGCCGTTGAGGAAAGAACTGTTGAAGAGGCAGAGGAGCCAATTCCAGAAGAGGTTGAGCCAGAGCAAGAAACCATTCAGGAAAAATACGATCGTAGCTTGAAAAAGACGCGGACTGGATTTGGAGCGCGCCTCAATGCCTTCTTTGCCAATTTCCGTTCAGTTGATGAAGAATTCTTTGAAGAATTGGAAGAACTCTTGATCATGAGTGACGTTGGGGTTCAAGTGGCCTCTAATTTAACCGAAGAGTTGCGCTATGAAGCCCGTTTGGAAAATGCCAAAAAACCAGATGCTCTCAAGCGCGTGATCATCGAAAAATTAGTGGACTTGTATGAAAAGGATGGCCAATTTAATGAAGCCATTCGTTTTCAAGATGGTCTTACGGTCATGCTCTTTGTTGGGGTCAATGGAGTTGGTAAAACCACATCTATTGGGAAATTAGCCCACCGCTACAAACAAGAAGGCAAGAAAGTCATGCTGGTTGCAGCAGATACTTTCCGTGCAGGAGCAGTAGCTCAACTGGCAGAATGGGGACGCCGCGTAGATGTTCCAGTTGTGACAGGTCCTGAAAAATCAGATCCTGCTAGCGTCGTCTTTGATGGAATGGAACGCGCGATCGCTGAAAACATCGATGTTCTGATGATTGATACAGCTGGTCGTCTGCAAAACAAGGACAACCTCATGGCCGAGCTGGAAAAAATCGGTCGCATTATCAAGCGTGTGGTACCTGATGCTCCGCATGAAACCTTGCTGGCCCTCGATGCATCAACCGGTCAAAATGCCTTGGTGCAAGCCAAAGAGTTTTCAAAAATTACGCCTGTAACAGGAATTGTATTGACCAAGATCGATGGAACGGCTCGAGGTGGGGGCGTCCTTGCGATCCGTGAAGAGTTGGACATTCCAGTGAAGTTGATTGGTTTCGGAGAAAAGATTGATGACATCGGACCATTCCACTCAGAAAACTTCATGAGAGGCCTCTTGGAAGGCTTGATTTAAGAGTCGAATAGAAAAAGACAAATTGTTGGAAGAACAATTTGTCTTTTTGTTTCCTTGCGCTATCAAAAAAACCACCCGAAGGTGGCTTTCCTTAATTCTTAGGTTCAGGTTTCCAAACCCATTCTGCTCCGTATTCTGCAAGGAGATCATCGGATGCAGTTGGTCCCATGGATCCAGACTTGTATTCATAGAGCGGTGCACCATTTTCGGCCCATAGTTTTTCAATCCGGTCAATCAATTGCCATGAAGCACGAACTTCGTGCCAGTGGCTGTAATTGGTTGAGTCATTGTTCAAAACGTCAAAAATTAATTTTTCATAAGGCTCTGGGGAAGCTCCAGTTGCAGTCGCATCTGTTTCGTAATCAAAGGAAATCGGTGCGATGCTGAATGTTTCTCCGACCTCTTTCCCGTTGATGCTCAATGAGAAACCTTCATTTGGTTGGATATAAATGGTCAAGACATTTGGTTGCAAACTATGTCCAAAGATGGAGTCGGTTTGCTTGAAGACCACATTGACCATGGTTCCTTTTTGAGTCAAGCGTTTTCCAGTACGGAAGAAGAAAGGAACTCCACGGAAGCGATCGCTATCAACAAAGAATGCACCAGAAGCATAGGTCTCTGTAGTAGACTCAGGGTCGACATTGGGCTCGCTGCGATAAGAGATATCTTTTTTCCCTTCGATCGTACCTGAATGGTATTGACCACGGATAAAGAATTTCTTTAACTCATCATCTGTTGGATTGTGCAATTGCTCAAAAACTTTAACTTTTTCTGCCCGAATCGCATCCTTAGTAAAGGTAGCTGGTTTATCCATGGCAAGCAATGACAAAAGCTGAAGGGTATGGTTTTGCACCATGTCCCGAAGGGCCCCAGAGTGATCATAGTAGCCACCGCGTTCTTCAACACCCAAGCGTTCAGCAAAAGTAATTTGGATATTGTCAATAAAATCTCGGTTCCAAAGATTATCAAAAATAAGATTTCCAAAACGAATGGCAAAGATATTTTGGATCATTTCTTTTCCAAGGTAATGGTCGATCCGGAAGATTTGTTCCTCATCAAAGGTTTCTTCCAATTCCTTGTTGAGCTGACTAGCCGTTTCTAGGTCTGTACCAAAAGGTTTTTCAACGATCAGGCGCTCAAAACCTTGTCCATCTACAATCCCTTCTGATTTTAGGTGTTTAGCAATGGTTCCAAAAAATTGAGGAGCCATAGACAAGAAGAAGACCTTGTTGTGTTCCGTTTGGTATTTTTCATCCAAGCTGTTTTGTAATTCGCGCAGGGCGATGTAATGTTCGGTATCATTGACATCGTGGCTTTGGTAGTAGAAATGACTAGCGAATTCTTGAGCTTGTTGAGGGCTATCGGCCAGATCTGTAATGGATTCTACCACGACTGATTCAAAGTATTCCTTGCTCCATGGTCTGCGGGCTGTTCCGATAACCGCAAAGTTTTCAGATAGATTTCCTGATTTATAGAGTCTAAAAAGGGATGGGTAGAGTTTGCGCTTGGCTAAATCTCCACTGGCCCCGAAAATGGTTACAATAACTTTTGAAGACATTTAAGTACCTATTTCCTATTTTATTAACCATATTTTACCATAAAATCTACAAGATTTCTTTGATGGAATCGTTGTTCCGAATATTTTCCGCTGGATGAGAGGATTTGAGAGGAAAGCATAGAAAAAGCTAGAATCAATGTAGATTCTAACTTCAATTGCTATAAGCTGTTTGGATCGACCACCGAAGAAACTTGGTAACTCCATCAGAATACGCGGTAGACATATGGATTGGCCGGTTTCGTAATGGTCTGGCAATCGCTAATGTGGAGGACAGGCAAGCTTTGCTTGAGTTGCTTGTGGTATTCAATGGACAAGGTTCCTTTCGCATGGATCCAGGTATTGTTTTCGAAATGCTGGGGAGCACCGGTTGTTAAGAGACCGTAGACGCCGGAATCTGCGATACAGTGAATGATCCCAAAGCGAAAGATAAATTGGCTGTCCTTGTTATTGGGATCATTGTAAACAAAGCCGGTCAGCTCGATCGTCTTTCCTGCAAATTGGTCAGGATAATCATAAAGTACTTCCATGACTTCCATGTAATTCTCAGTGGTCACCTGGATCACTTTTTTATCAACATATTTCTTTGCCGCCTGCTTCATTTCTGACTCATAGGCTGACTTGGTAAAATAGCTACTAGTATCTGGTTTGAGATACTGGGTTGTTGTCCCTTCGTCCTGCTGGATTTCCTTGGAAGATCCAGCCGCAACCGGGAAGTGGTAGCCTTTGGCAGAAACTGTTTGGGAATCCAGTGTCACTGTAGGGAAAAATAGCCCGACAAACAAAGGAATACAGAGCAAGAAAATACTCGCCACTTTTGCCCAGAAGCCAGAAAGATGACTGTGGATCTTCATCTGCTTGACCCAGATGATCAGCTGCACAAGAGCTAAAACAAAGGACAAGAACATGGAAATATAAGCCAAGTAAGAATAGTGTAAGTTGATGTATTGATTGAGCTTACCAGATAATTGCAGGTACATGGTGAGCTCAAAATAGCCAGCTAATATCAAGAAACGGATCATAGCACTACCCCCACAAACCAAGCATAAAGGAGCACAACTCCACTCACAATTCCGATAAATTGCCAGATAAAACGGGTCTTGAGATAATTTTTCATCATGAGGAGATTTTTAACATCAAGCATAGGCCCAATCACCAGAAAGGCAAGAACCGGCGCTACTCCAAAACTCGTCAGAAGAGAGGATCCAACAAAGGCGTCCGCCTCGCTACAAAGTGAGAGGAGGAAGGACAAGACCATGAGAAGGAGAATAGCAATAACCGGTGTTGCACTGATCGAGGTGAGGATCCGTGTTGGGACATAGACTTGGACGAGGCTGGCAAAGAGGCAACCAAATACCAGGTAGCGTCCCGTATCAAAGAATTCATCAATCGCTTGCACCAAGACTTGGAAGAGCTTTTGGCCTTTGCTCAAGTCCCTAAAATCATGTTCATGTACAGCCTTACGATGTTCTTTTTGGATCGAATCTGTCTGAATAAAACCAAGAAAGATCCCTAGCACCGTTGCGACCAAAAGGGAACCAAGGGCGCGGTAGAGGGCCATCTTGACAGAATTCCCAAAAGCTGAGTAGGTCGCAAAGAGAACGATGGGATTGATGACCGGTGCTGTCACCAAAAAGGGAACAGCAGTATAACTTGGGACTTTCTTTTCTAGAAAGCGATTGATAATGGGAACAATCCCACATTCACAGGAAGGAAAGATAAAGCCGATAAAGGTCCCAAAGAAGATCCGCCCAAATTTATTCTTGGGAAGAAAGCGGTAGACCCTCTCGGGGGTGATATAGACCTCAATAATCCCTGAAATGATACTTCCGATTAGGACAAACGGTAGGGCTTCGATAATAATCGAGAGAAAAATAGCCCCAGCCTGCAAGACGCTAGAGGGAAGGTGTTGAAAGAATGTCATTACTTAACCTTCTTTGCTTCTTTAGTTGTAGCAGTTTCTGCCTTCTTTTTTTCTTCAGGAAATTCTACTTTCTTTTCTACATCCGGAAAACTCGCAAAATTTTCAAACATTTTATCAAGATCATCTGTTTTTGAGAATTTAATAGCCATTGTTGGGCCTCCTTTTTATTTTCTTTCATTATAACAAAAAGGAAAGAGCAAGGGGGAAATGGAGCATAAAAGGAAAGAACCATAGGGTCAAAATTATTCTCTGAAAAATCCCTGAAACAGAGACCAGAACAGGCGCTCTCACCCTTGATGGCAGCAAAATATGCTATAATAGAAGCTATGGATAAATATGAAAAAATAGCCCAAGAATTGGGTGTTAGCTTAAAACAAATCGATACCGTATTGAGTCTGACCGCAGAAGGCTCAACTATTCCTTTCATTGCCCGCTATCGAAAAGATATGACGGGAAATTTAGATGAAGTAGCGATCAAGGCCATTATTGACCGGGACAAATCCTTAACGACTCTAGCCGAACGAAAGGAAACTGTCCTTGCTAAGATTGAGGAACAGGGCAAATTGACAGAGGCGCTCAAGCGGGCTATTGAGGCTGCTGAAAAATTAGCGGATGTCGAAGAGCTTTATCTCCCATATAAGGAAAAACGGCGGACCAAGGCGACGATTGCCCGAGAAGCAGGACTTTTTCCTTTGGCACGTCTCATTTTGCAAAATAGTCCAGACTTGGAAGCAGAGGCTCAGAAATTTACCTGTGAGGTCTTCCCAACTGAAACCGCAGCTTTAGCTGGTGCAGTGGATATTTTGGTAGAAGCTATTTCAGAGGATGCCCAATTACGGGCCCTCACCTATCAAGAAATTCATGGGCATTCCCTCATGACGTCAACCTTGAAGGATGAAAGCTTAGATCCTAAGAGAACATTTGAAATCTACTATGATTTTTCTGAGAAGATCAAGAATATGCAAGGCTACCGGACTCTAGCTCTCAATCGTGGGGAAAAATTGGGCGTTCTCAAAGTCGGATTCGAGCACCATTTGGATCGGATCATTCGTATTTTTGAGGCTCGTTTTAAAACCAAAAATGCCTATGTGGATGAGGTTATTCAACAAGCGGTTAAGAAAAAAATCGTACCTGCGATTGAACGTCGGATTCGGACAGAGTTGACGGAGGTGGCAGAAGACGGGGCCATTCAATTGTTCTCTGAAAATCTACGGAATCTATTGCTCATTCCTCCATTAAAAGGGCGCGTGGTCCTTGGATTTGACCCAGCCTTTCGGACCGGTGCTAAACTAGCTGTTGTCGATGAGACAGGAAAGATGCTCGCTACCCAGGTCATCTATCCAGTTGCTCCTGCAAAACCAGCTCAGATCGAGCAGGCTAAAAAGGATCTATCCTCCTTGATCAAGGAGTTTGGCGTAGAGATTATTGCAATTGGAAATGGAACAGCTAGCCGTGAAAGTGAGGCCTTTGTCGCAGAGGTGCTTCATGACCATCCAGGAGTTCGCTATGTTATTGTCAATGAAAGCGGAGCCTCTGTCTATTCAGCTAGTGAGTTGGCCCGTCATGAGTTCCCAGAGCTAACCGTTGAAAAACGCTCGGCCATCTCCATTGCCCGTCGCTTGCAAGATCCGCTAGCAGAATTGGTGAAAATCGATGCCAAATCCATCGGTGTCGGTCAATACCAACACGATGTCAATCAGAAAAAACTGACAGAAAGCTTGGATTTCGTGGTAGATACTGTCGTCAACCAAGTTGGGGTCAATATCAATACGGCTAGTCCCTCTCTCTTAGCCCATGTAGCAGGACTCAATAAAACCATCTCTGAAAATATTGTGAAATACCGGGAAGAAGAAGGAATGATTCTTTCACGAGCACAGATTAAAAAAGTCCCTCGTCTCGGCGCCAAGGCTTTCGAGCAAGCGGCTGGATTCTTACGCATTCCTGAAAGTAAAAATATCTTGGATAATACCGGCGTTCACCCTGAAAGTTACAAGGAAGTTGAAAAACTTTTTCAACTTCTTGAAATTACCGACCTCGATGCATCAGCTAAGGAAAAATTAAAAGCTGTGAACATAAAGGAGATGTCTACTCAGCTGGATCTGGGACCAGAAACCCTGAAAGATATCATTGCGGATCTTCTAAAACCAGGTCGCGATTTGCGGGATTCCTTTGATGCACCCGTGCTCCGTCAGGATGTCTTGGATATTAAAGACCTGCATATTGGCCAAAAATTAGAAGGGGTTGTGCGCAATGTGGTTGACTTTGGAGCCTTTGTCGATATTGGCATTCACGAAGATGGCTTGATTCATATCTCCCATATGAGTAAGCAGTTTATTAAGCATCCAAGCCAGGTCGTCTCAGTAGGTGATTTGGTAACCGTTTGGGTGAAGAAGATTGATGTGGAACGCGAAAAAGTCAATCTCAGTTTGGTAGCTCCGAATGAATCTGACTGAGTATGTACGCCAAGTATCCCTAGAAGATTTTGGGAGAGAATTCCGTCATCGAGCAGAGTGGAATTCACGTCTTCAAACCACTGGAGGTCGTTTCTTTCCCAAGGATCGACACCTTGATTTCAATCCGAAAATATACCAAGTTTTCGGGGTAGAGGTCTTTCGCAAAATCGTACGCCACGAGCTCTGCCATTACCATCTTTACGATCAAGGTAAAGGCTATCGCCACAAAGATCTAGACTTTAAACAACTCCTCCAGCAAGTGGACGGTCTTCGTTTCACACCTCCTCTACCAGATAGAACTGGGCGAGTCAAGCGGATCTATCTCTATCAATGTCCCCATTGTGGCCAAGAGTATAGACGAAAGCGAAAAATCGATCTGAAGAAATATGCCTGCGGTCGCTGTCGCAGTCGCCTGCAATTTCTTGAAATGAGACAAGTGTAAGAATCAGTCTTTAGGCGGATCTCTTTCCAGTTCGACTCTGCTAAAATAGGTCTAACTAGAAAGAGGAAAATCAAATGACATCATCATTTTACAAATTAAAACGACATCGCCTGGTTTCAGGTGTGCTAGCTGGCTTAGCTGATAAATTTGGTCTGAGTGTAACTCTCCTACGCTTCTTGTTTATTCTTTTTACGGTTTCTCATGCCTTTATCGGTGTGATTATCTATTTACTGTTAGATACGACCTTGCCTTATAAGGACGAGGAGGAGCAGAAAATGTTTGACTATGGCCCTCGACCTCGTCGAAGAAAAGAGGCCGAACCCATCCATGATCAGAATGATAGTCCATTTTTCTAAAAGGAGATTTGAGTGAAGCAGAAGTTCTATTCCCTTGCTTTTATTCTATATCTCTTCTTCAGTTTTATAGGACAGTTTTTCATTTTAAATCGTTTTTTTGGTGAAGGAGTTGGAACAGTTTTGATCGGAATGCTCCTTTTTCCACTGGGCATTTGGAATAGTCTCTTCTACCTCTTGTTTCTGCCAACAGAAATGGCTAGAAAGCCACAAATTTATCGGTTTTCGATTTTATTTCTGCCGGTTTTGTATCTGGTTTTCTCCTTGTTGGGGGGAGGACCTGCCGTCTTTATGCTCGGATTGATCGCATTCCCTTCAAATGCGGTGGTCTATGCGGTCTCTACCGGAATCAAATCCATGATTACAGATTACTTGCATGGTGAAGGCTAGATCATTCTTCATATGTTCCCATCATTTCCTAGAGGTTGGAGACCTTTGTCTTCGCCTCTTTTTGCTTGCCTTAAAAAGGAGTTGAAAATGGATCTTTCAAATGACACTTCAGGCTCTCGTCTGAAGAGAAAATCTGCTATAATAGAGAGAGAATTTGAAAAGGGAGAATGATATGGCAGTTACTGTTCGCGATATACAGGAAAAGCTTCGTCTATCGGTTGTTTATGGGGATGATAAACTCCTAAGCAAGGAAATTACGACTGCGGACATTTCACGTCCAGGTCTTGAAATGACGGGCTATTTCGACTATTACACACCTGAGCGGATTCAGCTTGTAGGAATGAAAGAATGGTCCTACTTGGTGAAGATGAGCTCTCACAACCGTCATCAGGTCCTGCGCAAGATGTTCCAGCCAGAGACACCTGTCATCATTGTTGCGCGGAATTTAGAAATTCCAGAAGAAATGTTGCGAGCTGCTGAAGAGAAGCAACTAGCCATTTTGAAGAGCAATGTTGCAACCAGTCGTTTATCTGGAGAGCTTTCTAGCTATTTGGATAGTCGGCTAGCAGAACGTACGAGTGTACACGGTGTTCTGATGGATATTTATGGGATGGGTGTCTTGATCCAAGGAGATAGCGGAATCGGAAAAAGCGAGACAGGTCTGGAACTTGTCAAGCGGGGTCACCGCCTCGTAGCAGATGACCGAGTCGATATCTATGCGAGAGACGAGATGACCCTTTGGGGAGAGCCAGCTGAAATCCTACGCCACTTACTAGAGATCCGTGGTGTCGGGATTATCGATGTCATGAGTCTCTACGGTGCCAGTGCTGTGAAGGATTCTTCACAAGTCCAAATCGCCGTTTACTTGGAAAATTATGCTAAGGATCAGGTTTATGATCGTCTTGGTAATAATGCAGAAGAGTTGGAAATCGGTGGCGTGACCATTCCTCGTATACGCATCCCTGTGAAGACTGGTCGGAACATTTCGGTCGTGATCGAAGCCGCAGCGATGAATGTTCGTGCCAAAGAAATGGGCTATGATGCCACTAAAACCTTTGAAGAACGTTTGTCCCAGTTGATTAGTCAAAATGAGGTGAAGGAATGAATCCAGTAGCCCTTCAATTAGGTCCGATCAGTATTCGTTGGTATGCAATTTGTATTGTCTCTGGCTTGATACTAGCCGTTTATCTTTCCATGAAAGAAGCGCCCCGTAAAAAAATTGATCCAGATGATATCATTGATTTCATTTTGATTGCCTTTCCGCTTGCGATTGTGGGTGCCAGACTCTATTACGTTATTTTCGAATGGGGTTACTATAGCCAGCACCTGGGTGAGATTTTTGCGATCTGGAACGGAGGAATCGCGATTTATGGTGGCCTCTTGACAGGTGCCCTTGTCCTCTATCTATTCTCTCGTAGACGCTTGATTGAGCCAATTGATTTCTTAGATATTGCAGCCCCAAGCGTTATGATTGCACAGAGTATTGGTCGCTGGGGAAACTTCTTTAACCAGGAAGCTTATGGAGCTGCTGTTAAAAGTCTCAACTACCTGCCCTCTTTTATTCGAGATCAAATGTATATAGATGGTAGTTACCGTCAGCCAACCTTCTTATATGAATCCAGTTGGAATCTGTTAGGTTTTCTCTTGATCTTGATTCTTCGTAGGAAGCCACAATTTTTGCGACAAGGTGAGATCACAGCCTTTTACCTTATCTGGTATGGTTTTGGTCGGATGATCATCGAAGGAATGCGGACAGATAGCCTGATGTTTGCGGGCTTACGTGTTTCCCAGTGGTTGTCGATGATCCTGATTCTAGTTGGACTCGCCATCATCATCTACCAACGTCGCAAAAAAGCCCCTTATTATGTAGAAACAAAGGAGTAACATATGTTTATTGAAATTGCATACGGCCTCTTAGGCCTTGCCTTAGTAGCGCTTGTCATTTATATGATTTTTTTCCTCTCAAAGATTGGAAAAGTTGTAGATGAGACGCAAAAAACCATCCAAGTTTTGACATCAGATGTCAATGTCACCTTGCATCAGACCAATGATCTATTGGCAAAAGTCAATGTTTTAACGGATGATTTGAATCAAAAAGTTGCAACGATTGACCCACTCTTTACAGCCGTGGCGGATCTTTCAGAGTCTGTTTCAGATTTGAATGATCAAGCCCGTCAATTGAGTGTCAAAGCTGTATCAGCTGGTGGAAAAACAGTGAAAGCCTCTATCGGATTAAAAGCGATTAAGATGGCTTCAAAATTATTTAAATAGAATCGAGGAAGAATATGGGACGTTTATCTAGTTTATTAATTGGTGTGATTTCAGGTGCTTCAGCAGCCTACTATTTATCAACTGAGCAAGGAAAGAAAGTCACTAAAAAAGTGGTGCGCTTCGTAAAAGATTATCAAGAAGATCCTCAAGAAGTACATGAATCGGTGAAACAAACTGCTAAGGATGTTTCAAAACAAGCAGCAGAAGTGATCCAACAAACCAAAGAAAAAGTTGGTTCTGGAGAAATTACGACAGGAACTGTTTTGGAATCTGTCAAAGAAAAAACGCAAGATGTGGTTGAAAAATCTCAAGAAGTCTATCACTCATTTAAGGATAAACTTCAAAAAGAAAATCTAAGTGGCAATGACTTGGTTCAATCCATTCGCAAACAAACAGAATCAGAAGACATCGTTTTAGAGTTGGATGAAAAAGATTCTGAAGAAGCAGCTGAAGAAGAAACAAAAGAAGTATAAAAAATGAGGCTCAGTGAGCCTCATTTTTTTATGGAAGGTAAGACAGTAATTGGTAGCTAAGTTTTGTCATCCAATTGTTATTCCAATTAAAAAAATTCGAGTAAATAAAAAAATCAGGCGAACCTGATTTTTATTTTTTTCGTTTATTGTAGTAAATTCGGAACCCTTGAATACTAGCAAAACTAGAACCAATCGCTAAAGCAAACGCAAAGAAGGTATTCATTTTTGTTGCTAAAAAGATAAAACTAAATACAACCGTCAACACACAGAAAATAGCGATATTTAAAAAATATAGCAATTCACTTAATTGAGGTGCGGGTTCAACTTCAGGAGCATAGTCCTGAATAGGGGTTTCTTGGGTTTGTTTGGTTAATTCGATATAATCGAATTCTTCTTCATAGTGTCTTAAATTTCTTACGGGCATTTTCTCTCTCCTAACAGTACTCTATTATTCTATCATGAATTCAGGAATATAAATGTTACAAAAATGTTACAAATTTTACAAAATGAATAAATTTTTCTAGAATATCGGAATTTTTGTTATAATGGTTCTATGAAAAATATTATTATTACAGCAACAGCAGAGAGTGTTGAGCAAGCGCAAGCCCTGATTGATGCAGGGGTTGACCGAATCTATGTCGGTGAAAAAGATTACGGATTACGATTGCCTCAAACTTTAAGCTATGACGAAATAAATCGAATTGCCCAACTAGTCCATGCTGCTGGCAAAGAATTGACAGTAGCTGTAAATGCACTCATGCACCAATCGATGATGGATTCAATCAAGCCTTTCCTAGATTTTCTAAAGGAAATTCAGGCTGATTATATTACTGTCGGAGATGCGGGCGTTTTTTATGTCTTGAAACGAGATGGCTATCCATTCAAAACGATTTACGATGCTTCTACCATGGTCACTTCTAGCCGCCAGATCAATTTCTGGGGAAAACAAGCCGGTGCTTCTGAGGCTGTTTTGGCTCGTGAGATTCCATCTGCCGAATTATTCGTAATGGCTGAGAATCTTCAGATTCCAGCAGAAGTCTTGGTCTATGGTGCAAGCATTATCCACCATTCGAAACGACCGCTTCTTCAGAATTATTACAACTTCATCAAGACAGAAGAATCTGTGACCAAAGATCGCGATCTGTTCTTGGCCGAGCCAGGAGATCCCAATTCTCATTATTCGGTCTACGAAGACAAACATGGAACCCATATCTTCTCAAATAATGACTTGAATATGATGACCAAATTGTCTGAGTTGGTAGAACATGGCTTTGATCATTGGAAACTTGATGGTGTCTACTGTCCGGGTGAAAACTTTGTCAAGATTACAGAGTACTTTGTCAAGGCGCGTGATTTGATTCAAAAAGGAACATTTACACAGGATCAAGCCTATCTGTTTGATGAAGAAATCCGCAAATTGCATCCAGCTAATCGTGGTTTGGATACTGGTTTCTATGATTATGAACCAGATCGTGTAAAATAATAAAAAAACTAGGGCTTCTTCGTTTGTGAGTTTTCCTTTTTCAGGGAACGAAGAGGCTATTCATCATATCGACAATCTTGTAAATTGGAGAAAACATGACAAATACAAAAAAACGTCCAGAGGTTTTGGTACCTGCTGGAACATTAGAAAAATTAAAAGTTGCCGTTAATTATGGGGCAGATGCAGTGTTCGTTGGTGGACAAGCCTATGGTTTGCGTAGCCGTGCCGGAAACTTCACCATGGATGAGCTTCGTGAAGGTATTGAGTATGCTCATGCCCGTGGAGTGGATGTGCACGTTGCTTCAAACATGGTAACCCATGAGGGAAATGAACAAGGGGCTGGCGAGTGGTTCCGTGAATTACGAGATATGGGACTTGACGCCGTGATCGTCTCAGACCCAGCCTTGATTGAAATCTGTGCAACCTATGCACCTGGCCTCAATATTCACTTGTCTACGCAAGCTTCTGCAACCAATGTGGAGACTTTCCATTTTTGGAAAGAATATGGCTTGACCCGTGTCGTCTTGGCCCGCGAGGTATCCATGGAAGAGTTGGCAGAGATTCGTAAGCGTACCGATCTTGAGATCGAAGCCTTCGTTCATGGAGCCATGTGTATTTCTTATTCCGGACGTTGTACCCTTTCTAACCACATGTCTGACCGAGATGCCAACCGTGGTGGTTGTTCTCAATCTTGTCGTTGGAAATATGACCTCTACGACATGCCATTTGGCCAAGAACGCAAGAGTATCAAAGGACAAGTCCCAGAAGAATACTCTATGTCAGCCGTGGACATGTGTATGATCGAAAATATTCCAGATATGATTGATAATGGGGTTGATAGTTTGAAGATTGAAGGCCGGATGAAATCTGTCCATTACGTATCAACTGTTGCCAACTGTTACAAGGCAGCTTGTGATGCCTATATGGAAAGTCCAGAAGCCTTTTATGCTATCAAGGATGATTTGATCAATGAATTGTGGAAGGTTGCTCAACGTGAATTAGCAACTGGATTCTACTACCAAACACCGACTGAAAATGAACAATTGTTTGGGGCACGTCGTAAGATTCCTCAATACAAATTTGTAGGAGAAGTAGTGGACTTTGATCCATCTACCATGACCGCGACGATTCGCCAACGGAATGTCATCAATGAAGGCGACCAAGTGGAATTCTACGGACCAGGCTTCCGTCATTTTGAATGCCAGATCCAAGACTTGAATGATAAGGATGGAGTGAAGATTGATCGCGCGCCAAATCCGATGGAACTTCTCACGATCACCGTCCCACAAGAAGTCAAGCCAGGAGATATGATTCGTTCTTGCCAGGAAGGCTTAATCAATCTCTACTCAAAAGATGGGGCAAGTAAAACTGTTCGAGTATAACAAAAAAAGAGAGGGTTAAACCTCTCCTTTTTGTTGGGCGATGCGAATATTATTGGGGACCAAACTAATTTTCTGGATCTCAGAAATCCGAATAATCGTGGACATACTCTTCTTGAAATTTTTCACGATCAGTTGTCGGCGTTCTTGGTCATACTTGACAATATCGCCTGTAAAACTCTTATTTGAAAAAATAACATGTACCCCTTGTTTTTTTCGCAATGCTTGTTGAATGATGTCAATAATTCTCTCATCTTCTAATGGGGCAGGGGTACTGACTTTTCCATTGAAAAATTCATTTGCTCGGTCTTTAACGATCTCGAGAAATTTTTTCATAGCTAAATTCTCCATAACTTGATACAATATATTATAGATAATTTCAACGATTTTGTAAATGATTTACGAATATTAGAGATGAGAAGGCAAGAAAGGAGTCGTGAAATGGCAGAATTTTCATTCCAAATTGAAGAACATTTACTGGTCTTGTCAGAAAATGACAAGGGTTGGACCAAAGAATTGAACCGTGTGAGTTTTAATGGTGCTCCTGCTAAGTATGATATCCGGACCTGGAGTCCCGACCATACAAAAATGGGGAAAGGCATTACACTCACAAACGAAGAGTTCCAAGTCATGCTCGATGCATTTAAAAATTAAGAAAAGGGGTCCTTCAAGGACTTCTTTTTTGTTATAGCCTAAGGCTATATAGATGTCAAAGATATTAGATTATCCCAAACCCTTGTTTGTCAGGTGTTGGACTGCTATAATGGTTGCATTGATGAATTAATGTAAAACTTATAGGAAAGAGGGAATCATATTGACACATACACATGCACCTTATCGCGTAGACCATGTTGGTTCATTTCTTCGTCCAGCTAATTTGGTTCAGGCTCGTGAAGATTTCGTAGCTGGAAAAATCAGTCAGGCTGACTTAACAAAAGTAGAGGATCAGGCGATTCGTGACCTCGTTGAAAAAGAAATTGCCGCTGGTCTGAAGTCAGTAACTGATGGAGAATTCCGCCGAGCTTATTGGCATTTGGATTTCTTCTGGGGCTTTGGGGGCATTGATCATGTCCAAGCTGCTCAAGGTTATCAATTCCATGATGAAACAACCAAGGCGGACTCAGCACTTGTCGTTGGAAAAATCACAGGAGCCAATCATCCATTTGTAGAGCATTACAAGTTCTTGCGGGATCTTGTGGCAGATGTAGATGGTGTAGAGGCTAAATATACCATTCCAGCACCTGCGCAATTCTATTTTGAATTGATCCGTGATGCAGAACATGTAGAACAATTGAATACCATCTATCCTGATTTTGCGGCTGTTCGTGAAGACATCAAGCAAGCCTATCTTCAAGTGATTCAAGATTTGTATGATGCAGGTCTTCGGACTCTTCAAGTAGATGACTGTACGTGGGGTGTCTTGGTAGATGATAATTTCTTGACGGCTTGGGGATCAGCTCAAGGCAAGTCAAAAGATGAGGTTCGCCGAGAACTCGCTGATCTCTTCTTGACCTTTAACAACGATGTCTACCAACATGTTCCAGCTGGTTTAACCGTCAATACGCACGTTTGTCGTGGGAACTTCCATTCCACTTGGGCTTCATCAGGTGGTTATGCTCCGATTGCTAAAGAACTCCTCGGAGAAGAAGCCGTCAATGCTTACTTCCTAGAGTTTGATACTGATCGGGCTGGTGGTTTTGAACCACTTGCAGAAGTAACCCCTGGTAAAGGAGTGGTGTTAGGCCTCTTGACATCTAAGAGTGGTCAATTGGAGAACAAGGACGAAGTGATTGCTCGTATTAAAGAAGCGAGTCAGTATGTACCGTTGGAAAATCTTTACCTGTCGACTCAGTGTGGCTTTGCTTCGACAGAAGAAGGAAACATTTTGACATAAGAAGACCAATGGAAAAAAATCGGTTTGATTAAGGAAATTGTCGCTGAAGTTTGGGGCGAATAAGGAGGAAGAAACATGTCAGATTTACTAAGTATTTATAAAGAATTGCAAGCTAAAAAATGGGTGGACTTGAGTCACCAAATCAATGCGGAAAGTCCACACTTCCCAGCCCTTCCTGCTTTGCAACAAGAAGACCTTTTCACATTAAAAGATGGTTTCCATGTTCAAAAATTTACAGTGGTTGGTCAATACGGAACGCATATTGATGCACCGATTCACTTTGTAGAAGGTGGTCGTTGGTTGGATGAGATTGACCTCAAAGATCTCCTCTTGCCACTTTATGTTATCGACAAGTCTAAAGAAGTTGCTGCCAATCCAAACTTTATCTTGAGTAAACAAGATATCTTAGACTTTGAGGCAGAGCATGGACAAATTGCTGAGGGTGCTTTTGTTGCCTTCCGTAGTGATTGGTCAAAACGTTGGCCAGATCAAGATGCTATGCGCAATCTTGATGAAAATGGTGTTCAACAAAGTCCAGGATGGAGCCGTGAAGCCTTGGAATTCTTGATTCATGAACGCCATGTTAAGGCTGTGGGTCATGAAACCTTTGATACCGATGCAGGTATTCCAGCAGCAGAGCATGGCTTGGTCAATGAATACTACCTCTTGGAACAAAATATCTACCAAGTTGAAGTCTTGAACCAATTGGACCAAGTTCCAGCTGTAGGTTCTTTGATTTCGATTGCTTTCCCTCACTGGGACAAGGCAACTGGTTCACCTGTCCGTGCCATTGCCATCTTACCATAAACAAAGAAAAAGAGGCTGGGACAAAAGTCCTAGCCTCTCAATTATTTTTGGATTGTCGAGCAAGACGCAGTGGTTGAGTGGGCTCTACTACGCTGATTTCATCAGCTTTTACAGCCCTACTCAACTGTGCGGAGGTGGGACGACGAAATCGAATTCTAACGAATTACCGATTTCTGTCCCACTCTCTTATTTTTTATCTCATTGTCACAAATTCTTCGGATCCGGTTGGGTGAATGGCGACAGTTGCATCGAAATCGGCTTTTGTCGCTCCCATCTTGATAGCAACTGCAAATCCTTGGATCATTTCATCGACTCCGTAGCCAAGACCATGAAGGCCAACGACCTTTTCTTCGGGACCGGCAGTGATGAGTTTAAATTTTGCTTGCTGGCGGTGTTGGGTTACAGCAGTGTACATGGAAGCAAATTGAGAAGTATAGACTTTGATATTCTCTTTACCATAAGTTTGCTGGGCTTCTTCCTCCGTTAGGCCAACGGTTCCGATAGCCGGGTGAGAAAAGACAACAGTCGGGATGTTTGTATAATCTATTTTGGCATTGACTTTTCCATTGAATAGTCGTTCAGAAAGAGTGCGTCCAGCTTTTATAGCGACAGGAGTTAATTCTTTTTCTCCTGTGACATCCCCAAGAGCATAGATTCCTGGAATAACTGTATTCTGGTATTCATCCACTGCAATGAATCCTTTTTCATTTAAGGTGACGCCTGCAGCTTCTAGATTGAGATCCTGGACATTTGGTTTTCGTCCTGTTGCCCAGATAACATGATCTGCCACGTGGCTGGTCATATCTTCAAAATAAATCTTCACACGACCATCTTCTAATTTTTCAAGCTTCATGGGAACCTTGTGTTTGTGAAGCGGAAGGTTTTGTTTTTCCATTTCTTCCATTAAGCCATCGACAATGTAGGAATCAAACTTTCTTAATGGACGATCACCGCGAACGAAGAGATCGGTTTGAACACCAAGGGCATGGAGCACACCGGCTAGTTCCACTGCGATGTAGCCAGCTCCAATAATGGCAACAGATGTAGGAAGTTCTTCCCAAGCAAAGACATCATCAGAAGTTTCGCCAAATTCAGCTCCAGGAACAGAAGGAATAAAGGGATGGGCACCGGTCGCAATTACGATATGCTTGGCCTTAATGGTTTCTCCATTTACCTCAACCGTATGAGCATCCACAAAACGGGCACGTCCTTCAATTCGTTCAACCCCATTGCGTTTGAAACTGCCATCATAGGAATTACGGGAACGGTCAATATAGGCTTCACGATTTTTTCTTAAGGTTGCAAAATCAAATTTTGTCTGTTCAGAAGTAAATCCATAGTCTGGTCCATAATCGCGAATTGCTTCTGCAATTTGTGCACCATACCACATAATCTTTTTAGGCACACATCCTCTGTTGACACAGGTGCCACCCAATTGTTTTTCTTCAATGACAGCAGCGCGCGCTCCGTACTCTCCAGCCCGGTTCATCGTAGCGATTCCTCCACTACCTCCACCGATTGAAATAATATCAAATTCTTTCATGTTTTCCTCCTAAATGGGACTTCAGTTTGATTGTAATATTAACTGTTACAAAAGTCAAGGGTTTAGCATGTTACCAAGCATTTAAATTTCATGTTGCCGTGTCAATTTTAGATAGAAAAGTAAGGAAATATGGTATACTATGGTATAGAATAAAACGCTTTCTTTGATGGAGAAAAACGATGAAGAAATTGAAAAAATGGCAACTATTTGCAGCTGCAGGTGCAGCTATTGCGGTGATTGGAACAGGAAGTGTGATGGTGTTTTCGCACCCAAGTACTCCTGATCAAGCAATCACGAAAGAAACTCCAATGGTGCAAACGGTCAAGGATGGATCGATCGCTTCTTCGGTCTTGTTAACTGGGAAAGTCACTGCCAACCAGGAACAGTATGTCTATTTTGATGGAACCAAAGGGGATTTGCAGTCGATTTTGGTCAATGTAGGAGATCAAGTAACAGCCGGTCAGCCGATTGTTCAGTATAGCAGTACAGAGGCCCAAACCGCTTATGATGCAGCCGTTCGTGCTGTCAATAAGGCAGATCGTCAGTTAAATGATTTACTGACAAATGGTGTGACCATTGATACGACAGGAGATGAAGAAGCAGATGCCAAATCAGCTTCGCAGACCCAACGAACAGTCGATTCTCAAGCTAGCGATTTACGAGATGCTAAGTCAGATGCGGTCGATAATATGAACAAGGCTAAGGCTCTTCTGGATGCGACAACAGTTAGGAGTAATACAGATGGTACCGTGGTCGAAGTCAATAAAGATGTTTCAAAATCGACTACAGGGACCAACCAAACTTTGGTTCACATTGTGAGCAACGGAAATTTACAAGTCAAAGGGGAATTGTCTGAATACAATTTGGCCAATATCTCTGAAGGTCAGGAAGTGGTCCTCACTTCCAAGGTATATCCGGATAAAACCTGGACAGGAAAGATTTCTTATGTAGCCAACTATCCGACCGACGCGGGTCAAACAGGTGCCAATGCAGCAGGTGGAACACAAGGAAGCGGTGGAGCCAAGTACCCATTTACAGTGGATATTACCAGTGAGATTGGAGAACTCAAACAAGGCTTTTCTGTCAATATTGAAGTCAAAAGTTCTACTCAACATCCCCTTGTTCCCGTGACAAGTGTCATGGCTGATGGGGATACGAGTTATGTATGGACGGTCGAAAATGGCAAGGCTAAGAAAGTAAAAGTGACGCTTGGTAACGCCGATGCTGAAAACCAGGAAATCTTGTCAGGCTTGAAGAAAGATGCTCAAGTTATTGTGAATCCTAATGAGAAACTGGAAGATGGAAAAGAGATCGGAAAATATGACAAAATTGATTGAACTAAAAGGAATCAATAAAACCTATAAAAATGGGGATCAGGAACTTCGTGTCTTAAAAGACATCGATTTAGAAGTCGAAGAGGGAGAATTTGTGGCCATTATGGGTCCATCTGGCTCAGGAAAATCGACCTTGATGAACGTCATTGGCTTGTTGGATCGCCCGACCAGTGGAGAGTATTTTCTAGAAGGTCAGGAGGTTGGAAATCTCAGTGAGAAAAAATTAGCACGTGTTCGTAATGAACAGATCGGTTTTGTCTTTCAACAATTCTTTCTTCTCTCTAAACTCAATGCCTTTCAAAATGTAGAACTGCCTCTCATTTATGCGGGGGTTCATCCTGCTAAACGGAAGGAATTAGCTGAGCAGTACCTTGAAAAGGTAGAGCTCCATTCTCGCATGCACCATTTGCCTTCAGAGCTCTCAGGGGGTCAAAAACAGCGGGTTGCGATTGCTCGAGCCCTTGTCAATCAGCCAGCTATCGTCTTAGCAGATGAGCCGACTGGAGCCCTAGATACCAAGACGGGGGAGCAAATAATGGACTTGTTAACCAAGCTAAACCAAGAAGGAAAAACCATTATCATGGTTACGCACGAGCCAGAAATTGCAGCCTTTGCGCATCGTCGCATTGTCATTCGTGATGGAGTGATCTCCTCAGATAGCAGGCTGGAAAGGGGGACCTAATGCAAAATTGGAAATTTGCAATCAGCTCGATTATGAGCCATAAATTACGGTCTTTCTTGACCATGGTGGGGATCATTATAGGAGTTGCCTCTGTTGTTGTCATCATGGCACTGGGAGATGGTATGAAGGCTGGTGTCACCAAGACCTTCACCAAAGACCAAGAGTATGTACAAATCTCTTATTCTCCGAACAAGAGTGGCTATGTGACAGGAATCAATATTGGCCCTTCTGATGATACTGGAGAAGGAGAAGGCGGAGGCGAAAGTGGCCCTGCAGCTGAAGACCGAGGGATGGCTGCTCCATCGGATATCGATGGGGAAAACGCTGAAGATGTTGATGGTCAAGTCCAAGAAGCACCACCAGTTGTGCAAGAATCTTGGGTTAAGGAATTAACCAAGATTCAAGGCATCGATGGTTACTATGTTAGCAATACCTCCAATGCAACCATTGCTTTTCAAAAGAAAAAAGCAGACGGTGTGAACATCCAAGGGGTAAATGAAACCTATTTTTCTGTCAAAAAGGTTGAGCTCTTATCTGGGCGAAAATTAACTCCTTCAGACTATAGTAATTTCTCCCGGGTGGTGCTCCTTGATGAAGGATTGGCTCAACAATTATTTGGAACGGAGAATCCACTGAATCAGGTGGTCTCTGTTGGAGACAACAATTATCGCGTCGTTGGTATTTTCAAGGATCCAAATGCAGGGACTGCCCTCTATGGAGCTTCTTCAGGTGGGAGTGCCTTGATGGCCAATACCCAGCTGGCTTCTGAATTCGGAACGGATGAAATTCAAAATATTGTCGTCCATGTACCGGATGTGAAACAGATCAAAACCGTTGGGATTGAGGCTGCTCAAAAGTTAACAGAACTTTCAGGTGTTCGCCAAGGAGAATTTCAAATCTTTAATTTGGATAGCATCCTAGAGGAAACCAATAAAGTAGTAGGAATTATGACGTCAGTCATCGGAGCGATTGCAGGAATCTCCCTTCTCGTTGGTGGGATTGGAGTCATGAATATCATGTTGGTTTCTGTCACAGAGCGGACGAGAGAAATTGGTCTTCGCAAAGCATTGGGAGCAACCCGAGGTAAGATTCTGGTTCAATTTTTGATTGAGTCGATGGTCTTGACCATCATTGGTGGGCTGATTGGACTTGGCCTTGCTTATGGTGTAAATAGCTTGATTACTACACTCGCAGCAGCCTCCCTAGAAGGACCACCGATTATTTCCTTAAATGTCGCTATCGGCAGTATTATTTTCTCTGCTTTTGTAGGCATCATCTTTGGAATTTTACCAGCGAATAAGGCTTCTAAGTTAAATCCGATCGAAGCACTGCGTTATGAATAAAAAATAGGAGCGGGTCAGGATGAATGGTTCAGGATTCACCACGCTCCTTTTTTGTACTTTTGTCGAACCCTTTTCAATCATATTGTCTTATACAGGTCAAGCTATTTAGGTAGTCAACGACGGTCTTCAGATGTTTTAGAGTATTCATTCAAGAAGCTGCATTTTTTCTTCCTTCTTATTTTTGTTTAATTGGTAAATATTAGTGAATTTCTGACCTAAATATGATAGAATAGGAGAGAATAACTTAGGAGGTTCCAAATGACTACTGAACATATGGAAGAATTAAATGACCAGCAGATTGTCCGTCGTGAGAAAATGGCGGCCCTTCGTGAACAAGGAATCGATCCATTTGGGAAGCGATTCGAACGCACTGCAAATTCAGGTCAATTAAAAGAAAAATATTCAGAATTAGATAAAGAACAACTCCACGACTTGAACGAAACAGCTATTATTGCCGGTCGTCTTGTAACAAAACGTGGAAAAGGAAAGGTTGGCTTTGCCCATCTTCAAGACCGTGAAGGTCAAATTCAGATCTACGTTCGTAAGGATGCAGTTGGAGAAGAAAACTACGAGATCTTCAAAAAAGCAGACCTTGGTGATTTCCTTGGTGTTGAAGGGGAAATCATGCGCACAGATATGGGTGAACTTTCGATTAAAGCAACTCATATCACTCACTTGTCAAAAGCCCTTCGTCCTTTGCCTGAAAAATTCCACGGACTTTCAGATGTTGAAACCATCTATCGCAAACGTTATTTGGATTTGATTTCAAACCGTGAAAGCTTCGAACGCTTTGTAACCCGTTCAAAAATCATCTCTGAAATCCGTCGTTATTTAGATGGTCAAGGATTCCTTGAAGTGGAAACACCAGTGCTTCACAATGAAGCTGGTGGTGCGGCTGCCAAACCATTTATCACTCACCACAATGCACAAAACATTGATATGGTGCTTCGTATCGCGACTGAGCTCCACTTGAAACGTTTGATTGTTGGTGGGATGGAACGCGTTTATGAAATCGGACGGATCTTCCGTAACGAAGGAATGGATGCTACTCACAACCCTGAATTCACTTCTATCGAAGTCTACCAAGCTTACGCTGACTTCCACGATATCATGGACTTAACAGAAGGCATTATCCAACATGCTGCGAAAGCGGTCCATGGTGATGGTCCAATTGACTACCAAGGAACAGAAATCAAAATCAACGAACCATTCAAACGGGTTCACATGGTTGATGCGATCAAAGAAATCACAGGTGTTGACTTCTGGCAAGACATGACCTTTGAAGAAGCTGTAGCACTTGCAAACGAAAAACATGTACCAGTTGAAAAACACTACACAGAAGTGGGACAAATTATCAATGCCTTCTTCGAAGAATTCGTTGAAGAAACCTTGACACAACCAACTTTTGTTTACGGTCACCCAGTAGCAGTGTCACCTTTGGCTAAGAAAAATCCAGAAGATCCACGCTTCACTGACCGTTTCGAACTCTTCATCATGACCAAAGAGTATGCGAATGCCTTCACCGAATTGAATGATCCGATCGATCAATTGCAACGTTTTGAAGCACAAGCGCGTGCCAAAGAATTGGGAGATGACGAAGCTACAGGCATTGACTATGACTATGTTGAAGCCCTTGAATATGGTATGCCACCAACAGGTGGACTTGGAATTGGTATTGACCGTCTCGTTATGTTGTTGACAAATGTAACAACAATTCGTGACGTCCTTCTCTTCCCAACTATGAAATAAGCTAAAAGAAAACACTGATCGCAAGATCAGTGTTTTTTAGTCTTCCATATAAGAGGTGTCGTTCCAAGTGTCTAAGTGATAGTGCTCAAAATCATCTGTTGTCAGAATCGTCACGCTGGCATTATCTAGTCCGCCATTTTTGCGAAGTTCTCCTGTGTCATAACCAAGCAAGGTTCGAATAGAAGCTGTCAAATTAGCCCCATGTCCAACGATGAGAACGGTATCGAGCTCTTTTCCTTTCAGGCTTTTTACAAAATCACAGGTACGTTTGGTCGTTTCATAGACAGATTCTGCATCAAAGATTTCATTTTGAAAGCGGGCTAGGTTATGGCGAAAGGCATCCATTTGTTGGGGATAGATAGCTGAAATAGTAGAAATTTTAGCTCCTTCCAATTTTCCCAAATTCCATTCACGAAGAGCAGGCGTTGCTTGCAATTCTAGAGGTGTTTCCAATTGATCGAGGAGGATCTGTGCGGTATGGACTGTTCGTGGTAGATCACTTGCAAAGGCTGCATCAAAAGGAACAGTAGCCAGGTGCTTTCCTAATTTTTCAAGCTGATGAATAGAGGCTGGTAACAGCGGAGAATCGCCATTTGATCCCTGAAAACGTCCTTCTTCATTCCATTCTGTCCGTCCGTGTCGAATAAAATATAGTTTCACAATCTTGTCTCCTTCTCTGTCATTATTCTAAAATATCTGCAAAAGTCGCTTGTACGAAGTCTGCTAGAAGTTGTGGTTTGATTTGAATACTATGGCCGATTTCCCCAGCAGATACGATCATGGTTTCTAACTGAAGGGCTGATTCATCGATAAAGATTGGGAAAGAATGCTTTTGACGAATGCCCACCGGATTATTGGCCCCATGAATATAACCAGTTGTTTTTTCGAGATCCTTTTGAGGAATCATAGCCACTTTCTTATTGCCCGATAATTTGGCCAATTTTTTCTCTGAAAGATGCTCCGTGATAGGAATGATCCCAATCACAGGCCCTGTTTTATCTCCTTTGAGAGCTAGGGTTTTGAAAATAGTAGAGCGATCAATCCCTTCTGGTAAGATCCCTTCTAAAGCGTTGATTTGTAAGCCTACGTGCTCAATTTTTGCTTTAGTCAAGATCTGCTCGACTAAGGTTTTTTTCACTTTATTTTTTTTTGCCATGGCTTTCTCCTTTTCTCTTTTTCTCTACAAAATCAGATTTCATTAGACCATTATAACATATAATAGCGACGATATTGTCTTCTCCTTAAAAATAGAAAACAGCAGAAAAAGTGAAAACCACTTGATCTGCTGTTTTAAGGCTATGAGGAAGAGCCATCTTTTTGTACCTTGAAAAGTTTCCGATAAATCGCTTCTTGGTCTTGCGTCGGAGCAATTTGGTTGAGATCCAAGTAGTGTGAGAATCCATTTAATTGCCCTTGAGAGGTATATTGATGCAAGTCGTATTCCGTGTTGGTATCTGGCGCGGCATTATAGTAGCCATCATCAAATCCATAAGTAGGAATCCAAAGAGCCGTAAATTTATCAGTGGAGATACTATGTTCTTCCATGAAGTAGGTTCCGATATAGAGTCCAATATTTTTTGCACCCAAAGCTTGTAGTTTTGCTCGGAAAGCTTCAACGCCTGCATTCATATCCTTCATGGTTTTTTCCTCAACGTCTAACCAATAGTAGGTCGGTTTGTAAGGAGAAGCAGCCTTGTAAAATTCCTCTGCTTCTTTTTCCATTTCTTTTTTATCCTTAGCAGCGACATAAGCATAGACTGCGACAGGGATATTTCGTTTTTGGAATTCTTGGATATGGGTTTTAAAAGATTTATCCAGACCATTTAAGTAGGTTGCTGCATTTTCCTTTTTAGCTTGAGCCCCACTATGGACACGAACGATCACACCTCCCACATTTTGGGAGAGGACATCGTAATCAATTTCACTAGGCAATTGCCAGCCTGAGATATCAATGATCGGGCGGCCAACCAGTTCTGGATTGATGTCTTCTTCTTTTTTAGAAGAAGAGCTTGCAGTAGTTGTTTTTCGAGGTGTATTGGAGTTCGGAATGGTTTTAGTTGTTTCTTGTCGCTCTCTGGCTTGAAGATCGGCAATCGTTCGTGAAAGAACGAGAAAAGAAATGATACCGATAAAAAAGACTAAGAGAACAACGGGTTTTATCCTTTTTCTCATACAGAAACATTTTACCGTAAAAAAAACGAAAAGGCAAAACTTAATGCTTAAAAGATGCTGATTTCAGCTATTATTTTCAAAAAAAAGGAATCTTTTCATCGAAAAAGGATAAAAATATATGAAAATAAGAAGAATGATCAGAATATTTCTTGAAAATAGGGAAGAAGCCGAATCTTTTCTGGCCTTTCCTTGGTTTTGCTTCTTAAAAATGATATAATGAAGGTTGAACATTAGGAATATGGTGAATTATGAAAATTGAAAAAAGACATCTTTTAAATTATTCCATCCTCATTCCCTATTTGATTTTATCCATCATTGGCTTGATTGTTGTCTATTCGACAACAAGTGCCTTGGCAATTCAAAGTGGAGTGAGTTCGATTCGGATGGTCCGGACACAGGGGCTCTTTTTTATCCTAAGTCTCCTAACCATCGCCTTGATTTATAAATTTAGCTTAAAGTTTCTTCGAAATAAAAAAGTGCTGGCTTTTGTCATTTTTATTGAAGTGATTTTGTTGATTCTGTCTAGGTTTATCACAGATACCGTCAATGGAGCTCACGGTTGGTTGACGATTCCTGGAGGCTTTAGTATCCAGCCGGCAGAATACCTCAAGGTGATCTTAGTCTGGTATCTAGCCTTGATCTTTTCTAAACGACAAGACGAGATACGCGATTATGATTATCAAGCCTTGACCCATAATGAATGGATTCCAAGGAATTTAAACGATTGGCGTTGGCTGACCTTGATTCTGATTGGAATCGTTGTGATTATGCCGGACTTGGGAAATGCGACGATCTTGGCCTTAACGGTCTTGATCATGATTACGGCTAGTGGAGTGGGCTACCGTTGGTTTACCTCTTTACTTGGTTTAGTTGTTGGAGTATCGTCCATTGTCCTTGGTTCAATATGGATCATCGGTGTGGACCGTGTCGCTAAAATTCCAGTCTTTGGTTATGTAGCCAAACGTTTTAGTGCCTTCTTTAATCCCTTCAATGACTTGTCTGGCGCAGGTCACCAATTAGCTAATTCCTACTATGCCATGAGCAACGGTGGTTGGTTTGGCTTGGGACTTGGAAATTCCATTGAAAAACAAGGTTACTTACCAGAAGCGCACACAGATTTTGTGTTTGCGATTGTGATTGAAGAATTAGGTTTTGTTGGAGCTAGCTTGATCCTTGCTCTCCTATTCTTCTTAATCCTTCGGATCATTTTAGTCGGTATTCGAGCAAAGAATCCTTTTAATTCAATGATGGCCATTGGGATCGGTGGGATGATCTTAGTGCAAACCTTCATTAACATCGGAGGAATTTCTGGTTTGATTCCGTCTACAGGAGTGACCTTCCCCTTCTTATCCCAAGGGGGAAATAGTTTATGGGTCTTATCCGTAGCGATTGCTTTCGTTTTGAATATCGACGCTAGTGAAAAACGGGCCAAGATGGAACAAGAAGGCATGGTTTTTGAAGAAAAAGGTAAAATCAAACCTTATTATTAAAAGGGAATTGTTGAATGGCTATTCAAAAAGGAGAAAAAATGGTCTTACAAAAATTAGAGAACTTCACAAATAAAGATATTATCAAAGAAGAAGCCGAAATCTTAACCAATTTATTAGATGATATTACGAAAAATTTGGTTCGTCCGGAAACCTTTGATAAAATTAGGCAGTTGAAGGATCTATCAAAAACACAGAACTATCGTGAGTTAAATCAAATAGTGGAACAATTGACAAATGAAGAAATGACAGTGATTTCACGTTATTTTGCCATTTTACCACTCTTGATTAACATCTCAGAAGATGTCGATTTGGCCTATGAAATCAATCATTTGAATAACGTGGATGGTGATTACCTCGGAAAACTTTCTTCAACCATTAAAGAAGTTGCGAAGAATGAAGATGCCCAAGAAATTCTTGAAAATCTCAACATTGTACCGGTTTTAACAGCCCATCCAACTCAAGTGCAAAGAAAGACTATGCTGGATCTGACCAATCATATCCATGCTCTTCTTCGTCAACACCGGGATGTTAAAGCGGGATTGATTAATGAAAACAAGTGGTATAATAACCTTCGTTGTAATATTGAAATCATGATGCAAACGGATATGATTCGTGACAAAAAATTGAAGGTGACAAATGAGATCACCAATGTCATGGAATATTACAATAGCTCCTTTTTACAAGCTGTTCCAAACCTTATGCTGGAATACAAACGCTTGGCAAAAGAGCATGGATTAGAACTCGAACAACCACGTCCGATTACAATGGGAATGTGGATTGGGGGAGACCGGGACGGAAATCCTTTTGTAACTGCTGAGACCTTGAAACGTTCAGCAACCATTCAAAGTGAAGTCATTTTGAACTATTACATCGAAAAGATCTCTAAATTATACCGTCATTTCTCACTTTCAACGAGTCTTTCTAAAACAAGTGAAGCAGTAGCTGAAATGGCAGCCCTATCAAGTGATACATCTGTCTTTCGTGAAAAAGAACCATACCGTCGTGCTTTCCACTATATCCAGTCAAAATTGATCCAAACCTTGGTCAACTTAAAAGAATGGACGATGGTTGGGGAAACTAGAGAAGATCGTTATGCTGTCGAGAGGTTATTAGGAGCAAACGCTCATCAACAAGGGCCAGTTTCTGATTATATCGGCAATCGTATCTCTGGAGCTTTAAAGAAAATTTCTGAGAAAGATGCTCCAGCTTATGCCTCTGCTCAAGAATTCAAAGAAGACCTTGAAAAGATCAAAGATTCCTTGTTAGAAAACAAATCAGAGTATTTAATTTCTGGTGAGTTAGCAGAACTTCTAGAAGCCATCGATGTTTTCGGATTCTATCTGGCCTCTATTGATATGCGCCAGGATTCTAGTGTGCATGAAGCCTGTGTAGCAGAATTATTGAAATCAGCAGGGATTAATGACCATTATTCTGATTTATCAGAGGATGAAAAGTGTCAGGTTCTCTTGAAAGAACTCTTAGAAGACCCACGGATTTTATCAGCCACCCATGCTGAAAAATCTGAACTGCTTGAAAAAGAATTGGCAATTTTCCAAACGGCCCGTGAATTGAAGGATCGTTTAGGAGAAGAAGTCATTCGTCAAAACATCATTTCTCATGCAACAAGTGTGTCAGATATGTTGGAATTGGCTGTGATGTTGAAAGAAGTGGGCTTAGTTGATACTGAAAAAGCTCGCGTGCAAATCGTACCTTTGTTTGAAACAATCGAAGATTTGGATCATTCAGAAGAAACTATGAGAAGCTACTTGTCTCTTCCAATTGCCAAACGTTGGATTGCTTCTAAGAACAACTATCAAGAAATTATGTTAGGTTACTCGGATTCTAACAAGGATGGTGGCTACTTGTCTTCTTGTTGGACCCTCTTTAAAGCCCAACAACAATTGACCGCTATCGGAGATGAGTTTGGAGTGAAGATTACCTTCTTCCATGGACGTGGTGGTACCGTTGGACGTGGTGGAGGTCCAACCTATGAAGCCATCACGTCTCAACCGTTGAAATCTATTAATGACCGTATCCGCTTAACGGAGCAAGGGGAAGTGATCGGCAATAAATACGGGAACAAAGATGCCGCCTACTACAACCTTGAGATGCTTGTTTCTGCAACTATTAACCGCATGATTTCAGAACAAAAGAGTCCATTTTCTATGTTTGATCGTTTCGGGGAAGTCATGGATAAAGTCGTGAATCGCAGTTACGATATCTATCGTGATTTGGTCTTTGGAAATGAGCACTTCTATGATTACTTCTTTGAATCAAGTCCGATCAAAGCTATTTCTAGCTTTAATATTGGTTCACGTCCTGCTGCTCGTAAGACCATTACAGAAATCGGTGGTTTGCGTGCTATCCCATGGGTCTTCTCATGGTCACAAAGTCGGGTGATGTTCCCTGGTTGGTACGGAGTAGGTTCTAGCTTTAAGGAATTTATCGATGAGGATCCTGAGAATATCGAAACCCTTCGATACATGTATAAAAACTGGCCTTTCTTCCAATCTCTCTTGTCAAATGTGGACATGGTCTTATCCAAAGCCAACATGGATATTGCCTTTGAGTACGCTCAATTGTGTGAAGAAGAAGAAGTTCGCAATATCTATCAGATTATCTTACATGAATGGCAATTGACCAAGGACATCATCTTGATGATTGAGGAACAAGACGAGTTGCTCGCGGAGAACCCTTATCTGAAAGAAAGTTTGGACTATCGGATGCCGTACTTTAACGTCTTGAACTATATTCAGTTAGAACTGATTCGACGTCAACGGACCGGCCAATTACCAGCCGATCAAGACAAGCTAATCCATATTACGATCAATGGAGTGGCTACAGGATTACGTAATTCAGGTTAAAAAAATCGGAACGACTGTTCCGATTTTTTTATTCCCTGAACCCAAAGGAGCAAAAGGTACAGAAAGGCTTAAATAGCAGATTTTAAATGAGAATTTTCAAAGCTAGATCAGGATCTTTCAGCAAGCTGATAAAATAAAAGAAAAGAAGAGGAATAATTAAGAAAATATAGGTAAAAGGCTTGCAATTTTATCTAAAATTCGATAGAATAGTAAGGAAAGTTAGACTGTATTGCCTACTGTCTATCTATAAAATATATTTTATTGGAGGCTTTTACTCAAATGGCAAAAGAAAAATACGATCGTAGTAAACCGCACGTTAACATCGGTACAATCGGACACGTTGACCACGGTAAAACTACCCTAACTGCAGCAATCACAACTGTTTTGGCACGTCGCTTGCCTTCATCAGTTAACCAACCTAAAGACTATGCGTCTATCGATGCTGCTCCAGAAGAACGCGAACGCGGTATCACCATCAACACTGCACACGTTGAGTACGAAACTGCTAAACGTCACTACGCTCACATCGACGCTCCAGGACACGCGGACTACGTTAAAAACATGATCACTGGTGCCGCTCAAATGGACGGAGCTATCCTTGTAGTAGCTTCAACTGACGGGCCAATGCCACAAACACGTGAACACATCCTTCTTTCACGTCAGGTTGGTGTTAAACACTTGATCGTCTTCATGAACAAAGTTGACTTGGTTGACGATGAAGAATTGCTTGAATTGGTTGAAATGGAAATCCGTGACCTTCTTTCAGAATACGATTTCCCAGGTGATGACCTTCCAGTTATCCAAGGTTCAGCTCTTAAAGCTCTTGAAGGTGACTCTAAATATGAAGACATCATCATGGAATTGATGGATACTGTTGATGAGTACATCCCAGAACCAGAACGCGATACTGACAAACCATTGCTTCTTCCAGTCGAAGACGTATTCTCAATCACTGGACGTGGTACAGTTGCTTCAGGACGTATCGACCGTGGTGTTGTTCGTGTCAACGACGAAATCGAAATCGTTGGTATCAAAGACGAAATCCAAAAAGCAGTTGTTACTGGTGTTGAAATGTTCCGTAAACAACTTGACGAAGGTCTTGCAGGGGATAACGTTGGTGTGCTTCTTCGTGGTATCCAACGTGATGAAATCGAACGTGGACAAGTTATCGCTAAACCAGGTTCAATCAACCCACACACTAAATTCAAAGGTGAAGTTTACATCCTTACTAAAGAAGAAGGTGGACGTCATACTCCATTCTTCAACAACTACCGTCCACAGTTCTACTTCCGTACAACTGACGTAACTGGATCTATCGAACTTCCAGCTGGAACTGAAATGGTAATGCCTGGTGATAACGTGACTATCGACGTTGAGTTGATCCACCCAATCGCCGTTGAACAAGGTACTACATTCTCAATCCGTGAAGGTGGACGTACTGTTGGTTCAGGTATGGTTACTGAAATCGAAGCTTAATTCGATCTAGTTCCCAGATTAACAATTATATAGACAGACAGAAAACCCCGTGAAGACGGGGTTTTTATTTTGGTAAAAAGTAAAATGAGCTTGTGCAACCTTTCATTATGACGAAAATTATGGTAAAATAGATAGTATAAAATTAGAAAAAAGAGGTATGTGAAATGTCACGTAAACCATTTATCGCTGGTAACTGGAAAATGAACAAAAATCCAGAAGAAGCAAAAGCATTCGTTGAAGCTGTAGCATCAAAACTTCCTTCAGCTGACCTTGTTGAAGCTGGTATTGCAGCTCCTGCAGTTGACTTGACAACTGTTCTTGCTGCTGCTAAAGGTTCAAACCTTAAAGTTGCTGCCCAAAACACTTACTTTGAAAATGCTGGTGCCTTCACTGGTGAAACTAGCCCACAAGTTTTGAAAGAAATCGGTACTGACTACGTTGTTATCGGTCACTCAGAACGTCGTGACTACTTCCATGAAACTGATGAAGATATCAACAAAAAAGCAAAAGCAATCTTTGCGAACGGTATGCTTCCAATCATCTGTTGTGGTGAAAGCCTTGAAACTTACGAAGCTGGTAAAGCAGCAGAATTCGTAGGAGCTCAAGTTTCAGCTGCTCTTGCAGGATTGAATGCAGAACAAGTCGCTTCAACAGTTATCGCATACGAACCAATCTGGGCGATCGGTACTGGTAAATCAGCTTCACAAGACGACGCACAAAAAATGTGTAAAGTTGTTCGTGACGTTGTAGCTGCTGACTTTGGTCAAGAAGTGGCTGACAAAGTACGTGTTCAATACGGTGGTTCAGTGAAACCTGAAAACGTTGCTGAATACATGGCTTGTCCAGACGTTGACGGAGCTCTTGTGGGTGGTGCATCACTTGATCCAGAAAGCTTCTTGGCATTGCTTGACTTCGTTAAATAATGACATCTAAAAGGCGAGAGGTTTCTCGCCTTTTTTATAGTAGAAAAAGGCTGGGCAAAAACTGTCCAGCCTTTGATGTTTGATAGGAATAAGTGCAAGACGCAGTGGTTGATTGGCATCTTTGTTCGCCTTTTAAGCTCCAAAGATGACCTAATCAACTGTGCGGGGGTGGGAAGACGAACTCTTTTTAACTTGTCGGAGTTCTTTCCCACTCCCTTTGAGTTAGGAACGTCCTAATAGTTTCTTAATGAGAGAAATCAGTTTGTATTTCAGAGGACTTGGGTAATAACGGAAGGTCCCCATCTTACGGACGATGTAACCATTGAAGTTTTGTTTGAAACGAAGAACACCGTCTGACCCGTCAAAGATTCCTTGAATACCTAGGAAGTTATATCTTGGGATGCCACGTTTGATGGTTTCAAGCATCATATATTCCTGGAGAACAGCAGGAGCATAGAACTTATTAAATTCTGTATAAGAGCCACTGAATAAATAGGTGGATTCTTGTGGCATATAGACGAAGAGGCTACCTGCAAGAATGACGTCTTGATCTCCATATTTTTCAATATATTCTTTTGCTTCCTGTTTTCTCACCTCAAAGGTATCAAACTGGCTAGAGAATTCACGAAGTTGATTTTGTTTTTTCTCTGAATTGGGGTTGACTTCAAGATCCTTCTGTAATTTCTCAATCTTCTGTGCTAGTTTTCCTTGGTCTTTTTCAAGATTCGTGTAGTAATGGTGGAAGTTCAGTGTTGCGATCATGAAATCTGCATTGTCGCCAAAACTGTCATAGAAAGTTTGGTAATAATCCAAGGTCTTATCCTGATAGTCGCGACGGTCACTGGTAGAGGAAGTAATATCCTTAAAGAGTTGCAGTTCATCTCGGTTTAATCGTTTCAGTTCAATACCGAAAGATTTGGCTTTCTTGACAAGTGGCTTTCCTTTTTTACTGAAGCTCTTGAGAAGATTTTTTTCGGTGATACCCTCCATATCTTTCACATAATGCCAATCACCTTCTCCACCTGGATAACCTGTTGTTAAACCATCATGCTGATAGCCCAATTTTTTTAGGGTATCCATAAAATGGGTTTGCTCTTCACTGGTTGGATTGCCGTCACTGTCAAAGGTTTGATAGGTATCATAGGGCTTGATAACGAGTTCAATAGCCCCATTTTCTTTCGCATAGTCTTTTAAGGCTGCATAGAAGGGTTCTAGCATAGATTCCTCTTGGTAAAGGGGGCCAGAATTGATTTCCATATGGAGACCACCTGTCATAGGAAGACTGTACAAGATTGCTGCCACTTGGACTTGATCTTCTTGCTTCCAAGCGATAAATTGGACGGTATTTCCTCGCTTTTTAAGCAGATCTGCCATTTCAGCAGACTGGATAAAAGAGCGATGGGAGACAGTATTTGCAAATGAGGTAAATTCTTCTTTTGAAATTGTCGTAAGAGTCATGTAACTTTATTTACTCCTTAATTTTTTCCGGATCTTGTAGACTTTGTTTACAAGTGGATAGAGTGGACTGGTTGGGAGGTTGAATTCCCCAACAAATTCTTCAATGACAGGATTAAATTTAGATTTAAAATGATAGAGACCACCATCGAGTGAATTTTCAATGCCCCCCATATTTTGCCAAGAAGCACCACGGTCGAAAGCGTGTTGGGCAGTTTCATACCAGGTGAGGATAGCAGGTTGGTAACGGCGGAATTCTTCATCCATCCCTGCATAAACATTTTCAGACGTCCCACCGAATTCAAGGGTTAAGGTCCCAGATAAAGGAACGATCTGTCTACCTGCTTGGAGATGCTGTTCAAGAAATTGCAGTTCTTCCTCTATCCGCTCTTTTTCTTTTTGGTTATTCTCAACCTTGCCAGGCTTTGTTTTTTCTGTGAATTTTTCAGCCTCTGCCTTGTTTTTTTCAAGATCTTTTGTAAGGGAGGTTTTCCGTTTCTCGAGATCTAGCGTAGACAAGGTAATGTAGGATTGTCCTTGGTAGGTTGTGAGCAGTTTTTCGTAGTAGTCTTTTCCACGTAAATGAATGCTTTTACGAGCCTCAGTCTTTTTCATGAGAGAAGCAAAGTCCTCTAACAATTCGGTTCCGCCAAATTGGACTTGGATTCCTTTGTTTCGAGCAGTTCGGATGGCTTGTCGAGTAGATTTTGAAAGATCTTGCTCGGTGAAAAACTCTTTGTGGATATTTGCTTGAAAGCGTGGTTGGATATTTTCTGCCATATCACTGGTTCGGCCAGTCCATTCAACCCCTTCTTTAGTTAAGGTGTCGATCATCGCTTGCACAGTAGGAGCTTCCGTCTTTTCTTGTCCAATCAAGTGTTTACTCAAGAAAAGACTTGGATCAAATTTCACAAACAAGGCCTTGTATTGTTTGGCTATCTTTTTAAGGGACTGGATCACAAATGAAACCAGCTCTTTGTTTTGGTAATCCATGATTGGACCTCGAGGAATGTAGAGCATGGAAAAGCCAAGTGGCAGGGGTTGAATCAAGATGCTAGCAACAGCGACTAATTGGTCTTCTTGATAAAAACCAACCCGTTCATTTCCCCAATTATCTTTGATTTTTGCCCATGAGCTGCTTTGTAAGAGATTAGTTTGGTCACTCTGAATAACAAAGTCATCATGCTCACTAGCAGAAATTCCTAGCTGGTAATGGTACATTTCTTATAATACCCACTTTCTAATGGCGTATGCAACGCCAGATTCATCATTTGATTTGGTAATAGTTGTAGCAATTTTTTTAAGAGCTGGATTGCCATTCTCCATAACGACGGCATGTCCCACGACTTCTAGCATGGAACGGTCATTTTCCTCATCTCCGATGGCCATGGTTTCTTCTTGCTGAATTCCAAGTCGTTCAGCTAGATGAAGAACAGCTGATCCCTTATTGGTTGTTTTCCCTAGAATTTCTAAATAAAAAGGGGCTGATTTGACCATAGTGAAGCGATCCTTGAATTCTTTAGGGATTTTTGCAATCGCAGCATCTAGAATATCTGGTTCATCGATATACATGGCCTTGACAAATTCTTTCTCACGAACTTCTTCAGGCGTCCGGTAATAAAGGGGCATATTGACCAGTTGAGATTCATGAATGGTGTAGCGTCCGATATCGCGATTGCTGGTATAGATGCCGTCTTTAGTAATAGCATGAGAGTGGATTTGGAGTTTGTTAGCAAGAGACTCGATATCGAGATAGTCCTCATAATGTAAAAGGTCTTTGATGAGTTCTTTTCCAGTAGCAGTTTCTTGCACCAGACCGCCATTAAAGGTAATGACATAGTCTCCAGGATCCATCAAATGGAGTTCTTTTAAAAGTTTTGAGACCCCTGCGATAGGACGACCGGTTGTGATCACGATTTTAACGCCTGCGGCTTTAGCATCTTGAATGGCTTCAAATACGGAAGGTGTGATCTCTTTTTTTGAATTGAGGAGTGTACCATCGATATCGATCGCAACTAATTTAATGGACATCCGTCTCTCCTGTAAAATAATCATTGGTAATGTAAGAAGTGAATTCTTCTACTTGCTTACTGAAAAGTCCATTAACCTCCAGCATTTCTTTTGGAAAATAGAAGCGGTTGTCCCCATAGCGAGTTCCTGCTAAAGCAGCGACGAGTGGAGACAACTGAGATAATTCAGCGAGACTCCCATCTTTTCGGATCATCTCGATCTGGGTCCGCGGTTTTTCAAGCTCTGGTCGATAAATATCGTAGGGCAGATCGAAATTTTGATGAATAGCGGTGTAGTAGGTTGGATTAAACCCAACCTCTTTAATCAGTTTTTCAAGGATTGCTAAGTCTTTTCGTTTATCTTCTGTAAATAGAATCGATTTAAAGACTTTCCGATTAATATATCGCTGAGCAAGATCAGACAAGATGGTATCCGGACTATCCATCCAGACTTGGAAATAGGTATTCATCACACCGTCATCTAGATTTAGGTAGTCTTGAATGGTGACCTCTTCTTCAAAAAATGGAATCAAGCGAGGTGAAGTCAGTTGAAAATACTCTTTCTGATCTGGATAAATGGTTCTAGCTCGTTTGAGAAGATTTTGAAGGAGGACTTCCATGGCACGAGTAGCCGGGTGGAAGTAGACCTGCATATACATTTGGTAACGGCTGACCACGTAATCCTCGACAGCGTGCATGCCATTTTGTTGGAAGGCAATGCCATTTTCAATCGGTCGAATGACGCGCAAAATACGGGTCAAGTCAAATTTTCCATAGGAAGCACCCGTAAAATAGGCATCCCGCAGTAAATAATCCATTCGGTCCACATCAATCTGACTAGAAATTAATTGCACCACTTGTTTATTGGGATAGGTATGATCAATGACGCTGGCTACACGATTTGGGAAATCAGGAGCCACTTGCAAGAGGATCTGATTGACCTCCGTCTCTGGGCTGGTGATGATCAGCTGGGTCATTTTTTCATGATCGGTTCCAAAGAGTCCTTCGAAGGTATGAGAATAAGCACCATGTCCAATGTCATGAAGAAGAGCGGCTGTCATGGTCAGTAAGTTTTCATCAGAATTCCATTGCTCTGCATACTTCTCCTCAAAAATGGATAGAATGCGTCTTGAAATTTCATAGGCGCCAAGACAGTGAGAAAAACGACTATGCTCCCCACCGTGGAAGGTAAAACCAGATGTCCCCAGTTGTTTGATGCGGCGTAGTCGTTGAAATTCTTTACTATTAATTAATTGATAAATGATGGGATGATCCACATGAACGTAATCATGCACGGGATCGCGAAAGACTTTTTCATTCATGGGTCTATTATAGCAAAAAAAAGCCTATTTTGCGATATAGAGGCTAATAGGGGCAGTCAAAATGCGTAAAATTTGATAGAATAGTAAGGCAAGAAAAGAAGAGAAGGAGACAAAGATGCAGATTCGCATTCAAAATACCATTCGATTTGGAGAAGAAATGGAAATCGTTGATCAGTACTATCAAGGTGAATGGAAGGAAAAAGCAGGTTTTCAGTATCTCTTGTATACCAATGAAGAAGATGAAAAGGTTGCTTTGAAATTTTCCAATGACGAATTGGTCATGACACGTTTCTCAAGTCCTAAATCCATCATGCGTTTCTACAAAAATGAAGATGGTGGGGCAATCATCCCAACTCCGATGGGCATTCAGCAGTTTTTGATTACAACAGATTTCTTTCAATTAGAAGCAGGTCATTTGCAAGTCTCTTATCGCTTGTTAACTCTCGATGGAGAACAGGAATTTGCTAATTATCAATTACTAGTGGAATGGGAAGAATAGACCTCATTAAATTATTAGAGATCCCGCTTGCTTTATTCTATAAAAATGGTATAATAAAACCACTCAAGGGAGTAGCTGGCGGTTTTCCGCGATAGTGTCGTCATTACGAATTATTTCCGGCACTATATTAAACAGCGAGACTTGTTTTTTTAAAAAACAGGTCTCTTTTTTTGTAAAAAGAGGCCAAAAAGGAGGAGACTGTTTTGTCAAAAGAACAAAATAAAGATTTGTTTTACACGCAATCTTCTGAGGAAGTCCTAAAGAACTTGGACTCATCTGTCGAAGGTTTGTCAACCGCCCAGGCTCAAGAACGCTTAGCGAATTATGGTCGTAATGAGTTGGAAGAGGGTGAAAAACGTAGCCTACTAGCTAAATTCCTTGATCAATTTAAGGATTTGATGATTATCATCTTGCTTGTGGCAGCGGCACTTTCTGTGATTACAGAAGGAATGGACGGTCTAACGGATGCCATGATCATCTTGGCCGTTGTTGTCTTGAATGCTGCCTTTGGGGTTTACCAAGAAGGGCAAGCAGAAGCAGCCATTGAAGCTCTGAAAAATATGTCTAGCCCCATGGCTCGTGTTCGTCGTGATGGCCATGTTATTGAGATTGACTCAAAAGAATTGGTACCCGGAGATATCGTCTTGCTTGAAGCGGGAGATGTCGTGCCTGCAGATATGCGTTTGTTTGAAGCAGCTTCTCTTAAAATTGAAGAAGCAGCTCTTACAGGGGAGTCTGTGCCAGTTGAAAAAGATGTGACAGGACTTGTTGAAGCAGATGCTGGTATTGGGGACCGCGTTAATATGGGTTACCAAAACTCAAATGTAACTTATGGTCGTGGTATTGGTGTCGTAACAAACACTGGTATGTATACAGAAGTTGGTAAGATTGCAGATATGTTGGCTAATGCCGATGAGACTGAAACACCATTGAAGCAAAGCTTGGAACAATTATCTAAAGCCTTGACTTACTTAATTGTTGTGATTGCGGTCATTACTTTCTTAGTTGGTGTCTTCGTTCGTGGGGAACATCCATTGGAAGGCTTGATGGTAGCTGTTGCCCTTGCGGTTGCGGCGATTCCAGAAGGACTTCCTGCCATTGTAACCATCGTTCTTTCTTTGGGAACAACAACCCTTGCCAAACGCAATTCGATTGTTCGTAAATTGCCAGCCGTTGAAACACTTGGTTCAACAGAAATCATCGCATCTGATAAAACAGGTACTTTGACCATGAACCAAATGACGGTTGAAAAAGTCTATACCAACGGTCAATTACAAAGTGCAGCAACTGAGATAGCTGCTAGCAACAATACCCTTCGTATCATGAACTTTGCCAATGATACCAAAGTGGACCCATCTGGCAAGTTGATTGGGGACCCAACAGAAACTGCCTTGGTGCAGTTTGGCTTAGATCACAACTTTGATGTTCGTGAAGTCTTGAAGGATGAGCCACGTGTAGCTGAATTGCCATTTGACTCAGACCGTAAGCTTATGTCTACCATCCATAAAGAAGAAAACGGTTCTTACTTTATCGCTGTGAAGGGTGCGCCTGACCAATTGCTCAAACGTGTGACGCGTATTGAAGTCAATGGGGAAGTTCGTCCTATCACGGATGAAGATAAGAAAGCTATCCTTGCTACCAACAAAGACTTGGCTAAACAAGCCCTTCGTGTCTTGATGATGGCTTATAAGACAAGCAAGGAAATTCCAACTTTGGAGTCTGAAATTGTTGAGTCTGACCTGATCTTCTCTGGTTTGGTCGGTATGATTGACCCTGAGCGTCCAGAAGCTGCAGAAGCTGTCCGTGTCGCTAAGGAAGCGGGTATCCGTCCGATCATGATCACTGGTGACCACCAAGATACAGCAGAAGCTATTGCCAAACGTCTGGGAATCATCGATCCAAATGATACCGAAGACCATGTCTTCACAGGGGCTGAGTTGAATGAACTCTCTGACGAAGAATTCCAAAAAGTCTTCAAGCAATATTCTGTCTATGCGCGTGTATCACCTGAACACAAGGTTCGGATCGTGAAAGCTTGGCAAAATGAAGGCAAAGTTGTTGCCATGACAGGGGATGGGGTCAACGATGCACCATCACTTAAGACAGCTGATATCGGTATCGGTATGGGGATTACAGGTACAGAAGTTTCTAAGGGAGCTTCAGACATGGTCCTTGCAGATGATAACTTTGCAACCATTATCGTAGCGGTAGAAGAAGGACGGAAGGTCTTCTCAAATATCCAAAAATCTATCCAATACCTCTTGTCTGCCAATATGGCTGAGGTCTTCACCATCTTCTTTGCAACCCTCTTTGGTTGGGATGTATTGCAACCAGTGCATCTTCTCTGGATCAACTTGGTAACCGATACGCTTCCAGCCATCGCTCTTGGTGTGGAACCAGCTGAGCCAGGTGTCATGAGCCACAAACCTCGTGGACGTAAATCTAACTTCTTTGACGGTGGGGTCTTCGGAGCTATTCTTTATCAAGGTATCTTCCAAACCATGCTGGTTCTTGGTGTTTATGGCTGGGCTTTGCTCTCTCCAGAACATGCGACTCGTGCCGAAATCCATGCAGACGCTTTGACCATGGCATTTGCAACTCTTGGTTTGATCCAATTGCTCCATGCCTTTAACGTTAAATCGGTTTACCAATCGATCTTTAAAGTGGGACTCTTCAAGAACAAGAGCTTTAACTGGTCGATTCCAGTTGCCTTTGTTCTCTTGATGGCGACCATCATTGTCCCTGGATTTAACAAACTCTTCCATGTCTCTCATTTGAGTTTGACACAATGGTTAGCAGTTATGATTGGTTCGCTCTTGATTGTTGTTCTCGTTGAGATTGTTAAAGCCGTTCAACGTGCACTTGGAAAAGATAAAAACGCCATTTAAACATAAAAAAAGTCATCTTTGGATGGCTTTTTTTGCGGGCAAAATAGACTGGGCATATTTCTTGAGGTACGTGTGGATTTTTGATAAACTAGTCAACAGTTTGAAGAAAGGAAACTTAGTTATGAAAAAGTTTTTTGCTGAAGTAATCGGCACATTTATGCTTGTCTTTATCGGGACTGGCGCAGTTGTTTTTGGAAATGGGACAGAAGGTCTGGGACATTTAGGAATTGCCTTGGCATTCGGTTTATCCATTGTTGCAGCAGCTTACTCAATTGGGACTGTTTCTGGTGCCCACTTGAACCCGGCTGTTTCGATTGCCATGTTTGTGAACAAACGCTTGTCTTCAAAGGACTTGGTTAATTATATTGCAGCGCAAGTAGTGGGTGCGGTTCTCGCGTCTGCAACAGTTCTCTTCCTCTTGTCAAATTCAGGTATGTCAACAGCTAGTCTTGGTGAAAATGCCTTGGCTAAAGGAGTGACTCCATTTGGCGGTTTCTTGTTTGAAGTGATTGCGTCCTTTATCTTTATCTTAGTCATCATGACAGTGACATCAGCTAGCAAAGGTAATGGGAAGATCGCTGGTCTTGTGATCGGTTTGAGCTTGACTTTGATTATTCTTGTTGGTTTGAACATTACAGGACTTTCTGTTAACCCAGCTCGTAGCTTGGCGCCTGCCCTCTTTGTTGGTGGTGCGGCTCTTCAACAAATTTGGATCTTTATCTTGGCTCCAATTGTCGGTGGTGTTCTGGCTGCAATCGTTGCAAAAAATCTCTTGGATACAGAAGAGTAAAAAATTGGTTCCGAAGGAACCAATTTTTTTATAGTTTAAGGATCGTCATGGCTTGAGAAAATTCATGAGCGAGCTGTTTTTTCTTGTATGCTTTAAATTCGGGGAGGTCTTTGATTCTGCGATAGCGTTTGTAGGGATCGTATCGTTTTGGAAAATCATATTCAGGAAAAGCTTCGAAAAATTGCTTGCAGAGCTCCCATTCTCGGACATAGCCTAAAGGTCTGGCATGATAGGTGATGGTGTCAATCGTTGTTGCTGGCATTCGGTGATGGCTATGACCAAAAATCACTTCTCTGACAGGATATTGTCTAAACAGTTCATGAAAGGCTTGGCTCCCTAGAAAAGCATTAAAGCGTTCAAAATAAGGGTGGCGCAGGAGAAACTGACTATGAGGAACAAAGTGCATAGCGATGATCAAGGGTTGGTCTACACGCATGAGTTCTGTTTCGAGCTCTTGCAACAGACGTTGGGTAATGGCTGGATCAGATCCCCTTCGTTGGAGACGTCTGTCAAACCAAAACAGATTCTTGGTTTGGAGATGTTTTTGGGGAGAGATAGTAGGAACAAAGCTGTAGTCATACCAGCCCGAAAAGGCAAGGAGTGTATGCTTTGAAAAAGGAATCTTTTGAAATTCAAAAGGTCTCATGGCTTCTTCTGATAGGCCCAGCATATCATGATTTCCCAAGCTAAAGGTCACTGGAAGATGACAATGAAGTTGGTCTAAAAATTTCTGTGAGGTCTTTTCAAAGCCGTTGGCAATATCTCCTGCAATATGGAGATGTTGAATTTTTTTGTCCTTGAAAAGAGTGATCAGGGTCTCTAATTCTTCTTTACCGAAGTTGTTCGAATCAATATGTAAATCGGACATAAAAGCTACTATTGTCATGCTACCAGTCTAGCATAAGAGGATCTTTTTTTCTAACAATTAGGTTACAAATGAATGGAAAAATGTTGAAAATTAGCTGGCTTGGCAGTAGTCAACCAGCAGATCCAATATTGGAAGGTGGGCAAATAGTGAAGGTTATGATATAATAGACTAGATACATAGAAAGAGGTACTTATGGACATTTCAGAAATTCGTCAAAAAATTGACGCAAATCGTGAAAAATTAGCTTCTTTCAGGGGGTCTCTTTGACTTAGAGGCATTGGAAGAAGAAATTGCCATTTTAGAAAATAAAATGACAGAACCTGATTTTTGGGATGATAATATTGCTGCGCAAAAGACATCTCAAGAATTAAATGAACTCAAGCAGACCTATGAAAATTTCCATCAAATGGTGGATCTCTTTGATGAGTCAGAAATCTTACTGGACTTTTTGGCAGAAGACGATTCGGTCAAGGAAGAATTGATCGAGAAGTTGGAGGAGCTGGATAAACGTATGACCAGCTATGAGATGACCTTGCTATTGTCTGAACCCTATGACAATAATAATGCCATCCTAGAAATCCACCCAGGTTCAGGAGGAACAGAAGCTCAGGACTGGGGCGACATGCTTCTTCGGATGTATACTCGTTTTGGAAATGCCCACGGATTTAAAGTTGAAGTCTTGGACTATCAGGCTGGAGATGAGGCTGGAATCAAGTCTGTGACCCTATCCTTTGAAGGGCCACATGCATACGGTCTTCTGAAATCTGAAATGGGCGTTCACCGTTTGGTTCGGATCTCTCCATTTGACTCCGCTAAACGTCGTCATACCTCCTTTACATCTGTTGAGGTCATGCCCGAATTAGACGATACCATCGAAGTCGAAGTTCGTGATGATGATATCAAGATGGACACCTTCCGCTCTGGTGGAGCTGGTGGACAAAACGTCAACAAGGTCTCTACAGGGGTGCGCTTGACCCACATTCCGACAGGGATTGTAGTGGCGTCCACCGTGGATCGGACCCAATACGGGAACCGTGATCGTGCGATGAAGATGTTGCAAGCTAAACTCTACCAATTAGAGCAAGAGAAAAAAGCAGCAGAAGTGGATTCTCTAAAAGGGGATAAAAAAGAAATCACCTGGGGAAGTCAAATCCGCTCCTATGTTTTTACCCCTTATACCATGGTTAAGGACCACCGGACCAACTACGAAGTAGCGCAGGTGGACAAGGTGATGGATGGAGATATCGATGGCTTTATCGATGCCTACCTTAAATGGCGTCTCCAATAACCTCGAGGGAATCAACCAGAAAAGAATGAGAGGAATTTCATTACATGTCAATGATTGAAATGAAAGATGTTGTCAAAAAGTATGACAACGGGACGACGGCCCTTCGCGGGGTCTCTGTCCAAATTGAACCAGGAGAATTTGCCTACATCGTAGGACCTTCTGGTGCAGGGAAGTCGACCTTTATTCGACTTTTATACCGTGAAGTCAAACACGATAAAGGAAGTTTGAAAGTAGCTGATTTTGATTTGGATAAAATCAAAAAACGCGATATTCCTATGTTGCGACGCAATGTGGGAGTGGTCTTCCAAGATTATAAATTGCTTCCAAAGAAAACCGTTTATGAAAATATTGCCTACGCAATGCAAGTTATCGGTGAGCGCCGTCGCAATATTAAAAAGCGTGTTATGGAAGTTTTGGATCTTGTCGGATTGAAACACAAGGTCCGCTCATTCCCGAATGAATTGTCCGGTGGGGAGCAACAACGGATTGCGATTGCTCGTGCGATCGTCAACAATCCGAAAGTCTTGATTGCGGATGAGCCAACGGGGAACTTGGACCCAGATAATTCATGGGAAATCATGAATCTTTTGGAGCGGATTAATCTGCAAGGGACCACAGTATTGATGGCGACCCACAATAGCCAGATTGTAAATACTTTACGTCACCGTGTCATCGCGATTGAAAATGGTCGTGTAGTGCGTGATGAAGCGGAAGGAGAGTACGGATACGATGATTAGAAGATTTTTCCGACACTTAATCGAATCGCTTAAAAGCTTGAAACGAAATGGTTGGATGACGATTGCAGCGGTCAGCTCGGTTATGATTACCCTTAGCTTGGTTGCTATTTTCGCCTCAGTTATTGCCAATACCATCAAGCTTTCAGATGATATTCAAAACAGTGTGCGGGTTGTAGTATACATGCGCAAGGATATTCAAGATCAGAGCGAGCAGATTGAAAAAGACGGTCAAACCGTGACCAATGAAAACTACCATAAGGTCTACGATGCTCTGACAGCCATGAAGCATGTTGACAAGGTTGATTTTTCTAGCAAGGAAGAGCAGTATGATAAACTGATCAAAACGGCTGGGAACAACTGGAAGATTTTTGATGGAGATGCCAATCCTCTCTATGATGCTTATTATGTAGAGACAACAGCTCCTAAATATGTAAAGCAAGTTTCGGCTGATGCCAAAAAAATTGAAGGGGTCTCTGAAGTTAAAGATGGTGGGGTCGATACCCAACGCTTGTTCGCTCTTGGAACCTTCATCCGAAACTGGGGCTTGATTGGTGTAGCTTTATTGATCTTCATCGCAGTCTTCTTGATTTCAAATACCATTCGGATTACCATCATTTCACGTAGTCGTGAGATTAAGATTATGCGACTGGTAGGAGCAAAAAATGGCTATATTCGTGCACCATTCCTTTTAGAAGGTGCTTGGATCGGTCTTTTGGGAGCCTTGGTTCCTTCAGCTTTAGTCTTCTACGTTTATAATGTTGTCTATACATCTATGAACAATAATTTGGCAGATCAAAACTTGTATCTCTATAGTCCTCATCTCTTGGTACCGATCATGGTCGGTGGCCTCTTTGGATTAGGAATTTTGATTGGAGCGATTGGTTCTTCAATCTCCATGAGACGTTTTCTTAAGATATAATAAAAAAGCAAGTTCGCACTTGCTTTTTTTGTTTACTTTGATGAGGACAGGAAGGATGATAAGGACTCTTTAGGATTATCTAAAGAAGGGATTGAACATCTTCTCGTGACCAATAGAAGTTTCAGGGCCATGACCGGGATAGACAGTGTAGGAAGATGGAAGGGTAAAGAGCTCTTCTCTGATACTGCTAAGTAACTGTGTCGCGTTCCCTGTCGGAAGATCGGTCCGTCCGATAGTTTCGCGAAAAAGGGCATCACCGGATAGAACCAGGTGATCCTCAGGAAAGACGATAGAGACTCCTCCTGCAGAGTGGCCTGGTGTCTCCAGAACATAAAAGTGGAAATCAGCTATTTGGTAATCAGAGCGAATGTCATAAAGGAAGTCGGCCTCCTTGCATACAACATCTTCTAAATCCGCATGACGATCCAAACCAGATAAATTATCGACAGGAGAAGACAACCAACTGGCTTCTGCTGGATGGACATAAACAGGTGGGAAATGATAGGTCTGACGAACCTTTTCAAGACTCATAATGTGATCATAATGCGTATGGGTTAAAAGAATTGCTACGATTGGTTTTCCGATGCGATCTATTTGTTTTTGAATAGTCGCCCAGTCGCTCCCTGGATCGACAAGAATGAGGGAGTGATCATTTTCAAGGTAGTAGGTGTTTTCATAAGCTATAGGATTAACAGTACGATAGATTTTCATAAGGACTCCTTTCTAGAATAGTGTATCAAATTGTAAGGAAAATAACAGGATTGAAGTCAGCCTGAAAGGAGAAAAAAATCTGCAGAGCTTGCTCAAACGTGATATAATTTTAAGTATTATGACAAGACAGAAACGGAAATATGCCATTGTGGATCTGGAAGCGACCAGTGCTGGAAGCAATGCTAAGATCATTCAGGTTGGGATTGTCATCATCGAAGATGGGAGGATTATGCAATCCTATGAGACGGATGTGAATCCCCATGAACGATTGGATGAGCATATCAAACAATTGACTGGCCTGACAGATGCTCGCTTGAAAAAAGCACCAGAGTTTGCACAAGTGGCAAAAGAAATTTTTGAATTAATAGAAGATGCCGTCTTTGTGGCCCATAATGTCAAATTTGATGCGAATTTATTAGCAGAAGCCCTCTTTTGGGAAGGATTTGAGCTAACGACTCCTCGGATTGATACGGTTGAATTGTCTCAAATTTTCTATCCGACTTTAGAACGCTACAATTTAGGAGCGCTTGCAGCTGAACTGGAAATTGAGTTGCACCATGCTCACTCCGCTTTAGCGGATGCTATGGCAACAGCCCAGCTGCTGTTGAAATTGAGAGAGAAAATTGCGAGCTTACCAAGAGGATTGATCGAAAAACTTCTTTCGATGGCAGATTGTTTGATTTATGAATCGCGACTCTTAATAGAAGATGCGCTTAAAGACAGTAGCCTTTTTTTACCAGCTCATTTAGTAGAAGTTCATGGTCTCTATCTGCGCAAGCCACAGCAGTTCTTAGAAAGTCACTATTTGTCTGAACAGTTTGAACTCAATATGCAGTTGTTGGGAATGGAAGCTTATCCGGAGCAGAGAGAATTTGTTGCCTATATCGAGGACAGTTTGCACCAGCCGCTTCCAAGTTTTATCGAGGCGCCAACGGGAATTGGGAAGACCTACGCTTATCTGTTAACGCTTTTGGCGAAAACCTCCAAGCGCATTCTTGTGAGTGTTCCAACTAAAATTCTTCAGGATCAAATTATGAAGAAAGAAGGAAAGACCATCCAGGATCTTTTCCAAATTCCCTTTCATAGCCTTAAAAGTCCCAAGGATTATATCCAACTCGATAAATTTTATGAGACCTTACAGATTGAGTCAGATAATGGGATGATTCGACGCTTTAAAATGCAACTGTTGGTTTGGCTGACCATGACTGAATCAGGAGAGTTCAGTGAAATTGGCCAACTCTATCGTCATCTTCATTTTGTAGCTGACATTTGCCACGATGGTCAATTGTCGAAACGTTCACTGTTTTATCAGGAAGATTTTTGGCGTCTTGGTCAGGAAAAAGTGAAAACTAGCCGTGTGATTTTGACCAATCATGCTTATCTGCTAACCCGTCTAGAAGATGATAAGAGTCTACTTCAAGAGTCTGTTCTGGTCGTGGATGAAGCGCAAAAACTCTTCTTTGCTTTAGAGCAATTTTCACAGAGAGAAGAAACCTTGCAATCTCTTCTTTTAAACTTGCAACACGCTATTGAAGAGGAAAAAGATCTTCTACAACGACGTTTGCTGGAGAGTATTCAATTTGAGTTAAATGCCTGCTCCAAAGAAGTCGTGCAAGGAAAAACGGCAGTCTTATCAGATCAAACGGTGGCAAAAATTCGGCAGGATGTATCGGAATTGAAAACCGAATCTCTAGAGAATCTAAAGGAATTGTTTGATGAGCGCTACCAAACCTTTTGGATAGACAAAGAAGTGGTTGAAAGCCACCAGATTCTTCGTCTCCATGGAGGAGTGGAGGACTTACTATCCTTTAAGGAATTTGTACCTGAAGAAGTGACCGTGCTCTTTGTATCAGCGACGATTGCTATCAGTAAAAAAGTGCATTTACCTGCTCTTTTAGGATATCAAAAGCAGCAAATCTATCGGGTACCGATAACAGTCAAACAACACCAGGAATTGCTGGTGCCGATTGATTTTCCAGATGTTGTTTCTTTATCTTCAGTGGAATACGCAGGGGAGATTTGTCAGCTCGTCGGTGAACTCCTTCCTTTACGAAAGCCAATTTTTCTTTTGTTTACTTCAAAAGAATTGTTACTGGAGACGTCAAACGCATTGAAGTTTCCTCACTTGGCCCAGTATCGAAATGGGGATGCAGCCAATATTAAGCGACGATTTGACCGAGGAGAAAGCTCCATTTTATTGGGAACAGGAAGCTTCTGGGAGGGAGTCGATTTCTCCCAACAAAAAGAAGTGATTCAAATCATCACGCGCCTTCCTTTTGACAATCCTAAAGATTATATGGTTCAAAAGCTGAATACAAAACTCAGAGAACAGGGGAAAAATCCCTTTTACGACTATAGTCTTCCAGTCGCGATTTTAAGGCTCAAACAGGCTATTGGGAGAACCAGCCGTTTTCAAGATCAGGAATCTTTGGTGCTTTTATTAGATCAGCGGGTGGTAACCAAGCGATATGGAAAACAAATTTTGGATGGTTTGCAACAAGTGTTGCCCCTTCACACGACAGTGAGAGAGCGGCTTGTTGAGCAAGCAGCTGACTTTTTTGAAAGGAATTGAGAAAATGAAAAATAAAGGATTTGGACTTGCAATTGCATTTGTACTGGCACTTTGTGCTATGTTGTTGGGAACTTTCTTTCCCATTATTGGCTCCAGTGTTTTTGCCTTAATTTTAGGAATTGTCCTTAATGAATTTGTGGATTTGCCGGAGAATTCACGACCAGGCTTGAACTGGTCCGGTAAGAAATTGTTGCAGTATTCGATTATCTTCATGGGATTTAGCTTGCCCATTGCGACAGTTGCCTCTACAGGTTTGTCTTCTTTAAAGATTAGTCTGCCAACGATAACCGTTGCCTTTCTTGCAGCTATTATTTTTGGGAGAGTCTTCCACCTGAAATCTCATCTACGGACCTTAATTGGGTTTGGTACAGCTATTTGTGGTGGATCTGCTATTGCAGCAGCAGCGCCGATCATTGAAGCAGACGAAGAGGAAATTGCCCTATCTATGTCAACTATTTTCTTCTTCAACATTTTGGCTGTCTTTATCTTTCCAGTATTAGGGCATTTATGGCATATGTCTAATTTCCAATTTGGCCTCTGGTCAGGAACAGCCATTAACGATACGTCATCTGTTGTAGCAGCAGCATTTTCTTACAGTAAAGCAGCGGGGCAAATGGCTACAATTGTTAAGTTAACACGCGCCCTGATGATTGTACCAGTTTGTTTGGGCTTGATCGGTTTAAAATGGTATCGGAGTAAACAACAAGGAAGAAACAAAGGAATGTTAAAGAAAATTATTCCTTGGTTTATTATCTGGTTTATTGTGGCTTCCATTCTTTCTTCTATTGGCCTGGTACCTAAAGTGGTCCTACCTTACCTAAATGACCTTTCTCACCTCTTTATGGCCATGGCCTTGGTTGGAATCGGAAGCAAGGTTTCTTGGAAACAGTTCCGTGCAGCAGGAGCAGCCCCTCTTTTAGTAGGGTTGATTGCTTGGTTTTGTGTAGCAGGATCTAGCTTGGTTCTACAAATGTTGTTCTATTAATTGATTTGATGATTCTCACAGAAAGGAACGTGAATGAAGAAACATCATTTTTGGACGATTCACCTGGATTATTCCATCATTGGGATTGTCTTCACCCTTCTTATGATTGGGATCTTATCTGTTTATGTAGCAGTTTCTCACGACTATCCCCAAATGGTGTGGTCTTTTTTAGGGCAGCAATTGGCCTGGATTGGTGTGGGATGCGTCATTTGCCTGATTGTGACGATTTTTAGCACGAAATTTCTTTGGAAAATCACTCCCTTTCTTTACCTGCTTGGCCTAGCCTTGATGGTTCTTCCCCTTGTGTTTTATAATCCCAACTTGGTAGCTTCAACAGGAGCTAAAAACTGGGTGGCTTATGGGAACATCACCTTATTTCAGCCCTCAGAATTTATGAAGATCCCCTTCATCCTGATGCTGTCACGCTCTATTGTCCGATTTTTGCAAAGAAATAAGGGGCGTGAGCGATTATTACGACAAGATTGGTTTTTGATTCTAGAGTTGACCATCTATACGATTCCGGTCTTTGCCTTATTGGCTCTCCAACAGGACTTGGGAACGGCCTTAGTATTCTTGGCCATTTTTGCGGGCTTAGTGCTCGTTTCAGGAGTTTCCTGGAAAATTATCTTGCCGGTCATCTTGCTTCTGGCAGGTGGGTTAGCAGGCTTTCTCTTCCTCTTTCTTTCAGAAGGGGGGCGAGCTTTTCTGCACCAGCAAGTAGGGATGCCAACCTATCAGATGAACCGTATTTTAGCCTGGTTAAATCCTTTTGACTATGCACAAACCACCACCTACCAGCAGGCGCAAGGACAGCTAGCTATTGCTAGTGGTGGTCTCTTTGGGCAAGGCTTTAATGTCTCCAATTTATTGGTTCCCGTACGGGAAAGCGATATGATTTTTACGGTCGTCGCAGAAGACTTTGGCTTTGTTGGAGCTCTGGTGCTGTTGATTTTATATGTGACCCTGATTTACCGCATTTTAAAAATTACCCTCCAGTCCAATAACCAATTTTATACCTATATTTCCATCGGATTTATCATGATGCTGGTCTTTCATATTTTTGAAAATGTCGGAGCAGTAACGGGTCTTCTCCCTTTGACGGGGATTCCCCTCCCCTTTATCTCACAAGGTGGATCGTCTATTATTAGTAATCTGATTGGTATTGGTCTGGTCCTCTCAATATATAATCATAGTAGCAAAAAGAAAGAGCCAGAAGAAGGGCCTCCAATCCGTAAAAAAGTAGTCCTTAAAAAGGCGCAATAGATAGAAAGAAGGAATGAAAATGAAAAAAGTAGCAACGATTTTAGCAAACGGTTTTGAAGAAATTGAAGCCTTGACCATTGTCGATGTTTTGAGACGCGCTGGGATCGACTGTGACCTTATTGGCATGGAAGAAACGGTCACAGGTTCTCACCAGATCACAGTGGAAGTCGATCGCCTCTGGAATGGGGACCTGTCAGATTATGATGGAATCTTTTTACCAGGTGGGATGCCAGGAGCTGCAAATTTGCGTGATAATCCGGAATTGATTGCAGCTCTTCAAGAAGAAAGTAGGAAGGGAAAAATCATTTCTGCGATTTGTGCAGCACCAATTGTCTTGGCGCGTGCCGGCCTCTTAAAAGATAAACACTATACGTGTTACGATGGTTTTGAAGAAGAGATTCAAGATGGACACTATCAGAAAGAAACAGTAGTGAAAGACGGGAATCTCTTGACCAGTCGTGGTCCTTCAACGGCACTTGCCTTAGCCTACGCCTTGGTAGAGCAATTTGGAGGAGATGCCCAAAGCCTTCGTCAAGGAATGCTCTATCAAGATGTCTTTGGAGATGCTTAACAAAGCTCTTTTGGACACCATATTTTCTGGTGAAAGATCACATTCTATGTCGGAAAATGACTTCTCTTTGATTTAAAATGAAATGACCGTAAAAAATGGCTAAAATCCCCCCTAAATGAGGGTTTTTAGCTTATTTTTTTGTCCATTTGTGGTATAATATTGACTATGAATTATCATGATTTTATATGGGATCTTGGTGGGACGCTATTGGATAATTACGAAACGTCCACAAATGCCTTTGTAGCGACATTGAAGGACTTTCACATCCAAGCTGATCATGATTCTGTTTATGCAGCATTAAAAATCTCAACACAGGATGCAATTCAAACCTTTGCCCCTCATATTTCCAATTTTCGTACGGAATACAAGAAAAAAGAAGCCTTGGGCTTGCAAGAGCCGGTCTTATTTGAGGGAGCAAAAAAGTTACTAGAAGAGATCCAAGCACATGGAGGACGCCATTTTTTGGTATCTCATCGGGATCGCCAAGTTTTGACCCTTATTGAACAGACAGGTATTGCACCCTACTTTACGGAGATTGTAACAGCAGACGAGGGCTTTCCTCGAAAACCAGACCCAGCCTCTATGCTTTATTTGAAAGAAAAATATGGCATTCAAGACGGTCTGGTCATCGGAGATCGTCCGATCGATATAGAAGCTGGGAAGGCTGCAGGGCTTTCGACCTATTTATTTGATTCCATGCCACGCTTACACCAGTTTATATTTGAATAGAAAAGGGAAATTATGACAGAGGATAAACAGCAAGAAAATCAAGCACAAGAATATGATGCCAGTCAGATTCAGGTCTTGGAAGGACTAGAAGCCGTTCGGATGCGTCCGGGAATGTATATTGGTTCTACCTCAAAAGAAGGTCTTCATCACCTGGTCTGGGAAATCGTAGATAACTCGATTGACGAAGCCTTAGCTGGTTTTGCTAGCCATATTGAAGTTTTCATTGAAGCAGATAATTCTATCACGGTTGTCGATGATGGTCGTGGGATCCCAGTGGATATCCAAGAAAAGACAGGTCGACCTGCCGTTGAAACTGTCTTTACCGTGCTTCACGCCGGAGGAAAATTCGGCGGAGGTGGCTACAAGGTTTCTGGTGGTCTTCACGGGGTAGGATCTTCCGTAGTAAATGCCCTCTCCACATCCCTCGATGTTCGTGTCTATAAAAATGGCAGTATCCATTACCAAGAATATCGACGCGGACATGTTGTAGATGATTTAAAGATCATTGGAGAAACAGACCGCACAGGAACAACCGTCCACTTTATTCCAGACCCAGAAATCTTCACGGAAACCACCGAGTATGATTTTGAAAAATTAAATAAACGAATTCAAGAACTAGCCTTTTTGAATCGTGGCTTGCGTATTTCTTTGACGGATAAGCGAGAAGGCCTAGAGCAAGAAAAGCATTACCACTACGAAGGTGGGATCTCAAGTTACGTCGAATACATCAATGAAAACAAAGATGTCATCTTTGAAAAACCAATCTACACAGATGGTGAAATGGATGATATTACAGTTGAAGTAGCTATGCAATATACCACAGGCTACCATGAGACGGTCATGAGTTTTGCGAATAACATTCATACCCATGAAGGTGGAACGCATGAACAGGGCTTCCGTACAGCTCTCACTCGTGTGATCAATGATTACGCTAAGAAGAATAAACTCTTAAAAGAAAACGAAGACAATCTAACTGGGGAAGATGTTCGAGAAGGCTTAACAGCAGTGATCTCGGTTAAACATCCAAATCCACAGTTTGAAGGACAAACCAAGACCAAACTTGGAAATTCAGAAGTTGTTAAGATTACCAATCGACTCTTTAGTGATGCCTTTTCTGATTTCCTTTTGGAAAATCCGCAAATTGCTAAGAAAATCGTCGAAAAAGGGATTTTAGCAGCGAAAGCTCGCGTAGCTGCTAAGCGAGCGCGTGAGGTGACCCGTAAGAAATCAGGGCTTGAGATTTCCAACCTACCTGGTAAATTGGCAGATTGTTCTTCAAATAATCCACAAGAAACAGAACTCTTTATCGTCGAAGGGGATTCAGCCGGAGGATCTGCAAAATCTGGTCGAAATCGGGAATTCCAAGCGATTTTACCAATCCGTGGTAAGATCTTGAACGTTGAAAAAGCAAGTATGGACAAAATTCTAGCCAATGAAGAGATCCGTAGTTTATTTACTGCTATGGGAACTGGATTTGGTGCCGAATTTGATGTTACAAAAGCGCGTTATCAAAAATTAGTCATCATGACCGATGCCGATGTCGATGGCGCTCATATCCGAACCCTTCTATTGACTTTGATCTATCGCTATATGAAACCAGTCTTGGAAGCGGGATATGTTTACATTGCGCAACCACCAATCTATGGGGTCAAAGTCGGTAGTGAAATCAAAGAATATATCCAACCTGGTGCCAACCAAGAAGCCGAATTAGCTGCAGCTTTGGAACGTTATTCAGAAGGTCGCTCAAAACCAACCATCCAACGCTATAAAGGTCTTGGAGAAATGGATGATCACCAATTATGGGAAACAACCATGAATCCAGAACACCGCTTGATGGCACGAGTATCAGTAGACGATGCTGCGGAAGCAGATAAGATCTTTGATATGTTGATGGGGGACCGTGTGGAACCACGTCGTGAATTTATCGAAGAAAACGCTGAATATAGTACACTCGATGTATAAAATTCACCGAACGCTTCCCATTAATGGATATTTTATGGTATAATTACTAGGATTACGTTCAAGTAATACGATGAAGGAGTTTTTATATGTCTAGTGGACTAATTGTTCTCATCTTTATTGTCGCCCTTATCTTGATTGTAGGATATGTGGTTGCAGTCATTTTGAGAAAACGAAATGAAGCCTTACTGGCAGCACTGGAAGAACGAAAAGAAAAGTTATACAACCTTCCGGTCAACGATGAAGTAGAGGCCGTAAAAAACATGCATTTGATTGGTCAAAGTCAAATTGCATTTCGTGAATGGAATCAAAAATGGGTAGATTTATCCTTAAATTCATTTGCTGATATTGAAAACAATCTGTTTGAAGCGGAAGGCTATAATAATTCTTTCCGTTTCATGAAGGCTAAACAAGCCATTGACAATATCGAAAGTCAGATCCAGTTGATCGACGAAGATATCAAAGCGATTCGCCAAGCCCTTTCAGATCTTGAAGAGCAAGAACAAAAAAATAGCGGACGCGTGGTTCATGCCTTAGATATGTTTGAAGAACTTCAAAAAGAAGTCACTTCAGATCCAGATCGTTATGGCAGTGCGCTTCCTGAAATTGAAAAGCAAATTGGAAATATTCAATCTGAGTTTTCACAATTTGTCACCTTGAATTCTTCAGGTGACCCTGTTGAAGCAGCTGAAATCCTTGATACAGCTGAGAATCATATTGTGGCCTTAAAACAAATTGTTGAGCGAGTGCCAGAAATTGTCACCGCTCTTCAGTCAAAACTTCCAGACCAATTAGAGGATTTGGAAAGTGGCTACCGCAAGCTTTTGGAATCTGGCTACCACTTCACTGAAACAGATATTGAATCTCGTTTCCAACAGTTGCATGCTTCCTTGAAGAACAATATGGCAAATGTATCCGCCCTTGAATTGGACAATGCTATTTACGAAAATGAGCAAATTCAAGAGGAAATCGATGCATTGTATCACATCTTTACTCGTGAAATCGAATCACAAAAAGTCGTGAAGAAGTTAGTGAAACAACTGCCTGGCTATTTGAAACACGCAAAAGATAACAATAGCAACCTTGCAGCAGAAGTGGAACGCCTTAGTAAAACATTCGTCTTGAATGAAAGCTTCAGCCAACAGTTAAAAGAGTTGGAAGCTGAGCTATCTTCACAAGAAAATGTGGTAGAAGATGCCTTGAAAGATTCATCTGAAACACAAAAGGCCTATTCTATTGTAGAAGAAGAATTAGAAGCTATTGAAGCTCGCTTGAAAGAAATCGAAGATGAGCAAATTGGCTTAAGTGATTCCCTTTCAAAAATTGAAAAAGACGATGCCAATGCTCGCCAAAAAGTTAATATCTATGCCAACCGTTTGCATGCCATTAAACGCTATATGGACAAACGAAACTTGCCAGGAATCCCTCAAGAATTCTTGGAATTATTCTTCACAGCAAGCAACAATACAGAGGCTTTGATGGATGAGTTGGAAGGGGATAAAATCAACATCGAATCAACCAATCGTTTGTTAGATATTTTGACCAATGATATGAATGAATTGGAAGAAGCGACTTATCGAATTGTACAAAATGCTACTTTAACGGAGCAGTTGTTGCAATATTCAAATCGCTATCGTTCATTTGATGATCATGTTCAAGCTGCCTTTGATGAGTCCCTTTATATTTTCGAAAGAGAATATGACTATGCGGCTTCCTTCAAAGTCATCTCAGATGCTTTGGAGATGGTAGAAGCTGGAGTGACCGATCGCTTTGTTACTTCGTATGAAAAAACTCGGGAGCAAATTCGCTTCTAATAACAAAAAAACGACTTTTTAGGAGGTCGTTTTTTTATCTTCAAATGATCATTGAAACTTGAAATTTAAACCCTATTTTTGTATAGTAAGGGAGAAATAAGAAAGGAAAGCGATGAAAGAAGTAACCGGTCTCCTCGTTATGGATGTAGATGGAACTTTGATCCAACAAGAAGGAATTGATTTACTAGCTCAAGAAGCTGGCGTGGGACAAAAAGTAGCAGAGATTACGGCACAAGCAATGAATGGAGAGTTGGATTTTAAAGCATCTTTACAGGCGCGTGTCGCTTTATTGAAGGGATTAGAGGCCTCTATTTTTCCGAAAATTGTAGAGCAGATGGACGTCACACCGGGAGCTAAGACCTTAATCACGGAACTTCATCAAAGAGGTTACAAGGTTGGCCTTGTTTCAGGGGGATTTCATGAAGTCATCGACCCCATCGCGAGGTCTTTAGGAATTGATCTGGTCCGCGCCAACCGTTTGCAGGCTTCTGATGGTTGTTTGACAGGTAAAGTCCTCGGTGGGATAATCACACCTGAAAGGAAAAAAGAGTCCCTCCTGACATGGGCGAAAGAAAATCATGTCCCACGAAGTCAGACGATTGCGATGGGAGATGGTGCCAATGATCTTCCGATGATTGAAACAGCCGGTATCGGGATTGCCTTTATGGCCAAGCCAATCGTCGCTGAGCGAGCCCTATATCGTATTGAGAAGAGGGATTTAAGCCTTGTTCTTGAAATTTTAGACCAGCATAGAAAGGAAACAGCATGCATATCCTACTAGCCCCGGATTCATTTAAAGAATCCTTATCTGCCAAACAAGTAGCAGAAGCCTTGAAAAAAGGATTTCAAGAGGCTCTACCAGATGCAACTTTTGACCTCCTTCCTATTGGGGATGGTGGCGAAGGCACCATGGAAACCCTAGCTGGAGTTCTGGATGTAACGGAGTACCAAACTCAAGTAACCGGACCATTTGGACAGCCTGTTTCAATGTCTTACTACCAAAAAGATGAGATGGCTTTTTTTGAGATGGCTTCACTTGTTGGTTTAGGCTCCATTCCAGCTGAAAAACGAAATCCTCTTGAACTGGAAACACGAGGAATTGGTGAACTCATTTTGCAATTGGTTGACCAAGGGGTTAAAACGATCTGTGTGGGAATTGGCGGTTCTGCAACGAATGATGGTGGGATTGGGATGGCAGCTGGATTAGGGGTAGCCTTCTATGATGATCAAGGCCATCTGCTTCGTCCTGTTGGGGCTTCGCTCGGTCGTGTGGCTAGAATAGATACCAGTGCGATTCCAAAAGCTTTAAAAGACATCGAGCTCCAAGTCTTAACGGATGTAACCAATCCTCTCTGTGGCAGTCAAGGAGCAACCTATATCTTTGGCGGGCAAAAGGGTTTGAATCCCCTTCTGTTTCCAGCTGTCGACCAGGCTATGCAGGATTTTTACCAGCTAGCAGATGCCCGAATTTTATCCATGGCTGGCGCCGGAGCTGGAGGTGGCATGGCAGCAGGCTTGGTCGCTTTTGCGGGAGGTCAGATTTCCTCAGGAATTGAGAAAAGTTTGGATCTAATCGACTTCGATCGTAAGGTTCAAAAAGCGGATCTGGTCGTCGTGGGAGAAGGTAGGATGGACCTCCAATCTTTGTCTGGAAAAGCTCCTGTCGGGGTAGCCAAACGAACACCAGAGAAGATCCCAGTGCTTGCTATTTGTGGCGCCTTATCAGAGGATTTGCCAGCTTTCCCAAGTCATCATATTGAGGCTGCCTTCTCTATTGTACCAGGTCCTTGTGAGGTGGCAGATGCACTCACTCATGCTGAAAAAAATCTGATTTCCTGTGCCCGAAATATTGGGAACCTCTTAAAAATGAAAGCAAACTAAAAAACCAATTGAAAAGGAAATTCCTTTTCAATTGGTTCTTTCTTTAGCCAAAGAGGCGTTTCCAAAATGATTTTTTTTCAGGTGCTGTGCTCTCTTCTTTCTTTTCAAACAAATTTGGATACTGGAGGCTGATATCGGTTGGAGAAATTCCAGATGGGTGGTCAGTATGGATGATGAGACCAAAGGGAGAATGGCGACAGTCATCCGAAACGATGCTTGCCACAAGTCCAAGATCCTTGGTTTTTTTCAAATATTGTAGCTGGCTGCTTTCATCTAAAGCTGGGGAGATCTTGACCAAAACAGGATGAAAGTGCTCTGAAATATCAGAGAGGATTGTCGAATACTGCTCCAGGTATATCTTGTCCCTTGCCTCCTCCAAGGTGCATGAAGCAATCACCCGCTCCTCATAAGTCTCCAAAAATCGACGTTGCTCATCCGGATTGAATCGAGTAGGACCAGCAGCTTTTTCTAAAATTGTTTTATTAATATCTGTCATAAGCTTAGTATAGCATAAAGCGCAGCAGAAGAATAGAAGAATGCGAAAAAATTAAATAAGGAGGGGAAATGGCAGAAAATAAGATAGTGGAACCGTTTTCTTGTTAAAAACTTCTCAATTTTCGTAGATTTCCTTGTTTTTTCTTGAAAAAATAGCCTAATTACGATATGATAGAGGAGTAAAAAATATAACTCAATAAGGAGAGTAAGAAATGTCAATTATTACTGATGTTTACGCTCGCGAAGTCCTAGACTCACGCGGTAACCCAACACTTGAAGTAGAAGTTTATACTGAATCAGGTGCTCATGGACGTGGTATGGTTCCATCAGGAGCTTCTACTGGTGAACACGAAGCAGTTGAACTTCGTGACGGTGACAAATCTCGTTACGGTGGTCTTGGTACTCAAAAAGCTGTTGACAACGTAAACAACATTATTGCTGAAGCTATCATCGGCTATGATGTACGTGATCAACAAGCTATCGACCGTGCTATGATCGCTCTTGACGGTACTCCTAACAAAGGTAAATTGGGAGCAAACGCAATCCTTGGTGTGTCTATCGCTGTAGCTCGTGCTGCTGCTGACTACCTTGAAATCCCACTTTACAGCTACCTTGGTGGTTTCAACACTAAAGTTCTTCCAACTCCAATGATGAACATCATCAACGGTGGTTCTCACTCAGATGCTCCAATCGCTTTCCAAGAATTCATGATCGTACCTGCTGGTGCACCAACATTCAAAGAAGCTCTTCGTTGGGGTGCTGAAATCTTCCACGCACTTAAGAAAATCCTTAAAGGTCGTGGTCTTGAAACAGCCGTTGGTGACGAAGGTGGATTCGCTCCTCGTTTCGACGGAACTGAAGATGGTGTAGAAACTATCATCGCTGCTATCGAAGCTGCTGGTTATGTTCCAGGTAAAGACGTATTTATCGGATTTGACTGTGCATCATCAGAATTCTACGATAAAGAACGCAAAGTTTACGATTACACTAAATTCGAAGGTGAAGGAGCTGCTGTTCGTACTGCTGAAGAACAAATCGCTTACCTTGAAGGATTGGTTGATAAATACCCTATCATCACTATCGAAGATGGTATGGATGAAAACGACTGGGACGGTTGGAAAGCTCTTACTGAACGTCTTGGTGGTAAAGTTCAATTGGTTGGTGACGACTTCTTCGTAACAAACACTGACTACCTTTCACGTGGTATCGAAGAAAAATGTGCTAACTCTATCCTTATCAAAGTTAACCAAATTGGTACTCTTACTGAAACATTCGATGCTATCGAAATGGCGAAAGAAGCTGGTTACACTGCCGTTGTATCACACCGTTCAGGTGAAACTGAAGATTCAACAATCGCTGACATCGCAGTTGCAACAAACGCAGGACAAATCAAGACTGGTTCACTTTCACGTACAGACCGTATCGCTAAATACAACCAATTGCTTCGCATCGAAGATCAACTTGGTGAAGTAGCTGAATACCGTGGATTGAAATCATTCTACAACCTTAAGAAATAATCTAGTTTACTAGACTAAAAAGATCCTTGAGTCTTCTCAAGGATCTTTTTTGCGATTGGTATAAACAAAAACTCCTCAACTAAAGCGTTGAGGAGTAGTTCTATTAGAACAAGCCTTTGATTTTGTCCAAGGCACCGCTGACCATTTCATTTCCAGATACAAGCCCTTTGGCTTGTTCAAGGTAGTCACCGAGGTTGTCTTTGTTGTCATCAACAAATTTCTTTGCAGCGTCGAAATCTTTCTTTTCGATCATTTCTTTCACTTGGTTAAATAAGTCCAATGGATTCATGTTAGGGTCTCCTAAAATATAAGTTGTGAAGTCAGGCTCACGCCTTTTTCTCATCTATTTAATCATTTTTTTAGAGGTTTGACAACTAAAACGACTTAATGAAAAACCGTACAAACGGCCTCTGGAACATAGAAGTCGTCGGATAGAAGGGTCAATTTTCCGCTAGCAGAATCTCGTTTGAAGACGGTGGCATTAGGTGAATCTTGATGGGCTGCGATCAAATAGTTTTGATCAGGACTAAGTGTGAAATCACGTGGATTGAGCCCTTGAGTTGGAACAATTTCAATCAGTTCTAGGCTACCATCAGCCAAAACTTTGAAGACAGCAATGGAATTGTGAGCACGGTTAGATGCATAGAGGAATTTTCCATCAGCTGAGAGCTTGATCGCAGAAGCCCATTTTTGACCATCGTAGTCTGATGGAAGTGTGGAAACAGTTTGGAAGTGTTCGAATTCACCCATACCGTCATAAAAGAGTACATCGATCGTAGCATTTAATTCATTGATGAGGTAAGCAGTCTTATAGTGGGGATGAAAGACCAGGTGACGAGGTCCTGCTCCTGGAGCTGTTTGATACTGATTGATCAGGGTTAGGTTTCCTTCCTCACTGACATCATAGACATGCAAACTGTCTGTTCCTAGGTCACACGTGATCAAGTACTGATCTGGTGTAAGGTCTGCATAGTGGGTATGTGGACTTGCTTGATTGGCATGAGGACCACTTCCTTGGTGAGTGTCCTCATCGACAAAGGACAAACGCCCATCTGACTCTAGCTGATATACGAGAACTTGGCCTTTGTGATAGTTGGCTCCATAGACCAGTTGACGCTTGTCATCGACAGAGACATAGCAGAGTGGTGCTCCCTCTTCAACAACGTGATTGAGCGGCTGAAAATCAGCTGTAAAACTTGCGATTCCTCCTTTTCCCTCTTCAGCTCCGACACTGTAGAGGTTGCCTTTTTCAGAAAAAGCGATATAGGTTGGATTGGGCTCAGCTGCCACTAGTTCAAGTTGGCTCAATGCTCCTGTTTCAGGATCAAATTGTGCCTTGTAAATTCCTTTGGATTCTTTTTTGGTATAGGTACCGAAATAAATGGTTTGAGACATAGGTCACCTCGTATGATTTGTTAGGTTTATTATATCAAAGGTCCTATTGGAAGGCAATTGCTAGTTAAAAAGGCGAGGGCCTTTCTTTCTTATTTTGCTAGTTTTTTCGTAACTTCAAGCTCAAAAAATGCTAAAATAGAAACAGATTGAAATGAAAAGGAGATCTCTGTGGATAATAAAGAAAAACAGTTTAGTTTATCCTGGTTTTTTAGATGGTTTTTAGACAACAAGGCCATTACCGTATTTTTAGTTACCTTGCTGTTGGGCTTGAACCTTTTGGTTTTGAGTAAAATCACCTTTATTTTTATTCCTATTTTTGAGTTTGCAGGAGCAGTCATGCTGCCTGTCATTATTTCTGGTTTGCTCTATTACCTGCTTAACCCCATTGTTGACTTTCTTGAAAGAAAAGGACTCAAGCGGATTTTTGCGATTTCCTTAGTCTTTTTCTTGATTGCAGTGCTTTTAATCTGGGGTCTAGCTGTAGTGATTCCATCCGTCCAACGACAAGTGGTGAGTTTCTTTCATAACCTGCCAACTTATTTGGAAAAGGCCAATGCAACCATCGATGATTTTCTAGATAATCGCGTCTCCTCTGATATCAAACCCCAGTTAGATGAGATCACCAAGGAATTGTCTGCAAACATTACTTCTTGGGCCAGTTCGATCTCTGGGCGGGCTGTCAATTGGGTCAGCAACTTGATTGGAGTGGCTTCGCAAGTCATTGTTGCCTTGATCATCATGCCTTTTATTGTCTTTTATCTTCTTCGAGATGGAAAAAATTTAAAGGGCCACATTGTTCGCTTCTTACCGACTAAGATTCGTAAACCGGCTGAACAGGTTCTCTCAGATGTCAATACCCAGCTCTCCAATTATGTTCGAGGGCAAATTACGGTAGCCATTGTCGTCGCCATTATGTTCATCATCTTCTTTAAGATCATTGGTTTGCGCTATGCGGTAACGCTTGGGATCTCTGCGGGGATCTTGAATTTGATCCCTTACTTGGGTAGTTTCTTAGCCATGTTACCTGCTTTGGTATTGGGCTTGGTAGCAGGGCCAGAGATGTTTATTAAGGTCTTGATTGTATTTGCAGTGGAGCAAACCATTGAAGGACGTTTTGTATCACCTTTGGTTTTGGGAAGCCAGTTAAATATCCATCCGATTACCATTTTGTTTGTGCTCTTGACGTCAGGATCTATGTTTGGAATCTGGGGAGTTTTCCTTGGAATTCCAGTCTATGCATCTGCTAAGGTGGTGATCGGAGCTATCTTTGAATGGTATAAGGTTGTCAGTGGTTTGTATGAAGAACATAATGAAGTAGAAGAGGAAACACACAGTGAGTCATAGTCAACAAATGGTAGAGGCTCTCGATCGGCAGGAGCTAGAAGAAGCAGAAGTTCAATTTCAACAGGCTTTGTTAGAAGATAGTGAAGCACAATTATTGGATTTAGGTCAATATCTTGAAAGTATCGGTTTTTACCCTCAGGCAAAGGAGATCTATGAACAGATTGCAGAAACCTATCCAGAAGTGTATCTAAGTTTGGCAACCATCCTTGCAGAGGAAGGTCAAATGGAAGAGGCCTTTGCTTATTTAGAAGAAATTGAGCCAGACTCTAACTGGTATGTGGCCAGTCTCTTGGTTAAGGCGGATCTCTATCAGATGGAAGGCTTAGCAGATGTGGCGCGTGAAAAATTAGTTGAAGCAGCCCGTCTGTCTGATGATCCCATCATTCAATTAGGCCTAGCTGAAATTGATCTGGAATTGGAACGCTACCAAGAGGCTATCCAAGAGTATGCCCAGTTGGACAATCGGGAGATTTTGGAAGCAACAGGAATTTCCACCTATCAACGAATTGGTTTTGCCTATGCCAATCTTGGTAAGTTTGAAGCAGCTGTTCCCTTCTTAGAGAAAGCTCTGGAGATTGAGTTTGATGACCAGATTGCTTACGAATTAGCGACCTTATTGTCTGACCAAGAAGAATTCCAAAAAGCCCTGATCTACTACAAACAAATTGATACCTTGTCGCCTGATTTTGAGGGCTATGAGTATGGTTATGCTTTAGCTTTACAGGCTGAAAATGACCGTGAAAAAGCACTTGAGATTGCTAAACAAGGGATCCAGAAGAATCCATTTGATGCCCAATTGAAGCTCCTTGCTTCTCAGCTTTCTTATGAACTCCACCAGCCTGAGCAAGCAGAAGCTTATCTATTAGAGGCTAAAGAAGTGGCAGATGATCTCGAAGAGATTGCTCTTCGCCTGACCACCCTTTATTTAGAACAGGAACGCTTTGACCAAGTCTTGGCTTGGCAAAATGAAGAAGTCGAAACAGTTGTCACTCGGTGGAACATTGCCCGTGCCTTGGCTGCTTTGGAGAAAACAGAAGAGGCCGTCTCAGCCTACCAAGAGCTTTATGAGGATTTAAAAGACAACCCAGAATTCCTCGAAGCCTATGTTTATTTGTTGCGTGAGGCTGGAGATGTGACGAAGGCGCGTGAAGTGGCCAACCAGTATTTGGCGATCGTACCAGACGATGTGCAGATGCAAACCCTCTATGATAGCCTCTAATCAAAACCATATCGTGAAGATTCGGAATAGTTTGTGGTATACTGGTAGAAGATAGAATGAGGAGAGAAAAACATGGAACCAGTGAAACTTTTTCAATACAATACCTTAGGTGCCCTAATGGCGGGTCTGTACGGGGGTTCATTTACGATTGGAGAACTCTTGGAACACGGAGATCTAGGAGTTGGGACGCTTGATTCTATTGATGGAGAGTTGATCGTATTAGATGGTAAGGCATATCAGGCCAAGGGATCAGGGGACCATCCTGAAATAGTCGAAGTTTCTCCGGATGCCAAGGTTCCTTATGCAGCAGTCGTCCCTCACCAAGCAGAAGTCATTTTCCGCCAACGCTTTGAAATGACGGACGAGGAATTGGAAGCCCGTATTGAGTCTTATTATGATGGGGAAAATCTTTTCCGCTCTATTAAGATTCGTGGTGACTTTGCCAAGATGCATGTCCGTATGATTCCAAAATCAACACCAGAGATGAAGTTTGCAGAGGTTGCAACCCATCAGCCAGAGTATACACGGGAAAATGTCACTGGAACCATCGTCGGTTTTTGGACACCCGAAATTTTCCATGGCGTGAGTGTGGCTGGTTATCATTTGCACTTTATCTCAGATGACCACACCTTTGGTGGGCATGTCATGGATTTTGTCATCACAGAAGGGATTGTTGAGGTGGGGGCCATCGATCAGCTGGATCAACGTTTCCCAGTTCAAGACCGTCAGTACCTCTTTGCCAAATTCAATGTTGATGAGGTCAAAGAAGACATCCATAAAGCAGAATAAAAAGAGGCTGGGACAAAAGTCCTAGCCTCTCAATTATTTTTGGATTGTCGAGCAAGACGCAGTGGTTGAGTGGGCTCTACTACGCTGATTTCATCAGCTTTTACAGCCCTACTCAACTGTGCGGAGGTGGGACGACGAAATCGAATTCTAACGAATTACCGATTTCTGTCCCACTCTCTTTTATTTTTGAAATCAGTCCGTTAGTTTCATGGCTTTGATTTTTTCTTCTTCTGGGGTGACCCGCAGAGTCTTTTGGCCAGTGTAGGTGACAAAGCCGGGTTTTCCACCAGTTGGTTTATTAAGTTTCTTGGCTTCGATCATATCTACTTGGACCAGGTTTGAGAGACGGGCCTTGGAATAGTAGGCAGCCAACTCTGCAGCATCGGTTTTCACTTCATCTGTTGGATCGAGATTTCCGGTAATGACCACGTGGCTACCTGGGATATCCTTGGCATGGAACCAGAGCTCGTCTTTCTTAGCGATCTTAAAGGTTAGTTCATCGTTTTGCAGATTGTTGCGTCCAACTAAAATAATAGTTTTTCCATCGCTGGCCAGGTATTTCTCAGGTTTTTTCCGTTTATGAATTTTTTCGCGGTTGCGCCGTTTGATAAAGCCGGTCTGGATTAGCTCTTCTCGAATCTCTGCCACCTCAGCCAGACTCGCTTGAGAAAGGGCTGTTTCAACCGTTTCAAGATAAGAAATGGTTTCCTTGGTTTCTTGAATGAGGATGGTCAAATGTTTGACGGCTTCTTTTAACTTCTGGTAGCGTTTAAAGTAGCGTTGGGCATTTTGATTGGGGGTCAGGGCCTTGTTGAGTTGGATGGTGATCGGTTCATTTGTATAGTAATTATCCAAAACAACCTGGTCTTGGTCGTTTGGTACCTGATGGAGGAAGGTTGTCAGCAATTCTCCTTTTTGGCGGAATTCTTCCGCATTGTCGGTCGCCGCTAACTCCGCTTCTTGCTTGGCTAATTTTTTCCGGTTCTTTTCAAGATCGTTTTCGACCTTGCGGATCAATTCACTGGCCTGTTGTTGCACCCGATCGCGCTCAGCCTTGTCTCGGTAATAGTCATCCAGCAGATCGGAAAGTGTCTCAAAGGTTTGACTAGTCGCATCCGCAAAGGGGATAGCCGAGAAGGATTTGGTTGTTAGGCGTGGCTCAGTTGGAGCTTGGAAAAAGGCACGGAAGGTTTTTAATTTTTCATCCGTCTCAAGTCGCTTGGCTAATTCTTGAGCCGTATCTCGCCCCAAACCTTGGAAACATTTTTGAAGGTTCTTTGGGCTTAACTCTTCCTTGTGAAGAAAGGCAAAGAGGGCTTCATCTCCAATTGTAAAAGGATTGACCGCGTCAGTTTTCGGAGGAGCTACATAGGTCGACCCAGGGAGAATGGTCCGGTAGCTATTTTGTGAGAAGCCGACATGTTTAATGGCTTCGATGATTTTATTGCTGGTGCGGTCCAGGAGAATAATATTACTGTGCTTGCCCATGATTTCGATCATGAGGCTGACAGAAATAGCATCTCCAATTTCGTTTTTATTGGAGACACGGATTTCGAGAATCCGGTCGTTTTCCATTTGCTCAATCCCTTCGATGACAGCGCCCTGAAGATATTTGCGCATAACCATAATAAAGGTATTGGGAAAGGCAGGATTTTCAAAGTTGGTCTGGGTCCGTTGAATCCGTCCAAAGACAGAATGGGCAGAGAGCAAGAGTTTTTGGTTTTTCCGATTGCCTCGGATTTGGAGCACCAATTCTTGCTCGAAGGGTTGGTTAATTTTTTGAATGCGACCACTCAAGAGTTCGGCCTTCAATTCTTCCACCATATGGTGTAAAAAAAATCCATCAAAAGACATGGGATTCCTCATCATTCTAGCGTTTATTCTAGTAAATTATATCAAAATTAGAGCGGAAATCCCAGAAAGAAGCAAGAGGATGTAAAATAGAAAATGCGAACGTTTCCAAAAAAATACAGAAAAAGTATTGACATTTTTGAAAGAAAACTTTAAAATGTAAGAAATTAGAAAAGTAGTAAATGAAAGTTTCAAGAGAGCCCACGGTTGCTGAGAGTGGGTAGCGGCAGTTTATGAAATTGGACTAATGATGAGATGAATTTGAAACAATAAAAATTCGGTTGGCACACCTTATCGTGCAACTTGTTGCTAGACAAGACAGAGATATGGGGGAGACTATCCTTTTCCCATAAGTGAGGTGGCACCGCGATGACACGTCCTCACATAGCTTTTGCTATGTGTGGGCGTGTTTTTTGTTTTAGATGAGAAGGGAGAAAAGATATGAAGAAACGATGGCGTCGTAGTCTTTAAATGATGGAAAAAAAGAAGAAAATGAAAAATAGAAGAGGTATTAAAAATGAAAAATAAACGTTTAATGGGAATTATTGGTTTGATTGCAGCAGCAGTCATTGGGACAGCGATCTATTCAGCTACAGCAGGCAAAGACAACAAGGCAGCAAGCAGCAATGAAAAGGCTAAAGTTGGGGTCTTACAGCTGGTCAGCCACCCTTCGCTTGATTTGATTTACAAGGGAATTCAAGATGGTTTGGCTGAAGAAGGTTATGACAAAGACAAAGTGGACATTGATTTCCTCAATGCAGAAGGCGACCAAAACAAGGTTGCAACCATGAGTAAACAATTGGTAGACAAGGATAACCAAGTCTTGATTGGAATTGCAACCCCATCTGCTCAAGGTTTGGCTAGTGCAACCAAAGACAAACCAATTGTCATGGGTGCTGTAACCGATCCAGTCGGCGCAAACTTGGTCAAAGATTTGAAAAAACCAGGTGGCAATATCACTGGGGTATCTGACCACAATCCAACTGAGCAACAGTTGAAATTAATCAAAGAATTGACTCCGAACGTGAAAACAATTGGGATCCTGTACTCAACCAGTGAAGATAACTCAAAATCTCAAGTAGAAGAATTTACAAAATTGGCTGAAAAAGCAGGCTACAAGGTCGTTCCTTATTCTGTTCCTTCTACAAACGAAATTGCTTCCACTGTGTCTGTAATGTCAGGCAAAGTTGATGCCATCTGGGTTCCAATCGACAATACCATCGCTTCAGCCTTCTCAACAGTTGTCGAAGCCAACAAAACAGCTAAAAAACCAATCTTCCCAAGTGCGACAGCTATGGTAGAAGCTGGTGGTCTTGGTTCAGTCGTTGTCGACCAACACGATCTTGGAGTAGCAACTGGTAAAATGGCTGCGAAGATCTTGAAAGGTCAAAAACCTGCGGATACACCTGTTGAAATCTTTAGCCAAGGAAAATCTGTCATCAATAAAAAAGTCGCAGATGAATTGGGTATTACTATTCCAGAATCTGTCTTGAAAGATGCTGGACAAGTCATTAAATAAAAAGAAAACGAATCACAAGAATGGCGGGGGAATTTGGCTTTGGCAGGTCTTTAAATCGTGACCTTTGAAAATGTCTACCAGTGCCCAGAACCAACTTTGTTACTCTTGGTAGAGGAGAAAGAAATGGAAGTCAAGATAACAGATCTTCATCCGACCCAACTTTATTTATCAGAAAAGAAGTTACAAGCTATCCAGATGCTGGATCAGTCGGCAGACATCATCAATGTGGATCCAATTAGTGTTCTTGCATTTGGAAATCGCTTCTTGATTACAGACGGGCATCACAGGGCTTATCAGGCTTTATTGGCAGGTCGGGATACGATTTCTGCTGAGTTTGATAGAGATGGTGGCGATGAATTGTATGCTCTCTATGCGCAAGCTTGCGAGGAAAGAAAGATATCCTCTGTTTTGGATTTAAAACATCGTATCTTACCTCAAGATGAGTATGAAGCAAAATGGTATAACTGGTGTGATGGTTTTAACCAAGCAGCAACTCTTCTATTGAAAAGGCAATCAGATGAAACAGACAAGGCAAATAGATAATGCACGGCCTCTTGTTCCTTTGTATATTGAAATTAGTCTCATCTAACTTGTTTTTTAACAAAAAATCTGCTAAACTAGATAGTAATCGAATAGAAATCTGCAAGACTAGTATCTCAAGGGAAGTGCGACAGGGAGAAGAGCCGTGACTGAAAGCTCTTTGCATGAAAGCTGAGTGAATTCACTTGCGTAAAGGATTTAGAAATTAAGGTCTGGTTTACGGATAAAAAACGGATGGTACCGCGTGTCAACGCTCCGAATGAGGGTGTTGGCGCGTGGTTTTTTCTATGTCTGTAGAGGGACCATGATGGAGGAAATATGTCAACGATTGAAGAACAATTAAAAGCGCTTCGTGAAGAAACGCTGGCAGCTTTGAAGCAGATTTCTGCTGAAAATGAAAAAGAGATGCAAGAACTACGGGTCTCTGTTCTTGGAAAAAAAGGATCTCTGACGGAAATTCTTAAAGGGATGAAGGATGTCTCTGCTAAGATGCGTCCGGTTATCGGGAAACACGTCAATGAAGCGCGTGATGTCTTGACGGCTGCCTTTGAAGAAACGGCCAAACTTTTGGAAGAAAAGAAAGTCCAAGCCAAATTGGCTAGTGAAAGTATCGACGTGACCCTACCAGGTCGTCCAGTTGCTAGTGGTTACCGTCATATTTTGACCCAAACCAGTGAAGAAATCGAAGATATCTTTATCGGGATGGGCTATCAAGTCGTAGACGGCTTTGAAGTGGAGCAAGACTATTATAACTTTGAACGGATGAATCTGCCTAAAGATCACCCAGCGCGGGATATGCAGGATACCTTCTATATCACAGAAGAAATCTTGCTTCGGACCCATACCTCACCTGTACAGGCGCGGGCTATGGATGCGCATGACTTTAGCAAAGGACCATTGAAGATGATCTCTCCAGGGCGGGTTTTCCGTCGGGATACGGATGATGCGACCCACAGCCACCAATTCCATCAAATCGAAGGTTTGGTTGTTGGGAAAAGCATTTCTATGGCCGATCTTCAAGGAACGCTTCAATTGATCGTGCAAAAGATGTTTGGTGCAGAACGCCAAATCCGTTTGCGTCCTTCTTACTTCCCATTCACTGAGCCATCGGTTGAGGTGGACGTTTCTTGCTTCAAATGTGGTGGTGCTGGATGTAACGTATGTAAGAAAACTGGTTGGATTGAAATCATGGGAGCCGGTATGGTTCACCCACGCGTCCTTGAGATGAGTGGGATTGATCCAACAATCTATTCAGGATTTGCCTTTGGACTTGGTCAAGAGCGTGTGGCCATGCTTCGTTACGGAATCAATGATATCCGTGGCTTCTATCAAGGGGATATCCGTTTTTCAGAACAATTTAAATAATTATGTTAGTAAAAGTTAAGGCGAAAGATTTTCATATTTTAAGGGAATTAGAGGTGGAAACCTATGGGGATACCTTTGGTCCCTACAACTCTGATGCCGATATGGAAGATTACTACCAGATGGTTTTATCGCTAGAGCAAATCCAAAAGGACCTAGCAGACCCGGAATCAGAGACCTATTTTGTCCTTGATCACCATCAGGAAATTTGTGGTTTCCTCAAGTTTAACTGGGGCAAGGCACAAACGGAGCCAGTAGAGATGGACAATGCTTTTGAAATTCAGCGCATCTATGTCAAAAAAGAACATCATGGCAAGGGCTATGGCAAGGAAATGTTTACCTTTGCCTTAAAAGAGGCTCAAAAACGTGGATTTGACTGGGTCTGGCTGGGTGTCTGGGAACGGAATTTTAAGGCCCAAAACTTTTACAAACAATTCGGATTTGAACGATTTAGCGAGCACCACTTTATCACAGGGGAAGCTGTGGATATCGACTGGTTGCTGCGCAAGCATTTGAAGGAGAATCCGCAAGCTTAATTGTGGGTCCAAATTGAGAGAAAGGAATTGAGAAGATCTCACCAAGTGGGATCTTACGATCAGAATAATGTTAGTATCATATAAATGGTTAAAACAATTGGTGGACGTGGATGTGCCATCAGAAGAGTTGGCTGAAAAAATGTCAACTACAGGGATCGAAGTAGAAGGTGTAGAATCTCCTGCTGCTGGTCTCTCAAAAATTGTCGTCGGAGAAGTCTTGTCTTGTGAAGATGTGCCAGAGACACACCTTCATGTCTGCCAAGTTAATGTGGGGGAAGAAGAAGCGCGTCAAATCGTCTGTGGAGCACCAAATGTGCGAGCAGGCATCAAGGTGATGGTGGCTCTTCCAGGTGCTCGCATCGCAGATAACTACAAGATTAAAAAAGGGAAAATCCGTGGTTTGGAATCCCTTGGGATGATCTGTTCACTTGGTGAGTTAGGCATTTCTGACTCAGTTGTACCGAAAGAATTTGCGGATGGCATCCAAATCTTGCCAGAGGATGCTGTTCCAGGAGAAGAAGTCTTCTCTTACCTAGACTTGGATGATGAAATCATCGAGCTTTCTATCACTCCAAACCGTGCAGATGCTCTTTCGATGCGTGGGGTAGCACATGAAGTAGCAGCCATCTATGACAAGGCAGTCAACTTCAAAGAATTTACTTTAACAGAAACAGACCAAGTTGCAGCGGATGCTCTTTCTGTCAGCATCGACACAGATAAGGCTCCTTATTATGCAGCTCGTATCTTGGACAATGTAACCATCGCACCAAGTCCACAATGGTTGCAAAACCTCCTCATGAATGAAGGCATCCGTCCCATAAATAATGTGGTTGACGTGACCAACTATATCTTGCTTTACTTTGGTCAGCCCATGCATGCCTTTGACTTGGATACCTTTGAAGGAAATGACATCCGTGTACGTGAAGCGCGTGCAGGTGAGAAATTAGTGACCTTGGATGGGGAAGAGCGTGAGTTGGAAACAAGTGACCTCGTGATTACGGTTGCTGACAAACCTGTTGCCCTTGCAGGTGTCATGGGGGGAGAGGCTACAGAAATCTCTGAAAAGTCTACTCGTGTAGTTCTTGAAGCGGCTGTTTTCAATGGCAAATCGATCCGTAAGACTAGTGGTCGCCTCAACCTACGCTCTGAATCATCTTCTCGCTTTGAAAAAGGCATCAATGTGGCAACTGTTAATGAAGCCCTTGATGCAGCTGCAAGTATGATTGCTGAATTGGCTGGTGCAACCGTACGTAAGGGCATCGTTTCAGCAGGCCAGTTAGACACTTCTGATGTAGAAGTTTCTTCTACTCTTGCAGACGTGAACCGTGTCCTTGGAACAGAACTTTCCTACGCGGATGTCGAAGATGTCTTCCGTCGTCTTGGTTTTGGCCTTTCTGGAAATGCAGAAAGCTTCACAGTCAGCGTTCCTCGTCGCCGTTGGGACATCACTATCGAAGCGGACCTCTTTGAAGAAATTGCTCGAATTTATGGTTATGACAAATTACCAGCAACCCTTCCAAAAGATGACGGGACAGCAGGTGAATTGACAGCGACTCAAAAATTGCGTCGCCAAGTTCGGACTATCGCTGAAGGGGCTGGATTGACTGAAATCATTACTTATGCACTGACAACTCCTGAAAAAGCAGTGGAGTTCACGACTGCACCAAGCAACTTAACGGAGCTCATGTGGCCAATGACTGTGGATCGTTCGGTCCTCCGTCAAAATATGATCTCAGGAATCTTGGATACTGTAGCTTATAATGTCGCTCGTAAGAACAAAGATTTGGCCCTCTATGAGATCGGAAAAGTCTTTGAACAGACAGGCAATCCAAAAGAAGACTTGCCAAACGAAATCAATAGCTTTGCCTTTGCTTTGACTGGCTTAGTTGCTGAAAAAGACTTCCAAACTCCAGCTGTTCCAGTTGACTTCTTCTATGCCAAGGGAATCTTGGAAGTCCTCTTTACTCGCTTGGGTCTTGAAGTGACTTATACAGCAACACAGGAAATCAAGAGTCTCCACCCAGGACGTACAGCCTTGCTCTCACTTGGTGACCAGGTGATTGGGGTCTTGGGACAAGTCCACCCTGTAACAGCTAAGGCTTATGATATTCCAGAGACTTATGTGGCTGAGCTTAACCTTTCAGCTATCGAAGCAGCCCTTCAACCAGCTGCTCCATTTGTGGAAATTACGAAGTTCCCAGCGGTCAGCCGTGATATCGCCCTTCTCCTCAAAGAAGAAGTGACTCACCAAGAAGTGGTCGATGCCATCCAAGCTGCAGGCGTGAAACGTTTGACAGATATCAAACTCTTTGACGTCTTCTCAGGTGAAAAACTGGGTATCGGAATGAAGTCCATGGCTTATAGCTTGACCTTCCAAAATCCAGAAGATAGCTTGACCGACGAAGAAGTCGCACGCTACATGGAAAAAATCCAAGCATCACTTGAAGAAAAAGTAGACGCAGAAGTGCGTTAAATCGTAAAAATATGAAACAGTTGAGAATTTCTCAGCTGTTTTTTTCTTACAGGATTTGCAAGTTATAGGCTTTGAAACCCTATTAAAATAGAGAAATTCCTTTAAGTACTCAAAATATCTATGTCAAGCATTCTTCTATTTTTGACAAATATTTTTATTTTTTTGTAAAATATACTTGTCAAAAAGAAAAAGAAGTGTTACAATGATTTTAGTTGAAAAAAGGGAGGTTTTCTTATGGGAGCCGTGTGGATTATTTTTATCCTTTTTCTGATTATCATTTATGCAAGCTCAGAAAAGAAGATAAAAAGGTTGAACAAACGCATCAAAAGATTAGAAAAACAAGTGAAAGGAAATCAAGACATGTCTAGACTTTTAGAAGAATTGAAAGGCCAAACGGCCACTGTTTTAGTGAGTGGTGTTGGATTCGAGTATGAAATTTTGGATATCGACGAAGATTGGGTCAAACTGACTCGTGTGAATAATAAACAACAAAGAGAGACAAAATTAGTCCGCATCGAAGATATTCAAGGTATTCAACTATAAGGGGGCGAAAGCCATGATCTTAAAAAATCGACTGAAAGAGCTGAGGGCGCGTGATGGGCTCAACCAATCCGAGCTAGCTAAGCTAGCAGGGGTCTCGCGCCAGTCCATCAGTCTCTTGGAGCGGGGGGAATACACCCCTTCGGTTATCATTGCCATCACCATCGCCCAGATTTTCAAGGAACCGGTGGAGAATGTATTTAGTCTAGTAGAGGGAGAAGAATAAAAGTGAAAAAGCGACAACAAGAACGATCTGATCGTTACCGTTTTTGGAGAAATGTGGGAATCATCACAGTTTCCTTTTTGATCGGAGGAGTCATCGGATTTTTGACAGTGATGTTTGGATCCAAAAAGCCCCTAGAAATCCAATCCTTCTTTAGTAAAGAGATGCTCCTTTTGGGCTCAGTAGTTTTATTCTTGGTCGTGTTTATGATCACGATGGTCCTATTGATGCGGGTAAGTAAACTTCATTACAAGATTCTCCATATAGAAGACGAGGATGAAGCTTATCACTATGATATCCAGAAGGAAAAACTGTATGGGTTAGCGACCATCTTTAAAGGAATCATGATCTTGCCATACTTTTTTGTTATCATCTTTTATATTCAATTGGTGTATTTGGATAAACCTGCGGCTTTTATCTTTGGACCTTTTACCATGCTCTATCTTTTTCTTGCCTTGATTGTCCTATTTTTCCTAGTGGGTATCTTCTATCGTAAGACCTTTAACTTGGTTTACGGGAAACCGATTCCCCGCAATGCCGATGCCAAGGAAATGCGTGAATTTATGATGAGTATGATGGATGAGGCAGAAAAACAGATAAACTACGAGGAAAATTTCGAAGTGGTGATTAAGTTAAGCAATTATATCTTGCCGAGCCTTCTCCTTGCTCTCCTCCTCATTGGAGTTGCCTTCAAAACGGATATCCTCTTAGCTTTGTTCGTCGTATCCATTCTCTATATTTATATCCTTATTTCACAATACAAAATTACCAAACGTTATTATAAAGAGTAAAGGAGTCATCCATGTTAGAAATTAGAAATTTAGAAAAAAGCTTTGGGAATAAACAGGTTCTCTTCGGAGTGGATCTGACAGCTCAACAAGGTCATATCCTTGGCTTAGTTGGGAAAAATGGGGCAGGGAAAACAACTATTTTCCACAGTATCTTGCGCTTTTTGGACTACAGCGGTGAGATTCGCCTAGGTGGCAAAGCGATTACCCAAGAGACCTACAAGGAAATTGGCTATTTGCCAGAAGAGCGGAGTCTCATGCCTAAGTTGACCATCTACGAGCAGGTCCGCTATTTGGCTGCCTTAAAAGGAATGAGCACCGCCGAGGTTAAGGAAAAATTACCGATTTGGATGGAAAAACTCCAAGTAAAAGGGAAATTGACCGATAAGATCAAGAGTCTCTCAAAAGGGAACCAACAGAAGGTGCAACTGATCATCACCTTGATCCATGAGCCTAAATTGATCATTTTAGATGAACCCTTTAGTGGCTTGGATCCGGTCAATACAGAAGTGCTCAAGCAGGTCATCTTTGAAGAAAAAGAGCGTGGGGCAACCATTATCTTTTCTGACCACGTCATGACCAACGTCGAAGAATTGTGTGATGATATCCTAATGATCCGTGATGGTTCGGTTGTCCTTTCAGGGCCTGTCCAAGAGGTCCGGAATAGCTATGGCAAGACTCGCCTCTTTGTCTCTAACGACTTTAGCAAAGAAGAGCTAGAAGCTCTGCCACACGTGACCAAGGTCAGCATGACCAAGCAAGGGACTTGGAAGTTGATCTTGGATGATGCGTCAGCTGGTCCAGAATTATTTGACCACTTGACCAAGGGCCACTACCTAGCAACCTTTGACCACCAAGCCCCAACTATTGATGAGATCTTTAAACTTGAATCAGGAGTAGAAGTATGAAACAGATGTTTGTCGTAATGAAAGAAACCTATATCAGACAAGTGAAATCATGGAGTTTCCTCTTCATGGTCTTCGGTCCCTTCCTCTTTTTAGGATTGAGCATTGGAATCGGTTATCTGACAGGTTCTTCTACAGATGCCAAAAACCAAGTGGCCTTGGTGACAGAAGTGCCAGCTGTCAAAGAAAGCCTCAAAGGAACCGATGGCTTGACCTTGGACTACAAGGATGAAGCTGCAGCTAAAAAAGCCATTAAGGATGAGAAAGCAGCTGCTTACCTAATGGTTGATGAAAAAGATGGCCAGCTAGAAGCGACTTATGTGGGTGACCAAGCCATGAAAACAGATTTAAAATCGCTTGTCACTGCGAAATTAAGCCAGGTCCAACAAGGGATCAATCTAGCGCGTGCCAATCTAAGCAAAGAGCAGCTGACAGCCTTGTCTCAACAGGTTTCTCTCAAAGAAAAAATTGATGAGAAAAAAGAAGGCTTGAAAATGGTGCAAACCATGGTTGCAGGTGGTCTAGGAATGTTGCTTTATATGATTTTGATCTTCTACTCGAGTATCACAGCCCAAGAAGTGGCTAGTGAAAAGGGAACTAAGATCATGGAAGTGGTCTTCTCTAGTATTAAAGCAACCGACTATTTCTTCGCACGCATGCTCGGACTCTTCGGAGTGATTTTTACCCATATTTTTGTCTATGTAGTTGGGCTAGTAGCTGTTTGGATCTTTAGAGCAGATATCCCAGTTGTCAAGGATATTCTTGCTCCAAACTCTCCAATTACCCAACACCTAGCAGAAGCGATCTCGCTTAATACCGTCTTCTTCATTATCCTTGGGATCTTTATGTATGTGGTGCTCTCTGCCTTCTTAGGCTCCACAGTTGCACGACCAGAAGATTCAGGAAAAGCGATTTCACCACTGATGATGTTAGTTATCTTTAGCTTCCTTGGGGTAACCACCTTGGGAAGTGCCGGTGACGTCTTCTTATTGAAAATCGGTTCCTACATTCCTTTCTTCTCAACCTTCTTCATGCCTTTCCGTACCATCAATGGCTATGCGACTGGTCTTGAATCTTGGGGTTCATTGGGAATTGCAGTTCTCTTTACCATCGTGGGAACAGTTCTCATCGCTCGTATCTATGCGAGCCTGATCCTTCAGACCGATGACCTCGGACCATGGAAGACCATTAAACGTGCTCTTAGCTATCGCTAATTAGATAAGCTCTCAGTTACAACTGAGGGCTTTTTGATTTCAAATTGACTTTTGCAAGCCTTTTCACTACAATAGAACTACAGAAAAGGAGGCGGACATGAACTATATTGAGTTTGCTGAAAATGAGCGTCTATCCACGATTGTCCTTGGGATGATGCGGATCAGTCAGATGAGTGAAGACGAGGTGGAGGCCTTGGTAGAGGCAGCTTTGTCGATTGGGATCAACACTTTTGACTTAGCGGATATCTATGGCGATGGCCAGTGTGAGGTCCTCCTGGGTAAGGTTCTCAAGCGTCGTCGGGATCTACGGGACCAGATGTGGATCCAGTCCAAGTGTGGGATTCGCAAAGACGGTTTTACTTATTTTGACTTTTCTAAGGACTATATTTTGGGCTCCGTCGACGGCATCCTCGAGCGTCTGCAGATCGAGCGCTTAGATAGTCTTCTCCTTCATCGACCGGATGCCCTCATGGAGCCTGAAGAAGTGGCAGCAGCTTTTGATCAGTTGGAGCAAGCGGGCAAGGTTCGTCATTTTGGGGTGTCCAATCAAAATCCTATGATGATGGAATTGCTTAAGACGGCTGTCAAACAACCTCTCAAGGTCAACCAGTTGCAGTTGAGTGCCGCCTTTACACCGAGCTTTGAAGCTGGTTTTCATGTCAACATGGAAGGGCCTAAAGCAGCCGTGCGAGATGGCAGTGTCTTTGAGTATTGTCGCTTAACTGATACGGTGATTCAGGCCTGGTCTGTTCTCCAGCATGGCTATTTCAAGGGGAATTTTGTCGGTAAGGAAGAGTTTGCGGCTCTCAATCACGTCCTTACTGACTTGGCGAAAAAATACCAGGTCACACCGACAGCTATTGCCCTCGCTTGGGTCCTTCGCTATCCAGGTAAGGTGCAGGCCGTCATCGGAACGACCAAGCCCAAGCATGTCCTTGAAGCAGGGAAAGCAGCAACAGTCACTTTGACGCGCAAGGAATGGTACCAAATCTACTTGGCGACGGGAAATGATTTGCCTTAGAATCTTGTTAGTAAACCAGATTCCACTCTTATCGGTGGTCTGGTTTTTTGTTTTGTGATTTTCAGATTTTTCTTGACAAGTCTTTCTTTTTTATGATATCCTTTATGCAACAAGTGTTGCGCAACGAATGTTGCGCGAAAGGAGTCTTATGCCACCAAAGGTTAAATTCAGTAAAGAGGCTATCATTGGGACAGCTTTACAATTGGTGAGAGAAGAGGGAATGGCTAGTTTAACGGCTCGAGCATTAGCGGAACAACTGGGAGCCACACCGAGAGTCATTTTTGGGCAATTTGCTAATATGGCTGAGTTACAAGCAGAGGTTATTGGTGCTGCGGAAATGGTCGTGGTGGAGTATATTCGCAAGGCCTTAGAAGATGAAAAGCCTTTCCGATCTGTCGGGGTTGCTTATATCCTTTTCGCCTCAAAAGAGCCCCAACTTTTTCAATTGCTTTTCCAAAATCCTAGCAAAGATCCGATTCGTCGCTTTCAAGATTTTCTTCCCATGAAGGATCATAGTTACCAATTGGTTCTGGATTCGATTGTTGCAGACTATCCTTTGACTGTAGAGGAAGCTAGTCGCTTGTACCAGCATCTATTTATCTACTCACACGGGATGGCCTCTATGGTTGCTTCTGGTATTTATCAGTTCGGCATGGAAGAAGTGATTGGATTACTGACAGAGGTTTGTCAATCTCTCATCAAAGAAATGGTAGGAAAGAAATGATTCAACTAGAAAATGTGCACAAAAGTTACGGCCAAACCAAGGTTTTAAAGGGGATTGATTTGCAGATTCAAGACCAGGATGATGTGGTTATCCTCGGCCCTTCTGGATCGGGGAAATCAACTCTCTTAAACGTGTTATCAGGCTTAGAAAAGGTAGATGAGGGACATATCCTCATTCAAGGACAAGATTTGTCTCAACTCACGGATGCTCAATTGACGGCCTTTAGACGGGAGAAGATTGCCTTTATTTTCCAGCAGTATTATCTATTGCCGAATCTAACGGTCAGACAAAATGTAAAAATGGGGGCTGACCTGGCAAACAATCATGATTTTTTGCAGATCATCGAGGATTTGGGGCTTGGCGATAAGCTGGACAAATATCCGAGTGAATTGTCTGGTGGGGAACAGCAGAGAGTCTCCATTGCTCGGGCCTTGGCCAAAAAGCCAGAGATTCTCTTTTTAGATGAGCCGACGGGAGCTCTCGATGAAGAAACAGGGCGCAAGATTCTGGACTATATCTGGAAGTTAAAGGAAAAGCTGGGCTTCACCCTCATCATGGTGACGCACAACCAAAATATTGCGGATATGGCCAGAACCATCATTCGTGTCAATAGTGGCAAAATTACCGAAGTTGTGTCCAATGATCAACCTCAGACTGCCTATGAGATTGGATGGTAAGCCATGTTTTCAGTAAAAGATATTCGAAAATTAGTTGTCGTCAGTATCATTGGAGCCTGTGCGGTCTTTGTGGCTAATCTCTTCTTGAATTTTTACCTAGATATCGAGCAGTTGGAGATTTCGAAAACCAATCCCATGATTCAGACCTACTATGATGCCCAGGTTTCGCTTTCCTGGATGGTGGCCATGGTCAGTGGGGTCGTCTTGTCCTTGACGTCGGTCCTTCTCATGTGTTTTTATATCAAACAATTTGTCGATGACCACAAGGAACAATTAGGAATTTTAAAGGCCTTGGGCTACAGCAATGGCCAGTTAGCGAAACGGTTTTGGGCCTTTGGACTCAGTTTTGGAGCTGGAGCGCTTCTTGGCTATTTTGCTTCTTTTCTTATGATGGGACATTTTTACGACTTTCGAAATGAGAAGGGGATTCTGCCAGAAATCACCATTCATTTTCACTGGCAGCTCTTGCTTGCTTTGGTAATGCTACCAACGACCTTCTTTATGGTTCTCGCGATTGGTTATGCTAGAAGACAACTCCAAACCCCGGCTCTTCGATTATTGAAAAAGTCCCCAAGTCCTATCAAGGTCAAAAGGAGAAAGAGGGTTCCTAAGAAAGAGAATGGCTTCTTAAAAGAGCTGTCCTCATCACTGATTTGGGGGAGAAAATCGATCTTGTTTTTTGTGGTCTTTGGCTCCATGTGTTTTGCGGCCATGGTTCAATTGTCCTTTGGCCTCAGGGATTACACAGATGATATCATCCAAACCATGATGATCATGATTGGCTTAATCCTCTCTTTCTCGATTCTCTTTTTGTCATTGGGGATTGTGGTCTTAGAAAGCCGCGAAACCTTGGCTCTTATGAAGGCTTTTGGCTACACCGATCGTGAATGCCAAAGTCATATTCTCGCTCCCTATCGTTTCTGGGCTTATCTAGGATTTGTTCTTGGGACGGTTTACCAATACGGTATCATGGAGATTTTGATCGGTGTGATCAAAGATACGGTTCCTGAAAAGATTGAGCATCACTTTGATGGGAATGTGTGCTTTTGGACCTTGCTTGGTTTTGCGGTGGTTTATGAAAGCCTCTTTTATCTATCCAACAGAAAACTCCAAAAACAAACCATCAAAGAAGTGCTCTTAGCAGAATAAATAGAAGAGAGAGTGGGACAGAAATCGGTAATTCGTTAGAATTCGATTTCGTCGTCCCACCTCCGCACAGTTGAGTAGGACTGTAAAAGCTGATGAAAGCAGCGTAGTAGAGCCCACTCAACCACTGCGTCTTGCTCGACAATCCAAAAATAATTGAGAGGCTAGGACTTTTGTCCCAGCCTCTTTTGTACTGGATAAACAGAAAAACGGATGCTGTCTAAAAATCTTGCATTTTTTTGCAATTTAGGTTACAATGAAGACTATAAAAAATGCGTAATCCCTAGGGTCTTTCCCTCAGGGAATTTTGTGTGTTTTGACCTATTTTCGATGGAAAGAAGCTTTGCTTCTACCGCAGGAAAAAGTATGAATAACATTGGAGGTAATAATGATTCGATCCTTAATTTCCGAGATCAAAGAATTTAAGAAGCCCTCGATTTTGGCTTCCTTGTTCATGGTCTTTGAAGTCATGTTTGAGATTTCGATTCCCTTTGTCATGGCGAGTCTTTTGGACCAGGGTGTTCAACAAAGAAACATGAACAATATTTTGTTTTACGGTGGGCTCATGCTGGTCTGTGCCTTTCTCTCCCTCTTTTGTGGGATGCAGTCTGCCCGTTATGGCGCCTATGCATCGGCTGGTTTTGCCAAAAACCTTCGTCGGGCTATTTTCAAAAAGGTTCAAACCTTCTCATTTGAGAATATTGATCAGTTCTCATCTGGTGGTCTGGTTACTCGGATGATGACGGACGTGACCAATGTGCAAAATGCTTATCAAATGGTCATCCGGATCTGTGTGCGGGCACCGCTCAATTTGATCTTTGCCATTGTGGCTTGTTTCTTGATCAATCCGGAAATGGCCATGATCTTTGTCTATGTGACCATCTTTTTGGCAGCGGTCTTAAGCATCATTATGAAGATTGTGTATCCGCTCTTTACAGAAGTATTTGAAGCTTATGACAATCTCAACAACAGCATTCAGGAAAACATCACCAATATGCGAGTGGTGAAGTCCTACGTTAAGGAAGCAGATGAAACGGTTAAATTCAAGAAGGCTTCGCGTTTGATTTATAACATGTTTATGAAGGCTATCCGTGTCGTTGTCTTGAGTAGCCCAGCTATGATGCTTTCCATGTATGCTTCTTTCCTTTTGATCTCTTGGATTGGGGCTCATCTGATCGTTGGTGGCCAACTCTCCACTGGGAATCTGACTTCTATGTTTAGCTACACCATGACCATTCTCATGTCGCTCATGATGTTTATGATGATCTTTGTCATGTTGTCGATTTCCATGGCCTCTGTCGAGCGGATCAATGAAGTCTTGACGACCAAAACGACGATTGACTCTCCAGAAAATGGGATCAAAGAAGTTGCTGATGGTTCCATCAACTTTGAGGATGTGACCTTTGCTTATACCGATGAAAATGGCGACAAGACCCATGTCTTACAAGGGATTAATCTTTCTATTCGTTCAGGGGAAGTGATTGGTATCTTGGGAGGAACAGGATCAGGAAAATCAAGCTTGGTGCAGTTGATTCCTCGTCTCTATGATGTCGAGTCTGGTCGGGTGACAGTAGCAGGCCACGATGTCAAAGAATACGATCTGGATTCCCTTCGTAAGCAAGTGGCCATGGTTCTTCAGACCAATGTCCTTTTCTCTGGTACGATTAAAGAAAATATGCGCTGGGGAAATAAGGATGCGACAGATGAAGAGATCATCGCAGCTTGTAAGATTGCCCAAGCCGATGAATTTATTCAAGATTTCAAAGAGGGTTATGACACCATGATTGAGCGTGGGGGATCTAATGTCTCCGGTGGCCAACGCCAGCGTCTCTGTATCGCGCGTGCCCTTCTCATGAATCCGAAGATCTTGATCTTGGATGATTCGACTTCAGCGGTCGATACCAAGACAGATAGTTTGATTCGTCAAGGATTGGCAACCAGATTGAAAGAGACTACCAAAATCATCATTGGTCAACGGATTTCCTCTATTCAAGATGCAGATCGTATTATTGTGATGAATGATGGCCAAATCGATGCGATCGGTCGTCACGAGGAATTGCTTGCGACCAATGCCATCTACCAAGAAGTATATGAAATGCAAACACAAGGGAAAGGAGAAGCAGATGAAAACTAAGAAAAAAGCAAATCTAGGCTCTATCCTTCGCCTGCTCGACTTCCTTTGGAAAAACTACAAGGTGTCCTTGATTGTTTCCTTTATCTTAATCATTCTATCGTCACTTGCGACGGTCAATGTGACAGCTTCGATTCAGTCCTTGGTCGACGTCTATGTGGAGCCCATGCTGACAAGCAACAGCCATGATTTTGGACCGCTCTTGTCCTTCTTGACACGAGTTGGTTTGATCTGTTTGATCGGGGTACTTGCCAACTATGGCTTTACCTTGATCATGGCGACTGTTTCACAAGACTCACTTAGAAGTCTTCGAAATCAGTTGTTTGCTCGCATGCAAAAACTACCCGTTCGTTACTTTGATACCCACCAACACGGGGATATCATGTCTATCTATACCAATGATATTGATGCTCTTCGCCAAGCGATTGAACAATCCATTCCTCAACTTCTATCCTCAGCGATTACCATCCTTGGGGTAACGATTACCATGCTGACGGTTAGTCCACTCCTGTTCTTGATTGTTCTTTTCATGGTTATCGTCATGGTCTTTATCATCAAGGATGTTTCTGGTAAATCAGGTCGTTACTTTGGGGCCCAACAAAAGAACTTGGGGATTGAGAACGGCTTTATTGAAGAAATGATGTCTGGTCAAAAAGTGGTCAAGGCCTTTGTGCACGAATCTGAAAGCATTGAAGATTTTGATCGGATCAATGACCAGCTCTTTGAATCCTCTTATCTAGCCAATCGCTATGCCAATGTCCTCATGCCGATTCTTGGGAACTTGGGAAATGTTTCCTTTGTTCTGACAGCCTTGATCGGTGGACTATTTGCGCTAAACGGCGTCGGTGGTTTAACCATTGGTGGTCTCATGGCCTTTCTGCAATTGAACCGTTCCTTTACAGGTCCGATTGCCCAGGTTTCTCAACAATTGAACTTTGTCCTCATGGCCTTGGCTGGTGGAGATCGTGTCTTTGATCTTTTGGACGAAGAAGAAGAAGTCGACCAAGGAAAAGTGACGTTGGTCAATTATGAACTGGTCGATGGAGAAATGGTCGAAACCGATCAGAAAACCAACAAATGGGCTTGGAAACACCCTCGTCCAAATGGGGATTACCAGCTTGTGAAAATGGTCGGAAATGTGGTCTTTGATGATGTTGACTTCTCTTATGATGGGAAGAAACAAATCCTTCATGGCATCAACTTGTACGCGGATAAGGGGCAAAAAGTGGCCTTTGTCGGAGCGACTGGTGCAGGAAAGACAACCATCACCAACTTGATCAACCGCTTCTATGATATCCAATCCGGAATGATTACTTATGATGGGATCGATATTAAATTGATTGAGAAAGATTCTCTGCGTCGTTCCCTCGGAATCGTTCTTCAAGATACCCACTTATTCACTGGTACGATTGCGGAAAACATCGCTTATGGCCGTGCTGATGCAACACGGGAAGAAATCCTTGAAGCAGCTCGGATTGCCAATGTGGATTCCTTTGTTAAGCACTTAGATCAGGGCTATGAGACAGTCTTGACGGATGATGGGGCTGGCCTATCAAATGGTCAACGACAATTGATCGCCATTGCCCGTGCAGCCCTTGCCAATGCGCCTGTCTTGATTCTGGACGAAGCGACGTCTTCGATTGATTCACGGACAGAGAAGATGGTGCAAGAAGGGATGGATCGCCTGATGGAAGGTCGGACAGTCTTTGTTATCGCCCACCGTCTATCGACGATTGTCAATTCCGATGTCATCATGGTGATGGACCACGGACGCATTATCGAACGAGGCAACCATGCTTCCTTGATGGCAGAACGTGGCACCTATTACCGCTTGTACACCGGTGGACTTGAAATTGATTAATAATAAAAAAAGCTTGAGCGTTAGCTCAGCCTTTTTTGGCTTATGGATAATGACTTCTTAGAAACTTTCCTTAGGTGAGTACGGACGTCAGCGAACTTCGAAGAAGTTCCATGACTAATTATTGAGCCCCTTCGCTCTTTAATTTCTGGGCTCAGGCTAAAACAGTTTCCCAAACTGTTTTACTCTCAAAATTCCTGAGTGCCTGAAACGTTATTGTTTCAGGCACTTTTCTCACAGCGGAAAGTCTCGAAAATAAATAGCCATTCATCAAAAATCCTGACTACACTTTCAGGCTTTTTGCTTATTTCTCAAGTAAGTCTTGGATCAAGTCTTCCATGGCAGCTGGCTCTGTTTTGGAGGAGAAGCGTTGGGCAACTTGGCCTTGTCGGTCGATGACAAATTTTGAGAAGTTCCATTCGATGCGTTTGCTCAGTGGTCCAGCCGCTTGACTTTTGAGCCAGTCATAGAGAGGAAGGGCTTCTTTACCATTGACCTTGGCTTTAGCGAATCGTGGGAAGGTGGTCTGGTAGTTGAGGCTGCAGAAACTATTGATTTCTTCTGCAGTTCCTGGTGCCTGCCCCATGAATTGGTTACAGGGAATGTCTAGGATTTCCAGCCCCTTTTCCTGGTAGCGCAGGTAGAGATCTTGCAGTCCTTGGTATTGCGGGGTCAAGCCACAGCCTGTTGCTGTATTGACCACGATGAGGACCTTACCTTGGTAGTGAGAAAGGGGAATCTCCTCCCCATTCTGGTTTTCTAAAGAAAAATCATAAATGCTGGTCATCGGGATCATCCTTTCTGTTTCTTTAACTTCTATTGTAGCACAAATGTCCTAAAATTGGGGCAAGAGGACCATGACTTCTTGCTTTAGTCCCTCCTGTGAAAATGATATAATAAGAAGATAACAAGCTCTCAAGAAAATGCCAAAAGGAGAACGGATCGGATGAAATTACTCTATACGGATGTTCGGACCCCCTTGACCCAGGTCCTGACACAAGAAGCCGTAGGGTTAGTAGAAAAGGGCAAGCGTGTGTTTTACATTGCACCCAACTCTCTTTCCTTTGAAAAAGAAGCCAAGGTCTTATCCTATTTAGAAGGTCAGGCTTCTTTTGCCATTGCCGTCACGCGCTTTGCGCAAATGGCCCGTTATTTCATCCTGAATCAGGTTTTTGAGGAGCAACCTTTAGATGACATCGGTCTCGGCATGCTATTTTTTAAAGCTCTTTCCCAGATGAAGGAGCAGGATCTCAAAGTTTACGGGGCCCTGCGCAAGGATCCTCAGTTTATCCAGCAACTGGTCCAGCTCTATCATGAATTGCAGACGGCCCAGATGGATTTTACCGATTTGGAGTTGCTCGAGGAAGCTGAAAAAAGAGAGGACCTCTTGGCGATTTTTGAAGCGGTCTCTGAGATGCTGGTCCAGCACCGGTATGAATCCCAGTCCAAGATGGCCTTTTTCCTCAATCAGGTCGAAGAAGGGCACTTGGAAGAGCAATTACAGGATGTAGCGATCGTCGTCGATGGCTTCACGCGTTTTTCTGCGGAAGAAGAGGCTTTGATTGGTCTCCTTCACCGAAAAGGAGTGGAGATTGTCATCGGGGTCTATGCCAGTGAAAAAGCCTATCGGGCAAGTTTTAGAGAGGGCAATCTTTACCAGGCCAGTGTTGACTTTCTCCTCCAGCTGGCAAAGACTTTTGAGGTTCAGCCTCAGTATTGTGGGCAAGCGATTGAAGACTCCTTTAGTCGCATTACCCGCATGCTAGAAGCGCGCTACGATTTTTCACAAGTGGAAGATGAGCTGGAGGACCAAGATCGAACCGCTGTTCAACTCTGGCAAACCAATACGCAAAAGGAAGAGTTGGAATTTGTCGCTAAATCCATCCGTCAGCGTCTTCATGATGGGGCCCGCTATCGGGATATTCGGGTCTTGTTAGGCGATGTAGAAGCTTATCAACTGCAGCTCAAGACCATTTTTGACCAGTATCAGATCCCTTTTTACTTGGGACGAAGTGAAGCTATGGTCCACCATCCCTTGATTCAGGTCATTGAATCATTAGGCCGGATCAAGCAGTTCAATTACCAGACGGAAGACGTCATCAACTTGTTAAAAACGGGTCTGTATAGTGATCTGACGCAAGAAGAAGTTGATGCTTTTGAGCAATACCTTCGCTTTGCGGACGTAAAGGGCGCTACAAAATTTCACAAGCCTTTTACTAGCAATCGTCAGGGCAAGTTTGATCTGGAAGCACTCAATGACCTCCGGGAACGCGTCGTAGAACCTCTAGTCCCTTTCTTTTCACAGCGCAAACAAAAGGTGACCCAACTCTTAACCGCCTTTACAGAGTTTCTGCAAGAGGCCCAGCTTTCTCAGAATCTACAAGCTTTGATCAAGGATCTAGCCTTGGAGGAGCAGGAGCGCTATGATCAGGTCTGGAAGGCCTTTCTCCATGTCTTAGAGGAGTTGAACGTGGTCTTTGAGGACCAAGAGCTGACAGTGGATGACTTTTTGGCCCTCCTCTTATCGGGGATGCAATTATCTCAATATCGGACAGTTCCTGCTACGGTCGATGTGGTGACCGTTCAGTCCTATGACTTGATTGAACCCTTGACAGCGCCTTATGTCTACGCGATCGGGCTGACCCAGGAGCGTTTTCCAAAGATTGCTCAGAACACCTCTCTACTCAGTGAAGAAGAGCGCCAGCAGCTCAATGAGGCCACCCAAGAAGGAGCAGAGCTCCAGGTGGTGACCAGCGAAAATCTCAAGAAGAATCGCTTTGTGGCGGTTTCGCTCCTCAATGCGGCGACCAACCAACTGGTCCTATCGGCCCCTAGCTTGGTCAATGAAATGGAAGATAGTGTCTCTCCTTACCTTGTCGAATTGACCAAGGAACCTATTGCCATCGAGTGGACGACCAAACAAGCCCAAGCCTCGAGTGATGATATCGTGACTTACCGGGCCCTCCTAGCGCGCGTGATCGAACTCCATCAAGAAGAAATTACGAGTGAGTTGTCTCCTGAAGAAGCCAGCTTTTGGGGTGTGGCGGTACGGGTCTTGCGCAAGAAATTAGCCGCTGAAGGTATCCAGATTCCTCAGATTTCAACGGAATTAAAGAGCCGTCAGCTTCAGTCGGATACGCTTCAAGCGCTCTATCCAGAGGGCAAAGCCTTGACCTTATCCGCTTCTGCCTTGAATGAATACTACAAGCACCAGTATGCCTTTTATCTGCGCTATGTCTTGGGCTTACAAGAGGATGAAACCATCCGGCCAGACGCTCGTAGTCATGGGAATTTCTTGCACCGGATCTTTGAACGAGTCTTAAAAGATAGTTCCGATCAAGCCTTTGATCGGCGTTTAAATGAGGCGATTCGAGAAACCAGCCAAGAAGCAGAGTTTCAGCAATTGTATACAGAAAGTGGAGAGACCGAGTTTATTCGCAACTTGCTTCTTGATACTGCGAAAACAACGGGGCGTGTCCTCGCCCAGCAAAATGGCATCGAGACCATCGGTGAGGAGACCCTCTTTGGTGGAAGTACCCACACCTCTTATCCATTGTCCGATGGCCGTCTCCTGCAGCTACGAGGCAAGGTGGATCGCATTGATCAGTTAAGTGATCGGGGAGCTCTTGGCGTTGTGGATTACAAGTCGAGCTTGACGCAATTCCACTATGACAAGTTCTTTAATGGACTGAATTCTCAATTGCCGACCTATCTCTCTGCGATTCAGGATTTGAAGGAATACCAAGAGGAGCAGGGGATTTTCGGGGCCATGTATTTGGAAATGGGAGATCCCCTAGTGGATCTGAAAAAGACCAAGACAATAGAGGATGCCATCAACCAAACCATGAAAAGTCAACAGTACAAGGGGCTCTTTATGGCAGATCAGGCGCCTTATCTGGGCGAGGCCTATGACAAAAACAAGGCCATGATGCTGAGTAAGGAAGAGCTGGACTTGCTCCTCTTGTACAACGCTTATCTCTATAAAACAGCAGCAGAAGGGATCCTCAAGGGGCAATTTGCCATCAATCCCTATAGTGAAAATGGGCGCAATATCGCACCATTCGTGGAGCAGTTTAAATCCATCACAGGATTTGAAGCGGATCGTCACCTCGGTCAGGCACGGTTCTTGACCAAACTAGACCAAAAAGGAATACGCGGTGAAAAGGTGAAAGCCGCTTGGATCGAGAAGATGAAGGAGGTCTTGAACAAATGATCAAACAAGCATTTTTGACAAGAGAAGAAATCAAGGCCCTCCAGGTCCAAGAGGCAGCTTCTACCAAAGAGCAAAAGCGGACGCCAGAACAGATCGATGCCATCTATAGTTCGGGGACCAATATCCTGGTGTCGGCCTCTGCTGGATCAGGAAAGACCTTTGTCATGGTGCAGCGGATACTGGATCAGATGCAGCGTGGCATTTCGATTAAGGAGCTCTTTATCTCAACCTTTACGGTCAAGGCAGCAGGGGAGCTTAAGGAGCGTTTGGAAAGTGAACTTGGAAAAGCCCTGCAAGCGAGCGATGACCCAGAGCTCAAGCAACACCTGGCCCGTCAAATCGCAGATGTCGCAACGAGCGATATCGGAACCATGGACTCCTTTACCCAAAAGGTCCTAACGCGCTATGGCTATTTGCTTGGGTTGACACCCCAGTTTCGGATTTTACAAAATGCCAGTGAGCAACGTCTCTTACAAAATGAAGTCTTTCAAGCTGTTTTTGACCGCTATTACCAAGGGGAAAATCAAGAAGCTTTTGTCCAGATGGTCAAGAATTTCACGGGACAGCGCAAAAATTTGACCTTGTTTAAAGAGCAGGTCTACCAGATCTATGATTTTCTTCAGTCGACCAGTGATCCAGAGAAATGGTTGGAGGAGCATTTCCTAAAAGGTTATGAGGAGACTGATTTTGAACAGGTTGAAGGTGCTCTGATGGAGAGCATCCAGCAGGCCCTTTATGAGGCAGAAAGCTTTTTTGCCTTTCATTTGTCCAATGAGGGCCAAGCATTTGGCAAGGCCAAATATTTGGAAGCGGTGCAAGAGGTGCTCGATCAAATTGGAAGCCTGACAGGTCCCACCAATAAAGAGCAACTGACCTCTGTCCTAAAGGCAGTCGTGGCGATTAGTCGGGCTTCAAATGGGGGAGCCTTGACCAATAGAGCTCGTAAGGAAGAGTTGAAAGAGTTAGTCACGGCTTATAACCAGGATAAAACCATACATATCAACCGCCTCAGAGACTTGGACAATCAGCTCTATCAGCTGGAATTTCAACAAACCTTCCACCAAGAAGAAGGCCCCATGCTCTCCTTGCTGCGGGACTTTATCCGAGACTTTGCTCGCGCTTATCTGGAGCGAAAAATCCAAGAAAAAGCTTATGAATTTGGGGATATCAGTCATTTTGCGATTCAAATTTTAGAGCAATTCCCAGAGGTGAGACAAGCCTTTCAAGAGCGTTATCATGAGGTCATGGTCGATGAGTATCAGGATACCAATCACACCCAAGAGCGGATGTTGGACTTGTTGTCAAATGGCCACAATCGCTTCATGGTGGGGGATATCAAGCAATCGATTTATCGCTTCCGTCAGGCAGATCCACAGATTTTCAATGATAAATTTAAAGCCTACCAAGAAGAAGGGGCGAAAGGGAGGTTGATCCTCCTCAAGGAAAATTTCCGGAGTCATGTGGAAGTGTTGGATGCGACCAATGATGTCTTTCGCCATTTGATGGACGAAGAGGTGGGCGAGATTGACTACAATCAAACCCACTATCTGGTCGCAGGAAGCGACAAGCAGCGGATGGCCTTGCCACAACATCGGGCAGAATTTTTGCTTTATGATGGCTCCCAAGACCAGGAAGAAAAGACCGAAGACGAGGAAGCTCCTCTTGGAGTAGAGACGATTTCCAAGGGAGAAATTCTCCTGGTCATCAAAGAAATTTTACGTCTCCATCGGGTAGAAAAAGTGCCCTTTAAAGAGATCACGCTCTTGACTGCGACTCGAACGCGAAATGATGCGATTCTGGAAGCTTTTGACCAGTACCATATTCCGATTGTGGCAGATAGCGGACAGGCGCATTATCTTGAGTCACTGGAAGTGATGGTCATGTTGGATACCTTGCGGACCATTAACAATCCCTTGCATGATTATCCCTTGGTTGCTCTCATGAAATCACCCATGTTTGACTTTGATGAAGATGAATTGGCACGGATTTCCTTGCAGACCCTTCCAGAGCAAAAGCAAGTGGCCTTCTACCACAAGGTCCAGTTAGCCCTTGAAAAAACTGCAGAGCATGCAAATCTGATTGATGCCAAGCTCTCAGCTAAAATCGAGAACTTCCTCAAGGTTTTATCTACTTGGAGAGCTGCTGCCAAGACCTCTTCGCTCTATGATTTGCTGTGGAAAATCTATGAGGATCGCTATTACTATGACTATGTCGGCGCCCTTCCAAATGGGGCCCAGCGCCAGGCCAATCTCTATGCCTTGACGCTTCGGGCCAATGATTATGAGAAGGCCAGCTTTAAGGGCTTGTCGCGCTTCATTGCCATGATCGACAAGGTGATCGAAAATGAACACGATTTGGCTAGCGTACCTCTTGCGGCTCCAAAAGATGCCGTCCAGCTCATGACCGTCCATAAGAGTAAGGGGCTGGAATTCAAGTATGTCTTTATTCTCAATATGGACAAGGCTTTTAACCGTAAGGATCAATCGGGGCCAATTATTCTCAGTCGTCAAAAAGGGATTGGCTTTAAATATGTTGCGAACTTGCCGGTTGAGACAGAAAATCCAGCTGCTCCAGAGACTATTCGCCTGCAGATCGAAACACCTTGCTACCAACGCAATGTGGAAGAAACAAAATTGGCCACGATTTCTGAGCAGATGCGTCTTCTTTATGTCGCCATGACACGGGCTGAGCTCAAGCTCTATCTTGTCGGAAAAGGCCGGGAGGACAAACTGCGTGATACTGATTGGGGGACTAGTCGCAATGGCAAATTGGATCCAGAGAAGCGAAAAGAATGGACCTCTTATCAGGACTGGCTCTTTGCTATTCAAGATGTGTTTACCAAAAATACCCTGGCCTATGACACGCGTTTTGTGACAGATGAAGACCTGACACCAGACCAGTTGGAACCACTAGAGAAGGAGAAGGATTCCCGGCTTGATCAGCTCAAGGATGTCCGTCAGTCAGAGGATATTCGTCGGGCCTTGGATATCTTGGAAAATGTTGATCGGCTCAATCAGCTCTATGCTCCGGCCATTCATTTACCAATTGTTCGTACACCAAGTCAGATCAAGAAATTCTACGAGCCGGTCATGGATGCCAATGGCGTCCAGATCATGGATGCGAAGACTATGACGCCTGACTTTGAGCTGCCAACTTTTGGTCAAGAAAAAGCCGTGACAGGAGCCCAAGTCGGTAGTGCTGTCCATGAACTCATGCAGCGCATGCCGCTTGAAGAAGAAATCACGTTGGATACACTGCGTCAAGCCTTGGAGCAAGTTCAAGCAGAGCCAGCGGTCAAAGCCCGCATCAAGCTAGAGGCCATCCTTGCTTTCTATGAGACACCTTTGGGGGCCTTGCTTCAAAAAGAAGCCCCACGAGTCCGTCGCGAAGCTCCCTTTGCCATGCTGAAGAAAGATCCAGCCAGTGGAGAGGACTTCGTCGTGCGGGGGATCCTGGATGGTTACGTGGTGCTAGAAGACCGGATCCTGCTCTTTGATTATAAGACGGATCACTACAAGGTTCCTAGCCAATTGGTCGAACGCTACCGGGATCAGCTCGATCTCTATGCAGAAGCTCTTCGTCGTTCTTATGGCCAAGAACAAGTAGAAAAATATCTCGTGCTTCTAGGTGGCCCCCATCTAGAAGTGGTGAAAGTGGAGTAAACCATGGCAATTGCACAGGAAAACATCGAACGCATCCAAAGAATGGAAGGTTATTTGAATGACTATGCCAAGACCTTGGAAGAAACCAAAAAAGCAGTGGATAAACTAAGAGAGCATCAAGAAAGCTATATCCAACTGCGCGATTATTATAGTAGTCAGGCCTATTTTGATGATTTGGACTTGTCCAATCAGGCTGACTTTCCAGCAGATCTTCCTTGTGGTGTCTTGTCTGAAGATGCTGTCTATGATTTGTTAGACGAGCATTTTCAGATGGGGGTCGAACTCTTGGAGATCGCAACGAAAATGATCAAAGAACGGTGAATTCATTCTTTATATTTTATCTTTCCTTAGGTGACGGCGGACGCTAGGTGAAATTATCCAGTGGATGATTTCAGCAATCCAGGAAG
>NZ_KV794411.1:787229-812385 GCF_001808725.1 Streptococcus sp. HMSC074F05 | reverse complement strand
GGATGATTTCAGCAATCCAGGAAGTTCCATAGCTAATTATTGAGCCCCTTCGCTCTTGAAATTCTTAGCTCAGGCTAAAACAGTTCCCCGAACTGTTTTACTCTCAATAATTCCGAGTACCTGAAACAGCTCCTGTTTCAGGTACTTTTGTCACTGCGGAAAGAAAAATATGTAAATGATGACATAGAGAATTGTGGGATTACTTGACTAATTCATTGGATATTTCGACTGACTTATTAAAATGTAAAAGCAACTAACAGATACAAAAAAAGCTCCGGTTTCCCGGAGCTTTTTGAATGATTAGTGTGAGACACGGCGACGTGCTGCTTTTTTGCGGTTTTCTTCGATGAAAGCTGCTTTTTGTTCTTCTGGTTCGATTACTTTTTTCTTGAATGTGTAAACTGCACCTGCGACAGCAGCAACTGTACCAGCAACACCAGTAACAAAACCTTTACCAAATCCTTTAGCCATGAGAATTTCTCCTTTTCTGAACTTTAAATATTTATGTTATAATATATGGTAACGAAAAAACGTGAATTTTGCAAGGAAAAACGATGAAAACCAAGATAATTGTGATTGTGGGACCGACTGCTGTTGGGAAAACAGCTCTTGCGATCGATTTGGCGCAAGCCCTCAATGGTGAAATCATCAGTGGCGATAGTCAGCAAGTCTATCGCAAGCTGGATATTGGAACAGCCAAGGCGACACCAGAAGAGCAAGCTGCAGCTCCCCATCATTTGATCGATGTGCGGGAGGTAACCGAGTCTTACTCGGCTTTTGATTTTGTAAGAGAAGCTAAACAGGCCATCGCGGAGATCACAGCCCGAGGCAAGCTTCCCATCATTGCAGGTGGGACGGGCCTCTACATCCAAAGTCTTCTTGAAGGCTATCATCTTGGTGGTGAAGTTCCTCATGAAGAGATTCTGGCCTATCGGGCTCAATTGGACTTGCTTTCGGATGAAGACTTGTACCAAAGAGTGGCGGAGCAAGGACTTGTGATTCCTCAGCTCAATCGCCGTCGGGCCATGCGGGCTCTTGAAATTGCGCATTTTGGGCAGGACCTCGCAAACGAAGAGACCGATTATGAACCCTATCTGATCTGTCTAGATGATGATCGGTCCTTGATCTATGATCGTATCAATCGTCGAGTAGATAGCATGTTAGAGGAGGGCTTACTGGATGAAGCTCGCTGGCTCTATGACCATTACCCAGATGTGCAAGCCAGTAAAGGGATTGGCTACAAGGAACTCTTTCCCTACTTTAAGGGGGAGCAAAGCCTTGAAGAAGCCAGTGAGACCCTCAAGCGCAACACCCGGCGTTTTGCCAAACGGCAGCTGACCTGGTTTCGAAATCGGATGGAAGTGACCTTTTACGCCATTTCTGCCCCCCACTTCAAGGAGCAGGTTCTTGCAGATGTAAAGGAGTTTTTAGAGCATGATTGAAACAGAAAAGAAACAAGAACGCATCCTTTTGGTTGGTGTGGAACTTCAAGGCATGGACAATTTTGATATGTCGATGGAGGAGTTGGCAAGCCTAGCTAAAACAGCCGGTGGAGATGTCCGGGGCTCTTATACACAAAAGCGGGAGAAGTACGATACTAAGACCTTTGTCGGCTCAGGAAAATTAGAAGAAATTGCTCAGATGGTCGAAGCAGATGAGATTACGACAGTGGTGGTCAATAACCGCCTGACTCCCCGGCAAAATGTCAATTTAGAAGAAATCCTTGGGGTTAAGGTCATTGACCGGATGCAGCTGATTCTAGATATCTTTGCTATGCGGGCTAGGAGTCATGAAGGGAAGTTGCAGGTGCACTTGGCCCAGCTCAAATACCTCTTGCCACGCCTTGTCGGTCAAGGGATCATGCTCAGCCGTCAGGCTGGGGGAATTGGTTCTCGTGGTCCAGGGGAAAGTCAGTTGGAGTTGAACCGCCGGAGCGTTCGCAATCAAATCACCGATATCGAGCGCCAGCTCAAGGCTGTTGAAAAGAACCGGGAAACCCTTCGTGAAAAACGCTTGGAATCACCCGTCTTCAAGATTGGTTTGATCGGCTATACCAATGCAGGGAAGTCGACCATTATGAATCAGCTGACTAGTAAGAGCCAGTATGAAGCCGATGAACTCTTTGCGACCTTGGACGCCACAACCAAAAGCATCCACCTAACAGGCAATCTACAAGTGACCCTGACCGATACGGTTGGCTTTATCCAAGATCTACCAACAGAGTTGGTATCAAGCTTTAAGTCGACCCTGGAAGAAAGTAAGAATGTAGATCTCTTGGTCCATGTCATCGATGCATCTGATCCTAATCACGAGGAGCATGAAAAGACCGTGCTTTCGATCATGAAGGACCTGGATATGCTGGAGATCCCTCGTTTGACTCTTTACAACAAAGCAGATAAAGTAGCAGACTTTACGCCAACCCAGACACCTTTTAGCTTGATTTCAGCGCGCTCTGAGACAGCCCGTGAAGATCTCCAGGCTTTGCTACTAGAAAAACTGAGAGAACTCTTTGTTCCCTTTACTATTCGCGTTCCCTTTTCAAAATCCTATCGGACACATGACCTAGAGACGGTCGCGATCATTGACCAGCGCGAATTTGAAGAAGATGTCGAGGTCATTCAAGGCTATATTGCAGAGAAAAATAAGTGGAAGTTGGAAGAATTTTATGACGGATTACGTTGATTTAGCAATAAAATATGGGGGCTATACCAGCCTCGATCGGATCTATCTGAAAAATCTATTAAGCACCATCCCTGAGGACTTGCGTCTCCGTGTGATTACACCTCCGCCAAGTGTGATCAATGCTTATTTCGCAGAGCTCTACCAAAAGAAGAGTCCCAAGGAGGCCATGGATTATTTCTTGGACTTGAGTCGAGCATTTGACTTATTCACAGTTCAGCAAAGCTTTGATGAACAAAAACCTTTTATCCGCCTCAACTTATCAGGTAAGTCTTATGGCTTGGCCTACCTAAATGAGGAGATAGCCTGTGTCTTTGCTGAAAATCCAGCGGCGGAAATCACCCCTTCGATTTTATTCGAAATTGCAGAGATCTTCCCACATTGTTTAGTCTTTGAAAAAGATGGCAAGATCTGTTTGCAAGAGGCCGGCCCAGAAGTGGTGACTAAAACAGAAGCCCTCTCAGCCCTGACGGATTTGATGACCTTGGAAGATGGACGCTTGAAACTGTCAGGTTATAACCAGGAGGAGCTACTTGAGCAGGCTCAAGCCTATCCTTTCAACCTTTCGTTTCGTTCAGAGAACCGGACGGCCATGATTTATATAGATAGAAAGTAGACAATGGACATTCAATTTTTAGGAACGGGAGCTGGGCAACCCTCAAAAGCCCGGAATGTATCGAGCTTAGCGCTCAAATTATTAGATGAGATCAATGAAGTCTGGCTCTTTGATTGTGGCGAGGCGACACAGAATCAAATTTTAGAAACGACCATTCGTCCGCGAAAGGTTAGCAAAATCTTTATTACTCACCTACACGGAGACCATATTTTTGGTTTGCCAGGTTTCCTCTCTAGCCGGGCTTTCCAGGCTAATGAAGAGCAGACGGATCTGGATATTTATGGTCCAGCTGGCATCAAATCCTTTGTCATGACCAGTCTTCGCGTATCGGGTTCTCGCCTGCCTTACCGCATCCATTTTCATGAATTCGATGAAAACTCTCTAGGCAAGATTTTAGAAACCGAAAAATTTACGGTGTATGCGGAAGCTTTGGACCACACCATTTTCTGTGTAGGTTACCGGATTATGCAGAAGGACCTCGAAGGAACACTGGACGCAGACAAGCTGAAGGCAGCGGGTGTTCCCTTTGGACCGCTCTTTGGGAAAGTCAAAAATGGGCAAGATGTCACACTGGAAGATGGCACTAAGATCATTGCAGCTGACTATATTTCAGCCCCTCGACCTGGTAAGATTATCACGATCCTAGGAGACACCAGGAAGACTGATGCCAGCGTTCGCCTTGGAGTCAATGCGGATGTCTTGGTCCATGAGTCTACCTATGGCAAGGGAGATGAGAAGATTGCTAAGAAACACGGCCACTCGACCAATATGCAGGCGGCAGAAGTAGCGCGTGAAGCTGGAGCAAAACGCCTTCTTTTGAACCACATCAGTGCTCGCTTCTTATCAAAAGACATCAGTCAATTGCGCAGGGATGCGTCCAGCATTTTTGAAAATGTCTATGTCGTCAAAGATTTGGAAGAAGTGGAGATCTAAGATGCGAACCATTCTCATCACAGGAGCAAGTGGAGGCTTGGCACAGGAAATGGTCAAGCTCCTCCCTGAAGACCGGCTGATTCTCCTAGGCAGAAATCAAGAAAAACTGGAACAACTCTATGCCAGTCATCCTCAAGCTGAATGCATCGGGATCGATATCACTGATTCCTCAGCCGTCCAAGATTTGGTAGAAGAGCTCTATCAGCGCTACGGGCAAATTGATGTCTTGGTCAACAATGCTGGCTATGGAATCTTTGAAGAGTTTGACCAGATTACCAATGAGCAGATTCATGCCATGTTTGAAGTCAATACCTTTGCCCTCATGCAGTTTTCACGTTTGATTGGTGCGCACATGAAGGAAGCAGGCAAGGGTCACATTGTCAATATCGTCAGTATGGCGGGGCTCGTTGCAACAGCCAAATCCAGCCTTTATTCAGCTACTAAGTTTGCAGCCATCGGCTTCTCCAATTCCTTGCGGTTAGAACTGATGCCCTTTGGTATTCATGTGACGACGGTCAATCCAGGCCCCATCCGGACCACTTTCTTTGATCAGGCAGACCCTGACGGAAGCTATGTCAAAGCTGTGGATCGCTATATTTTGGAACCGGACTTTGTGGCCAAGAAAATCGTGAAGAACTTTGGAAAAGCAAAACGCGAGCTCAATCTTCCTTGGCTCTTGAACCTGACCCACAAGCTCTATACCCTTTTCCCTCGCATCTCAGACAAGCTAGCCTGCAAGATGTTCAATTTCAAATAGGAGGAGATAGATGGCGGCGAATATTCAAGCCTATTTAGAAAACCTCCAGCAACCCTGGGGACAGATCTATTATGATATCCTTTTTGAACAATTGAAAGACATCAAAGGCAAGCGAGTGCTTGATTTTGGCAGTGGCTTCGGTCTCGTGGCCAACCACCTAGCGAAAGACAATGAGGTCCTTGCTGTGGAGCCAAACGAGGAAATGGTGGCCTTGCGGGCCCAGGACCGTCCCTACCAGCAACTCGTCGGGAGTCTGGACCAGATAGAGAGCTTTGAAGATGCCAGTTTTGATGTCATTCTCTGCCACAATGTCTTGGAGTATGTGGAGGATCGCAAGGATGTTCTCAAGGAATTCACCCGTCTCTTGAAACCAGGAGGACTGCTCTCTATCGTCAAGCACAATGAGGTTGGCCGCGTCCTGCAGACCGTCGTTTTTGAAAATGATCCTCAGAAGGCGCTTGATCTCTTAGCAGGTCAGGACTTGGAAACTCACTCCATGGGTTTGGCACAGGCCTATGATCTAGATAGAGCAGTTGAAGACCTAGCCCTCAAAGTTCAGGATTACCAAGGAATTCGAGTCTTTTATGCCTTGCAGGACAACCGCTTAAAGGGCCAAGAAGGCTGGCGAGAGTCTATGCTTGAGATGGAGTTAGCTGTTTGCCAAGAGTCCCCTTATCGGAATATCGCCTTCTTCCAGCACTATAGGTTAAAAAGGAGTTAAGATGTTAGATTATAAAAAAGAAATTCCAGCGATGACAGACCTACTCGCACTCTACAGCTCGGTGGGTTGGACCAATTATACCAACAATCCAACCATGCTGGAACAAGCTGTCAAAGCTAGTCTCTGGCAGTTGGCAGTCTATGATGAGAAGGAGCTCGTCGCCTACATTCGCTTGGTAGGTGATGGCCACTCGGTTATTTTTGTGCAGGACCTTTTGGTAAGACCAGATCACCAGCGCCAAGGCATTGGAAGGAAACTCTTAACAGAGGCTTTAGCGACCTTCCCAAATGTCTATCAACGGCTCCTCGTCACAGAACGTAGCGAGAAGAATCTAGCCTTTTACCAGTCACTGGGCTTTGTCGAACTTTCAGAGCAAGCCTGTACAGGGATGATTTATATGAAATAAGAGAGTGGGATAGAAATCGGTAATTCGTTAGAATTCGATTTCGTCGTCCCACCTCCGCACAGTTGAGTAGGACTGTAAAAGCTGATGAAAGCAGCGTAGTAGAGCCCACTCAACCACTGCGTCTTGCTCGACAATCCAAAAATAATTGAGAGGCTAGGACTTTTGTCCCAGCCTCTATCTATTTGACTGACAAAAGGGGGGATTGGTGGTAAAATGAGGAAGAGATTAGGAGGAGATGAAATGAAGAAGAAAATAAAATGGGGCCTTGTCTTATGTTCGGTACTTATACCAGTATGTTTGAGTGCCTGCAAACAAGGAACTGTAGAAAAACAAGGTTCTTCGAATAAAGAAGTACAGAAGAAAATCGATCGAAAAAACATTCATTTTGACAAGACAGGACCTGCAGCAACATTTGATTGGGATGCAAAGAACAGTATCAGATACATAACGTTTGAAAAACTTCCACAATATATGAGGTCAGATGATAGCGATGGTATTTCAATATATGGACAGCAACCGAATGAAGTCTCTCTATCTGAGGAAGGAAGAGTTCAAAAAGCTTTGCAGGTCGTTGAAGGAATCTATGTAGATCCAAGGGGAATAGACACAGTAATCAAGGCCAATGGGGCAAAAAATCAAGAGGATATGTATACTCGACTCTGGAACGATTATATTATCCCTAAAATTGAAAAAAACAGTAGTACTTTTGATCCAAATACTTATGTGGAATATCTTGGTGAGAAGTACCCCCTCAAAATATATGGTCCCATGTATTTGAAGCTCATGACGAATGCATTGAGCTTTGGAAAAAAATATGAATTAAAGGGCTATGCAGTTAAGGGAAACAAAGTATTTATTCGCATTCAGGTACCAACTTACTTCCCAGAGCTTTTACCGAGAGGGAATAAATATTATAAAAATCCTAATGAGTCAGATTTCAATCAAGCCTTCTATGATTGGCTCGATGAATTCCATCAAAGGTATGCTGAAAAAGAAATAAATCGAGATGATCATATTTCCTATATCATGCTTTCAACAGTTTTACAACAGTTAGTTAACAAAAATTTCGAGGCAACCTCATTATCCGGTTATGCTTATAGTAAAACTTCGCCTACGGAATTCACGGTTGAAATGGAAGTGACAAATCAAGGTGATGTTCGAATTGATTTAAAAAACTTGGCTATTCTCTTACAAATCCCTCAACAAATGAAGGGGGATAATCAGTATGGTAAGCAAGATGAGAATAATATCTTTTGGACCATCCCATCTGGAAATAATAATGACGGACAAAAGATAAAAGAAAAATTAAAGAATTTTAATCCCAAAAATCCTGTTAAAAGTTATGCAATTGGAGAGCCAGTTGTATTTGCTAATGGCTTAGAAGTTACACTGAATAGTGTAACAGACGATCCAAATTTGGATGTTCAGGATGATCAAGACCGTATCGATACAAGGAAAAAACAACATCGATTGATCGTCGAATTCACCCTATCGAATACAACACCTCTCAGTATTGAAAATACTCCAGATTATACAAATGTAGATCTCTATGATGGCCATGGCAAATCTGCTTATATGTTGAATAATACTTTAAATTACAAACAGCCAACAGTCCTTGAAGCAGGAGAATCTGGTATATATAAAATTAACTATTTAACAGATGGGGATGGGCCGTTTACGATCGTTTATGGTGATGCCAAATGGGTCGTTCAAAAATAGAGAAAAATCCAAATCTTTAATCAGCTTATTGTAAAAGCTAGTGAGTTTAAGAAATTATAAGAAGCTTCAGTTGTCAATAAATTATTAAAGAAATTTATTCATATGTGGTTGGAAAAGTCGGAATACTTTTAAAGAAAAATGACGAACAAATAAGGTAAAAGAAGCGTACAGAAAGTAGAAAAGAGAGAATGAAGAAGATTTTTAAATCAATCAAGTTTTGGATATTTGTATTACTTGTTACCTTGGCAGGAGGCTGGTTTATCCGGTATGAAATTCATAAGCGTGATATATCACAATTTGTAACTTGGAAACCTCGTCCACACATAGTTGATTCCCAATTTATTGCAGGTGGGAAAGCAGTAGCTATTCAATGGGATAATAAAAAAGAAGTGGATGAGGCGCTGGAAGCAAATTCGTACAATCCAAAAGTTAAAGTAGAATGGTTTATAAATGGTGGAAATAGTGAACGGTACATTGCACAAGAAAGTTACAAATTAAAATCTGACCCACGTCTCTATTTTCAATATTATATTCGTGGTAATCAAGTTCCTTACCTAACTACAAATAAAGCACAAAAGGGAGAGTACTGGCTCATTGATGTCTATGATACCAAGGACAAGCGCTTAGTGAAGAAAACATATGATGTTTTTAAGATAGTACGAGATATGGATAAGAATTATATCCCCTTATCTGTTAAAGTTTCTTCTATGTTGTTGGATACAGATGATGGAGAAACATACATTCCGATTGATATTCTTGTCGATAAGAAAGACAAATATATTGTAGAACCTGGAAATATCTATGTACAAACAGAGTATCAATCTCGTATAGGGTTAATGAATGTTAAGGATGGAAAGTTCGCTTGGAAAACCTCATCAGGCAAAGGTTATGAACAAGTTCAAAAAGAAAATCGAGAAAGCGACAAAGACTTACATCCATTTGAATACAATTTTGAAAGAGGACAATTGCAGCTCCAACATTCACGTTTGTTATTTACAGATCGTAGTAATGAGACTAAGGATATCCCATTGAAAACACTCTATCCGAAAGTATATTCTATTTTAAGCAAAGGGAATAATCCAACTACTGTAAAATGGGGTGAAGAATCGACAAAAGGGGAGAATGCCTATCTATACTTTCTCGGACCAGAAGATCTCAACTTTGATATTTCATTTTTGGAACTGCTTTATAAAGTTCCAGAGCAGCGTTCAGGTGGATGGTATGATGTCCTACAGTATCATAAGATACCAGCAGAATTTTCAAAAGATGGGCAAGAACATCTTGCGAATAACAAAAAAGAATTTTTCCAATATTTTACAAAGGAATTAAATCAAAGTAAGGATGCTACAGAGTTCTCATTGCTGAGACGCTTATATGAAGTACAGAACTACGTGGTCTCTAGAGATTTTGGTCAGTCCTTCGGTAATCTGACCATACCAGCTGAGTATACTAAAGATGGGAAGGTTCATGTCGTTCAAAATGATGAGGAATTCTTCAAATATATGGATTTAGAGAAAATTCCTAATAAAAAGATGAAAGAAGATATTAAAAAAATGTTCCCATATGATGTAAAAAATTAATCGATTAGGTCGGATTTAGCAAGGAGGTCAGGCTATGAAGCCCAACTATTTCAAACTATTCGCAGGAATTCCACTTATTCTTTGTTGCCTGTTTCTTTCCAGTTGCAAGATCATGAAACCGAGTGATTATAAAAAGGCGAAGGAAGTAGTCAGCAGTGAGCTTGCTAAGGTTGGTCTGCATGGGGATGTGGCCATAAACAAACTGGATTGGACTGCTTTGGAATTCCCAACTTATCATGTAAGCTACACCTACTCTGAAAAAACCTATGATGGACAAACAGTGACATTAGAAACGGATACGGTGTTTCATAATGATTGGACAGATACAACTAGTGACCATCTTCCAGAGTATAAGGAAGCGTACTTGAAGCAGCAATCTGTCCAAAAGAAGGAGAAGGAAATTGAGGGACAATTAAAGAAGCAATCTCTAGGTCTTCCTATTAGTTTCTTTGGTTTTTTATCGAACTCCAACCGTGATGAGAAGGAGCAAATTCTAGATAGTATCGCAAGTCAAAATCTCAAAGAAGGGAAAAAGGACTTTGCTGGTTACTATCAAATCCCTTTTCAGACCTTAATCGATCAAGAGTTAATCCGTATGACTATTTATATAGAGGATGGTGTATCCGTTAAGGAACAAGACTTAAAAGCAGCAGCCAAAAAATTAGACGCTAGCAAACTACCGGATGGTGCCTATGATTTTTACTATTCCAAAGGTAGTTACGCCGATTCTATCAGTTACTCATTCAAAGTTAAAGATGGGAAAGTTGTTTTTTATGAAGATCAAAACAAACCAGAATAAGAGAAGCAGATACAAAAAAAGATCTAGTCGTGTTTGACTAGATCTTTCATGTTTCTTAGAAGTCTTCCTTCTTCTTAAGTTTCAGAGAAGCAATAGCTGTAGCGACGAATGTCAAACCAGTTGCAAGAAGTCCTAAATGATCTGCAGTTCCTGTTGAAGGAAGAGATCGTTTACTTTCTTTAGGCTTGTCACTAGATTTAGGAGTTTCACTAGATTTAGGCTTGTCACCAGGCTTCGGCTTATCTCCATTTGGTGATGGAGGTGTTGATGCTTTCGGTTTATCTGTTGATGGTGGAGGTGGAAGGAGTTTGTTTACCACGTTTCCTTTATCAACAACAAGGTTTATTGCAGAAGCAAAGTCGTTTGCAGAAACCTGGATGACTTCATTTGAAAGTTGGTAACCACTTGGAGCTAAGATCTCTTTGATTACGTAATCTTTCGCTTCAAATCCAACAAAGCTTGCAAGTCCATCTTGACCAGAAATTGCTTGCGCTTGGCCTTGTCCATATGGGTTGGCAACAGGTGTAACCCCATCTGCTTCAAAGAGTCCAAAAACGGCACCTGCAAGGTAATCACCCTTTTCATCCACTTTACGAACCTTAAGGGTGTAGAGTTTTAATTCAGGGGTATCAATTGTTGGTGGAGTTGGTGGGATCACCTTGTTGATAAAGGTTTTCTTGTCCCCATAAGCAACAACTGCTTGGATAGCATTTGATGCTTCATCTTTTGTGACGGTAACTGTGACATCCACTTGACCTTCATCATATTGGATGTTTGCTTTATCAGCTGGTACGACTTCTTTAATGGTATATTTATGAGTACCAATCATCGCTTCTGTGTAGGCGATCGCATCAAATGTCACCGTGCCATCAGCAGCATTTTGTTTTGTTTGAAGAACAGTTCCATTTTCGTCCAAGAGGTTAAAGCTAAATTCACCACCTTGAAGGTCACGACCTTCTAAAATCTTGCTTGTGGTAATTTGTTTTTCACTTGGAGTTGGAGGTGTCGGAGGTGTATAAGTGTTGGTAAAAGTAGGAGTATCCTTTTTACCGTCGTATTGCACATCCGCATTCAATTGTCCAGTTGCATCCTTTGTGACAGTCACTGTTACAGTATGAACAGATTCATCATAAGTGATCGCTGATTCTGGTGTAGCTGGTTTTTGTTCAACAATTGTGTAGGTGAAAGTACCAGCTTCATTAAAGCTTACTGGATTGAAGAGAATATCCCCATTCTCACCATTTGTCTTGGTATCAACGAGCGTACCAGCTTGATCCTTGAGAAGGAAAGTATACTCATTTGCTTTCAATGTACGATCGCTCGAACCATTGATCTCCAGTACTTTTTTAGCCTTGAATTGAGCTGTCGTTGGTTTCACTGTTGGAGGAACAGGAGTTGGAGGTGTCGGAGGTGTATACGTGTTGGTAAAAGTAGGAGTATCCTTTTTACCGTCGTATTGCACATCCGCATTCAATTGTCCAGTTGCATCCTTTGTGACAGTCACTGTTACAGTATGAACAGATTCATCATAAGTAATTGCTGCTTCCGGTGTAGCTGGTTTTTGTTCAACAATTGTGTAGGTGAAAGTACCAGCTTCATTAAAGCTTACTGGATTGAAGAGAATATCCCCATTCTCACCATTTGTCTTGGTATCAACGAGCGTACCATTTTGATCCTTGAGAAGGAAAGTAAACTCATTTGCTTTCAATGTACGGTCGCTCGAACCATTGATCGCCAATACTTTTTTAGCCTTGAATTGAGCTGTCGTTGGTTTTTCAGCAGGAGGAGTTGGAGTCGGAGGTGTTTTCGTATTTGTAAACGTATCTCCTTTTTCAGCATCCCCACCTGAGTAAGTCACAGTAGCGACGAGTTTATCGTTTGCTTTCTTCACAGCAACAGTAGCCGTGATGGTTTGTGTGCTATAGTTGATAGAAGGATCCGTACCTTGGTTTTCGGTAATGGTATAAGTATGTGTTCCTTCTTCACTATAAGTAAGTTCTTTAAAGGTTACAGTACCATTTGCTTTGTTTTTAGCCGTTTCAAGGGTATTGTCTCCTTCTTTCAAGACAAATTCAAATTGATCATCTGTCAACGGTAAGGTTGTTTCACCTTCTTTAAGGAGCTTTTTCACTTGAAGTGTAGCTGTTACACTTTCTGTTTTAGGAGCTTCTTTTTTGTTGGTGAACGTATTTGTCTCAGTTTGACCATCAGAGTAGCTGATTTGTTCTACAACCAAGGCGTTGTCTTTTTCAACCACTACAACTGTAGCCGTGATGGTTTTATCACTGTAGGTAATGGTTTTGTCCGTACCTTTTGTTTCAGTGATGGTATATTTGAATGTGCCTGCTTTGTCTACAGTGATGTTATCAAAAGTAATTGAACCATCTTTTTTGTTCTTGGTTGTGCCAACAACTTTATCGTTTGCATCTTTTGCAACAAACTCAAAGTCATCACCCTTAAGTTCGCCACCTTCAAATGCTTTTTTAAGGGTTAAGGTCACTTTAGCATTTGAAACTTTTGGTTTGTTTTGAGTATTGGTGATCGTATTTTTTTGTTCACCATCTCCACCTGAGTAAGTGACAGTAGCGACGAGTTTGTCGTTTTCTTTTTTTACATCAACGGTAGCAGTGATGCTTTGTGTACTATAGTTGATAGTAGCATCCGTACCTTTGTTTTCAGTGATCGTGTATGTATAGCTACCTTCTTTATTGAAGGTTAGAGACTTGAAGTTAACAGTGCCGTCTGCTTGGTTCTTGGCAGTTTCGACTACTTTGTTGTTTTCGTCTTTCAAGACAAACTCAAATTGACCTTCTGTGACTGGAACTTGTTTATGTTCCTGATCACCAGCTACTTCGAAAGCTTTTTTAACGACAAGGTCTGCAGTAGTTTCAGTCACCTTTGGTTTGTTTGATGTGTTGACCACTTTAATCACGTTGTCATCATCAATTTTCTCAACTTTAGAAGTGTAACCTTCAGGAGTGTTTGTTTCTACTACTGAATATTCAATGGCCTTACCATCTTTGATACCTGGTAATTTCGTAAATGCTGCTTTCCAGCCAGAAGCTTTTGTAAGGGTTTGTGTCATCCCATCCAAAGCTTTGCCGTCCGCATACAATTGAACAGTAATATCTTTACGGTCAGCTTCTTCATCACCAACCCATTCTTTTTGAACAGTTATAGTTTTATCACCGGATACCCAGAAGTTTAATTCTGTGTTATTCCAGAATGCTGGGTCTTTTAATGGTGTTTTGATTTCATCAGCTGTTAACGTAGCATTGTTGTCAACGCGAACGGTTGTCTTAGGAATTAATGTTTGGTATTCAACGATCAATTCATCGCTTGATGCTGTTTTAAAGACATCACTGACATCTGATAAATTCACGGTAAATCCATTGCCGTCCGCATCGAATTTCACATGTTTCCAGAAGTCCCAACCAGAAGCTACCACTTGTCCACCTTTTCTCAAAGTGAAGGATGGTTTCAAGTAAGTTCCTACAAAGAATTCACTTGCAGCGTGGTTTGCAGCAGGAGCAAAAGTGATTTTTGAGTAATCTACAGCTGGAGCTTGGATTTTATCTGACACAACAGGGTTTGTGATGGCTTGTTTCTTACCATCTCCGTTGATACGAATGAACCAAGTAGTGAGATAATAGTCATCTCCAACATTCATCCATGCATAGTTTTCAGATGCGTCTAATTTGAATTGTTTAGAAACATAATCACCTGTACGATTATATTTATTTAAGATTGCTTCGAAAACTCCTGGCCCATTAGGACGTGTGATGACGACTGATTCTGAACCAACTTTTGAGGTAGCCGTTTTATTTCCAGGATTTCCCGGAGTGTTATCCCATTCTGCTTTGTATGAGAAACCACCCTTAACGTTTTGGTTCATGGATTCGATGGCTTTTTTAAAAGTAAAAGTAATCTTTTTGTTTGTCATCGAAATGGTTGCGACTTCAGCTCCATTTGCTTGGAGTGATTGAGTTGCAACTTCAGTGATATTGACACCTTCTGGAGCATCAATGGTAAACGTATCACCTTCTTTAACTGATTTACCAGTTAAATCCCAGTCAAATGAAAAGATAACTTTTTGTCCACTTGCCTGAGCCTTTAAATTGGTGACGGTTGGTGAAACAGTAGCCGCGCTAACAGGTTTGATCACAGACAAGCCTAAGGCTACCACGGCGATGATAGCTACAAATGCAACTATCTTTTTATATAGAAATTTCAATTGGCCTCATTTCCTTTCTTTTGCATAAATTTCGTAAAGTTTTTCTATATAGTGATATCTCCTAAAACTGAAAAACTCCTGATCTTTGCTCCATACAATCAGTTGCTTTATTTGAACATGTATTTAGAGAAGAAGGACCTTACCTCTATTGAGAAAATATGGGGGCATACCTCAATATCCTATCTTTAGTCTGTCCATACTAGAGGATTGGTTGGACCTGAAACAAACTTTCTAAAAACAATGATTCGATAGAAAAACGGAAGAAATTTACGCTTCATAATATAAAATGATAATAAGCAGTGCAAACTTAACAGAATAATCATCCCATTACATTTTTAAAAGATTATTATCATATTTATTATATTCTTTTAGTGTGATAAGTCAAGCTAAATGCAACAAAAATATAGGAAATTGTTCATTTTGTTCCAACCATTACCTGACCCTTTATTTCCCGCCATTTTCGGCTTTCATGATATAATATTCAGATAAGAAAAAGAGGAGACCAAAAGCTAGATGATCACTTCAAAATACGATTGGCAGTTAGCTTCGCCAAGTGCAGATGAGGCCTTTTTAGCCCTTGCTAAAAAAGCAGGCCTAGAAGCGTCCGTAGCAACCTTGCTGTATGAGCGTGGCATTCAGACCAAAGAGGATTTAGAAGACTTTTTAGAACCCAAGCTTGAGAAACTACACGACCCTTATTTGCTCCATGATATGGACAAGGCAGTGGAGCGCATCCGACGGGCCATCGAAGATTATGAGCAGATCCTCATCTACGGAGACTATGACGCAGACGGGATGACTTCGGCCTCCATTATGAAGGAAACCTTGGAGCAGATGGGAGCAGAGGTGCAAGTCTACCTACCCAACCGCTTCACAGACGGCTATGGTCCCAATGAGAGTGTCTACAAGTACTTTATCGAGCAGCAAGGCATTTCCCTGATTGTCACGGTGGACAATGGGGTCGCGGGCAATCAAGCCATTGCCATGGCCCAAGCGATGGGAGTCGATGTTATCGTGACCGACCACCACTCTATGCCAGAGGTTTTACCGGATGCATATGCGATCATTCATCCGGAGCATCCAGATGCGGATTATCCCTTCCATTATCTAGCAGGATGTGGTGTGGCCTTTAAGTTGGCCTGTGCCCTCCTAGAAGAAGTGCCGGTTGATCTCTTAGACTTGGTAGCCATCGGAACCATTGCTGACATGGTCAGCCTGACAGATGAGAATCGGATCCTGGTCAAATACGGTCTGGGTGTTCTCCAACATAGCCAGCGCATGGGCTTGCAGGAACTCTTGGAGATTGCGGGGATTCGTCCGGAGGATGTCAATGAAGAAACGGTTGGTTTTCAGATTACTCCTCGTCTCAATGCCCTTGGACGCCTCGATGATCCCAATCCGGCCATTGAACTCCTGACAGGATTTGACGATGAAGAGGCGCACGAGATTGCCCTTATGATTCATCAGAAGAATGAAGAACGTAAAGAAATTGTCCAAGCCATCTATGACGAAGCCAAAACCATGGTCGATCCAAGCTTGTCCGCCCAAGTCTTGGCCAAAGAAGGCTGGAATCCAGGGGTCCTTGGCATTGTCGCCGGCCGTCTATTAGAAGAGCTTCATCAGCCAGTTGTTGTTTTAAGCATCGAAGATGGACGGGCTAAAGGAAGCGCTCGGAGTCCTGAGTCGGTCAATATCTTTGATGCCCTCGATCCCCACCGGTCGCTCTTTGTCGCCTTTGGCGGGCATGCCGGTGCAGCAGGGATGACGCTCGAGGTGGATCAACTCCCTGCCCTGTCTCAGGCTCTTACGGATTACATTGCAAAACAAGAGATTGATCTCAGTAGCAAGTCTAGCCTAGCCATCGACGAGGAACTGCATCTAACAGAACTAACGCTTGAGACCTTGAAAAGCTTTGATCGCTTGAGTCCTTTTGGCATGGACAATAAAAAACCCGTCTTTCTGGTCCGTAATTTCAAGGTAGAAGGAGCTCGCTCGATGGGTGCTGGCAATACTCACTTGAAACTCAAAATTTCTCAAGAAGATGCGACCTTTGAGGTGGTTGCCTTTGGCTTGGGGAGCTTAGAGGCAGAGTTTGCCCAAGCGCAAGACCTGGAGTTAGCTGTGCAATTGTCAGTCAACCAATGGAATGGTCAAACGACCCTTCAGCTCATGCTGGTTGATGCGCGTGTGGATGGTGTGCAGCTCTTTAATATCCGCTCCAAAAATGCCAGTCTCCCCGCAGGTGTTCCCGTTCTTGACTTTACCAAAGACCTACCAGATCTAGCAGGAACTTCCGCTGTAGTGGTTGGAAATATCCCTGAAGATTTAGAGGAATTACGGCAAATTTTCCAAGAACATGACTTCCAGGCCGTCTATTTCAAAAATGAGATCGCCAAAGCCTACTATCTAACAGGCTACGGTAGCAGGGACCAGTATGCCAAGCTCTATAAGACCATCTACCAGTACCCAGAGTTTGATGTCCGCTACAAACTGAAAGACCTAGCAGCCTATCTCAAGATCCAGCCGATCCTCTTGGTCAAAATGATCCAGATCTTCCAAGAGCTGGGCTTTGTGACCATTGAAAATGGCATCATGAAGGTCAATAAAGAAGCAGAAAAACGGGAAATCGCAGAGAGCAGCATCTACCAAAACCTCAAACAAACCGTTAAAGAACAGGAGTTGATGGCCCTTGGAACGGTTCGTGAAATCTACGACTACCTGACAGGACAGGCCTTATGAAAAAACACCTAAAACAGTTTCTCTGGCTCACCCCCATCCTACTTTTTGGCCTTTATTGGTTGGGAATCTATCTGAGTCTGAAAAACCCTATGGAAGAAATCAACTACTCCGAAAATGGTGGATTGATGCGCTATATGATGTTTAAGCCGTATACAGAAACGATAGGAAACGATGGTATCTGGAAAGAAGACGAGGATTTTCAGACCTACCCCTATTCTAAAGGAATTGTCGATGTTAACGAAGAATTGTCCGTGATGATGTTTAGGGGAACGCCCAACTGGACCTATATGTATGATCTTCAATTGGAAAAAGGTGTGACACTTGGTTTTATATTTAAATACAACTCATCCAAAAAGTTGTTTTTCCAGAAAGAGGTCTACCTTTCTAAAGAAGATACTACCTACGAGGGCCAGCAACTCCTTGAGCAACTTGCCACCTATGGCAAAGACCGCACTTGGTTGAAAAACCAAAGCAAGAAGGTCGCCGAACAATACATTCTGGGTACCTGGTTCAAGAATGGAAGTTCCCGTTATTCCCTGAAAAACTTGGGGGATATGAAAATCGAGTACAACAAATTGATAGATGAATAGTAAGCATGTTTCCAATCCCACATCATTTTTCGGATGTGGGATTTTTGCTTTGATGCGGAGACTTGGGAAAATGATTTGGCAAAAATGATGCAAGTTAGTAGAATTCATGGTATAATGGAATGTAAAAATTTTTTATGAAAGAAAGTTAACCATGAATTTAAAAGATTACATTGCAAGCATTGAAAACTATCCACAAGAAGGGATTACCTTCCGTGATATCAGCCCTTTGATGGCAGATGGCAATGCTTATAGTTATGCGATTCGTGAAATCGTTCAATACGCAACGGATAAGAAGATCGATATGATCGTTGGCCCTGAAGCGCGTGGGTTCATCGTTGGATGTCCGGTAGCTTTTGAGCTCGGTATTGGTTTTGCGCCTGTTCGTAAGCCTGGTAAATTGCCACGTGAAGTTATTTCTGCTGACTACGAAAAAGAATACGGTGTGGATACCCTCTGCATGCACGCAGATGCCATCAAACCAGGCCAACGCGTCCTCATCGTTGATGACCTTTTGGCTACGGGTGGTACCGTTAAAGCAACCATCGAAATGATCGAAAAACTCGGTGGCGTCGTTGCAGGGTGTGCCTTCTTGATCGAGTTGGATGAATTGAAAGGTCGCGAAGCGATCGGCGATTACGACTACAAAGTCTTGATGCATTACTAATATAGTCTAATACTATAACTGGCTACAGAAAAACCATAATTGAAAACTATAAGCTCCTATCATATAATGTTAGTTAAGAACTTGTAAGATGGGAGCTTTTTATGCCAATTACTCTAGATAAAAAATTACCAGCAGTCGATATCCTTCGTTCAGAAAATATTTTTGTCATGGATGATGTTCGAGCAACTCACCAGGATATTCGTCCTATAAATGTTCTGATTTTGAATCTCATGCCGACTAAGGAAGCAACTGAGACTCAACTGCTACGCCTCCTGGCCAATACGCCCTTGCAGATCAATGTAGATTTCCTCTATATGGCGAGCCATAAGTCTAAAAATACAGCGGCCGAGCATATGGAGAGTTTTTACAAGACTTTTGAGGATATCAAGGATAATTACTATGACGGCTTGATTGTGACGGGGGCGCCTGTCGAAAAGATGGACTTTGAGGAAGTGGACTACTGGGAAGAGTTGACCCAGGTCTTTGAATGGGCCAAGCGTCATGTTTTTTCTACCCTGCACCTCTGTTGGGGAGCCCAGGCTGGTCTGTACCACCGTTACGGGATTCAAAAAGTTGAGCTCTGTGACAAATTATCTGGCATCTATGACCAGGTAGTGGTGCGTCCTGAGAGTCTTCTCATGAGAGGCTTTGACGACCGTTTCCTTGCCCCTCATTCCCGCTATACCGATATTCCTTTGAAGGAAGTTCTGGAAAAGAGTAATCTTCAGGTGATCGCTCAGGGAAATGAGGTTGGGTTGTCCATCATTGCTAGTCCGGACATGCGTGAGGTGTATAGCTTTGGCCATCTGGAGTATGATCGCGATACGCTGGCGAAAGAATACCACCGAGATGTCAAGGCAGGCTTGGATCCAGCCCTTCCAAAAAATTACTTTGATGAGAATGATGCCAATACAGAACCTCGCATTCGTTGGAATCTTGCTGCGACGACCTTCTTTAGTAATTGGATCAACTATGCGGTTTATCAAGAAACACCTTACCGCTTGGAAGAATTGGAAAAAGATATTTCATTTTATGGTTACCTATAAAGGGGAATTATGACATATTCACAAGCATTTAAGTATGGCAACTTGGTTCTTCCAAGTGCCTTACTTTTTCATTATCATGAGTTATTTGACCAAGCAGATGACTACTTGGTTTGGCAGTTTTTCTTCCTTCAAAATACGACCGGTCAAGAGACCTTGACTCCCAATCAGATTGCCAGTCATCTAGGAAAAACCGTGACAGAGGTCAATCGTATCATGTCCAATTTGACCACCAAGGGACTCCTCCAATACCGGACTATTGAGCTCAATGGCGAGATTGAAGCCATCTTTGATGCGACCATTGCCCTGGAACGCTTGGATGAAATTTTAGAGGCTCAGACACAAGGGAAGACACAGAGTGCTCCTGCCAAGGGAAATGTCATCAAGGACTTGGTGGAAACCTTCCAACAAGAACTGGGACGACTCTTGACACCTTTTGAGATTGAAGACTTGACCAAGACTGTGCGCGAGGATCAGACAGATCCAGACGTGATCAAGGCAGCCCTACGAGAAGCTGTCTTTAACGGCAAGCCTCACTGGAAATATATCCAAGCTATTTTGCGAAACTGGCGCAGTGAAGGCATCAACAGCCTGGCCCAAGTAGAGGCGAAACTACAAGAACGCGAGCAAGCCAACCCACGCAATGTGACCGTTTCAGACGATTTCTTGAAGGCCATGGATTTGTGGAAGGATTAAAAAAACTAGTACTTAATTGAGTGCTAGCTGCAGAAGGAAGGTAAAGTTTTCCTAGAAACTTTCCTTATGTGATTAAGGACGTCAGAGAACTTCGAAGAAGTTCCATGACTTAGTTTTGAGCCTAAGGTCTCAAAACTCCCGAGTGCCTGAAACAATTACGTTTCAGGCACTTTTCTCACGGCGGAAAATTTTTAGTTTATACTTGAATAATATAAAAATAAGACATTACTTTTACTGAAACAAATAGGTTCTTAATTGAAAAAATATTTTTTAACCATTCAAAAAGCTAGCAGTCATATATTGCTAGCATTTTTTGTTTATAGATAGTCCGCGTAGGCTTTTTTTAGTTTGGTAAGGAGTTCTTGTTTTTCCTCTTCACTAGCAAAGGAAGCCTGGATGGCATCGACATTGTGCTGGTAAAAGTCAGTTTCCTTGGTTTGGAAGCGCTGATGGTAGAGGGCATATTCCTTGGTAAGATCGGTATCAGATACAGTCCGGTTATCGGTATTGATACTGATCCGAGCTCCGGCCGCCTTCATCTTCAAATAAGGAAAATCTTCTATATTCGGTGCTGCTTTTGTCTGTAAGTTGCTGGTCAAGCAGAGTTCACCAGTGACCCCATTTTCAATAAAGGATTGGAGTAAGTCCGGTTCATGAGATAGAGCTGTCACGTGGCCATTGCGTTTGATACCAAATGCAATCGATTGGGCAACAAAGTGTGGGCAATGACACTCACCTGCGTGAAGCGTCATGGGCCGATGGTAACTCTTGACTTGCTCAATTAGAGGTCGAATATCTTCTGGAGAGTAGTTGTGCTCATCCCCGGCAAAGTCAAAACCAACAAAATCCTGATCACTAACTTGGTTCGCTTCTGCTAGAATGCGAGATGTGACTTCTTGATCGGACTGGCGCATGCCACAGACCAAGGCTTTTGCAACAATGCCAAATTCATCCTGGGCTTGGCGCAGTCCTTCACAGACAGCATCGATTGTTTCTGGAACAGTGAGCCCTTGGTCCATGGACAATTCTGGGGCAAAACGAACCTCAATGTAGACGACATTTTCCAAAGCAGCTTGCTTGGCCACATCGTAAGCAGCAAGGGTCAAGGCTTCCTTGGTTTGAAGGAGAGGGCGAATGTAGTCAAAGGCCTCCAAATAGTCCAAAAGATTCTCACAGTGGGCAGGTGCAGTGACATGGTGCTTGAGCTCCTCATCGCTAGCAGGGAGGTCAATATTGGCCATGGCTGCCAATTGGCGAATGGTCGGAAGAGACAAGGAACCGTCTAAGTGGCAGTGTAGTTCTGTCTTTGCCAAACTATGAAAGTCGATCGTGGACATGTTTTTTCTCCTTCAAAATGTATTTTTTCTATACTATCATTTTGCCAAGAAAAGTCAAGTAAAGCCAGCGTAGCAGATTTTTGAAACTAGCGATTGGATTTGATATGCTAGTAGTAACATAGACAAAGGAGAAAAGAGATGTCAGATTATCAATTACCAGAAGTATGGGAAGCACCGAGCCAAATGGGAGGAGCCTGGGGGGGCTTGAACCAACCAACAGCAGGTGCCCGCTTTGAACAAACTCTTCCAAAAGGCGACCAGCCTTTCCAACTCTATACCCTTCCAACACCCAATGGGATCAAGGCCACCATTATGCTTGAAGAACTCAAAGAGCTGGGAGTGGATGCAGGCTATGACGCTTATCGGATCAAGATTGGCGAAGGAGATCAGTTTGGTAGTGACTTTGTAGCCATCAATCCTAACTCGAAAATTCCAGCCATGTTGGATCAATCAGGAGAGGAAGCCATTCGTGTCTTTGAATCAGCCAATATCCTCCTGTATCTAGCTGAAAAATTTGGCCAATTAATCCCGACTGATCTGGCTAAACGGACAGAAGTGCTCAACTGGCTCTTCTGGCAGACGGGTGCGGCACCATTTTTAGGGGGAGGCTTTGGTCATTTCTTCCATTATGCGCCGGAGAAAATCGAGTATGCTATCAATCGCTTTGCCATGGAAGCCAAACGTCAATTGGACCTGCTGGACAAGGAACTGGCCACCAAACCTTATATCGCAGGGGAGGACTACACCATAGCGGATATTGCCATCTGGTCTTGGTATGGTCGTCTAGCCCAAGACAAGGTCTGGGACCGAGCGGGAATATTCCTAAATGTGAAGGAATACAAGCATTTGCAAGCTTGGACAGAAAAAATTGCTAATCGCCCAGCTGTGAAACGTGGCTTGAAAGTAGAATATAAGGAAATTGATGCATAATGAAAAGGCGCCGTTGCGCCTTTTTTTAATGGTGCAAACATGGTATACTAAAGGATGGAATAAAAGTTTAGAAAGTAGCACATGGAATTTACAAAATTATCAAATCGCTTGGACTTGGTGGCTAGCTTCGTCCCAGCTGGAGCTCGTCTTCTAGATGTAGGGAGTGACCATGCTTATCTCCCAATCGCCCTCTTACAAGAAGGTAAGATTGAGGCTGCTATTGCTGGTGAAGTGGTTGAGGGCCCCTATCAGTCTGCCCTCCAAAATGTTGCGGATAATGGCTTAGAGGACAAGATTGAAGTCCGCTTGGCCAATGGTTTGGCTGCCTTTGAACCAACAGATGGCATTTCCTGTATCACCATTGCTGGCATGGGAGGACGCTTGATTGCAGATATCCTAGCCGCAGGTCTTGAGAAATTAGCCAGTGTCTCTCGCTTGGTCCTCCAACCCAATAATCGGGAAGATGAACTGCGGGCTTGGTTGGTAAACCATGATTTCCGCATTGTTGATGAAGCGATCTTGGAAGAAAATGAGAAGTTCTATGAGATCCTTGTGGTCGAACACGGTTCTCAGGAGTTGAAAGCCATGGAACTGCGTTTTGGTCCCTATTTGATGCAGGGACATGCTCCAGCTTTTGTCCAAAAGTGGTCCAAGGAAGTGGAGAAATTAGCCTTTGCCTTGGAGCAAGTCCCAGTTGAGAATCAATCTGCCAGAGCATCGTTAGAAGAGCGCATCGCACACATCAAGGAGGTCCTAAATGTTAGCAAGTGAAGTCATCAAACGCTATGAAGCCTATTGTCCTCAGGAGCTTTCCATGGAGGGAGATGTCCGTGGCCTACAGGTCGGCACCCTGCAAAAAGACATCCATAAGGTCATGGTGGCCCTGGATATCCGCGAGCAGACGGTGGCTGAAGCTATCGCCCATGGGGTGGACTTGATTATCGTCAAGCACGCGCCCATTTTCCGTCCCATCAAGGATTTGGTAGTCGATCGGGCTCAAAATCAGATCTATATCGACTTGATCAAGCATGATATCGCAGTCTACGTCAGCCATACTAATATTGACATTGTCCCAGATGGTCTCAACGATTGGTTCTGCCAGCTCTTGGACATTGAAGATACAGAGCCCCTCAGTATGACAGGGGAAGGATTCGGAATCGGCCGGATTGGGCGGGTACCCGCCCAATCCTTTGGACAGTTGGCTAGCAAGGTTAAAGAAACCTTTGGCTTAGATGCTTTGCGCATAGTCAGTTATGACCAGGCAGATTTGGAACGGGTCATTGAGCGCGTCGCCATTTGTGGAGGAAGTGGCCAGTCCTTTTACAAGGATGCTCTCGCCAAGGGAGCAGAGGTCTATATCACCGGAGATATCTACTATCACACGGCTCAGGACATGCTGAGCGATGGCCTCTTGGCCTTGGACCCAGGTCACCATATCGAAGTTCTCTTTGTGTCAAAACTAGTAGAAAAGCTCAATCAGTGGAAGGCTGAGGAAGCCTGGGAGATTGAAGTGATTGGCAGTCAAGCCAGCACCAATCCTTTTTATCATATCTAAGGGGTCATGATGAAAGTTGCCATTATCGGTGCAGGGATCGTGGGATCCACTGCAGCCTATTATTTATCCAAAAAATCACAAGTGGATGTAACCGTCTATGACCATGGAGTTGGCCAAGCAACCAAGGCAGCGGCTGGTATCATTAGCCCTTGGTTTTCGAAGCGGCGAAACAAGGATTGGTATCGACTCGCACGTTTAGGAGCTGATTTCTACCAAGAATTGGTAGAGGACCTGGCTAAGGAAGGAATCGAGACAGACTTTTACCAACAGACTGGGGTCTATCTTCTCAAAAAGAAGGAAGAGAAATTAGATGAACTCTATCAGTTGGCACTGAGCCGTCGAGAAGAATCTCCCTTAATCGGAGACTTAGCGATTTTGACCAAAGAAGAAGTGGCCCAACAATTCCCAGGGTTGCAAGGTTTTGAGAAGCTACTCTATGCATCAGGTGGAGCTCATGTAGAAGGAGCCCTTCTGACAGAAACCCTTCTTAAAGCCAGTGGTTCAAGAGTGATCAGGGAAGAGGTTGCTCTCTCGGTTACAGACACTGGCTATCAGATTGCAGGAGAAAGCTATGATCAAGTCATCCTAGCAACAGGAGCCTGGTTGGGACAAATCCTCGAGCCACTTGGTTACCAAGTCGATGTCCGTCCCCAAAAAGGACAGTTGAGGGATTATCAGCTAGACTTAGATACTGCTGATTATCCTGTGGTCATGCCTGAAGGAGAGCTGGATATCATTCCATTTCAGCAGGGCAAGATCAGTATGGGAGCCACCCATGAAAATGAGATGGGCTTTGACCTGACAGTGGATCAGGCTTTGCTGAATCAGATGGAAACAGAAGCTCTGTCTTACTATCCAGAACTAGCTCAAGCGACAGTTGTCGGCGAGCGCGTGGGAACACGGGCCTACACCAGTGACTTTTCACCATTCTGGGGAGCTGTTCCTGATCGAGCAGGCCTCTATGTCGCTAGTGGACTTGGTTCGTCTGGCCTCACAACAGGTCCCCTCATTGGGTGGCACCTGGCCCAACTAGTGGCAGGAGGCAACCTGCGCTTGGATCCAGCAGATTATCCAGTTGAACAATATGTGAAGAAGAGAGTGGGACAAAAGTCCTAGCCTCTTCTTGTCTTTGGATTGTCGAGCAAGAAGCAGTGGTTG
>NZ_KV794411.1:780295-787129 GCF_001808725.1 Streptococcus sp. HMSC074F05 | reverse complement strand
TACCGATTTCTGTCCCACTCTCTTTTTTTCGAAAGACCTTCCTTCATTCGGATAAAAATAGTAGAATAGAACAAGTGAATCAACAAGAAAATGGGAGTTGTTATGAATTGGTTTCAATCACAATCCGTGGTCTTGCAGGCCTTTATCGCAGGATTGTTTACATGGGGCTGTACCATTGTCGGGTCAGCCATTGTCTTTTTCTTCAAGCATATTAGTCGTAAATTACTGGACATCATGATGGGATTTGCTGCGGGGGTCATGATTGCGGCGTCATTTTGGTCCCTCTTGCAACCGTCTATTGAGTATGCGGAAAAATCATATGGGAGCCTGGCTTGGTTTCCGGCTGCTATCGGTTTTCTAGCTGGAGGTTTTTTTCTCCGCTTGATCGATGCTATCGTTCCTCACCTTCATATGAGTAAGGAGATTGAGGAGGCAGAGAGCATCCATTCGCCACGGGAGAAGAAGTTGTCTAAGACAACCCTCCTTTTTCTCGCCATTACCATTCATAATTTTCCAGAAGGCTTAGCAGTCGGAGTAGCCTTTGGGGCTCTCGCCAGTAATCCAAGTCCAGAAGCCTTTATCGGGGCGGTTGGTTTGGCTATCGGGATTGGCTTACAAAATATCCCTGAAGGTGCTGCTCTCTCGATCCCGATCCGGACGGATGGAAAATCCCGTCTCAATGCCTTTTATTGGGGGTCTATGTCCGCCATCGTGGAACCAGTAGGAGCCCTGCTAGGTGCAGTAGCGGTCCTATCTATGACGGCCATCTTGCCGTATGCCCTTTCTTTTGCGGCAGGTGCGATGATCTTTGTAGTGGTCGAAGAGTTGATCCCAGATTCCCAGACTAACGGCAACACAGATGTTGCGACCCTCGGTCTCATGGTTGGATTTGTCATTATGATGATCCTAGACGTCGCTTTGGGATAACCTGTCATCACCTTGCAACACAAATGCAAGGTGACTTTTTTATATAAACATGATAAAATAGGGGTAATGAATACGTAGAAAGGCCTAACATTATGAAAGGTATTATTTTAGCTGGTGGTTCGGGTACTCGTTTGTATCCTTTGACTCGTGCCGCTTCCAAACAGTTGATGCCCATTTACGACAAGCCAATGATTTACTACCCATTGTCAACTCTTATGTTAGCAGGGATCAAAGAAATCTTGATCATCTCAACTCCGCAAGATCTTCCTCGTTTTGAAGAGCTTCTTGGAGATGGTTCTGAACTTGGGATTTCCCTCTCTTATGCAGAGCAACCAAGTCCAGACGGCTTGGCACAAGCCTTTATCATTGGTGAAGAGTTCATTGGTGACGATCATGTTGCCCTCGTTCTTGGAGATAATATCTTCCACGGAAATGGTCTAACCAAGATGTTGCAACGGGCTGAAGCCAAAGAAAAAGGGGCGACTGTCTTTGGTTACCAAGTCAAAGATCCAGAACGCTTCGGTGTGGTAGAGTTTGATGATGATATGAATGCCATCTCTATCGAAGAAAAACCAGAACATCCAAAATCAAACTTTGCGGTGACAGGACTTTACTTCTATGACAATGATGTCGTAGAGATTGCTAAAAACATCAAACCAAGTCCTCGTGGCGAGCTTGAAATCACTGATGTCAACAAGGCCTATTTGGAGCGTGGAGATCTCTCTGTTGAGCTCATGGGCCGTGGTTTTGCTTGGTTGGATACAGGAACTCATGAAAGTCTCTTGCAGGCTTCTCAATATATTGAGACTGTTCAACGCTTGCAAAACGTCCAAGTAGCTAACCTTGAGGAAATCGCCTATCGCATGGGTTATATCACCAAAGAACAAGTTCATGAATTAGCGCAATCACTGAAGAAAAACGAATACGGACAATACTTGCTCCGTTTGATTGGAGAAGCTTAATGACAGAACAATTTTTCGGAAAAGAATTAGCAGCCCGCAAGATTGAAGCCATCCCAGGCTTGTTGGAGTTTGATATTCCAGTCCATGGGGACAACCGTGGCTGGTTCAAGGAAAACTTCCAAAAAGAAAAAATGCTTCCTCTTGGATTTCCTGAAAGCTTCTTTGCGGAAGGCAAGTTGCAAAACAATATTTCATTCTCTCGTAAGAATGTTTTGCGTGGCTTGCATGCAGAGCCTTGGGACAAGTACATCTCTGTAGCAGATGAAGGCAAGGTTCTTGGAACTTGGGTAGACCTTCGTGAAGGCGATAGCTTTGGGAATACCTACCAAACCGTGATCGATGCTTCAAAAGGCATCTTCGTCCCTGGTGGTGTTGCCAATGGGTTCCAAGTTTTGACAGACAAAGTTGCTTATACATACTTAGTCAATGACTACTGGGCACTGGAACTCAAACCAAAATATGCTTTTGTCAACTATGCAGATCCAAGCCTAGATATCCAATGGGAAAACTTGGAAGAAGCAGAAGTCTCAGAAGCAGACAAGAATCACCCACTGCTTAAAGATGTCAAACCCCTAAAAGCAGAAGATTTGTAAGAATGAAGCTCTTAAAACAATCAAGAACATCATTATATAGTTTTTAGCTTTGCTATAAACGAGCGAAGCGAGCTATATGCTTAGCTTTCCGCCGTGAGAAAAGCACCTGAACCATTGTGTTTCAGGTGCTCGGAAGTTTTGAGACACTAGGCTCAAAACTTAGTCATGGAACTTCTTCGAAGTTCGCTGACGTCCGTACTCACCTAAGGAAAGCTAAAAAAAGATTGATTTAAGGAACTATTAAGAAAAAACAATTTTTTGGAGAAAAAATGACTGAATACAAAAACATCATCGTAACCGGTGGAGCTGGTTTCATCGGTTCAAACTTCGTACACTATGTCTACAACAACCATCCAGACGTGCATGTGACTGTCCTTGACAAACTCACTTACGCTGGTAACCGTGCCAATATCGAAGAAATCCTTGGAGATCGTGTCGAGTTGGTGGTGGGAGACATCGCTGATGCTGAATTGGTTGATAAATTGGCTGCTAAGGCTGATGCGATTGTTCACTACGCGGCTGAAAGTCACAATGATAATTCATTGAACGACCCATCACCATTTATCCACACAAACTTCATCGGTACATACACACTTTTGGAAGCGGCTCGTAAATACGACATTCGTTTCCACCACGTGTCAACAGACGAAGTGTATGGAGACCTTCCATTGCGTGAAGATCTTCCTGGACATGGGGAAGGTCCTGGTGAAAAATTCACTGCTGAAACCAAATACAACCCATCATCACCTTATTCATCAACCAAGGCTGCTTCTGACTTGATTGTGAAAGCTTGGGTTCGTTCATTTGGTGTTAAAGCAACGATTTCTAACTGTTCAAACAACTACGGTCCATACCAACACATTGAAAAATTCATCCCACGTCAAATCACCAACATCTTGTCTGGCATCAAGCCAAAACTTTATGGTAAAGGGAAGAACGTCCGTGACTGGATCCACACCAACGACCACTCAACTGGTGTTTGGGCTATCCTCACTAAAGGCCGTATCGGTGAAACTTACCTGATCGGTGCCGATGGTGAAAAGAACAACAAGGAAGTGCTTGAATTGATCCTTGAAAAAATGGGTCAACCAAAAGATGCCTACGACCGTGTAACAGACCGTGCTGGTCACGATTTGCGTTACGCTATTGATTCAACCAAATTGCGTGAAGAATTGGGTTGGGAACCACAATTCACAAACTTCGAAGCAGGTTTGGAAGACACCATCAAGTGGTACACAGACAACCAAGACTGGTGGAAAGCTGAAAAAGAAGCTGTAGAAGCCAATTACGCGAAAACACAAAAAGTTTTGAAATAATAAAGAAAGTCCAAGTGGAAAACTGCTTGGGCTTTTTCTTTTATTTTCTGAAAATCACAAAATTTACCATGGATTTATGGTATAATATGGTTAGTTTTTATGCTGAATCAATAAGGGGGATATGATGAATCAAAAAGATTGGGTTGAATACTTTGAAGCGATCAATGGTCGCAAGCCAAGTATGCAAGAATTTCAAGAAGCGCGTGAAAAAGGGGAGTTTGTCGTAGAGCGAAAAGAAGCGCCGACTCCAGCAACTGAGGCGCAGGCTCCTGCTCAGGAAGCACCTGTTGCACCTAGCGCACCTCTTTCACAAGAGCAGACAGCTTTTGTCCAACCACAACCATCGGCGAAAACCTTGCAACCTGTTCCAAGACCGAAAAAATTGACATTTTCTTTCAATAAACAAACAAAGATTGGGGTCGCAGTTGCGGGACTTGTCGCAGTAATTGCTCTTGCTTGGTTCTTTTTCTTTTCAGGTGGACCAAGTCTAGATGGGGTTTGGTTGAGAAATACGGATTCTAGTCCGGTCACTTATGAACTAAGTGGAAAGAAACAAAAAGTCAATGGTGGCGAGACCATCAAAAAGGTTCTCAAGGGCAATGAAGCGAAAAAAGAATTTAATACAGCACTTTCTTTGTTGAATGCATCTGACTTGCATTCACTTGCGGATGTCGATAAGAAATTTAACCTGAAGACGACAGAAATAGTTGTTATTAAGTCTGGTGGGAACACACGCTATAACTTGCTCCAAAAAGACGGAAGCAATATTATTTTAAGAAATGATTTATTCGACTTGAAAACTTATAAATCATACGAAGGAAACTTTGAAGAAAATTTGGTTTATCACAAGGTTGAAACACCTAAGGCCATGGTTGGAAAATGGAAGAATGTGACAGAAGGAGATAATACAACTGTTCAGATTTCAGATCATGGAATTATTAGTGATAAGTATTACGATAGCAAGGCTTACGCATTCTATTCTCTAGCTGATTCAGAAAAGTATGATGGAGACACGACTTCTAAAGAAGAAATTGAACACACATTTGAAGTCATTCAAGAAGCGGTGAAATCAGAAGGCTATCAAGTGAAGAGCGCTAAGGAAGTCTATATACAAGCTAATTCAAATTATTGTTTCGTACCTGTCAACGGTGGAAAAAATATACTTGTCTTACGTGGTGGTAATGAATTTGCCGCAAAATTAGAAAAAGTGAAATAATGAAAGGACCGCAAGGTCCTTTTTGTTTCCAAATTTCTGACTGAAAAACTATTCATGTCTAGGCAAAAATATGGTAAAATGGATAAGATGTATCTGAGATGTCTATTTCTTCTCAGACAACTAGAGGTAATGGAGTAGAAAATGCAAAATAGACCTATTATTATTGGTGTTACTGGTGGTTCTGGTGGTGGAAAGACCAGTGTGTCTCGTGCCATTTTGGCCAATTTTCCGAATGAAAAGATTGCCATGATTGAGCATGATTCTTATTACAAGGACCAAAGTCATTTGACCTTTGAGGAGCGGATCAAGACTAACTATGACCATCCTTTTGCCTTTGATACGGACTTGATGATTGCGCAGATCAATGAACTCTTGGAGGGTCGTCCGGTAGATATTCCAACTTATGACTATGCTGAACATACGCGCAGCAGCAAGACCTATCGTCAGGAACCACAAGATGTTTTCATCGTGGAAGGAATCTTAGTTCTTGAAGACAAGCGTCTTCGGGACTTGATGGACATCAAGATTTTCGTTGATACGGATGATGATGTGCGGATCATTCGCCGGATCAAGCGCGATATGGAGGAGCGTGGCCGGAGTCTTGATAGCGTCATTGAGCAATACCTTGGTGTGGTAAAACCGATGTACCACCAGTTCATCGAGCCAACCAAGCGCTATGCGGACGTGATCATTCCTGAAGGAGTGACCAACACGGTAGCGATTGATTTGATCACAACCAAGATTGAAAAAATCCTCAACGAAGCGCGTGAGGGAAAATAAAAAAAGAGAGAAGAAGGGCAACTGGTCACCAAGTGTCTACGGATAGGAGGAGTGACGGAATAACGCAGTGGCTGATTTTGCTATTTAAGCTTGGAAGACTTCTGGATCAGCCTTGCGGGGGTGGTACTCGTGACGTTTGGGAACGTTCTGTATCACTCCCTCTTTTTCTTAGGGAGAATGGAAATGAAAAGGGAGTTTCATTCGCGGACCAAGGCGTTCGCTTGTTTATTGACCATGTGTGCTGGTTTTTCAGATGCTTATACCTTTATTTGTCGGGGTGGGACCTTGGCGGCAGGCCAGACGGGAAATGTGGTCTTTCTATCGGTTGGTTTGATTGGCCAGCAGATCTCAGATGTAGAAGTGAAGTTAGCCACGATGCTGGCCTTTATGCTGGGAATCTTTTTGATGACGGTTTTACGTCGCTTGATTGACAATTCAGTCTGGCGCTTGAGTACCCTGGTGCCCTTTATCCTCACGACATTGGTGACGGGATTTTTACCAGCATCGGTAAAAAATGTCTTCATCGTGCCTTTTTTTAGCCTGAGTTTGGGAATCGTAGCGACCTCATTTGGAGAAGTAGATGGCTATGCCTACAACCACTCCTTTATGACCGGAAATCTCAAGAAAACCATGGTAGCTTATGGAGATTTTGTTAGAGACAGGGAGATGAAATTCCTCTGGGAAGCCATCTTTATGACCTGCCTGATCGGGAGTTTCGTCTGTGGGGCCATCTTTTCGACCTACTTGATCCAGTTTTATGGACTAAAGACGATTTGGCTGGTGGCCATCATCTTGACCATCTTTTTAATCTACCGGGCCATTCAATATTTTGAAGTCTTTCACTTCAATCGACGACATGAATAGATAAAATGATTTTAAAAAATAAGTTAAATGATTTTGCAAAGAAATAAAACTGAAATTTCATTTTTAAAATGAATCCAGAATATATTGAAACTTTCTGACGTCCGTCCTCACCTAAGGAAAGTTTTTAAGAGAACTTATCTATATTCCAGAGGCTGGGACAAAAGTCCTAGCCTCTC
>NZ_KV794411.1:695723-780195 GCF_001808725.1 Streptococcus sp. HMSC074F05 | reverse complement strand
ATGACCGATTTCTGTCCCACTCTCTTTTCTTTCGTTGTTTGAAGCTTAATTTTTGAGCAAAGATTTGGTATAATGAAAGGTATGAAACATTCGGAAAAAGAATCACAATACCAGCTCTTGCTGGCTCAATTAGATGCTCTCTTAATGGGAGAAACCAATGCCTTGGCTAATCTTTCCAATGCCAGTGCGCTTTTAAATCAAGCCCTGCCTCGTTCGGTCTTTGCAGGTTTTTATTTGTATGACCAATCGGAATTGATCTTGGGACCTTTTCAGGGAGGTGTTTCTTGTGTCCATATCGCTCTTGGAAAGGGTGTCTGTGGAGAAGCAGCTCAAAAGCAGGAAACCATCATTGTCGATGATGTGCGCCAGCATCCCAACTATATTTCCTGTGATAGTCGGGCTATGAGTGAGATTGTGGTGCCTATGGTCAAGGACGGTCAGCTCCTTGGAGTTTTAGACCTGGATTCGGAGTGTGTCTCTGACTACGATCAGCTGGATCAGGAGTATTTAGAAAAGTTTGTCGCTCTCTTGATCGATAAGACAAACTGGGACTTTAAGATGTTTGGGGTTAAGAACTAATGTATCAAGCTTTATATCGGAAATACCGGAGCCAGACCTTTGGCCAATTGGTCGGCCAGCAAGTAGTGGCACGGACATTGAGACAGGCTGTCGAGCAGGAGAAGATCAGCCATGCCTATCTCTTTTCTGGTCCTCGTGGTACTGGGAAAACCAGTGTGGCCAAGATCTTTGCTAAGGCTATGAACTGTCCTAATCAAGTCAATGGGGAGCCTTGTAACGACTGCTATATCTGTGAATCCATTACCAATGGGAGCCTAGAAGATGTCATTGAGATCGACGCGGCGTCCAACAATGGGGTCGATGAAATTCGCGATATTCGCGACAAATCGACCTATGCTCCGAGTCTAGCCAAGCACAAGGTCTACATTATCGATGAGGTCCATATGCTTTCAACAGGGGCCTTTAATGCCTTGTTGAAGACGCTGGAAGAGCCGACAGAGAATGTGGTCTTTATCCTTGCAACAACGGAGTTACACAAGATTCCTGCGACCATTCTGTCACGGGTGCAACGCTTTGAATTCAAATCCATCAAACTGCCGGATATCGTTCATCATTTGGAAAGCATCTTAGCTACAGAAGGCATTGCCTATGAAGCAGATGCTGTGCAGATTATCGCTCGGTGCGCTGAAGGTGGGATGCGGGATGCCTTGTCCATTTTGGATCAAGCCCTGAGTCTGACTGCGGGTAGTGAGTTGACGACAGCAATCGCTGAAGAGATTACGGGCTCAATCAGCCTAGCTGCGCTCGATCAGTACGTAGCTGCCATCCTGGCTCATGATGCGACAGCGGCGCTGGATCAGCTGGCGATTATCTTTGATAATGGGAAGAATATGGCCCGCTTTGTCACGGACTTACTTCAATATCTGAGAGATCTCTTGATTGTCCAGACAGGCGGAGAAAATACTCACGCTAGTGACTTGTTTGCGGCGAATCTTGAAGCCGATCAAGCCCGTCTTTTTGCCCTGATTGACCAGGCGACGACTAGTCTAGCGGATATCAAAAATAGTCTGCAACCGCGTATCTATACTGAAATGATGACCATTAAATTGGCTGAAAGCACGGGCCAAGCTACTAACTCAGTAGCAGTGGAGGTTCCTTCTAATGTGCTAGCTCAGTTGGAAGACTTGAAGAAGGAAGTCGCTCAGCTCAAGCAACAGTTAGCGCAATCAGGTAGCGGTCTTCCTGCTTCAAAACCGACAGTAACTCGTCCAACCAAGTCTAGCAAGGGCTACCGAGCAGATCGAAACAAGGTCAACGCGATCTTGCAAGAGGCGGTTGAAAACCCAGAGTTGGCACGGACCAACTTGATCCGTCTTCAGAACGCTTGGGGGGAAATTATCGAGAGCTTGGCAGGTGCGGATAAGGCCCTCTTAATCGGATCTCAGCCGGTCGCTGCCAATGAAAATCACGCTATTTTAGCCTTTGAATCGGCCTTTAATGCTGAACAGACCATGAAGCGGGACAACCTCAATACCATGTTTGGAAATATCCTCAGCAATGCTGCTGGCTTCTCGCCAGAGATTTTAGCGGTTTCGATGGAAGAATGGACCCAAATCCGGGCAGAGTTTTCGGCTAAGGCGCGTGGACAAAAAGCGGAAGTGGTAGAAAAAGAGGAAAGTGTCATCCCTGAGGAATTTCACTTTTTATCCGATAAAATCACCCTGCAAGACGATTAATACATGAATTTTTTACTGAATCATGGTAAAATAATTTTATGAATAGAAAACAATTTGCAGTGATAGCAGTCTTTACTGCTATGGAGACATACTTTTTCAATGAAGCGACCATGGCGGGTCAAATGCTCTTTGCATGTTTTTGGGCCCTCTTGATCTTGCGCAATCTCCAGACAGCCTATATGGTGGAGAAGATTGCTAGTGCCATTGAAAAAGAAATCAACAAGAAAAGAAAATAAAACCTTTGAAAAGGAATCCTTTTTCAAAGGTTTTTTCTATGGCTATAGATAAAGTAACTCTAAACGACTGTTCAGTTTTCCTAGATTTTTCTAGGAAATTTTTTCTATTTCATAAACATTTCACATTTCTTTTCTATAATAACTATAACAAATGATGAAAGCGTCCACATTGTATCGCCGTGGACCTTGAAATGGAGGGTAAGATCATGCTCTTACAACAGGCAATCGCCTATATTTCTCGGAAAAGAACGAGGAATCTGGTTCTCTTTCTGATTCTCCTCTTGATCCTCTCTTGCTTGTATTTCTGTTTTTCACTGATGCAAGTGGGTGAAAGGTTGGAGGACCATATCAAACAGTCGGCTGGGACCAGTTTTGCCCTGACCAGTAAGCAAGGGGCTACTCCCTTTGCTCTGAAGGAAGCTGAAAAGGTGCAGCAACTAGCTGGGGTGGGAGCTATGGTTCCTCAATATGAAAGTCCCGTTCGCATTCTTGGTAAAGAAGCGGTGACGGGACAGCAGTCGGTGGAGCGAGACGATTTGGGGCAGGAAGCCAAGCAAGCGCTAGGCGCTGTCTTTACCCAGAAGACAGACCAGCACCTGGATTTCCGGAGTAGCAGTTTCCAACTGGTGCAAGGCAAGCACTTATCCGACAAGGCTCGCGGCCAGATCTTGATCCACCAAGAGTTGGCTAAGAAGAACAAGCTAAAGGTCGGAGATTCCTTGACCTTATCCAGCTTTCAGATGGGGGAGACTCCCGCCAAAGAGCAAACCTTTAAAATCATAGGGATCTTTTCGGGTAAGAAACAGAAAAAATTCACAGGGATGACCTCTGATCTGAGTGAAAACCAAGTCTACCTCCCTTATGAGGATGCGACTAAGCTACTTGGTCTCAGTCAGCAAGAAGTGACCCAGGTCACCTTTGGCGTCAAAGATCCTGAGAAAATCGATGCCCTCTTGAAGCAAGTCAAAAGCTTGGATCTGGATTGGCAATCTCTACGCGTGGTCGAAGATCGCAAGGCCTTTGACCAGATGAAGGAATCCTCTCAGACCCTAGAAGGCCTGGTGCGGATCATGATGATCGTCCTCCTAGTGACGGGAGCCGGTGCCCTATCGCTCTTAATCAGTCTTTGGACACGGGAGCGGATCCACGAAATCGGGGTCCTCTTATCCATTGGGAAGAGCAAGGGCCGGATCTTTAGACAGTTCCTCTTGGAAGTGGTGCTGGTATCCTTACTAGCGGTGATCCCAGCCTTTCTCATCGGGCGGATGGTCAGCCATCGTTTCTTAGAGCAGTTTGTCGGACAGACCGGTCAACAGCAGACCCTAGAATTACTCAACCAAATCCCTCAAGGCCTTTCCTTAGGAATCGCCTATGCTAGCCTCTTGTGCTTGATCCTTCTGTCGCTCGGTGTAACGACCAGCATGATCTGGCGCAAGAGTCCAAAAGAAATATTAACAAAAATGAGTTAAGGAGAAATGACATATATGCTAGAACTCAAACATGTATCCTATAGTTACCAAAGCTACCAAGAAGAGATCTTCTCAGACGTGAACTATCAGTTCAAAAATGGGACTTTTTACAGCATTATCGGTCAGTCTGGAGCAGGGAAATCAACCCTCCTATCCCTCTTGGCTGGTCTGGACAATCCCAAGAAGGGACAGGTTCTCTTTGATGGGGAGGACATCCAGACCAAAGGGTCTAGCTACCACCGCAAGCACCATGTCTCCCTGGTCTTTCAGAATTACAATCTGATTGACTATTTGACGCCACTTGAAAATGTTCGCCTGGTCAACAAACAAGCTGGGAAAGACATTCTCTTGGAGTTGGGATTGGACGAAACGCAAATCAAACGCAATGTCCTACAACTATCCGGCGGGCAGCAACAACGGGTGGCCATTGCGCGTGCGCTTGTTTCAGAAGCACCTGTCATCTTAGCAGATGAGCCGACAGGAAACTTAGATGAACAGACAGCTGGTGATATCATTGCCATTTTGAAGAAGTTGGCCAAGGAACGCCAAAAATGTGTCATCGTCGTCACCCACAGTAAGGAAGTGGCAGAGGCCTCCGATGTGGTCTTGGAATTGAGTCGCCGTAGCCTCGTTGAGAAGAGTAAGTAAGGAGGGAATGTTATGTTGCGCAATGCTTTTGCTTATATCACACGTAAATGGCCCAAGTCCCTCTTGCTCTTTGCCATCATTCTCCTCATGGTGACCTTGAGCTTGATCGGACTCTCCATGAAGGGAGCGACCCAAAAAGCTTCGTCGGAAAGCCTGGGATCCATCACTAATAGCTTCTCCATGCAGATCAACCGCAGGACCAATCCAGGAACCCCACGGGGAGCTGGGAATCTCAGAGGAGAAGATATCGAAAAAATCAGCCAGGTAGAGGGGATCACTTCCTCCATCAGGCGGATCAATGCCATCGCAGATATCCTAGACCACGAGATCATTGAGACTGAAGAAACCCTGCAAAATCAATCTCCAGAGCGGGCCAAATACTTTAAAAACACCCTGATGGTGACGGGGGTCAATGACTCTTCTAAAGAAGATAAGTTTGTCTCTGGAGCCTACAAGCTGGTCCAAGGGGAGCACTTGACAGACAAGGACAAAAACCAAATCCTCATGCACGAAGATTTGGCGAAAAAGAATGGCCTCAAGGTAGGTGATAAGGTGCGTCTCAAGTCTAATCTCTACGATGCTGACAATGAAAAAGGGGCTAATGAAACTGTCGAAGTGACCATTAAGGGTCTGTTCTCAGGGAAGAACCAAGCTCCTCTAACCTACGCCCAAGAGTTGTATGAAGATACCCTCATTTCTGACCTGGATACAGCTGCCAAGCTCTACGGCAATACTGTTCAAACAGCTACCTATGAGGATGCGACCTTCTTTGCCAAGGGGGATCAGGACCTGGATCAATTGATCGAAAAAATCAAAGCACTCGACATTGACTGGAACCTCTATGACTTGGTTAAGAGCTCTTCCAACTACCCGGCCTTGCAAAAATCCATCAGCAGCATGTTCCAAGTGGCGGACTACTTGTTTATCGGTAGCCTCATCTTTGCTAGCTTGCTTCTCACCCTTCTCCTCGTCTTGTGGCTCAATGCCCGTCGCAGAGAAGTGGGTATCTTGCTAGCTCTGGGACACTCCAAGGTGCAGATTGCAGGGCAATTCGTGGCAGAATTGGTCATGATTTCCATCCCCGCCTTCCTCCTCTCCTATGGAGTTGCAGGACTTCTTGCCAAAACAGTCGGAGATACGGTACTCAAGAACGTAACCAGTGGCATTGCCAAACAAATGGCTCAAGAATCCTCTGCAGCCAACCTTGGTGGTGGAGCTGAGGCAGAAAGCTTCAGTAAGACCCTGACAGACCTCCATATGGACATCCAACCGAGCCAATTGTTGGTGATTGTTTTGGTTGGCGGCCTCCTCTTGATTCTCGTATCCATCCTTTCTTCTCAATGGCTCTTGCATAAGAAACCAAAAGATCTCTTGGTGGATGTCGAATAAGAGATTGTTTCCTAAAATAGAAATAGGGTATAATAGGAGGTAGAAGAAGTTTCTTAGATAAAAGGAAAGTGTATGAAGATACTAATCGTAGAAGATGAAGTCCTGATTCGCGAAGGGATGAGCGACTATCTCATGGAATGTGGCTATGAGGTCTTTGAAGCAGGTGATGGGCAGGAGGCCTTGGACCTCTTTCACAGAGAGGCGCCAGATCTGGTCTTGCTGGATATCCAGCTCCCTATCCTCAATGGCTTGGAAGTGCTCAAGACCATCCGGAAGACCAGCTCGGTTCCTGTCCTCATGCTGACGGCCTTCCATGATGAGGACTATAAGTTGACAGCCTTTGGAGAGTTGGCAGATGGCTACCTGGAAAAACCCTTTTCCTTGTCCCTCTTGAAGGTCCGTATCGAAGCTATTTTTAAAAAGCTCCAGCCTTCACGGATCTTCACCTATGGAGAGGCACGGGTGGATTTTGAGAGCTACACAGCCAGTCTAGCTGGGCAAGCCATCTCCATGAATGCCAAGGAGTTGGAAATCTTGGAATACTTGCTCCAGCATGAGGGTAAGGCCCGGACCCGCTCTCAGATCCTCGATGCCGTCTGGAAGGAGACAGAGGAGATTCCTTTTGACCGGGTGATCGATGTCTATATCAAGGAACTACGAAAAAAACTAGAGCTGGACTGTATCGTTACGGTGCGCAATGTCGGCTATAAATTGGAGAGACCATGACCAAACGGAGTATCTTTGCAAAGATCTTTCTGATCACCTTTGCCCTTTTTAGTGGCTTAGTCATCCTTCTACACGCTTCGGTTTACTTTATTTTCCCATCGACCTATATCGAGTCTCAGCGCCAGACGATTTTGAAGAAATCACAGGCCTTGGCCAAAAGTTTTCAAGGCCAGGAAGAAGGGACCATTGAGTCGGTCATTGACCTTTATTCCAAGACCAATGATATCAAGGTCTCGATCAAGGGCAAGGAAAAACAAAATGCCCTAGAGGTCAAGGATGACTTGCTCCTGAACCCGGATAGCCAGAACAATTCCCTGGTCATTGAGGAGCGAAAGATCCAGACTAAAGAGGGGAAGGACTTGACCTTGCAATTCTTAGCAACTGTCGATTCCCAAAAGGAAGCGCGGGACATCAGTCTGGGCTTTCTTCCCTATAGTCTCCTCGCTTCCTTTGTTCTGTCACTGATTGCCTCCTATCTCTATGCCCGCCTGATTTCTGCTCCGATCCTTGAGATCAAGCAGATGACCAAGCGGATGAAGCGACTGGATCGGACGGCCAGTCTTCCCATTCATTCGCAGGATGAGATCGGCGTCCTCAAGCAACAGATCAACGACCTCTATCACCATCTCCTAGAAGTGATCGACAATCTAGAGCAGCAGAAACAGGAAAATCTGAAGTTGGAGCAGATGAAGGTCGAATTCCTACGGGGGGCCTCGCATGAGCTCAAGACGCCGCTAGCCAGCTTGAAGATTATCCTAGAAAATATGCGGGATAAGATTGGCCGCTACAAGGATCGGGACCGCTACCTGTCGGTCTCCCTCGATATCGTCGATGAGATGAACCAGATCGTCCTAGAAATCCTGTCCCTGTCCTCTGTCCAAGAATTGGCCGGTAACAAGGAGTGGATCCAGCTGGATCAGGTCGTAGAGCAGATCCTCGACCAGTACAAGGTCTTGGCTCAATCCCGCGCGCTCACGATTGACAATCAGATCCCTGACAAAGCCGTCTATATGGACCCAGCGATTCTGAAATTGGTTCTCTCAAATGTCATCAGTAATGCCGTTAAGCATTCGGATGCGGGTGGAGAGATCCAGCTCCGTCTCGAAGAGGAAGGGACGCACTTGGCGATTGAAAATGCCAGCCAGGAAATGGTAGAGACCGCCGAGCTGCCAATGACCGCTAGCCGTCAGAAGAAGGAAGGAGGTCTGGGACTCTTCGTGGTCCAACACTTGCTAGACCATGAAGAACTGGCCTACCAATTTGATAAAACAGCTATGGGCTTGCGCTTCCGTATGGAGCTGCCCAAGGAGCCACAAGAATAAAAAAAAGAGAGTGGGGCAGAAATCGGTAATTCGTTAGAATTCGATTTCGTCGTCCCACCTCCGCACAGTTGAGTAGGACTGTAAAAGCTGATGAAAGCAGCGTAGTAGAGCCCACTCAACCACTGCGTCTTGCTCGACAATCCAAAAATAATTGAGAGGCTAGGACTTTTGTCCCAGCCTCTTTTTGTATTTAATCAACCTTTTCTACCTTATGCAATTGGCCGTGTTTTAATTCATAAATGGTATCCACATAGGTCAGGATGGAGCGGTCATGGGTGACCATGATGGCGCTCTTGTTTTTGGATTTGACTTCTTTTTGGATCAATTGGGCGATTTCTTGCCCTCGATCTGGGTCTAGGCTAGCGGTTGGTTCATCGGCTAAGATGACCTGTGGATTTCCGATGAAGGCGCGAGCGATGGCTGCCCGTTGTTTTTGTCCACCCGACATCTGATTCGGGTATTGGTGGTAACAAGCTTCGATGCCAAGATCTGCCAACAAAGCCTTGACTTCCTCTTGGCGTTTTTTCTTGTCCTTTTCCCCTTTTAATTTGGCCACCAGTTCTAACTGGTCACCGATTTTCATATAGGAGAGGAGCTGGTGATCCTGAAAGATAAAGCCGAGCAATTCCAGCCGTTTTTGCGTCCACTGGCCTTGGTTGAGTCCAGTCAAGTCTTGGCCTGCGATGCGAATCCGCCCCTCATCCGCTGATAAAAGCAAGCCAGCGATGGCTAAAAGCGTGGACTTACCAGATCCTGAAGGGCCCAAGATGGCGACAAATTCATTGGGTTCGACGCTTAACTCTAGCTGGTTGAGGACATGGTGCATCTGGCTGCCATCGGCGTAGGATTTTCTGATATTTTCTAATGCGATAATGGCCATCTTATTCTCCATTTCCACCAATGACTTCGATTGGATCTACTTTTTTGATTTTGACAAGGGACAAGGCACCACACAAAATAGAGGTCAGGATAAAGCTAACCGAGATGATGAGATTGTCTTTCAGGGTCATAAAGGAAGGGACGCTATTGGGTAAAAATGGCGCCATCATAGTTGCCAAACCAAGCCCCAGCAGTACTCCGATGAGGGAGATGATGGTGAGCTGGGATAGTTGGACATAGGTAATCTGGCTCATGGACATGCCAATGGCCTTTAGGACACCAAACTGTTTCAACTTTTGCAGGGTCAGGATATAGAAGAAGACCCCAAGGATAGCAGAAGAAGCGAGTAAGAGCACCCAAGTGATCATCCGTAGCGTCAGGTTTTGAGCCTTGTAGCCAGGGATTTTATCGATCACCTGCTTCTTATCCGCCACCATCAAGTTGCTGGCTAGATCGCTAGAAGTGATGCTTTTCTTGGTCACAAGGGTTTGGGCTTGCCATTGATAGCTTGGATCTGTTTTTTGCCGCATGCCTGTGTAGGTATCCGAGCTGATAAAGCCAATCTCGCTATAACCGTATTTAGCATTTTTCGCGAAGGCCACGACCTTGAGTTTTTGCTTAGAAGTTTTGTCGATCACGTGATCGCCGACTTGGATCCCCTCATCCTCTTTGAAAGAACTGTCCAAAATGACCTCGTTTTTCTTTAAGTCGGAGATCTTGAGGTCTGCATCGTCTATGATTGGATTGAGGATTTCCTCTTCATTGTGATCGGTCGCGAAGTAGGTGATATCCAGAGTGTTGGAATCCTCTGATTTTGAGACGGTTGCCCGCTGGATGGACAAGCCAGAATAGTCCATCCCCTCTATCTTTTGGACCTCATCTACGTCTTTCGCCGTAATAGTTGAAAAGGGAATAATCCCTTCTGAATCTGTCGAAAGGATGTAATGTAGCGACCCATAGTTATCGATTTGGGCCGATACCGACCGGCCCAGTCCATTTGTCAGCCCGGACAAGAATACCACCATAAACATGAGGATGGTAATGAGGAGTTCAATCAGGATAAACTTCTTGGGTTGGTATTTCATTTCATTCCATGCGATTTTCATATTCGTTCTCCTTTTAGCACGGAGGTGCTCGAGCAGGGTTGCTAGCACCTAAACATACTCTACCATCATACCACAAGTGGGGGGATAATAGGGGGATGGTGTTTGGTAGAGTATGAAAGGATCGGATTTGTTTACTGTGTTCAATTTGATTCTCAATTATTAATTGTTAATGAATACAAAAATAAATCTGCTATAGACAAGAAAAAAGCCTTGATTTCAAGGCTTTTTCCTGTTGATTTAGATGCCCCCTGCATGGATTTGGAAAGGACTTTCATATTGAGAATAATTAATAATGTTGAAATTTAATTGAATTTCGGAAGGCGCTTTTAGGTATTTTCAATGTCATGATATAAAGTAGGGCAAAAAACATACTGAATTGAACTGTTTAGTAGCTTAAATATATCATGGCGCTATCTAAAAAGTTAATTTTATAGAGTTTGTTGGAATAGTTACTGAGTTTTTTGTTTAATATTCAAACTTTATTATTATATCATGAAAATAATTAGAAAAACAGACTTGTATTATTTTGAAATTTGTATATGATGAAGGTGTAAGAACTAGAAAATAGCCTGTTAGAAAGGGGAATGAAAGAATTAATCAGGCTATATAAAATTGGGGATTGGTATTTAATGTTGTCAACCAAGAAAGTAAAAGCTAAAAAATGCAAATACATAAAAAAATTTTTATAGTAGCGCTGGTTTTATCCATTTGTATCTCACTTTATTTTCTTATCAATCCGTCTAATATTCTCATCTTTCCGATTTTTGTGAGTGAATTTGATGACACCACATTTAAATATTACATGTTTGTGAAGATTGGAATTGTATTATTATTTATCAAATTCTTACTGGATATATGCTTAGAGTATATCAAGAATTGGTTTAAAAAGTTTTGATATTTCTTTACACAAAAGAGTCTGAGACAGCGTTTTGTCCCAGACTCTTTTTTGAGTTGTGAGCTCTGTTTTATAGATTCCACTGCTTGAGGGAGACTTCGCCGCTATTGAGCCAGATTTCTTCTTGATTTTCTAACTGGACCAAGAGTTGGCCGGTATCGGAGATGTCTTTGGCGATGCCCTGATAGGTCTGCTGGTTCTGCTCAAAGGTGACAGTTCGTCCTAAGACCAGGGAGCGCTCTTTGTAGAGGTAGACTAGTTCATCGATATCCGTATGAAGAAATTCCCTCCAAATCTCGCTGATGAGGTCATTGCGGGTGATGGGACAAGGGCCTTCAAATAAGGAACCAGCCTTGCTTTCTAGATCTTCTGGGAAAGTAGGGATGGCTAAATTGAGACCGACTCCGATAATGACATCTGTGACAAGGCCAGTCTCGATGGATGTGATGGCTTCGGTTAGGATTCCCCCAATTTTTTTATGGCGGTAGTAAATATCGTTGACCCATTTGATATCGACATCGATCAGGGTCAGATTTTTAATAGCCTTATAGATGGCTCCTGCGACCATGAGGGTATAAGGAGGGAGCTCCGCAGGTGGGAGTTGGGGCTTGAGGTGAAGGGACATGTAGATGCCCCCTTGATCGGGAGAGTAGTAGTCGCGACCAAAGCGGCCCTTTCCAGCAGATTGGGACTTGGCCAGGTAGAGAGCCCTGCCCTCTTTATGGGCTTCCATGCCTAATTTTGCGTCCAATTGGGTAGAATGACATTCTTCATTCAAAGTAACGGTCAACTGGGTATTGCTGGCGATGACTTCAGGAAGCAGAATATCGCCTGAGACCAGTCTATAACCCTTCTTTTTTAGGGATTCGATGACGACCCCATCTTTTTCCAGGCGCTGAATAGCCTTCCAGATGGAGGTGCGGGAAACGCCTAATTCTTTTGCCAACTGTTCCCCGTTGACGTAATCATCTGCCTGAGAAAGGGTTTGAAAGAGGATTTCGTGTGTTTTCATAAGACTAAGACCTCCTAGCGACTGCTGTCTCGAATCGTCAGTTTGGTGGCTAATTTGACCATGCAGGGAACACTTGGTTGAGCCCCCTGAAAGGTTTGTCGCAACAGCTGAATGGCTTGCTTGCCCATTTCTTCTGTGTAGACGGTCACTGTAGAGAGGGCAGGAAAGACATACTTGGCGATGGAAGTATCATTGAAGGAAATGAGACTGACGCGATCAGGTACTGCGATTTGGTGCTCCTGAAGGGACCGAAGGGCTCCGACAGCTATGGCATCACTGGCCATGAAAAAGGCAGTTGGCAAGTCGTCGCCCAGTGCTTGAATCAGCTGCTCCATCATCTGATAGCCCGACTCAGTTGAGAACTGGCCGACAGTGACAAAGCGATCCTGATAGAGCCCTTTCTCCGTGAGATACTGTTGAAAGACTCGTTGACGAGGATCCATCTGAAGCGGTGTCGCATCTGCCGTCTCTTCCTGACCAACCAAGAGACCGATCTCCTTGTGGCCATGCTCAAGGAAATATTCGAGAGCGGTGATGACAGAATCTTCTAGATCGGTCGTCACACAGGAATGCCCTAAATAGAGGGTATTGCTATCGACAAAGATCAGGGGTTTGCCGTAGCTTTCTAGATCTCGAATGGTCTTAGGACTGAATTTCCCAAGAGCGACGATGCCGTCTGCCTCTTGAATCAAGGACCAATCGTCATTATTGAAGATACGAAAGATCTCATAGCCTAATTCCTGGGCTTGTTTTTCTAACCCCATCCGAATGGCATAGTAGTAGAGGTCATCTAATTCTTCTTCGCGCGTGTACCATTCAAAAATGACGATTTTATGAAAATCCTCAACTGGTTGAGGCGCTGTTTTGCGGCTTTTCTTTTGGTAATGCAGGTCCTCGGCGATGCGAAGAATCCGACTGCGCGTGTCTTCACTAACCGATAAGGTCATATCCTGGTTGAGGACGCGAGAGACCGTTGCCTGAGAAACGCCTGCTTTTTCCGCAATGTCTTTAATCGTTGCCATAGTTCATCCTTTATTGATTTCTACTTCCAGTATACTCTAAAAAATAGTAAAAAGAAATAAAATTTTACTAAATTTTATGTTTGCTACGATATTGGCTAGGAGTCAGTTGGCTATAGGCCTTAAAAGCCTTTGAAAAATAGAGGGGATCTGAAAAGCCAACCGAGTAGGCCACAATCTTGATGCTCTCGTCCGTATTGGTCAGTAACTGTTGGGCACGCTGCATGCGGACCGAGTGCAAGAATTCCTTGGGAGAGATCTGGTGAAACTCCTTAAAGACAGTTGTCAGATAGGAGCGATGGACATTGAGGTCATCGGCGATCTCTTGAATACTCAAGTGTTCTTTACCGTAATGCGTCTCAATCACATGCTTACAGGTCAGATAGAGCTGATAGGTGGGAGATGGATGACTCCGATGGATATCGGGAGCCACTTCACTGATTAGAAATAGTAGTTCATAGATCTGCGAGAGGAGATGGAGTTGGTAGTGAGAAGTCATTTTCGAAGCCTCTGCCTTGTGGACGAGTCGCTCCATAAACTGGCCGATCTTTTCTGTTTCCACTTCTGTTTTCTTTAAAAAGCCTTTTTCATGCAGGGTTGAAAAACGCATGAAATCACTCACCTTGGTGCCACTGATGCCAATCCAGTAGTAGGACCAAGGTTCTTCGGCATCGGCCTTGTAGTAGGTCACTTTATTTTTGGGGAGAAGAAAGAGATCCCCGGCCTCTAGGTGGATTTCTTTTTTATTGAAGTGGAAGACTCCCTTTCCCTTGGTAACAAAATGCAGTACAAAATTATCTCGGACGCTAGGACCAAATTCATAATTCTTCGGACAATCTTCGTAGCCATAAAAATCAAGGGCTAGGTCAATAGTGTCGGTTTGGTATTCAGAAAAGACTGACATGGTTGAACCTCCTACCTAACATTTTACCATATATGTGCAACAAAATTCTATTTTCGGAAGCGTTTACAACGAGTAAAATAAAGACATGCTAAAAAAGAAAGTTATTGGAACCGAATTTAAAAATACATAGTGATATTATTTCGGGCCCAATGGAGGAAGATATGGCAATTCGTATTGAACAGAATTTGTTCTATGTAGAAAGTAAGGGACTGAGCCTGATCCTTGAAAATCGAGATGGCTACCTGATGCTTAAGCATCTGGGGCGTCCGATCCCGTCTTATCATTTTTCCAATACCGTACATGAGAAGGATCATGCTTTCTCTGGAAATCCAACACCTGACAATCGAACCTTCAGCTTGGATACCCAACGTCAAATCTTAGGACAGCATGGGCTTGGAGATTTTCGAAAGCCGTCTATTCAAATCCAGCACGGTGCCACAGAGGTGACGGATTTCCTCTATGTCGGAGCCAATATCTACTCTGGCAGTGTCGATGCAACTGGTCTTCCCAATCCACATACAGTAGATAGTGCTGAAACCTTGGCCTTGGTCTTTGAAGATGATCAAGCGGCCCTCCGGTTGACCCTCTATTACATAGCCTACGAAGATCGGGCAACCATCACTAGCTTTTCAAAGATTGAAAACTGGAGTGATGAAACCGTCGTGATCCACAAGGCTCTTAGTGTGTTGGCCGATGTCCCAGCTGGTGACTACGATGTCATCACCCTTCAAGGGGCCTATGCGAGAGAAAAAACAGTCCGCCGCCAGCAAGTAGAGCAAGGAATCTTCTCCATCAGCTCCAACCGTGGTGCTTCTGGACACGCGCAGACCCCAGCCCTCATTCTAGCAGATCATGAAGTGACCGAAGATGCCGGTTCAGCCCTTGCCTTCCAACTGCTCTACAGTGGGAATTTTGAAGGATTTGTTCAAAAGAATCAACTCAATGAAGTTCGGGTTGGATTGGGAATCAATCCAGAAAACTTCTCTTGGGAGTTAGCGCCAAATCAGCTCTTTGATACGCCGGTAGCCATGATCAGCTACTCACATGAGGGATTGACTGGCCTCAGTCAAGAAAGTCAAGCATTTGTCCAAAATCATATCATTCCTAGTCCCTATGCTCATAAAGAACGTCCAATTCTGATCAACAACTGGGAAGCCACCTACTTTGATTTTAAAAAAGAAAAATTATTGGAGCTAGCAGATGAGGCTCAAAAAGTGGGAATCGAACTCTTTGTTCTTGATGATGGCTGGTTTGGCAATCGCTATGATGACAATCGGGCCCTTGGTGACTGGACTGTCAATGAAGAAAAATTAGGAGGAAGTCTAGCAGAATTGATCCAGGGCATCCACGACAAGGGGCTTCAATTTGGCCTTTGGGTGGAGCCAGAAATGATTTCTGTTGATAGCGACCTCTATCGGGCTCATCCGGACTGGGCTATTCAAGTCCCAGGCTACGAACACACCCATTCACGGAATCAACTGGTGCTCGATTTCTCCAATAAAGAAGTGGTGGCTTATATCAAGCAGGTCTTGGATGACATACTTGGAAAGCATGAGATCGACTATATCAAATGGGATATGAACCGCAATATCACCAAACTTGGAAATGGTAAAACCTACCTTGAAACCAAGATGCAATCTCATGCTTATATCCTGGGTCTCTATGAAGTGGTTTCTTACTTGACAGAGAAGTACGAGAACATCCTCTTTGAGTCTTGCTCCGGTGGTGGTGGCCGCAATGACCTTGGTATGATGCGTTACTTCCCACAGGTCTGGGCAAGTGACAATACGGATGCCATTGCCAGACTTCCGATCCAGTACGGATCGAGTTATCTCTATCCTACCATTTCTATGGGGGCTCACGTTTCAGCGGTTCCAAATCACCAGATGGGACGGATGACACCGCTTGAAACGCGAGGTCATGTAGCCATGATGGGAAATCTAGGCTATGAATTGGATCTAACCAGTCTTCCGCAAGAAGAGTTGGATAGGATCGCAGCTCAAGTCGCTCATTACAAAACGATTCGACCACTGGTTCAATTCGGAAAACACTACCGCTTGATCAATCCAAGTCATGGTAGCAATCAAGCAGCCGTCCAGTTCACTTATCAAGACCGCACGGTTGTAACCTATGTACGGGTCTTATCAACGGTCGAAGAGATCGAGCCGACTCTGAAACTCAAAGGGTTGGAAGAAGATGCGCTCTATCGCTTAGAAGGGACGGACCAAGTCTATTCAGGAGCTGAGCTCATGTATGCCGGCTTAACCGTCGTTCTTCCTCAGGGAGATTTCCTCAGCAAACAATATGTTTTTGTCAAAAAATAAAAGGAGACAGCCAAATGAAATGGTATAAAAAAATCGGACTTCTTGCGACTACAGGCTTAGCCTTGTTTGGGCTTGGCGCTTGCTCCAACGATGGTAAATCTGCGGATGGCACAGTGACCATCGAGTATTTCAACCAGAAAAAAGAAATGACCAAAACCTTGGAAGAAATCGCGCGTGATTTTGAAAAGGAAAATCCAAAGGTCAAGGTCAAAGTTGTCAATGTACCAAACGCTGGTGAGGTGTTGAAGACCCGTGTCCTCGCAGGTGATGTACCAGATGTGGTCAATATTTACCCACAGTCTATCGAACTGCAAGAATGGGCGAAAGCGGGTGTCTTCGAAGATTTAAGCAATAAAGACTATCTGAAACGTGTGAAAAATGGCTACGCTGAAAAATATGCTGTCAACGGAAAAGTCTACAACGTTCCTTTCACAGCCAATGCTTACGGAATCTACTACAACAAAGATAAATTCGAAGAATTGGGCTTGAAGGTTCCTGAAACTTGGGACGAATTTGAACAGTTGGTAAAAGACATCGTTGCCAAAGGACAAACTCCATTTGGGATTGCAGGAGCAGAAGCTTGGACACTCAATGGGTACAATCAATTGGCCTTTGCGACAGCAGCAGGTGGCGGAAAAGAAGCCAACCAATACCTTCGTTATTCTCAGCCAAATTCCATTAAATTGTCTGATCCGATTATGAAGGATGATATCAAGGTCATGGATATCCTTCGTATTAAAGGATCTAAGCAAAAGAACTGGGAAGGCGCTGGCTATACAGATGTTATTGGTGCCTTCGCGCGTGGAGATGTCCTCATGACACCAAATGGGTCTTGGGCCATTACAGCGATCAATGAACAAAAACCGAAATTTAAGATTGGGACCTTCATGATTCCAGGGAAAGAAAAAGGACAAAGCTTAACTGTTGGTGCGGGAGACTTAGCATGGTCTATCTCAGCTACTACCAAACATCCAAAAGAAGCCAATGCCTTTGTGGAATACATGACCCGTCCAGAAGTCATGCAAAAGTACTATGATGTGGACGGATCTCCAACAGCGATCGAAGGGGTCAAACAAGCAGGAGAGGATTCACCGCTTGCTGGGATGACCAAATATGCCTTTACGGATCGTCACTTGGTGTGGTTGCAACAATACTGGACCAGTGAAGCAGACTTCCATACCTTGACGATGAACTATGTCTTGACAGGTGATAAACAAGGAATGGTCAATGATTTGAATGCCTTCTTTAACCCGATGAAAGCGGATGTGGATTAGGAGTAGAGAGACGATGAAAAAAGTATTACAAAAATATTGGGCATGGGCTTTTGTGGTCATTCCCCTCTTATTACAAGCAATTTTCTTCTATGTGCCAATGTTCCAAGGAGCCTTTTACAGTTTTACCAACTGGACAGGTTTGACCTATAACTACAAATTTGTTGGCTTGAACAACTTTAAGCTCCTCTTTATGGATCCAAAATTCATGAATGCGATTGGCTTTACTGCAATCATCACGATTGCCATGGTAGTTGGTGAGATTGCCCTTGGGATCTTCATTGCGCGTGTCTTAAACTCTAAAATCAAAGGCCAAACCTTCTTCCGTGCTTGGTTTTTCTTCCCAGCAGTTTTGTCCGGCTTGACAGTGGCGTTGATCTTCAAACAAGTCTTCAACTACGGTCTACCAGCGATTGGGAATGCACTTCATATCGAGTTTCTCCAAACCAGTCTTTTAGGGACTAAGTGGGGAGCAATATTCGCGGCTGTCTTTGTCCTTCTTTGGCAAGGAGTAGCTATGCCCATCATTATCTTCCTAGCTGGTCTGCAATCTATTCCAACCGAGATTACAGAAGCAGCAAGAATCGATGGCGCGACGAGCAAGCAAGTCTTCTGGAATGTTGAATTGCCTTACTTACTACCAAGTGTCTCTATGGTCTTTATCCTAGCCCTAAAAGGTGGGCTTACCGCCTTTGACCAAGTCTTTGCCATGACTGGTGGGGGTCCAAACAATGCCACAACCTCACTTGGGCTCTTGGTTTATAACTACGCCTTTAAAAACAACCAATTCGGTTATGCCAATGCTATTGCCGTAATCTTGTTCTTCTTGATTGTAGTGATTTCGATCATCCAATTGAGAGTATCTAAGAAATTTGAAATTTAAGAGGAGAAGCACGATGAAACAAGATGAAAGAAAAGCCTTGATTGGCAAATATATTCTATTGATTCTAGGATCGGTTCTGATTTTAGTGCCGCTCCTTGCCACCCTCTTTAGTTCCTTCAAACCCACCAAAGATATTGTAGATAATTTCTTTGGATTCCCGACGAACTTCACATGGGACAACTTTAGTCGACTCTTGTCAGATGGAATCGGTGGTTATTATTGGAACTCTGTTGTCATCACTGTCTTGTCTTTACTTGCAGTAATGATCTTTATCCCTATGGCAGCCTACTCCATCGCACGTAATATGAGTAAGAGAAAAGCCTTTACCATTATGTACACCCTCTTGATCCTTGGAATCTTCGTACCTTTCCAAGTCATCATGATTCCGATTACGGTTATGATGAGTAAACTCGGTTTGGCTAATACCTTTGGTTTGATTTTGCTCTACTTGACCTATGCGATTCCGCAGACCCTCTTCCTCTATGTAGGGTATATCAAAATCTCGATTCCAGAAAGTTTGGATGAAGCAGCAGAAATTGATGGTGCTAATAAGTTTACAACTTATTTCCGTATCATCTTCCCAATGATGAAACCCATGCATGCGACAACCATGATCATCAATGCCCTTTGGTTCTGGAATGACTTCATGTTGCCACTCCTTGTCTTGAACCGGGATTCCAAAATGTGGACCCTGCCTTTGTTCCAATACAACTACGCAGGCCAATATTTCAACGACTACGGACCAAGCTTTGCTTCCTACGTTGTCGGCATTATCAGTATCACCATTGTCTATCTCTTCTTCCAACGCCATATCATCGCAGGAATGAGCAACGGCGCAGTGAAATAAGAAATAAGATACAAAGGGACGATTCAGCTTGCTGATTTAAATCGTATCCTAGGAAGCAATTCTAAAATAGAAAAACTCAAGGAGAGAGTGGGACAGAAATCGGTAATTCGTTAGAATTCGATTTCGTCGTCCCACCTCCGCACAGTTGAGTAGGACTGTAAAAGCTGATGAAAGCAGCGTAGTAGAGCCCACTCAACCACTGCGTCTTGCTCGACAATCCAAAAATAATTGAGAGGCTAGGACTTTTGTCCCAGCCTCTTCAAAAAAGAAAGGGAACCATTATGCCAATTCAAAACAAAACCATGTTAATTACTTACTCAGATAGCTTAGGAAATAACCTGAAGGATCTCTATGAAAATCTGGAGAAGCACTTTGGGGATGCAGTAGGTGGGGTTCACCTCTTGCCATTTTTCCCATCAACTGGTGACCGTGGCTTTGCGCCTGTCGACTATGACCAAGTGGATCCAGCCTTTGGAGATTGGGAAAATGTCAAACGCTTGGGCGACAAGTACTATCTTATGTTTGACTTTATGATCAATCACATTTCTCGTCAGTCTAAATACTACAAGGACTACCAAGAAAAGCACGACCAAAGTGCTTACAAGGACCTCTTTCTCAACTGGGACAAGTTCTGGCCGGAGAATCGTCCGACTCAAGCAGATGTAGATTTGATTTATAAGCGCAAAGACCGAGCTCCCAAGCAAGAAATCACTTTTGCGGATGGGACGACTGAGCATCTCTGGAATACTTTCGGGGAAGAGCAGATTGACCTAGACGTGACCAAGGAAGTGACCATGGACTTTATTCGCAAGACTATCGAACACCTGGCAAGCAATGGCTGTGACCTCATTCGTTTGGACGCCTTTGCCTATGCGGTGAAGAAATTGGACACCAATGATTTCTTCGTTGAGCCAGACATTTGGGATTTGTTGGATAAGGTGCGCGATATGGCAGCAGGCTACGGTGCTGAGCTTCTTCCAGAGATTCATGAGCACTATTCCATTCAATTTAAGATTGCCGATCACGACTATTATGTCTATGACTTCGCGCTACCCATGGTAACCCTCTATACCCTCTATAGCTCAAAAGTGGAGCGCCTTGCCAAGTGGTTGAAGATGAGTCCGATGAAGCAGTTCACGACGCTGGACACCCATGACGGGATTGGGGTGGTCGATGTCAAGGATATCTTGACGGATGAAGAGATTGACTATGCTTCAAATGAGCTTTATAAGGTTGGGGCAAATGTTAAACGCAAATATTCAACAGCAGAGTACAACAACTTGGATATCTACCAAATCAATTCGACCTACTATTCTGCGCTTGGAGATGACGATCGTAAGTACTTCCTAGCCCGCTTAATTCAAGCTTTTGCACCAGGTATTCCACAAGTTTATTATGTTGGATTCCTAGCCGGGAAGAATGATTTGGAACTCTTAGAAAACACCAAAGAAGGCCGCAATATCAACCGTCATTACTACAGCAATGAAGAAATTGCTCAAGAAGTGGAGCGGCCGGTCGTGCAATCCCTTCTCAAGCTCTTTAGTTTCCGGAATAACTCGCAAGCTTTTGACCTAGAAGGAAGCATTGAGGTGGAAACACCAGATGATCATACCATTGTCATCACGCGCCAAAATAAAGACCAAACTGTCACAGCAGTAGCCCGAATCGATCTTGCTGAGGGAACTTACCAAGTGACAGAAAATGGTCAAGAAATGGTGTTTTAAAAAAATATGAACGAACTAAAGGATAAGTAAAAAATGCTTATCCTTTTTTAAAACAAGCGCCTTGCAACCGTTTACAAAGCTATAAAACAATGGTACAATATCTATTGAAAGAAAGGAGGTCGCTTTATGAAAAAAATAATTTATCCATCTGCGGCCCTATTAACGGCTTTTGCTCTATTATCCGTTCAGACAGCAAAAGCAGACACAGCTCAAGCGTCGGATCAAGCCAACGAACCGGTAGCAACAGTAGAAGAGGTGGTGGCTTCTCCAACGCCAGAAAGCACCACAGAAAATCAGGGAGAAGTGGCCGAAACGCCGACTTCAACAGACCGTGCAGCTGTCCCTGCTGCCTCCCCAACAGTAACATCGACAGAGACGGCCTCTCCGGAAGTTGAAAAACTGATTGAAAACATGCCACTTAAACAAAAGGTGACTCAAATGATCATGCCGGACTTCCGTAAGTGGCAGGAGGCTAATCAGGAGTCGCCACAGGATCTCACCAAGGTCAATGCTGAAGTAGCGGATGCGATTGATAAATATGATTTTGGAGGCGTCATTCTTTTTGCTGAAAACGTCAAAGAGACCAAGCAGACCCTGGCTATGACGCAAGATATGCAAAAGGCAGCGATTGAAAACAAAGCCAATAACGGGAAGATTCCGCTATTATTAGCCATCGACCAAGAAGGGGGGATCGTCTACCGCTTGGGGACAGGTACAGCCCTTCCTGGCAATATGGCCATTGGGGCTACCAATGATCCCAAACTAGCGAAAGAAGCCGGTCAAATCATCGGACGTGAACTTTCTGCGCTAGGCTTGAATGTGGACTTTGCTCCGGTTCTAGATACCAATAACAATCCTCAAAATCCTGTGATTGGGCTTCGTTCCTTCTCATCTGACCCAAATCGGGTTGCCTATCTTGGTATTCCGATGATGAAGGGGATTCAGGACTACAATGTGGCTGTAGCAGCCAAGCATTTCCCAGGTCATGGAGATACAGCGGTCGATTCCCATACAGGTCTGCCATTGGTAGATAAATCTCTTGCTGAGCTTGAAAAATTGGAACTCCTTCCATTCAAAAAAGCTATGGATGAAGGGGTAGACCTCTTGATGACGGCTCATATCCAATACCCTCAAATTGAAAAAGATCAGGTCGTGTCAAAAGAAACGGGTGAGAAAATCTATGTTCCAGCGACACTTTCAGATGATATTTTAACGGGCTTGGTAAGGAAGAAATACGGCTATAAGGGCGTGATTGTCTCCGATGCCATGGGAATGGATGCCATTGCCAAGAACTTCGGTGAGGTGGAAGCTGTGAAAATGGCCATCAAAGCAGGAGTTGACCTAGTCTTGATGCCAACGACCCTTCGCAGTAAAGCCGATTTGAGCAAGATTGATACCATTGTAGATGCAGTGGTAGATGCCGTGAAAACCGGTGACATTTCAGAAGAGCGCTTAAATGAGTCGGTTCGTCGGATCCTGACTCTCAAAGAAAAACGTGGGGTCCTAAATTTTGATCCAAGTGCTCGGACAGCTGAAAAAGCAGAAGAAGCAGTCGGATCTAGTCTCAACCGTGACTTGGAACGTAAGATTGCAGCAGCAGCGGTGACGGTTGTAAAAAATGAAGACAATACCTTGCCATTTAAGGTGCAAACAGGTGATCATGTCTTACTCTTAGGAGCCTTTGAAAATGAAGTCCCTGGACTAAATTTGGGCATGCGTCGCTTAATCGCGGATGGAGTGCTTCCAAAAGACACTTCCTTTGTGGCCAAGAACTTCACCAAAGAATCCACCCTTGATAGTCTAAAAGAAGACCTCGAGAAAGCCACCCACATCGTGGTGATTTCAGAGATTGGATATGAAGGGCATTTAGATAAAAATTTCTGGCGGACCAAGATCCCAACTGAAATCGTCAATTATGCTAACACCAACCATAAAAAAGCAGCTGTCCTTTCCATCTCTAAACCTTATGATGTAGCCAACTATCCAGCAGCCAAAGCCATTCTAGCGGTCTATGGAAATAAGGGAATGGATCCGACAGAATCTCTCAAACCAGACAATGCCTTCGGTCCTAATATTCCTGCAGGAGTGGAAGTCATCTTCAATGGCAAGGAACACCTAGGTACCTTGCCGGTAGATATTCCAAAAATTGTAGATGGAAAAATGTCGGAAACAGAGTACGCCTACCGTATTGGTCATGGTCTCTTCTATCCAGCACCAGCACCATTACCAACACCAGAAACCCAAGATCCAACTTCACCAGTCCAAGATCCAACCCATCAGACACAACCAGTAGAGGTTGGTCACACAGGAACACAGGTCCTTGTTAGCAAGCAAGAAAAAGCTAGCCCTCTTGATGGTCCACAAGTTACTCCGATCGCTGTGAAACAAGCCACTGATCAGGCTCCTGTCAGCGTGTCAGCCAGTCCTGCCTCATCGATATTGCCTAAGACCGGTCAAACAGGGAACCTCCTAGCCCTCATGGGTGTCAGCCTCTTAACCTTCCTTGGATCTTTTGTCTATCCAAGAAAGAAACACTAAGGGTTTCAGAATCTCAATTGGGTCACTCCCAATTGAGATTTTTTGGTAAAATTTTACTAAAATTAACTCGAAATGGCAATGATAGAATAGAAGTTGTAAACGGAGGAAAACCCTTTGTTATAGCCTTTTTTTGACATAAAATAAAAAATTAATAAAATTTTACTAAAAACACTTGAAGTTTTACTTGTGATCAGATATAATACAAGTATAAAAACGTTTACAAAACTAAAGGAGTTTCTCATGACGACAACAATCACATCTCAAGATTTACAAGCAAAATTCCAGGCTGTCTTTGGGGAAAAGGCTGACCACACTTTCTTTTCACCAGGACGGATTAATCTGATCGGTGAACACACTGACTATAATGGTGGGCATGTCTTCCCAGCAGCCATTACACTTGGTACCTACGGAGCGGCAAGAAAGCGTGAGGACAAGGTCTTGCGTTTCTTCTCAGGAAACTTTGAAGACAAGGGGATCATTGAAGTTCCGCTTGAAAACCTCCACTTTGAAAAAGAACACAACTGGACCAACTATCCAAAAGGCGTACTCCACTTCTTGCAAGAAGCTGGTCATGTCATTGATAGCGGAATGGACGTCTATGTCTACGGCAATATTCCAAATGGATCTGGTCTTTCTTCTTCAGCTTCCCTTGAGCTCTTGATTGGCGTCATCGCTGAGAAACTATATGATCTTCAGTTAGATCGTCTAGATCTGGTCAAGATCGGAAAACAAACCGAAAATCACTTCATCGGAGTTAACTCTGGGATCATGGACCAATTTGCCATCGGTATGGGAGCTGATCAACGGGCTATTTATCTCGATACCAACACCCTAGAGTATGATCTGGTACCGCTGGACCTCAAAGACAATGTCGTAGTCATCATGAATACCAACAAACGCCGGGAATTAGCGGATTCAAAATACAATGAACGTCGTTCAGAATGTGAAACCGCCGTCTCTGAACTCCAAGAAAAATTGGATATCCAAACCTTAGGGGAACTGGATCTCTGGGCTTTTGATGCCTACAGCTACTTGATCAAGGATGAAAATCGCATCAAACGAGCTCGCCATGCTGTACTTGAAAACCAACGAACTCTCCAAGCTCGTAAGGCCCTTGAAGCAGGTGATTTGGAAGGCTTTGGCCGTCTCATGAATGCTTCCCACGTATCCTTGGAGCATGACTACGAAGTGACAGGTCTAGAATTGGATACCTTGGTGCATACAGCCTGGGAACAAGAAGGCGTCTTGGGCGCTCGTATGACAGGAGCAGGCTTTGGTGGTTGCGCCATTGCCCTCGTAAACAAAGATAAGGTTGAAGCATTTAAAGAAGCTGTCGGCAAACGCTATGAAGAAGTCGTTGGCTATGCGCCTAGCTTTTATATTGCAGAAGTTGCGGCAGGAACACGGGTACTTGATTAAAAAGGAGATAGGATGACAGAACAGGTATTAGATGCATTTGTCACAGCCGTCATTGCGGCAAGTGACTACGAAGAGATGGATCGGATTTATCTAAAAAATCGCATCATGAGTCGCGTTGGAGAAGAAGGGCTAGATGCTCCAGCCCAAAAAGAAGAGTTGATCGCACTCAAAGATCAGCTGGTAGAGATCGCTGTTGCAAATAGCAAGATCCAGGATGGTATGGCCGCAAAAGACAGTTTGGGTGCGGAGTTGATGGATTGGATCACCCCTAGCCCTAGTCAGGTCAACCATCGCTTTTGGGAGACCTACCGTCAGTCCAAAGAAGACGCGATTGCAGATTTCTATGCCCTCTCTATGCGCAATGATTACATTAAGGTCAAAGCGATTGCGCAAAACATTGCCTTTGAGGCAGAAACTCCCTACGGTTCTCTTGAAATCACCATCAATCTGTCAAAACCTGAAAAAGATCCTAAAGACATTGCGGCGGCCAAGCTTGCCAAAGCTAGTCATTATCCAGCCTGCCAATTGTGTTTTGAAAATGAAGGCTATCAAGGTCGCCTAGACCATCCAGCCCGGGCTAATCACAGGATTATTCGCTTTGATATGGACGGTCATGATTGGGGCTTTCAATATTCCCCTTATGCCTACTTCAATGAACACTGCATTTTCCTCGATAGCCAGCATGTTCCCATGGCCATTAGCCGCAAGACCTTTGAGCGACTCTTGACCATTGTCGAGACTTTTCCAGGCTATTTTGCAGGGTCCAATGCAGATCTGCCCATTGTAGGGGGGTCCATTCTGACTCATGATCATTACCAAGGCGGACGACATACCTTCCCTATGGAGCTGGCTCCTGTTGAGGAAAGCTTTAGCGTTGAGGGATTTGAGGCTGTATCGGTAGGGATTGTCAACTGGCCCATGTCAGTTCTTCGTCTGCAATCAGATGACAAGGCGCAATTGATTGCCCTGGCAGACCATATCCTCACAGCCTGGCGAGGCTACTCGGATCCAGCTGTTCAGGTCTTAGCAGCATCCGATGGTCAGCCCCACCATACCATTACCCCCATTGCACGGATTCGTGATGGGCATTATGAATTGGACTTGGTGCTCCGTGACAACCAAACCTCACCAGAGCATCCCGATGGCATTTACCACCCGCACGCGGATGTGCAACACATCAAAAAAGAAAATATCGGCCTGATCGAAGTCATGGGCTTGGCCATTTTGCCACCTCGCCTCAAGGAAGAGCTCAAGCAGGTTCAAGAATATTTGCTTGGACGTGAGAATACAGTGGCAACCTACCACCAGGCTTGGGCAGATGATTTGAAAGCCACTCACCCAGCCATCACAGAAGAAGCAGAGGCAGAGGCCCTTGTCCGTGAATCGGTTGGCCAGATCTTTGCGCGCGTGCTGGAAGATGCTGGAGTCTACAAGAGAACAGCAGAAGGACAAGCTGCCTTTAGACGCTTTGTTGCGACACTTTAAGTGTGGAGAAGCGGCAGAAATTTGGTACAATAAGAGAGAAGACAAGAAGCGAAAGGAAAACAAATGGCAATACTCGTACTCGGAGGAGCTGGCTATATCGGTTCCCACATGGTGGACCGCTTGGTCAATGAAGGACAGGAAAAAGTCGTCGTGGTTGATAGTCTGGTCACAGGCCACCGTGCAGCGGTGCATCCAGATGCCGTCTTTTACCAAGGAGACCTGGCGGATCAAGACTTTATGCGCACTGTTTTTAAGGAACATGCCGATATCGATGCGGTCATCCACTTTGCGGCCTATTCACTGGTTGCTGAGTCCATGGCCGATCCATTGAAATATTTTGATAACAATACAGCAGGCATGGTCAAACTCTTGGAAGTCATGCATGAATGTGGGGTGCACTACATCGTCTTTTCTTCAACTGCTGCCACCTACGGCATTCCAGAAGAAATTCCGATTCTTGAAACCACTCCACAAAAGCCGATTAATCCTTACGGGGAAAGCAAGCTCATGATGGAAACCATCATGCGCTGGGCTGATCAAGCCTACGGCATCAAGTACGTGCCCCTTCGTTACTTTAATGTAGCGGGTGCTAAGCCAGATGGATCCATCGGAGAAGACCATGGACCAGAGACCCATCTCTTGCCGATCGTCTTACAAGTAGCCCAAGGCAAACGCGAGAAGATCGCTATTTTTGGGGATGACTACAAGACACCAGATGGCACCAATGTTCGGGACTATGTCCATCCATTTGACTTGGCAGATGCCCATCTTTTAGCAGTGGAGTATCTCCGAAATGGCAACCCATCTACTGCCTTTAATCTGGGCTCATCGACTGGATTCTCCAATCTTCAAATCGTTGAAGCAGCCCGCAAGGTGACAGGACATCCGATCCTACTTGAGCTGGCCGATCGCAGACCAGGAGATCCAGATACCCTGATCGCATCCTCTGAGAAGGCGCGTGCCATCCTCGGCTGGCAACCAAAATTTGACAATATCGAAACCATCATTCAAACAGCCTGGGCTTGGCATTCCAGCCACCCAGATGGCTACAATGATCGATAAGGAGGGACTGCGAACATCATTTTTGAGACTTTTTTAATAACATCTAAAACGACAGTTGATCTTGACAAATGACTCGTTTCAGACGTCAGTCATTTCCCTAACCATCATAAAAAAGTGAGGTATTCAAAATGAATAAAACCACAAAAATGTTAGCCGTCTTCTTGACAGCGGGTCTTCTTTTAGCTGGTTGCGCACAAAAAGAGAGTACAAAATCTACTAGTCCATCGTCTACTAAAGCGACCAGTAAAGCAACAAGCAAATCATCCGCTAAAGAGAAGACAAAAGAGTCATCAACTGATGAAAGTAAAAAAGAAGATGCACTAGCAGGTGCACAAAAAACCGTTCTCGAAACGAGTGATGAAGCAGGTAAGTCAACTATTACCTTGTATTACAAGGGAGATACCTTGTTATTACAAGAAAAAGTTGATGATTACGACGTCTCAAAAGTGCCTGGTGAGAACCCTCTTGAAACCATGAAAGAAGCCGTTGCCAAGAGCCAAGAAAAATTCAAAGATCTGATGGGCCATGGATTTGAACTAACATCAGAATACAAAGACGGAATCTTTTATATCCGCAATACCATTGATTACACAAAAATCGATTTTAATAAATTAAAAGAAATCGTCCCAGGCTTTAATCCCCTAGATGACAAAACAGTCAGTTATTCAGTAACGAAAGACAGTCTTATCAAGGGCGGAATGGTCGAAAAATAAAACAAAAAGAGAGTAGCTCAGTTTGCTGCTCTCTTTTTGTTTTAGAATGAATTCATGGGTATATTTTGGTAGAATAGGATTTAAGGAAAAGAGTATTTAAATGAGTGATAATTTTTATAGAGAGTGCAAATCATGATTTGCATTTGTACGAATAAAATCTTTAGTTGAGTAATTACAGTTAAGAAGTCCACTGACGAGTAGGAAGTATTGAGAAGATCAATCCAGTTTACTTATGCACTGATCAAACGATTCATCCCTTTTGAAATTAAAGATGTAATAGAAGAGGTTGGAAGAAATACAATTAAATATAAAAAAGAGGCTGGGACAAAAGTCCTAGCCTCTCAATTATTTTTGGATTGTCGAGCAAGACGCAGTGGTTGAGTGGGCTCTACTACGCTGATTTCATCAGCTTTTACAGCCCTACTCAACTGTGCGGAGGTGGGACGACGAAATCGAATTCTAACGAATTACCGATTTCTGTCCCACTCTCTTTTTGAGGTTAAGATGACCTCAATCTATCTGTGCCTGATGATGTATTGATCATGGTAAAACAAATCTTCGTGAGAAAGCAAGTCTACTCATTTTTTTGAATGATTAGTTCTCCAGATCTAATTTCCCAGACTTGGTCAAAGTTCTTCAGTGCTTCATTCTGTCGGTGTAAAGTAATGATGACAGCACACGGTAAGTCTAGTACTTTTTTCAATTCTGCCTCGAACTGATGAGCATCCAAGGCTGAAAAAGGTTCATCCATAATAACTAATGGACTCTGGCGGTTTTTTTCTCGATTGAGGTACATACGTTGTTGTTGACCACCTGACAGGGATTGAGGAGGTGTTGCTTCGAATTCCGCATCCTTAAACTCTGCGTGGAAAGTATTGAATAGCGTAACATTATTTTCATAACTAGAGATGAAGCTATGCTCTTGTTGCAAGATCAGGCCAAATCTTCCCCAAAGCTGATTTAGAGGAAGATCATTCAGCAAGATCTCGCCTTGGAAATCCTCATCCGTACCATTTAAAATATTGAGTAGGCTACTCTTACCTGATCCGTTCTCTCCTATGAGAGCAATCTTATCTCCTTTGTGAATGGTGGCAAAAGAAATCTTCAATGTTGATTCCCCAAGTTGTTTAGAAAGATTCTTCAATGTGATCGTTTTAAAGGAAGGCTGTGGTGACTGAATTGAAGATGGATGCTTAACAATAGTTTGAAAGCTTTTAATTACAGGTTTTACCGACTCCAACATTTGCAGATCGTAAAGGATTTCTTGAATTGGTTCTGAGAAGGCTGTAATATAACCAAAACTTGCAACCACCTCAGGGATACCAATTTGATGATGATATAGAGAGTAAGCTAGATAGGAAAAGAGAATAAGGCTAATGAATTCAAAAGAAATACCCGTCAAGAGAATACCTGTAATTTTAGTCAAACCATACCCAAGATACTTATCCTGCAAGTTTTTGAGAGAACTTCTTTGTTGCTCTATAAAATGAGGTAGAGTGAGTTTGTTAACTAGGTGATGTCCTCGGAATAGATCCTCCAAGGTACGATAATAATCACCTTGCTTTTCAAGATAGGTTTGTCTACGCTTCGCAGTCAATTGACCAACGATCTTTGGAATTTGAATACTGATGGCTGTTGAAATCAGTAGGATCAGTGCCACTATTGGATTGATCGTTTTGGTAATAATGATGGTATAAATCAAAATTCGTAGAATCTGCTTAAAAAAACTCATCAGTGGAGGTAGATAATCTTTTTCCAGTGAATCAAGATCATTAGATTGATAAGAAATGTATTCTGCGACTGTTTTCTGCTTGAAATCATGGTGGGCAAGTCCTAAAAGAGATTGAAACCAATCGTTCTTTAGATTTGTCGAAAAGAGAATGGCCTGTTTCCAGTCAAGTCGCATTTGGATGTAGTTGCAAGTCAGGTAACCTATAACTGCGATGCAATAACCTGACAAAGCTATTTGATAGTGGCCACGAATTAACTCTTGTGTAAAGTATGGAAGAAGAGCCGTACAAATATTGGACAGTCCACTAAAGAGAAAATTAAAGAAAAGATACCAGCGCAGAGGCTTAAGGTATTGAAGCATAGACGAAACTCCTTGATAAAGCTATATGAAAATATAACATAAAACTGATAATGACATAACAGCCCAGTTACATTAATGAGCAAATAGGGGCATTATTTAGAAACTTTCTTTTTTGTAAAATATAACTAAATTATAGCATATGTTGAAGTCAGTTTATTAATTTAGAAGAAGTTTGTCTATGTATTTCTCAAAAAAATTTGATATTAGGATGATTCTGTAGGCGTGTTAATTTAAACAAAAGAATTGCTAGCGACAGAAGATGCTGCGAGTGGAACCTACTTGCCTCCAAGTAGTGGATCTGATCTATCGTGGAAGCAAACAACCTCTTTAGGATGGCAAAAACGTCAAGCCATTCTGAACAAAGTGAAGAATCCGAAAGTTGAAACATTAGAAGAAAAACTCTCAAAAATGTCACGTGCTGAACTGGAGGAAGAGTATGGAGATGTGATTCAAGCCTATAAAAGGTATACGAATATGGGGCAAGGTGATGCGATCCTTGCCAAATGGGATATGAACGATCTCAAATTGTTATGGAAGCGGTATAATGAAGTAAAGGATGATCACTTAGGATTATTACCTTCAGAATTAGCCAAGGTGGACCCGAAATTTAAGAAACGTATCGATGCAATGGATCAAGAAGCGTTAGAAGAGGCCTACCCAGAACTTAAAACATTGATCTCCATGGCTCATGTGAATCCATATGCACAACTATTTAAATCTGAAACAGAACGAGCTAATTATGATTACCTACTAGACCGCTATTTCCTTTTAGATAGTCAAAAAATGCTTAGTTGGCGAGATCCTGCTTTTCAAACTAAATATGATTATTATATAATTGAAGAAGGTATTGATCCTTTTACAGGCAAACCTGCTACACAGGAAGAAATCAATCGGGCAAAAAATATCAAAAAGGTGAGAACTGTTACTGAGAGCTTCCAACTGGCAAGTACCCTGTATACCTCTTATGTAGGATACAATCAGTACTACAATAAACCCTATACAACGTTCTTGGATGTATATAGTAAGGTAAAAGGGAAAATTCCTGTCTTCAATAGGAAACCAGTAATTCCTGTTTTTTCAAATAGATATTCAAAAATAGATTTTACTCAAACTGACTTTGATGTTGAGTTAATAAGAGGTAGATTGAAAACTGATCCAGATACGGCTTTTTTCTGGTCAGGACGAACAGATGGCATTGGAGGAATGGATGTTGCGAAAAAAATAGCAAAAAATAAAGGAGGAGTTACATTAGAATCTACGATTGATGATACGAACATTGTAATGCCTGAATGGGATTTTAATACTCCTTCAAGTGTAACAGCTTGGGAGGAAGCTTCGAATGTTTACGCAGAGCAAGTATCTGGTGAAATAAGAGCTGTAGTTGGTAGCGAACTACGACCAGGAAATATTTGGGAAAACATCGAACTACCAAGATTGAAGGCCAATCCAAATGTTACTAAGGTTACAACAATAGATCCTAAAACAGGGGTAGAAAAAATTATATTCGAGAGGTAGAAATGAAAATTACAGGAACAAGATCAACAATTACTTTTGATTTAGAGAATGGTTTCCTCATAAAAGCACAAGGAGAATTGCTGATCAATAAAAAATTTGTTGTTTATAAAGATAGTATGACACAATGGGAGCCTCCTCATGAGAATCTTCCGATAACTCAAAGAGAAATAGAAAATATTATTAATACAGCTAAAAAAATGGAGAGCAATCAAACTATTCAATTAGACTTTGTATAATTATATTGTATTCTAAGAGAAATAAATCTCTATACAAGTGGTCAGGTTGTCTATCATGGGACCAAACTCCTAGGTGGAAGTGAAGAAGATGCTCAAACTGCAAACTTTATCGGGAACATCGTAGGAGGTTATGTGGCCTCCTCAGCAACCAGCAAGTTTAGTTTGAATCAACCTATTTTTTCAAATCGATATTCAAAAATAGATTTTACTCAAAACAGAAGACCATTATAAAACATTTTAAAAAAATAGAATAGAGGTTTGAAATCCTGAAAAATAGAATTCATTACATTACGAAACTTGAAATGCAAGATCGATTGCCTTTCAGTGGCTTTGTAGCAAATTTTGATGGGAAGCAGATCCAAAACAAAGAAGAACTATTTCGTTTTCTTGAAAAAAATGTCGGACTTCCTGATGCCAATAATTGGTCATCTATTACAGATTGGCTGACAGACTTATCATGGATAAAAGCTGAAGAATACAACTTTATTCTTGAAAATTATGATAGCTTCTTAAAAGATGACTTATCATCTAAAGACTTATTTTTAGAAATTTTGGAAGAAGATATTCTTCCTTGGTGGGAATGCGATGTTGAAAAGCATGTTGTTGGCAGTAAGGTCAAGAGTTTTCAAGTTTACATAGTAGAAAATTAAAAATAGGACAAAGTTTTAAGGAGCTACCTTAAGGTAACCACTTATGTTGGATATAATCAGTACTACAATAAACCCTATACAACGTTCTTGGATGTATATAGTAAGGTAAAAGGGAAAATTCCTGTCTTCAATAGGAAACCAGTAATTCCTGAGGTGAACCTTAAGGTAGATATCAATGGTAAAACTATAACAGAAACCACAAAACCTTATGATCGCGAACATATTTTACGAAATATAGAAGAAAGCAGGCTTGCGAGGGAGAGTTCAGGGTTTAAAGACTTTTCAACCACGAGGCTTCAGCCGGTAGCCAAGCCTCAGCCTGCACCTAAGAATTTAGATGTTGAGGGACCAGTAGTAAATAATATTCAATCTAAATATCCCGATTTGCAAACTTATGAATATAATTCATATACAAATCCTGGTCCACTAAATGATTTAAGAGGTCAGCCTAATGTTAATTTTTATGGGGGACGGTATGATGTTGAAGTTTTGAAGTCTCCTAAAATATTATATCGAGCTGGCGACCAAAGCAATCCGCTAGGGCAATGGTTTACAGAATCAGCCCCACATTCTGAGATAGAAGTTAGAATAAATACGGCAGTAAAACCAATTTGGACAGATCGTTCAGGAAACTACACTGGTAGCTCTCCTTTAAATACAGTTTACGAAATAAAAATACCAGCTGGCACAACAATATACAGAGGACCTGTTGCGAGTCAAGGAGGCATCTATCAAGGTGGTTTGGAATATGAACAAATTTTTATTGAAACTCCGTGGAAAATAGAAGGTGTAGAGGTTATTAGCTCAAAACCATTAAATTAGTGAGGAAAGAAATGAAACGAAAAGAATTATTAGATAATATCAAATTAATATTACCACTATTAAATCAATACAATGATGGGACAATTCATGTACAAATTTCATTTTTACAAGGATTAGAATGTGCATTGGAAAATGGTGACTCACTCCCTACAATAAGAGAAATTAAAGATATCCTTTATCCTCCAAGAGGAGGTCTATCAGACTTTTCTGTTTGGAAGAATGATTATTTGGAACGACTAAAAATTAATGAAGAAATTGAAGCCTACAATAATAGATTATGGGAGCTTTTAAATCAAATAGAAAACTTGGAATCATAGTAAATGCATCAAATTTTAAAATTAGAAGCATTTCATCAATCTCATACAAGAATTCCAAGCGGAAATGAAGATTCTGCTTTTGATGGTTTTTGGAAACCAGGAGGACAGACCTTCCCAGGAAATATGCCAGAAGGCATCATGAAAGATATTAGTACCCAAAGAGGAGAACACACATGGAACATAGTAAATTAGGCTGGGAAGATGTTATCCAGTTTGAAGAAGTAAAAGGTTATGGACAACATGTTTGGCGACATCATGAGAAATATTTTTTTGTTACAGATGAAGGGGGAATAGCTGAACAGAGGGTAGTCTATGAATTCCCATTAGAACTATTTCAATCACCCTACCAAGTTTTTCTGAGTTACTTGAAAAGTCTAACTTAATTTGACAATTTAGGCAATAAAGAAATCCTAGACAAGCTTTTGAGCTATTCAGAAGACTTGAAATACCACTATAATCTCTATCAGCTCTTGCTTTTTCACCTTCAGAATAAGGAACCAGAGAAATTTTTTGGACTCATTGAAGACAATATAAAGAAGGTTCATTCTCTTTTTCAGACTGTCTTTAAAACATTTCTAAAGGACAAAGGGAAAATCATCAATGACCTTCAGTTATCCTATTCCAACGCAAAATTGGAAGCGACTAATAATCTCATCAAACTTATCAAACGCAATGCCTTTGGTTTTCGGAACTTTGAAAACTTCAAGAAGCGAATTTTCATCGCTCTGAATATCAAAAAAGAAAGGACGAAATTTGTCCTTTCTCGAGCTTAGCTTTTCTTCAACCCACTAAAGTTGACAAAGAGCCGTAGATTTTAGGTATTTACCTTGTCTACTTAAGAGGTATCATATCATCGAGATAAAGGTGATTTGTTTGTTCCTAAGAATTAGGTTTTAGGTTTGACTTGTGGCAACTTCTGGAAAAAGCTTGTCTAGAATTTTTGGAGTGATAGCTTGTCCAGGACCTTCAGCACAATAGGTGTGAATATACATAGCGGGATTGAAGTTGAGCTCGATACAAGTGAAATGAGGTTTTTCCTTGCTAGCAGGCTGAGTTTTATCTGGAATGATGAGGTCAACCCCGCAAGCCCAGGCCCCCATGCTAGTTGCCATAGCTGCTGCCAATTCTTGGTAAGAGGAATCTATTGTCTCAGTGACATCAATAGAGTCACCACCTGTAGAAATGTTGGAGTTACGGCGGAGATTGACCTTTTTCCCTTCTGGGAGAATATCATCAGGTGCATAACCTTGCTGAGTCAACATCAATTGTTCGATGTCTCCTAGCTTAATGATTTCCAGAGGTGAGCGGTGGTCACGGCCTCGCAATGGATTGGCATTTTTCTGAGCGACTAATTCACGAATGGTGTGTTTGCCATCACCGACAACATTAGCAGCGACACGAAGGAGGACAGACTCACAACGCCCGTCCAGAATGAAGAAACGGTATTCGGTTCCTGGGATAAATTCTTCAACAAGAACAGCTGTATCTTCTGCAAAGGCAATCTCGAGAGCTTTCTTATAGTTATCAAGGCTGGCAGGCTCTTGGAAAATGGAAATGCCCAGACCGAAGTTGGTTGATTTTGGTTTAACCACAATTTGCTTGCCCTTGATAAGAGGATAGTAGGCTAGACCTTGTTCTAGACTGGTAAATTCGTCGCCGGCAGGGACAGGGAAGCCAGCATCAGCCAGGATTTTTTTGGTCACGGTTTTATTAGCCATGGCAAGAGGAACTACATAGTTGTCTTTTGAGGTCATGTTACCATTTTTGACGTACTCAACATGATCTTTATGCCAGAGTTTAAGGAATTGATCCTGCTCATCTAGGATTTCAAAATGAAGCCCTTTTTGAATGGCATCAAAGAGCAGCATCTGGGTAGAAAGTTCCATCTCCTCATAACCCTTAAGGGCATAGTGGGCAGTCCAGTCGTAATCATGATAGGCAAGCGCCTTGTCAAGGGCAAAGTCAGAAAGGGACTTGTCTTTGATATGAGGAAGAAGTTGAGCAGCTAGTGTCTGACTGGAATCTGCAAAGGCATCTTTAACTTGTTTGACCAGCCCTTGATGATAGTCACCAAGCCCAAAATGTTGCACCAGTTGGTCTAGAGCTGTCGTAATGTTCTGAGTTTCAGCTTCAGAAGGTAGAGGTTCTAAAGGATGAGAGAGGGCAATTTTTTCATTCAGCGCGTGACCTTGAGCCAGAGCCTGATCAACATTTTCAGGGGCATCCAGCCAGAGGAAGGCTAGAAGGAGTAGGTGTACGGTATCCATGGTAGTTTGGCTAATACCGATACGCTCAAAGGGGTTGAGGTCGAAGTTACGGAATTCTAGGTAGGTGATTCCCTTGTCAAGGAAGGAGCGATTAACCTTTTGTCCACGGAAACGAACAGCCGAGTAAAATTCCTTTTCCGCAATCAAATCACCTTGTTCGATATAGTTTTCGATGGCAGAGACATAGTCTTCTAGGCTTGCAAAAGATACTTGTATTTCTTCCTTATTGACATAACCATGGTCGCTGTTTCGGAAGGAACGCACGAGTTCTGGCACTTCTTGGTCGAAGAAGCCTTGCTCAGCAACAGGTGCAGCACCAAAGAGATAGGTAATCACCCAACGATAGCGCAAATAGTTCTGAGCCAGCTTAAGATAGAGGGCGTTTTTGAAAGCAATTATATCAATCTGGTCACTTTCTTGGAATAGGGCTTCAACCAAATCTTTCCCTAGTTCCATATTATAGTGGATACCTGAGATAGCTTGTAGTTTAGTTCCGTATTTTTCGGCCAAGTAGTTACGATAATGGCGTTCAAATTCATTTTCTAGTTGGGCAACTTGGATTTCTTGGGCGTTGATACGAGGAGGCATGGACAAGGGCCAGAGAAGTTCATCTTTACTGATGGAACGTCCAGCTACATCGGTAATGGCTCCAAGAAATCGACGAGCCTCAGTGGTAGATTTAGCAACTGGTGTGATGAGTTCCATCTGAAACTCACAAAAATCTGTTTGAATATAAGGGTGGAAACTTCGAGCTCCTAGGCAGGAAGGGTGAGGCGTATGTGCTAATTTTCCCTGTCTATCGACACGAAGACTTTCGCGTTCAATTCCAAAGTTAGCTTGAAGGATAGGGCTAGTAGGCTCCAGCTTTTGAAGCAGTTGATTTATAGTCATAGAATCACCTTTTCATCTAATGTTAGTGATAGTCTATTATAAATAGGAGAAGAAAACAACTTTCCACTACGGTTAAGGGGAATTTCCGAATGTTTCAGATAAGAATTCTTAAAACCAGTTGTTTTTTAGCTCTATTATATGCAAAAATTGTAAAATACCCACTGATTTTTATGTAAAATGTTATTTCTCTTGGAATTTAAATCAAATTAGCCTATACTAATGACGTATATATGAGAACGAAAGAATCCCTAAGGTCGGCACTGCACCCATAAAATGAGACACAAGAAAACACTCCTGTTGAATTCTGGTAAACTAGAAACAGGGGTGTTTTGTTATGGTCAAAAAGCATATTCAGTAGAAACTAAGCTAGCCTGTATCGAAATGAAGAAGGCAGGCAAATCAAATAAAGTTATCATGGATACCCTCAGCATCAAAAATGCTAGTCAGGCCAAGACTTGGTGGCAATGGTATCAGAATGATGAATTGTACCGTTTCCACCAACCTGTGGGGAAACAATATACTTATGGTAAAGGGATGAAACAATTATCTGAAGTAGAACAGTTACGTTTGCAGGTAGAATTACTAAAAAAGTATCAGAACTTGATAAGAGAATCGACAAAGTAAGTCTTATCAATCTAGTAGAAGAGTATAAGAAAACGTGCCCTGTATCGATTATTTTAGAATGTTTCGGCATCAAACGCTCCACCTTTTATCGCTGGAAAAAGGAGTGTAAGAATTCTCAGAAAAGAAACGAAATAGCAGATAATGCCTGTATCGAATGGTTTCACTCTATTCTCAAGTCTGAAACCTTCTATCTTAATAAGTGGAGAAACATAACTGAAGATAGTCTAACAGATATTGTCAAAAATTACATCATATTTTATCCTGATGATTATGTATTACCATTGAAATAGCCTGCGTGGAACTTGTTTAGACACCGTTAGTTGTGGACAAGTTTCTTTTTTAATTTAGGTACACTAAATGAAACTCTACCAAAATGTGTTGAAAATATAAATAGAACTCTGGCTTTCTCCTAATGCAAGTACGGAAAGAGTTGAAAAACTCCAACCTGTAACCTCTCCTCTAGCTATTCCACCTATTTCATGCTAGAATAAAGAAAAACACATTTGGAGGCATTATGAATCAGACAGTAACTTATTTGCAGGAATTGACAGCCATTCCTTCCCCGACCGGTTTTACACGGGAGATCGCAGACTATTTGGTCAAAACCATTGAAGGCTTTGGGTATGAGGTAACTCGGACTGCTAAGGGAGGCGTGAATGTGACCGTTCCTGGTGTGATCACAGACAAGCAACGCTACGTCACAGCCCATGTGGATACCTTGGGGGCTATTGTTCGCGCGGTGAAAGCAGATGGCCGCCTCAAGCTAGACCGTATCGGCGGTTTCCCTTGGAATATGATTGAAGGGGAAAATTGTACGGTCCATGTAGCCAATACCGGAAAGACCCATTCGGGGACAATTTTGGTCCATCAGACTTCTTGCCATGTCTACAAGGATGCGGGAACTGTCGAGCGGACCCAGGACAATATGGAAGTCCGTCTGGATGAAAAAGTGACCAATGAAAAAGAAAGCCGTGCTCTTGGCATTGAAGTGGGTGATTTTGTCAGCTTTGATCCCCGAACCATTGTGACAGATACTGGCTTTATCAAATCTCGTCATCTAGATGACAAGGTGAGTGCGGCGATTCTCTTGAAACTTTTGCGCGTGTACAAGGAAGAACAGATCCAATTGCCAGTAACGACCACCTTTGCCTTTTCAGTCTTTGAAGAAGTAGGGCATGGGGCTAATTCTAGTATTCCGGCTGAAGTGGTCGAATACTTGGCAGTGGACATGGGAGCTATGGGAGATGACCAAGCGACGGATGAATACACGGTATCCATCTGTGTCAAAGACGCTTCAGGACCGTATCACTACGAATTCCGTCAGCATTTGGTAGCCTTGGCAAAAGCCCAAGAAATCCCTTATAAGTTGGATATCTATCCTTTTTATGGATCAGATGCCTCTGCAGCCATGAGCGCAGGAGCAGAAGTGAAACACGCTCTTCTTGGGGCAGGGATCGAATCTAGCCACTCATATGAGCGGACCCACTTGGATTCTGTAGTCGCAACAGAGCGCATGGTCGATGCCTACCTCAAGAGCGAATTAGTAGATTAAAAATAACAACTATATTACGTAGTGGTTTAGACTGAAGAGAGAGTTGTTTTAGAAACTTTCCTAGGTGAGTACGGACGTCAGCGAACTTCTACGAAGTTCCATGACTTAGTTTTGAACCTAAGGTTTCAAAACTCCCGAGTGCCTGAAACAAATGTGTTTCAGGCACCTATCTCACAGCGGAAAGTTTCGTTATACTTTTGTTTGGATCTAAAATCAATTATTTCAATTATTATAAATCGCTATGTCATTGGATTTTAAAAGGATATGATTCTATTCAAAACTACTCTCCGGGGTAGTTTTTTAAAAAAACTAAAATTTTCTGAAAATTCCTTTTCTTCTGAAAATCTTTGTGGTATAATCTTAAAATAAACTTAAAATTTCTTAAGGAGTTTTACATGAAAAAAAGAAATGTCATTGCACTTGCGGGAGTTGCTCTCCTTTCAGCAGGTATCCTAGCGGCTTGTTCTGGTGGTTCTAAATCATCTAGCTCAAGCAACGGCCAAAAATTCTCATATGTCTATGAGACGGAGCCTGAAAACTTGAACTATATCACATCTGGTAAAGCAGCAACCCACGATATCACAGGAAACTTGATTGATGGTTTGTTTGAAAATGACAAATACGGTAACTTGATTCCATCTCTTGCAAAAGATTGGACGGTTTCTCAAGATGGCTTGACTTATACTTATAAACTTCGTGATGATGCTAAATGGTATGATTCAGAAGGTGAAGAGTATGCGGATGTCACGGCTAAAGATTTCGTCACAGGGATCAAATATGCGGCTGATAATAAATCAGAAATGCTCTACATCATCCAAGATTCTATCAAAGGCTTGAATGACTATGTCAGCGGTAAAAATAAAGATTTCTCAGCTGTAGGAGTAAAAGCAGTTGATGATCATACCCTTCAAATCACTTTGAACCAACCAGAATCTTACTGGAACTCTAAATTGACTCTTGGGATCACTTTCCCTGTCAACGAAAAATTTGTGAAATCAAAAGGGGATAAATTCGCTCAAGCAAGTGATACTAGCTCCCTTCTTTACAATGGTCCTTACATCTTGAAGAGCTTTACTTCAAAATCTTCTATCGAAATGACTAAGAATGAAAACTACTGGGATAAAGACAAGGTCTACGTCTCAGATGTAAAATTGGAATTCTACGATGGACAAGACCAAAGTAAATTGGCCAAATCATTCGGTGAAAATGCTCTTAGCTTGGCAAAACTTTTCCCAACTGGATCTGGTTACTCAGAGCAAGCCAAAGAATTTAAAGACGAAATCACCTACACTCCTCAAGATGCTGCTTCTTATGTCATTGGTACCAACATCGACCGTCAATCTTACAAACACACAGCTAAGAAGACCGACGAAGAAAAACAATCTACTAAGAAAGCCCTCTTGAACAAGGACTTCCGTCAAGCGATCAGCTTTGCCTTCAACCGTGAAGCTTATGCTGCTCAATTGAACGGAAAAGACGGAGCAAGCAAGATCATCCGTAACCTCTACATTCCACCAACATTTGTCCAAGCTGATGGTAAGACCTTCGGTGAAATGGTGAAAACACAATTGGATACCTACGGAGATGAGTGGAAATCTACTAAACTAGATGATGGTCAAAACGGTCTCTTCGATGCGAAGAAAGCGAAGGAAGAGTTTGCAAAAGCGAAGACTGCCTTGGAAGCAGAAGGTGTGAAATTCCCAATTCACATCGATATGCCTGTGGACCAAACCACTCCATCAAGAGTTCAACGGGTGCAATCTTTCAAACAATCAGTTGAAGAAGCACTTGGTAAAGAAAATGTCGTCATCGATATCCAAATGCTTTCGAAAGAAGACCTTCAAAATGTGACCCTCTTTGCACCAAATGCGGCTGGCGAAGACTGGGATCTCTCTGATAATGTTGGATGGAGCCCTGACTACCAAGACCCATCAACTTACATGGATATCTTGAAAGCTTCATCTGGTGAAAATACAAAGACTTTCCTTGGATTTGACCCAAGTGAAAACAATGAAGCAGCTAAAAAAGTTGGTCTGTACGACTTTGAAAAGATGATCAAAGATGCTGGTGCAGAAACACAAGACGTCAACAAACGCTATGAAAAATATGCGGCTGCGCAAGCTTGGTTGACTGATAGCGCCCTTGTTATGCCAACTTCTTCATCAACTGGACGTCCATTCTTGACACGTATCGAACCATTCTCAGCTCCATTTGCATGGACTGGTGGTAAAGGAAAAGACCACGTGATCTACAAAGGAATGAAACTCCAAGACAAAGCTGTGACAAGTGCTGACTACAACAAAGCCCTTGAAAAATGGCAAAAAGAACAAGCAGAGTCAAATAAAAAAGCACAAGAAGATCTTAAGAAACACGTTAAATAAGGATCGATAACCGAGGCTGATGCCTCGGTTTTTTTGTGGATCAGATGAATATCTGTTTGATATTAAAGCGCTTACATAGTATAATGGGAGTGTTGATTACAAAAAGTTAGGAGACTGACATGAAAAAGAAAACAATGGTTTCCATTGTCGCATCGAGCTTACTGATCGCGCCAATGGTTTTGCACCAAGTAGTAGCAGCAGATGAGCAGACAGAAGAGTTAACTCCATCGACAGAAGTGGTCCAAGCTCCATCTACTGAAGCAAGACCGACAGCAAGTGACACAAGTACTAGCTCTAGTGAAGAAGGGACAAGCTCAAGTGAGGTATCGCTGGATCGGGGGGCAGGTGCCAATCAAGTAGCTCCTACAAGAGAAGCCCACACAGCCCCAAGTGATCCAACTGTTCCAGTAGCAACTCCAGCAGTAACAAACAGGGAAGCTGCACCTCAATCCACTCCTACTTCAGAAGCACCGGCAACAAGTCAGGATTTGGCAAAAGTCACAGGTTCGACCCTTGCAAGTGATCAGGCTACTAAAGAGTTGACAGTGCAAGATGCTGTTAATGGCTTGCTTCAATGGGCAGCAACGGATCCAAGCCAATTGGGCCAAAGCCAAGCAGATCGGGAACGCTTTGCCAAGAGTTTAGGTTTGATTGAAAGATCAGAAGATCTGACTCGTAAGGTCAGTCAGCCAGAATTGGCCAAGATGTACGAAACAGCTAAGAAACTCTACGATGCCTATCGTGCTGAAAAGAAAAGCCCGCTCTTTTTAAATGGTCGTGCCCAGCCAATTTTCCCTTATACGACGGGAGAAAAAGAAGACCAAGACTACAAATATGAAGACAGCCAAATTGTCCGCTTCCCAGTCTATGTCGAAACGGACTACGATACCGATGCAGATGGCAAGCCAGACTTAGTCAAAGCCATTGTTCAATTACCAAAAGCAGTCGCGCAAGGTGACTTTAAGGCGGCGACCATTCTGGAAGCGCGTCCTTACGTAGCAGGAACACTCGATGAAAACTACGTGACCCTTGAAAGTCTGGGGCTTCCAACGGACGGTAGCTACGACATGAAGAAACTGCACAGCCAACCTGCAAAGAGACAGCCAGTTGGCAATGAGACGACAGTAGAAGCAGCGAAAAAAGCCAAAGCATCGGATTGGTACTACTACAGTCCCTACGAGTATATCTATGACTACGAAGATCTCAACTGGTACGACTATTTCTTGGTCAGAGGCTATGCCTTTATCTCAAGCGCTGGACTTGGTACCAAGGGATCAGAAGGATTTAACACGACGGGGTCTGATCTCGAAATCAATGCCTTCAAGAATATCATCGAATGGGTCAATGGCAAACGCAAAGCCTACACTGATAAGACTAGCAATGTCGAAATCAAGGCAGACTGGGCAACGGGTAATGTCGCAATGACCGGTTTATCCTGGGCTGGAACTACGACCTTTGGTGTGGCAGCGACAGGCGTAGAAGGCCTAAAGACCATCGTTCCAGCAGCAGGGATTGCCTCTTGGTATGATTATTTCAATAGCCAAGGAACCCAGTTTGGCAATGCGCCTTATAGTGATCTTTCATGGCTATCCCTCTACGTTAGCACGCGGATGCTGGACCAAGACGACTGGGCAGGGATTTGGCAAAACTATTCCAACTACATCAACCAATTGAACAAGGACCAGTACGCCCATGATCGCAACTACAGTGATGTCTGGAAGGAGCGGGATTATACACTTCATCCAGAAAATCTCAAGACCAGCGCCCTGATCGTCCATGGCTTGAATGATGACAATGTCAAGACCAAACACTTTGAACTCATGTACGATGCCCTCAAGAAAGCAGGACAAGATGTTAAGCTCTATCTCCACCAAGGAGATCACGTCTATCCAGCGGCTATGTCACGGGGATACGGCATCACTGCCAATGGTCAGGACTTTTATGACCTGCTCAATACTTGGCTGACCCATTACCTCTACGGAGTGGACAATCACGTCGAAAGTTTGCCAGCGGTCCTAGCTCAAAACAACTATGATCCAAGCAAGTGGACCAGCTATGATAACTGGAAGAGCAGTCAACGTCTCTTCTTGAATGCAAGCTCGAAACGCCTAGAAGAAACCATTTCTAGTGATTATGCGGCTGCAGGTGTTGAGATCGCTAACCGTAATGAAACTGTCAGCAAAGCCTCCTCTAAGGCCAATCTGACCTTCGTTTCTGATGTTACTGAGGACACTACGATCAAGGGCCACATCCCTGTTCATTTCAAGGCAGCTCTTGCCAAGGGTCAAGGAAAGAATTTCCAAATCAACGCCCTCTTGGTAGATGTGGCAGATGAGGACTTTGACGTGGTAGGAAATGGTAGCGTCAAGCAAGATAAAACGGCAGACGCTTTCTGGATGGGAAGCAATTTAAGCAACCTATCTGTTGCCGAATACGAAACCATCAAGACCAAGTACAAGGTGATTGCGAAAGGCTGGATCAACCTTGCGAACCCTGAGTCTGGCTACGATTCAGCAAGCTCTCGCGCTAGCATCGAGCCAAAAGTTGGTGAATACCACGATTACACCGTTTATCTCCAACCAAATCTTTATACGGTTAAGAAAGGTCACAAGTTAGCCCTAGTCTTTAACACCTATGACCCGTCTGATTTAACGGTGGAGCATCCCTATGAAGTAACCTTTAAGACAGATTCTATCCAGGCAGCGATTCCAATTGTCGAAAAGACCCGCGCCCAAAAAGCAGCCTATGTACCGAGTGCAACAGATACAAACTATGCGAATTTACCAGAAGTTGAAGGTGCTACTCTAGTCGCTCCAGAAGTGCACTACAAAGAAGAATATAGGCTTCCAACTCCAGAACACCGTGTCCAATCAAGCCAAACTCTTCCTGAAAAAGAACAACAGATGCAAACAGGATCAGCAAGACAAGAGAAACCTCATCATACACTAGCTGTATCCTATGGCCCTAAATTTGTTTCATATGGATTGGCAGAAGATACTCAAGAAGTGACACCTGCAGTAGGAGGAGAGCAGGTAGACCATACGCTTCCTCAAACAGGGAGCAAAGACCATTCTCTGGGTCTCTTAGGGGTGATCAGCCTAACAGCTTCTAGCTTCATCTTTTGGCGCAAAAAGAGAGAAGATGCCTAAGGACTCCCCGTAGCAAATATTTCTAAAATGGCATCTTTTAGTGTAAAATAAAAGTAGAAATGCAGAATCAGTAGTCACTACTGAAAAAGGAGGAAATATGGCACACATAATCACAGATGCAACTTTTGAACAAGAAACCAGCCAAGGCCTTGTCTTGATTGACTTTTGGGCAATTTGGTGCGGTCCATGCCGCATGCAAGCTCCAATCTTGGATCAGTTGGCAGAAGAAGTACATGAAGATGATTTGAAAATCTGTAAGATGGATGTAGATGAAAATCCAAATACAGCACGTCAATTCGGTATCATGTCGATCCCAACTCTTCTATTTAAAAAAGATGGACAAGTTGTCAAACAAGTGGCTGGAGTTCATACGAAAGCCCAATTGAAAGAAATCATTGCAGAATTGAGCTAAAAAGAAGGGAGTGGGAAAGAACTCCGACTAGTTAAAAAGAGTTCGTTTTCCCACCCCCGTATAGCTTCAACAGTCTGGGAGACTGTTGAAGGTTGTGGATAAAGGAAACTTTGTTTCCCTCATTAGGTATCTTCGGAGCTTAATAAGCGAACGAAGATACCAATCAACCACTGCGTCATACAGTTATTTCTATCAAACATCGAAGGCTGGATAATTTTTTCCAGCTTTTTTTGATGCTCTTTATTTCTTTCAAATAGACGCGATACCCATTGACAGCGCTTTCTTATAGTGCTAAAATGAAGCTGTATTTCCTATAAAATTTTTACAGGAAAAAATTCTCCTAGGAAGATGTAGATCCTAGGAGAACATTACATATAAAGGTTATTGCCCCTCTGTATTTTGGGCTACCCAGACACTGACGGAGCGCTCTGCCACTGGGAATTCGGCAGTACCGTCTTCTTGGACTTGGACGGTTTCGTTACAATTTTCTAGGACATCATAGTAGGTGAGACCTGCGTAGGATGAGCCGATCTCCATGATTTTTGTAGCAGCTTGGTTATTGGAAATCAAGCAGGCGATTGGTGCTGATTCTTCTGAACCTGAACGTGTCCAACCAATGCAATTAGGATCATCGAAGTAGTCCGTTTGTTCCCCATAGGCCAGATCTTTACGAACCCATAAGAGGCGATCGAGAACCTCTTGGAAACTTTCTTGCGCAAATTTGCCCTCGATCCCGTAGTAGTCTCCATAGAAGACACAAGGCAAACCAGCTTCACGAAGTAAGATCAAGGCATAGGCTGCAGGCTTAAACCATTCTTCAATGGTAGATTCCAAGGCTTGTCCTCGTTGGGTATCATGGTTGTCCACAAAGGTTACGGCTTCTTCAGAATGATTGAGCGCTAGTGTTCCGTCAAAAATAGTTCGCAGGTCGAAATTTTCACCTTCTTGACTAGCTCTGAAGAGATTTTGGTGGAGGGCTACGTCGACCAGGTCATACAGGTAATCAATGCTTTCCAAGTACTCATCGTTGGTTTCTGTGTCCCCATTCCAAAATTCACCAAAGACGTAGAAATCTTCACCATATTTTTTGGTAATATTGTGGATGAAATTCTTCATAAAGAAGGAGTCAATGTGTTTGACTGCATCCAGACGGAAGCCCTCAACCCCTGTCGTTTCGATAAACCATTCAGCCCATTGATCGAGATTTTCTACAACCTCGGGATGTTTGAAATCGATATCGGCGTACATGAGGTAATCGTAGTTTCCGTTTTCTTTGTCTACCAGATCTCCATGAGCCCAACCTTTGTTGTCCCCTTGGATTTGGTAGATTCCATTCTTATTACGAGAAGCATCGTAGTCCGTACCGGTGAAATGGTACCAATGCCAGTGGAAGTCATTATAGGCGCCATTTCGGCCATCAAAGGTGAATTTGGTCCATCCTTGAATGGTGAAGGGCTCAGTGAGGACCTTGTTTCGATCCATTGGATCCACCTCAACGACCTCGAATTCCTCTAAGCCATCGGCAGCAGCTTTATGGTTGAGAACGACATCGGCCATTGGTTGAATCCCTGCATCTTTGAGGGCTTGAATGGCTTGAAGATAATCGTCTTTGAAGCCATATTTGGTGCGAACCGTTCCTTTTTGATCGAACTCGCCCAAATCAAAGAGGTCATAGACTCCGTACCCAACGTCATTGTTAGAAGTAGCTTTAAAGGCAGGCGGCATCCAGACCTTGCGAATACCCAAGTCTGCTAAGTGTTGCGCATCTTCAGCAAGACGCGACCAGTGGTTCCCATCAGCGGGCAAATACCACTCAAAATATTGCATTAAGGTTTGATTTTCCATTTTTATTTCTTCTTTCATGTGAATGTCCCTATTTTACCAAAAATAGTTGGATGCGACAAACGTTTGCGCTGGAAGCAAGCCCTTTCTGGAAAAGAAATCGCATACATGAAAGAAATGAAGTGAGAATATAAAAAGTAGCATTTTATTTACGTAGAAATATCAGTCCGGTACATATATTTCTATTCATTTTATAGTTTGATCATAACAAAGGAGGATTGGTTTGAAAGTGAAAACCACCAATAGAGAGAGCATCGAAAGGATTTTTACCGAAGCCTTGGCCATTCCGAGCTTCACCAATACTGAGACAGAGCAAGCAATCGAAGCCTATCTGGATCAACGGATTGGCCAGATCCCCTATTTCAAGGAACATCCGGACCATTTTGGGCGCTATCAGGTGCCACAGGATCACTTGCATCGGTCGGTCAATTGGGCCTTGGTTGATAAGGGCAAGAAAAAAACAGTTATCCTTTTCCACCACCATGATACAGTCGATTTAGAAGACTATGGAAATTTGTCGGAGATCGCGCTCGATTCTGATCAAGTAGCAGAAGCCTTGAAAACATTGGATAGGCGACCCGATATGCAGGCAGATTTAGCTTCTGGAGAATGGAAATTTGGCAGAGGCTCTTGCGATATGAAAGCAGCCTTGGCCCTGCAATTGGGAGTTCTGGAAGCCTATGCAGCAGCTCCCTCAGAAGGTCAGGTCAATCTGCTCTATCTCTCTGTTGGAGATGAGGAATCCTATTCACGTGGGATGCGAGGAGCCTTGGGCCTCCTCACAGATTTGCAGGAAACCTTTGATCTCAATTATGTATTAGCAGTGGATTCAGAACCCTTTGAATCAGAAGTAGGAAAAGAAAAGGTCCTTCACATTGGCACAGTCGGCAAACTCATGCCGGTCGTTGTGGCGCAAGGTGTCTTGTCCCATATGAAGGAGCCCCTCAAAGGGATCAATGCCTTGTCGCTCCTAGTAGCCATCGCAAGCCAGCTAGATCTTCATCCCGATCTGGCAGATCAGGCCTTGGGAGAAACGTCTCCCCTTCCTTCTTGGTCCTATCTCAGAGATTTGAAGGAGCAGTACGATGTATCGACCGTGCTGTATGCGGCTGGTTATTTCAGTGTGTTGCATTTGAAGAAAACACCCCAAGAGCTCTTGCAACGAATCTATGAGCTTAGTCAGGAGGCCTTGGACGCCTTCTACAAGAAGTATGAGCACTTGCAGGATCAGGCTGGCCAAGAACATATTATTGCAAGGCCAAGAGTCATCACCTATCAAGAACTAGAGGAACGTTGCCAAGCCTTAGAGGGCTACCAAGACTTTAGAGAAGCTTCTAATAAAAAAGCGGAGCAAGATTTTCGTAATGGGACCAGCTACCAGGGCCTTGCGATTCAGCAAATCCAGCGACTCCTTGAGTTTCTCGGAGATAAGGATCCTATGGTGGTTATTGGTTTTGCGCCCCCATATTATCCTTCCATGAACTGCCGCTTTTTAGACAATACCGATTTCAATATCGTGTCCCTCATCACTGATTACCGCGAGTATCTGGACCAAAGAGGTTACCTCTTGAAAGTGGAAGAATACTTTATGGGGATTAACGACACCAGTTATTGTGCCTTGGAAAAGGATGTGGCCTCTTATCAAGTCGTCCTAGATAGCCTAGCTACACCAGCCCAGGTCTATGATCTGGATCTGGAAAAAATTGCTCAAATTCAGGTTCCAGCGGTCAATCTAGGCCCTTGGGGCAAAGAATTGCATAAGCGAGGAGAGCGGGTCTACAAAGAAGACTTCTTGGAGACCATTCCAAACTATCTGCTAGAATTGCTCTACCATTTCGATGATCGCTTATCAACAGAATAAGAAAAACGGTCCCAACGAGGATCAATTAGGGAGTTAACATGATTACATTTCACGGAGTTACCAAAGATTACGATGGGCACATTGCCCTCAACCACTTGGATCTGACCATCGAAGATGGACAAATTGTCGGCTTGATTGGTCACAACGGAGCTGGAAAGTCAACGACGATTAAGAGCCTGGTCAGTGTCATCACCCCAACCACTGGATCAATTGAAGTGGATGGTCAGGACCTCTATAGCCATCGACTGGCGATCAAAAAGAAGATCGGTTATGTGGCAGATTCGCCAGATCTTTTCTTGCGTCTCACAGCCAATGAATTCTGGGAGTTGGTTGCGACCTCTTATGATATGAGTCAGAAAGACTGTGATCAACGATTAGAAGAGCTTCTTACGATCTTTGATTTTCAGAGCCACCGCTATGAAGTGATTGAATCCTTTTCACATGGGATGCGCCAGAAGGTCTTTGTTATTGCAGCCCTCTTGTCAGATCCAGATATCTGGGTCTTGGACGAACCCATGACCGGTTTGGATCCACAGGCTTCTTACGATTTAAAACAAATGATGCGTCAGCATGCGGATCGGGGCAAGACGGTTATTTTCTCTACCCACGTCTTAGAAGTGGCTGAACAACTCTGTGATAAAATCGCCATTCTTAAAAAGGGAAATCTCATTTTCTATGGGACGATCGAGGAATTAAAGGGCCAGCACCCCGAAAAAAGTCTGGAAAGTATTTATCTCAGCTTAGCGGGTCGTAAGGAAGAAGGTGGCGATCATGCGTCTTAAGATTATCCAGCAGCTTGTCAATGTCAATATCATCTATGCCAGTCAGCCCGCTCAGATCGCAAAATTACGTGCCAAACAGGCCAAAAAACCAGACGTCAAACTCAATGTCGCCCGCAAATCGGTGCTCAACTACCTCTTTTTAGGATTAGTCTATTTCCTCATATTTGGCTTGCTCTTTAGTATCTATGATTTTGTCCACCAACCAGCCTTCTTTGTCAATATGGTGGCCCTCTTTTCCTTGATGACCATTTCCCAAGGCTTTATGAGCTTTTACAATGTCTTTTATGAAAGCAAGGACCTCCAGTTTTACCGGCCCTATGCCTTCTCAGATGCGGAAGTCATTGCTGGAAAGAGTATCTCTGTCATCCTGACCCTCCTCATGGCTATCCTTCCCCTGGTCAGCTATTTTCTGATCCTGCCTGTGCAAGCAGGCGGCTTTAATCCGTTAGGGATCCTGCTAGGCCTCTTTTGTGCCTTGATTCTCTTAGGAGTTCTCTTTTTAGCGACGATCATCCTAGCTCATTTGATCACTAAGACCCTCTTTTTCAAAAAACACACGACCCTGGTCTCCAACATCATGGTCGGAATTGGTTCCCTTCTGAGTCTAGGAGCTTATCTCTATCTGAATCTAGTCCAGACCCATCGGGTAGAAGTGACAGGGGGCGCAGATATTCCCATTCTATTTCCACCTTTTACTGCCTTTCATCAGTTCATTCTCCATCCTTTTGATGGAGAAGCGATCCTTGGCCTTCTGGGCTGGATCCTGCTCCTTCTGGTCTTGATCGGCCTGGTTCGAAAAATTGTGATCCCGCAGTTCTATGATGCAGCCCTTGCAGTTGCGACCAACCAAACCGTCAAAGAGCGCGTGAAAGTGCTCCATGTTGGTCAGAAAGATTCCTTTAGGCGATTTGTCATTCAGTATCATCGCAGACTCTTGAGCGATGGAACCCTTATGGTGCAAGTCCTCTTGATGATGAGTATTCTGCCATATATTTTCCTCCTCAGTGGAGCAGCAGGAGCGTCTAAAAATATAGGAGGACTCAGTTCTTACTTGACGCCCCAGTATCTGGTGCCACTGACCCTTGTTGCCATCTTGATCGGTGTTTTCAACAGTTTTGGAGGTTTGACCAGTATCGGTATTTCGCTGGAGCGCGAAAACTTTGAGTACCTGAGATCGCTCCCTATTGATTTCAAACGCTATCTCTTCATGAAGTTTTGGTTGCTCTATCTGGTGCAATCCATCCTTCCTGTCATTCTTCTAGTTGGCGTTTGTCTCTATTTTGGCGTCCATCCCTTGGCTATCCTTGCCATGTTACTGATCTGGATCGTAACCACCATTCCGATCTGCATTCGAGACTATGTCAAAGATTTTCAGAACTTTAGCACCAATTGGACCAATATCACGGAGTTGATGACCCGTCATCGTGGGAATGCAGTTCTTCAGTCTATTCTCTTGATTGTCTTTCTCTTTGTGATGTTTCTTTTGATTATTGTCAGCTTCATTTGGACCTATCATTCCGTCAGCACCCTGCTGGCTGTGATCCTTTATTGTGTCATCCTGTTAATTGGAGCAGGCATCAGCTACACCATCTACCGCAAAAAAATCCGCACTCTCTACCAAGAGATCGGAGAATAAAAATAGAGAGTGGGACAGAAATCGGTAATTCGTTAGAATTCGATTTCGTCGTCCCACCTCCGCACAGTTGAGTAGGACTGTAAAAGCTGATGAAAGCAGCGTAGTAGAGCCCACTCAACCACTGCGTCTTGCTCGACAATCCAAAAATAATTGAGAGGCTAGGACTTTTGTCCCAGCCTCTTTTTAGTGGTGATTAAATTTCATAGCCCATGAGGAGGCCGCCTTCTTCGGCGTAGAAACTACAAAGTCCAGAAGTAGGAAGGACTTCGATCATTGCATGGGCAAATTTTTCACGAACCAATGCAGAGAATTGCTCGATAAATTTTTCATTGTTGCGGTGAGCGATGGTGATATGACCGCCAGTATACCCCGCCTTGATCAATTCATCAAAAGCAGCCTTGATCGCTTTCTTTTGGCCACGAGCTTTCTGGAGCAACTCAAGAGTACCGGTCTTACTAGCTTCTCCGACCATACGGATATTGAGGAGCCCGACAACAGTCCCGATCAATTTGCTGAGACGCCCATTTTTGACCAGATTATCAACCTTGGCCAAAACAAAGAGCAACTTCGTCTTAGACTGATAGGTGGTGATCACATCGACAACTTGATCAAAATCAAGGCCTTCAGCGACCAACTGATTGAGCTTGCGAACGATTAGGTCCACCTCACCCCCAGCTGATAAGCTGTTAATGACGTGGATATTGGCATTTGGATGCTCTTCTAGATAAATCTTCTTGGCTACCTCGGCACTATTGTAGCTACCTGAAAGGGTTCCAGTGATGGTCACAACGACAATATTTTCAGCCCCTTCAAAGGACTTCATGTAATCATCCGGACTTGGGCAGGCAGACTTAGATGCAGTCGCAGTCGCATACATCTCCTCCATCATCTGATCAATATTGAGTTGGGCATCATCTGTATAGATGGTATCACCCACTTGGATGGTCAGTGGGACACTGACAAACTCCGTATCTGGTGCCAGGTTGTCCAAAGAGCGGTAGTCACAGCCTGAATCCGCAATAATTTTCCATTTCATCAGTTCATACCTCATAATTGTATAAAAATGTACATTGACAAGTAGATTGTCTTCTTTTACAATTATATCATGAAGTGCAATGCTATCCAAGCAGATATCATCAGGTGAGACAGATAGAAAGTAAATGTTATGGCAGAAAGAAAAATATCCGAGAAATCCTTGGAAAATCTCAAACGATTTAACCAAGAAAACAATGCGATTACACGAGAATCCATCGAAATCTCTCTCCTGCAACTATTGGAGAAAAAAGATCTGAAAAAGATCACCATCTCTGAGCTGGTTCAGCGTGCTGGGGTCTCTCGCGCGGCCTTTTACCGCAATTATGGATCAAAAGAAGAGATTCTAGAGTCTATCTTTCAATCTAGTATCGCAAAGATTACCAAGTCTTTAGATGGCTACAACCTCAAGACAGATCTCTACCAAGTCTGGGTCTATCTTTTTAAGGAAGTTAAGAAAGAAGCTAAGATTATCAGCCTGGCCATTGATTACAATTTTGAGCGACTCTTGACCAAGGCAGTCTATGACTTTTTAGAGAAACGAAATGGCAGCTCCTCAAATGGCGCTGGCAGCTACCTCAATTCTTTCTGGAGCTCAGCTATTGTCTCTGTCATCTCCAAGTGGATCAAGGATGGCATGAAGATCCCAGCTGAAAAAATCGCTACGTTAGGTCTCCCCCTCTTTCCACAAAAGAAGAAGTAAGAACCACCGAGAGGTGGTTTTAAAGTAAACTGCGCCTCTCCATAACTAGTTCAAATGAATAGATAAAACTGAGCACAGATTGAACAAAGGACAAGAACGATGATCGAAGAACGAATTTTTGCTGCTAAGCAGTATGTGAAAACCTTATTTGCTGATCGATCGGATGGTCATGATGTAGAGCATACCCTCCGCGTCTATAGCAATGCTATGAGAATCGCACAAGCAGAAGGTCCATGTGATCTGGAGATAGTGGGCTTGTCAGCTCTTCTTCATGATGCTGATGATGATAAATTGTTTCAAACAGAGAATAATGCGAATGCTCGCATGTTTCTAGAAGAGATCGGTATTCCTCAAGACCAAATCGACCAGATTTGTCGGGTTATCAATGCTGTTTCTTTCAGTAAAAATCGTGGTAAACATCCAGAAACCTTAGAAGGCAAGATTGTCCAGGATGCGGACCGCCTAGATGCGATAGGAGCTGTAGGAATTGCGCGAACTTTTTCCTATGGTGGCCACAAAGGGAGGTCTCTCACTGATACTGTCCAACATTTCTATGACAAGTTGCTCCTCTTAAAAGATGAAATGAACACGGAGACTGCAAAGCAAATAGCAGAAAGTCGCCATCAATTTTTAATCACCTTTCTAAAAGAACTAGAGAAGGAACTCTAACAAAAGCCCCCTATCTCAGATAGGGGGCTTTCTTTATTCTTGGATCATGGCTAGGAGGTCCTCTCCTGTAGTGGTTGGAAGGATCCGGACTCGTTTGAGGGCATAGAGGCCATCAGCTGAACTGGCGAGTCCATTTTTAGTGGTGAGGCCTAGTTTGTAGTCAGCTTTCTTGGCTTGGTCGATTGTAACCTGGCTGTAGCGACCAGATGGGTAGACGATAACGCTAGTATTTTGATCCAGCACCTTATCCAGCAGGCGTTTAGAAGCGACCAGCTCATTCTTTTGGGTTTCAAGACTGGAATTGGCTAGGTCTGGATGATTGACCGTATGGCTTTCAAAGGTCAAGCCAGCTTTTTTCATCTCTTTGATTTGGTCAAAGGTCAGGACATTTTCTTTTTCTTTTTGTGTAAAGTCCGTGATGATATTGTTGGTGGCGGTCATCTTGTACTTCTTAAGAAGCGGATAGACGATGGTATAGAAATCCTCGACGCCATCATCAAAGGTCAACCAGACATATTTCTTTCCTTTTGGCACTTCATTTTTTGCGAGGATGCGATAGGCTTCCTCAGGCGTCAGGGTGTAGTAACCCGCTTTTTTCAGGGCCTTTAGTTGGCTTTCAAAGGTTTCTGGATCGACAATCAGATTGGCATTGGCAGCTTCAGACTCGGCCATATTGTGCACGGAGTGGTACATGAGGATGGGCAGTTTAACCGGCTTTTTCACTCGGGTCCACTCGATAGAGGAACTGTGTTCATCTAGCGAGCGCGTCACGGCAGTACCACTGGTATTTCCGTCACTCAGCTGAGTGATCCTTTTGATCAGAAGAAAGCTACAAATAAAGATACAGACCAAGAGGAGTGCATTGATTCCAAGTAGGACTTTGATTTTTTTAGGTACTCTTCGTTTACTCATAGTGTCACCGTTTTCATCATTTTCTCTATTGTACCACAAATTCTATGTTCTTTTCCAGAACTTGCTACAGGCAGATCCTGTCATGAAAATTCAGAATTTTTAAGGCAATTGGCTGTCAAACGCTCAAGTTTTTGTTATAATGGAGCTACTATAGAAAATTCAAGGAGTCAATAGGATGTCTGTTAAGATTGCCTTACTAGGATTTGGTACTGTTGCAAGTGGCGTACCATTTTTATTAAAAGAAAACCATGAAAAAATCACCCAGGCAGCTCAAGATGAAATCGAGATCGCTAAGGTCTTTGTTCGTGATGATGCGGAAAAGGAAAAATTGCAAGCTGCTGGTCACAACTACAACTTTGTGACCAATGTTGATGAGATCATTCAAGACAAAGACATTGCCATCGTTGTCGAATTGATGGGTCGTATCGAGCCAGCTAAGACCTTTATCACCCGTGCCCTGGAAGCAGGCAAGCATGTAGTTTCTGCTAACAAAGACCTTCTTGCCGTTCATGGAAGCGAGTTGCTAGAGATTGCTCAAAAACACCAAGTGGCCCTTTATTATGAAGCTGCCGTAGCTGGTGGGATCCCAATCCTTCGGACCTTGGTGAATTCCCTTGTTTCTGACAAGGTGACCAAAGTGCTCGGTGTGGTCAATGGAACCTCTAACTTCATGATGACAAAAATGGTCGAAGAAGGCTGGACTTATGAAGATGCTTTAGCAGAAGCGCAACGCCTGGGTTACGCTGAAAGTGATCCAACCAACGACGTTGAAGGAATAGATGCTGCCTACAAGATGGTGATCTTGAGCCAGTTCGCTTTTGGAATGAATATCCAATTTGACCAAGTAGGTCACAAAGGAATCAGCCAAATCACTCCTCAAGATGTCTCGGTCGCTCAAAGCCTTGGATATGTCATCAAGCTGGTCGGCTCCATCGTTGAAACAGAGTCAGGGATCGCAGCAGAAGTGACACCAACCTTCCTTCCAAAACAGCATCCACTCGCAGGAGTGAACGACGTTATGAATGCAGTCTATGTAGAATCCATCGGTATTGGGGAGTCTATGTACTACGGACCAGGTGCTGGTCAAAAACCAACTGCGACAAGTGTCGTAGCCGACCTCGTTCGCATTGTCCGTCGACTAAAAGAAGGAACAATCGGTAAAGCCTTCAATGAATACAGCCGCCCTCTTCAATTGGCTAAGCCAGAAGACGTGAAGAACAATTATTACTTCTCAATTAAGGCACCAGATGCGACTGGTCAAATCTTGCGTCTTGCGGAGATCTTTAATGCAGAAGGAGCTTCCTTCAAACAAATCCTCCAAGAAGACTCAGATGGTCAATTTGCAAGTGTCGTCATCATTACTCACCGAGTCAACCAAACACAATTCAAGAACTTGGTTGAAAAATTGGATTCAGAGGCGAATTTCGAACTCTTGAATACCTTTAAAGTCTTGGGAGAATAAGCATGAAAATTATTGTTCCAGCAACCAGTGCCAATGTAGGGCCAGGCTTTGATTCTGTTGGGATTGCCGTGACTCGCTATTTGACTATTGAAGTCCTTGAATCAGCTGATGCTTGGTTTATTGAGCATGATCTAGGAGCAGGGATTCCGACAGATGAGAAAAACCTTTTGCTCTCAACAGCTCTTTCTATTTCAACAGACATGCAACCCCATCGGATCAAGATGACCAGTCAAGTGCCCTTGGCGCGTGGTCTTGGTTCTTCTAGCTCGGTCATTGTCGCAGGGATTGAATTGGCTAACCAATTAGCCAACCTCCAGCTGTCAGATGCTGAGAAATTACGCATCGCGACCGAGATCGAAGGTCATCCAGATAATGTAGCTCCAGCTATTTTTGGAAATATGGTCATCGCGAGCTACATCAGTGAAGATGTCCAATATGTCACGGCTGACTTCCCAAGCTGTGACCTTGTGGCCTTTGTACCGAGCTACCAATTGAAGACCAGTGATAGTCGAAATGTCCTACCGAAAGAATGGTCTTATAAAGAAGCTGTTGCAGCTAGTAGCGTAGCCAATGTCGCTATCGCAGCTCTCCTCAAGGGAGATTTGCTGACGGCCGGTCGCTCTATCGAGTCAGATCATTTCCATGAGCGCTACCGTCAATCTCTTATCAAAGAGTTCCCTCAGGTCAAAGAAGTCGCACATGCGCATGGGGCCTACGCTACCTATCTGTCAGGAGCAGGCCCAACAATCATGAACCTCTTAGCGCCAGAACATACAGCAGCCTTTGTCGCAGCTCTTGAAAAACTCGGGCTAGAAGGTCAGATTTTCCAACTTAAAATCGACACTTTTGGTGTTCGTGTTGAGAAATAAACCTCAATGTAACACAAATGAAAGAAGGATGTATACGAATGTATATGTCCTTTTTGCTTCTCCTATGGTAGAATGGGAATTGTATGGGGAAAAGCTCAAGCTTTCCCGAAAATCTAGGGGGAAATATGAAACCAGAATATTTATATAGTATTGCTACCGATCTTGGGCTGCAATTTGATGGCGAAGCCCGTGTGATGTATGGAGAGCGTGAAGGCTTCTTGTTAGTCATTGAAGGCGCTCAAACCAAGAATGTATTTACCATTTCACTCAGTGTGAAACAAGGTTCCGAAGGAGACTTGATCGAAGATAGTGAAATTCTTTGGAATGAATTAAAAGAACAATCAAAAGCCATTAATGCCATCTCTTCTGATGGTTACTTGACCTCGATCGTAGTCAAAGGTGGAATGACCAAAGGGAAGGCTGTCGAAACCTTATGGACAGCTATCCAAGATATTGTTGATTTCTTGCTCAACCACCAATTTGTGCAAGTGAATGCGCAAACGGGTGAGGAAGGGCCAATCGGTCTGTATCAAATTGGAGATGCGATCTTTTTAATCGACGATGAAACCTTTAGAGCCTACCAAGCCGAAGTGCAAGATACAGTTGAGGCTTATGAAGCGCGGGAAGAAAACTTCCTTTTAGGGATTGTAGGGGCTGTGATCGGTGTAATCATCGGTGGAGCAGTTGCCCTCTTGGTAGCGCGTCTTGGCTATGTATCTGTTTTAGCAGGGGCTGCCCTCGGTTATTGTACTATCAAAGGTTATGAGATTCTTGGTAAGAAATTGACTAAAAAAGGTGTGGTAGTTTCAGCTATTTTGATGGTCTTGACCGTCTTTTTGGTCAACCAATTAGATTATACTTTGGCGCTTATGAGTGAACTGGATTTGCCATTTGATATGTCCTGGACGCTTCTCAATGAAGCGACATTTTCAGGGGACGTCCCAGATAAATTTTACTTGAATCTAGGCTTGCTAGCTGTCTTTACTCTTGGTGGTGCTTGGATTTCGGTCAAATCAGCTCTGGATGGACAAAAGAATCGTGCTATCGCACGTAAAATTGCATAATAAATTGTAAAAGGAAGGCCTGAATATTATAGGTCTTCTTTTGTTTTTTAGGGTCGAAAAATAGTCAAAAATTTGGTATAATAGTTTGTATTTTTATAGAGAGAGAACAGACAGAAAGATGAATGAAAAAATGAATCAAATTCTTGAAGGGATTGATATCCGTTTTCAAGAACCTTTAAAACATTATACCTTCACAAAGGTCGGTGGGAATGCTGAATTTTTAGCCTTCCCTCGCAACCAATACGAATTAAAACGCATCGTCCAATTTGCCAACCAAAAGCAAATTCCATGGATGGTCCTGGGCAATGCGTCCAATATCATTGTCCGTGATGGGGGCATTCCGGGATTTGTCATTATGTTTGATCGCTTGCGTGACATCAGTGTGGACGGCTATGTGATCGAAGCAGAGGCAGGAGCTAAACTCATCGACACCACTCATGTGGCATTGCACCATAGTTTGAAAGGCTTCGAGTTTGCTAGTGGCATTCCAGGCAGTGTCGGTGGTGCTGTCTTTATGAATGCGGGAGCCTATGGGGGAGAAATCGCTCATGTCCTAGTATCCTGTAAGGTCTTGACCAAAGACGGAGAGATCGAAACTCTGTCAGCGAGTGAACTAGCTTTTGGCTACCGTCATTCTAAGATTCAAGAGACAGGTGCTGTCGTCATCTCTGCCAAATTTGCTTTGTCACCAGGCAATCACGAGGTGATCAAGCAGGAGATGGATCGGTTGACCCATCTTCGTCAGTTGAAACAACCCCTTGAATACCCTTCTTGTGGATCTGTCTTTAAGCGTCCTGTTGGCCATTTTGCAGGTCAATTAATCAGTGAAGCAGGTCTAAAGGGCTATCGAATCGGTGGTGTGGAAGTTTCTGAAAAACATGCCGGCTTTATGGTCAATGTCGATAATGGAACGGCTAAGGACTATGAAGATTTGATCGCCCATGTCATTGAGGCAGTAGAAGCTCACTCAGGCGTCCGTTTAGAACCAGAAGTTCGCATAATCGGCCAAGCCTAAAAGCTTAAGTATTGAAGAACAATTGATTGTGAATCATCGATAGCATCAGTCGGAGAGGGGGTGAGTGCCTATCGATACCGTAAATAGGTGGGGCAGTCTAGTAAGTCCCCGAGAGGTATTGGTGGTCTGACAGGTCTTCCTGTCAGCCGCTGCGTTTTCGTTTGAAAAGCAGTTTGCTAATCGCAGTAAAGAAGGAATTTGTGTGAATTGAAAAAACCAATTATTGAGTTTAAAAATGTTTCAAAGGTCTTTGAAGATAGCGGAACCGTTGTCCTAAAGGATATCAATTTTGAATTGGAAGAAGGGAAGTTCTATACCCTGCTCGGTGCATCTGGATCAGGAAAATCAACTATCCTTAATATTATTGCTGGTCTTTTGGATGCTAGCTCTGGAGATGTCTACCTTGATGGGGAACGGATCAATGATGTCCCTACCAACAAGCGGGATGTCCACACCGTCTTTCAGTCCTATGCCCTGTTTCCGCATATGACGGTCTTTGAAAATGTGGCTTTCCCCCTTCGTTTGAAAAAGCTGGACAAGGCTGAGATTGAACGCCGTGTTTCAGAAGTCTTGAAAATGGTCCAGTTAGCAGGATTTGAAAAACGTTCAATCCAAAAATTATCGGGTGGTCAACGCCAGCGGGTAGCTATTGCCCGGGCTATTATCAATGAACCACGAGTGGTCCTTTTAGATGAGCCTTTGTCTGCACTTGACTTGAAACTTCGGACAGACATGCAGTATGAGTTGCGGGAATTGCAACAACGCTTGGGCATTACCTTTGTCTTTGTTACCCACGACCAAGAAGAAGCCCTTGCCATGAGTGACTGGATCTTTGTCATGAATGAAGGAGAGATCGTCCAATCTGGTACACCAGTAGATATCTATGATGAACCGATCAACCACTTTGTAGCGACCTTTATCGGGGAGTCCAACATCCTAGATGGTCGCATGATCGAGGACTACTTGGTTGAGTTCAATGGCAAACGCTTTGAAGCGGTCGACGGGGGGATGCGTCCAAATGAACCAGTTGAAGTCGTCATTCGTCCAGAAGACTTGCGCATCACTCTTCCTGAAGAAGGCAAGCTTCAAGTAAAGGTGGACACCCAGCTCTTCCGTGGTGTGCATTACGAGATCATCGCCTATGATGATTTGGGAAATGAGTGGATGATTCACTCTACTCGTAAGGCCATCGTGGGAGAAGTCATCGGGCTAGACTTTGAACCAGAAGACATCCACGTCATGCGTCTCAATGAAACCGAAGAAGAATTCGATGCGCGGATCGAAGAGTACGTTGAAGTGGAAGAGCAAGAAGCTGGTTTGATTAATGCCATTGAGGAGGAGAGAGATGAAGAAAACAACCTCTAATCTATTTATCCTCCCCTATTTCTTGTGGATTTTTCTCTTTGTCTTGGCTCCTGTAGTCATGATTATCTTTCAATCGTTTTTCAACGTTGAAGGGCAGTTTTCACTTGAAAACTACAAAGAGTTCTTTACTTCGCAAAATCTGACCTATTTAAAGATGAGCTTTAATTCGGTCCTTTATGCCGGAATCGTCACCTTGGTGACGCTCTTGATCTCCTACCCGACTGCTTACTTTTTGACGCTGCTCAAACACCGGCAGTTGTGGTTGATGTTGATCGTCTTGCCAACCTGGGTCAATCTCTTGCTCAAGGCCTATGCCTTTATCGGAATATTTGGGCAAAACGGCTCCATTAATAGCTTTTTAAGCTTTCTCGGAGTCGCTCCCCAGCAGATCCTCTTTACTGATTTCTCCTTTATCTTTGTAGCCAGCTACATCGAGTTGCCTTTTATGATCTTGCCGATCTTTAATGTCTTAGATGACTTAGATCCAAACTTGATCAATGCCAGCTATGATTTGGGAGCCAATCGTTGGGATACCTTCCGTCATGTGGTCTTCCCCTTGTCCATGAATGGAGTCCGCTCAGGTGTGCAGTCTGTCTTTATTCCTAGTCTGAGTCTCTTCATGTTGACACGGATGATCGGTGGAAACCGAGTCATTACCTTAGGGACTGCGATTGAACAGCACTTCCTGACAACACAAAACTGGGGAATGGGTTCTACCATCGGAGTTGTTCTGATCCTTGCTATGCTCCTTACCATGTGGGCAACTAGAGAAAGGAGAGAACGATGAAAAAAGTATCTCATTTCTATCTAGCTTTTGTCTTTCTGATCCTCTATCTTCCTATCTTCTATTTGATCTTTTATGCCTTCAATAAAGGGGGAGATATGAATGCCTTCACAGGGTTCACGCTTGAGCATTTCAATGAATTGTTCGCAGATGGTCGCCTGATGCTGATCTTATCAGAGACCTTCCTCTTGGCCTTCTTGTCAGCCTTGATTGCGACAGTGATTGGAACCTTTGGAGCCATCTATATTTACCAATCCAAGAAAAAGTTAGAAGGACCTTTGCTCTCCATTAACAACATTCTCATGGTAGCGCCAGACGTTATGATCGGGGCCAGCTTCTTGATTCTCTTTACGACGGTGAAGTACCAGCTAGGTTTCTTATCAGTTCTAGCTAGTCACGTGGCCTTCTCGATTCCCATTGTGGTCTTGATGGTTTTGCCGCGCCTTAAGGAAATGAACCGGGATATGGTTAATGCAGCCTATGACTTAGGAGCTACTCAAGTGCAAATGCTCAAAGAGATCATGTTGCCTTATCTGACACCAGCCATTATCGCCGGCTACTTTATGGCTTTTACCTATTCGCTTGATGACTTTGCCGTGACCTTCTTTGTAACCGGAAATGGCTTTACAACCTTATCTGTAGAGATCTACTCACGTGCCCGTCAAGGAATTTCCCTCAGTATCAATGCCTTGTCTGCCCTTGTCTTTCTCTTTAGTGTGCTCTTGGTCATCGGTTACTACTTTATTACTCGTGAAAAGGAGGAAGCAGCATGAAAAAACTTTATTCATTCCTAACTGGGATTGTCCTTGTCATTCTGGTCCTCTGGGGAATTAGCCACCAGATCGAAGCGAGCATGAATACCAAAAATAGTGACAAGCTGGTCATCTACAACTGGGGAGATTATATCGATCCAGACTTGCTCAAGGAATTCACCAAAGAAACAGGGATTCAGGTGCAATATGATACCTTTGATTCCAACGAAGCCATGTACACTAAGATCAAGCAAGGTGGAACTACCTACGATATTGCGATACCTAGTGAATACATGATTGCCAAGATGATGGATGAACATCTGGTTGAAAAGTTGGACCAATCCAAGATCAAAGGGATGGAAAATATCGATCCAAAACTCTTGAACCAATCGTTTGATCCGGGCAACCAATATTCAGTCCCTTACTTCTGGGGTACCTTGGGGATCGTCTACAATACCAAGATGGTCAAAAATGCTCCTGAACATTGGTCAGATCTCTGGCGTGAAGAGTACAGAAATGACATCATGATGTACGATGGTGCGCGTGAGGTCATGGGAATTGGTCTCAATACCTTGGGCTATAGCCTCAATGAAAAGGATCCAAAGAAATTGCAAGAGGCAGTAGATAAACTCTACACCTTGACGCCAAACATCAAAGCTTTGGTTGCTGATGAGATGAAAGGCTATATGATCCAAAACAATGCGGCTATTGGGGTGACCTTCTCAGGAGAAGCCAGCCAAATGCTCGAAGCCAATAAGGATCTTCGCTATGTCGTCCCAACTGAAGCCAGCAACCTTTGGTTTGATAACATTGTCATTCCAAAAACCGTGAAAAATAAAGAAGCAGCATATGCCTTTATTAACTTCATGCTTCGTCCTAAAAATGCTTTAAAAAATGCTCTTTATGTCGGCTACTCAACGCCAAATAAAAAAGCCAAAGCCATGTTGCCAAAAGAAATCCAAGATGACCAATCCTTCTATCCAAGCGATGAAACACTGGACCATTTGGAAGTCTATCAACAATTAGGCAAGAAATTGCTTGGAGTCTATAACGATCTTTACCTTCAGGTCAAGATGTATCGAAAATAACACAAAAGGAACTTCCGGGTTCCTTTTTGATTACCTTTAAAAAGCTCTAACTAGTGACTTAGATTGAGATTCAAATGAAAGATGCTATAATAGTAAGGAAAGTGACCGCCTATTTAGTCATGAAAGGAAGGATTGGAGAAAAAAAATGAAGAGACGAGTGGAATTATTTTTAATCATCCTGTTACCGATTCTAGGACTGGTTTTTCTTGGAGGAAAAATCATGACCCTGACCAAAAGGCCGGAGCAGAAGATAACAAGCACTTCTTCAAAGAAAGTTGTACAAAAATCAAAGGAAGAAATAAAAAAAGAGCAAATCGCTTATCTAAAAGAGCACGAGCAAGAAATCGTCGATTTTGTGAAATCCCAAAATCCAAAAGTCGAATCCGTTCAGGTTAATTGGAACAGTATGCAAATTGAAGAGTCTGGGAATGGAACGCCTCAGGGTGGTGGATACAATTTATCTATTTCTGGTAAAATTAATCAATTAGAAAACACAAAATTCTCCGTTGATTTTTACCTAGAAGATCAAAATAGCATACCAACTATCAAAAAAATGGGGATGCTAAATGATATCTATATCGAGGAAAATGGTGGCTGGAAAATTTTTTCCTAAGTAAATAGAAGTATTAGTGTTATTAGGAAACATGAAAAGTAAAATGAATTGTACACTTAAGTTAATATCTTTAATGCTAATTTTCACAATTATTGGAGGTTGTAGTGTAAAGCAAAAAGCTCATACGAAACAAGCACAAACTGCAACCTCTTCCTCCACTAAAGAAGATACAGCAACTGTTACTCAAAGGCAAGTCGACTTCTTAAAAAAACACGAGTCCGAAATTACGAACTACATAAAGTCGAATGATCCAGAAGTTGTTCGGGTCAAGTATGACTGGGATAGCGTGAAAGTAGGAGATAGTGGTTCTTTTACAGAATCTGGGTTTGACATTCGTTTAAAGGTCTATGGGGCAAATGATAAGGAACTCAATGGTTATTCATTTTTTATTGTCCCAAAACCAAATGTTGAGAATCCAACTTCAATTGATTCAATCTCTGGTTCGAATTTTCCTTAATAAAATCAACAGATCATTCTAGCTATGAAGAGGGAAGGATTCCAAAAATACTTAAGCTATGAGTTTATAATAGATCCAGAAATGATAGGTGGACATTTTAAAGAAAAATCTGTACAAAATGGTAGGAGGACTTATGAAAAGTCGAAAAATCATGATGATAGGTGTATCAATTGCGGTGGTGCTATGTATAGTTGGATGTACCGTGAAACAGAAGGAAGATACCAAGCAAGATAAAACGAATGTTTCATCGTCAATCAAAGTAGACAAAAAAGCCATTAAACAAAAACAGCTCGCTATTCTCAAGGAACATGAGCAAGAAATCGTCGATTTTGTGAAAGCCCAAAATCCGAAAGTTGAATCCGTTCAAATATATTGGGATGAAACTGAGTGGGGAGTAGCAGGAAATGGGACGCCACAAGGTGGTGACGAGATGATTCTCATTTTTGGCGGATTTAATCAAAATTCTGAATCGAGTTGGAGAGTTGATGTAGTTGTGGAAGATGGAAAAATAAAATTAAAGACAATGTCTTTGGGCCAATACTTAAGGATAGGTGGAAGAATTTTCGAATAAATAAGTTGATAGATCAATTTGAAGTGTATAGATTGGAGAAGATTAAATGAAGAGACAAATGGAACTATTTTTGATTATTTTGTTACCAATCCTAGGACTGGTTTTTCTTGGAGGAAAAATCATGCCCTTGACCAAAAGACCCGAACAGAAGATAACGACCTCATCTCCAAAGAAAGTCGTACAAAAACCAGAAGGAGACATAAAAAAAGAACAACTGGACTACCTAAAAGAACACGAACAGAAGGTTATTGATTTAGTCAAAGCACAAAATTCAAAAGTTGAATCCGTTCAGATTGATTGGGATCAGACACAATGGGGTGATGGTGGACTGACAACTCCTGAATATTATATGAGTGTTTATGGACGTATAAATAATATTGAAGAATCGGGTTGGGGAGTAGATATCCCAATTAATGATGACAATACATTGAATCTAGATGAGATGTATATAGGATCCGACATTAACATAGGGGGAAGATTATTTGAGTAATTTGAACTTAAAATGATAGGAAAAAACGTGCTATGTGTAAGTAATAGACCATTAGTCTAGATCGTAACCAACGTCATAACTCTTTAATTTAAAACTTTGATAATCAAAAGTAAAGAATTAATTAACTCATGTTTTAAAAAGCTCTATGTAGTGAGATAACTTGATTTTCAAACTATAAATGCTATAATAATTAAAATAATATTCATCTAGTTTTCAATCTTAGAATAGAAAATAGCAGATAAATAGTATGAGTTGAACAAATGACTATTACAATGAGTTTGTTAAGAGAAATGACAGGTGGAAATTTTAGAGAATAATCTGTACAGAATGATAGGAGGACTCATGAAAAGTCGAAAAATCATGATAATAGTTGCTTCAATTGCAGTGTTGCTAAGTATAGGAGGATGTACCGTGAAACATAAAGATGATACAAAACAAGGAAAAACGATTGCTGCTTCATCTACGAAAGACCTAAAGGAAGATGAAGAAACTATAAAGAAAAAACAACTGGACTATCTAAAAGAACACGAACAGGAAATTGTTGATTTAGTCAAAGCACAAAATTCAAAAGTTGAATCCGTTCAGATTGATTGGGATCAGACACAATGGGGTGATGGTGGACTGACAACTCCTGAATATTATATGAGTGTTTATGGACGTATAAATAATATTGAAGAATCGGGTTGGGGAGTAGATATCCCAATTAATGAGGATAATACATTAAATTTAGATGAGATGTATGTAGGATCCTACATTAGAGTAGGGGGGAAATTATTTGACTAATTGGAATTTAAAAAGTTTTGATAATCTATATGCTTCATTAGCAGAATCAGCTTACAGAGATAGACCAAATAAGTTTCCATATGAACAATTGGATCCGGAAAGTCGAAAAAAATTTGATTCAGGGAAATCCATTGAATTTAATTTCTCCATAGATGCAAAAGATAAGGATGGACAGATAACTAAAGGTGGCGGTACGGATCTACCGAATGGTGGCAATGTTTATCTTCAACCGGATAATAAAAAGTTGTTAGAGGATGAAGAAACTGGATACCACGCTTATTATGTCACAGATACTGATACGATCAACGCGAATACGCACCAGACTTATTTTTCGATTCGTGGAAGTGATGGTTTTGGAATTAATTTACCACAAATCAAAAAAGGTAATTTTAAGGAATTTAACTATCAAGATTGGATCAATAATGATGCAGCTTTTGCTCTTACGGATGCGATCGTCCCTCAAGCACAGTATGCTACAAAAGGGATGAAAGAAAAGATCGCTGAATTAGAGGAAAAAGCTGCACCGGATGCTAAAATGGATGTAACGGCTCATTCGCTTGGAACAATGGTATCCGTACAAGGTTTGGCAGGATTATCTGAATCAGAATTGAATCACGTTGGAAAAGCAGTTCTTTTTGATGGCCCAGATACAACAGCTAGTTTAAAAAAAGCTGGGTATAGTGATGAAAAACTGAAATTATTAGATGAAAAAATTGTTTATTATGTCAACCCTTTTGATCCAGTTAGCATGCTCAATCGGGATAGACCTTGGGATCAACAACTTGGTAAAGTTAATGTAGTTGTCCCAATTAAGTATACTAGTATGATGAACAAGTATTCCTCTCATGATTTCGGTGCCTATCAAATAGACAGTTATGGCAATATCCTAACGGCATCGGAATCCTATCATCCAGAGTTGTTAGTTGCAGGTCAGAGACTTGCTAAGCTGAACAGAAGAACTATAGATAACCTGAAGAATTATATTCCTGAGGAAGCAATTGAACGCATTGTGACAATGAAACCAGAAGTATTTCAAAAACTTACTTCATTGTTACATGAAGCATTAAAAGATCCTTTGAATCATAAGACAGAAATTTATCTAATATTCCGTGACGGATTTGGTATTGGTATCACTGATGCCACGAAAATAATTTCTAATATACCTTCAATTGCTTCAGGACTTTCAGAATATTTACAAGAATATGATAAAATTATAAAAGATGCTCAGAAAGCTTCTTTGGAATGGGATAGAAAAAATTTAGACCTCAAGAATCCTAATAATTTGCACAACAAAATCAAAAGTGTTGGGAGCTATGCGGAGCGAATCTTACTTCGAACAGAATTGTTATATGCAGCAGTTCAATTGGCAGATGCAGATATTGAGCAGAAGGTGTCAGAAACAGAGAAAATGATCACGACTGCGGAAAAAAATGTAAAAGCTTCGGTTGAATCATCTAGAAATACTGTTTATGCATTAGGATGGGCATTATTGGCAAGTGAAAGAGAAAGTTTAATGACTGACTTGACTTTTGAACATTTGTGGGATAGCGGAATTGCGGAGACCGATAAAAGTAATTTAAAGAACTACAAAGAAAAAATAAGTGGCTTCTCAAAGAGTATGATTCAATGTGCGCAGAAACTTGTAGAGGTTGATGAACAAGGCGCTGCTGATATTTTTGGATCCTTATCATAAAAGAAGGAGGAAACGATGCCAATAAGTTTACCGTTTATGAATGAAAAACTGATGGAAGTACTGAAAGCACAGCAGAGATTAGCAGTAAAAGCGGCTGTTGCAGTGGCAGTTAATACTATAAAATTTACAAATGCTCCTCTTCAACGAAACTTGAAAACAAAAGCAGAGGAATTAGAAAACTATGCTAAAAAGACTTACAGTGAAAATATCACGGATGGTCTTGAAGGACAAGCCGCAACTGCGGCAAAAGACTATTTGTCTAAAGTGAGCAAACCAGAACTGACTAGTCCGCTTAGAAATTGAGAATTGACAGAAGATGAAGGAAGATCTTTATAAATTAGAACTTGAATTTGATAGTAAAATGAAACAGTTAAAGAAAAAAGAGGAATCTCTTGAAGAAGATCTCTCTTATTTTCTACAGCAAACGGATCAGTTGAAAGAAGAAGTCTATCGCATGGCAGAAGGTGAGTTACCTGCAGAAGTTCATACTTATTTTTTCCAAATGGATGAAAATAGTGAACGATTTCGACGTGACGTCTTTGAACAATTGGATCAAATCCAGGAAGAGCGCTCAAAGCTCAAATGGGAGTATGACAATGAGATAGATGCTTTCTATAAAAATCAGAAAAAGCTGGAATCGAAAGCCAAAAAAAAAATCAGTAAGGGCGCCCTTACTGATTTTTTAGTTGGTTCCGGATGATGCTGTATCTGTCCCACTGTCTGTTACTGTGGAGCCTTGGTCTTGTGCGACAGATGAACTGGTGTCTGTAGCGGATGAGCTATCGGTTTCTTTTTGTGAACTAGCATCTGTATTGCTTGAATCGGTTTGCGTATTGGTATTAGCATCTGTATTGGTAGCGCTAGAGTCAGAACCCTTATCATGAACCACGACGACGCTGGTGCTACTAGATGGTTTGTCTTCTGTCTTTTGATTGTCTTTATTGAGCAGGCTCATAATGGTAAAGGAAGTGACGATAATCCCTAAAAGACTAGCAATTGTAGCTACAACCGTTTGAAATACGGATAGGCCTTGTTTGACTTTTTCACCACGTGAGGGTCTAGAATCTGTAGTATCCTCAGGTTTTTGGTTTTTGTTGCTTCTTGAATATTGTGACATGTTCATTCTCTTTCTATCAAAAATTGTTTTTTAACACTTTCCTATTATAAGTCATTTTCTGAAAAATGTCTAAAAAGAACTGAATTTTATGGAGTGATTTTACCTCATCTCTCTTTATCAAATCCTTGTCCCAAGCGGTTAGAAATGATAAAATAGAAGTTACGTAAAAAGAAAGTGATGGATGTGTAGGACATGATTTATTTTGACAATTCAGCAACGACCAAACCTTATCCAGAGGCCCTTGCGACCTATACAGAAGTAGTGACACGGATCTGGGGCAACCCTTCTAGTTTGCACAATCTAGGTAGTCAAGCGACTCGTATTTTAGAAGCTTCTCGGAAACAAATTGCGGAGCTAATTGGCAAGAAAGCTGAGGAAATTTACTTCACGTCTGGTGGGACCGAAGGGGACAACTGGATCCTCAAGGGTGTCGCTTTTGAGAAAGCTCCTTATGGCAAGCATATCATTGTCTCTGACATCGAGCATCCCGCTATCAAGGAGTCCGCTGCTTGGTTAAAGACGCAGGGATTCGAAGTGGATTATGCTCCAGTGGATGCGCGTGGCTTTGTTAAAGTGGATGCCTTGGCTAGTCTTCTCCGTCCAGATACGACCTTGGTCTCTATCATGGCCGTCAACAATGAGATTGGCTCCATCCAGCCCATCCATGAAATCGCGGCTCTCCTTGAGGATCGCCCAACGATTAGTTTCCATGTCGATGCGGTTCAAGCTTTAGCCAAGGTAGCAACAGAAGTTTATCTACCAGAGCGCGTGGACTTTGCGACCTTCTCTAGTCATAAATTCCATGGTCTTCGTGGAGTTGGCTTTGTCTACATCAAAGAAGGCAAAAAGATCACACCCCTCTTAACGGGTGGAGGTCAAGAAAAAGAAATGCGCTCGACAACTGAGAACGTGGCAGGTATCGCAGCAACAGCAAAAGCCCTACGCTTAGCTATGGAAAACCAAGAAGCTTTTGCCAGTAAGACCCAGCAGATGAAAGAAGTGATCCGCAAAGAATTGGCCAACTATCCAGATGTCACTATCTTTTCTGGTGAGGATCACTTTGCCCCTCACATCTTGACTTTCGGGATCAAGGGAGTTCGTGGTGAAGTAGTGGTCCATGCCTTTGAAGAGTTTGATATTTACATCTCGACCACTAGTGCCTGCTCGTCCAAGGCTGGAAAACCAGCTGGAACCTTGATTGCCATGGGAGTGGACAAGAGTGTTGCACAGACAGCTGTCCGCCTCAGTCTCGATCTTGAAAATGACATGAGCCAAGTCGAGCAATTCTTGACCAAGTTCAAACTGATTTACGAACAAACACGAAAAGTACGTTAATTTTAGAAGGAAATCAATATGACCTTAACCTATTCAGAAATTATGATTCGCTATGGAGAGCTTTCTACTAAAGGGAAAAACCGCATGCGTTTCATCAATAAACTTCGCAATAATATCCAAGATGTTTTATCTATTTATCCGGCTGTCAAAGTGACAGCGGACCGCGATCGGGCCCATGCTTATCTACATGGGACGGATTATGAGCCGGTGGCAGAATCCCTCAAGCAAGTTTTTGGAATCCAAAATTTTTCACCTGTTTACAAGATTGAAAAATCAGTACCAGCCTTAAAAGCGGCAGTGCAAGAGATTATGAAGGAGATTTACAAGGACGGCTTGACCTTTAAAATCTCAAGTAAGCGTAGCGATCACACTTTTGAACTCGATAGCCGTGAACTCAATCAAACCTTGGGTGGTGCTGTCTTTGAAGCCATCCCAACGATTCAGGCTCAGATGAAAAAGCCAGATATCAATCTGCAAGTCGAAATCCGAGAAGAAGCAGCCTACATCTCTTATGAAACCATCAAGGGAGCAGGAGGTCTTCCAGTTGGGACTTCTGGGAAAGGGATGCTCATGCTTTCTGGTGGGATCGACTCTCCAGTAGCTGGCTACCTAGCCTTGAAGCGCGGTGTGGACATTGAGGCGGTTCACTTTGCGAGTCCCCCATATACCAGCCCAGGTGCTCTTAAAAAAGCCCATGATTTAACACGGAAGTTGACCAAGTTTGGGGGCAATATCCAATTTATCGAGGTGCCCTTCACAGAGATCCAAGAGGAAATCAAGGCAAAAGCGCCGGAAGCTTACCTCATGACCCTGACCCGTCGCTTTATGATGCGCATCACAGATCGTATTCGCGAGGTTCGCGGTGGTTTGGTGATTATTAATGGTGAAAGCTTAGGACAAGTGGCTAGTCAAACCTTAGAGAGTATGCAGGCCATCAATGCGGTAACCAATACACCGGTTATCCGTCCAGTGGTAACCATGGACAAGTTGGAAATCATCGATATTGCCCAAGAGATTGATACCTTTGAAATCTCTATCCAACCGTTTGAAGACTGTTGTACCATCTTTGCACCAGATCGTCCAAAGACGAATCCGAAACTCAAAAATGCAGAGCAGTATGAGCAACGGTTGGATGTGGAAGCCTTAGTTGAGCGAGCTGTAGCAGGCATCATCGTAACAGAGATCACACCAAAAGTAGAAAAAGACGAGGTTGATGACCTGATTGAGGATTTGCTATAGGAGAGACTGGACGTATCCAGCCTCTTTTTCTAACCAACTTAAAGGAGACAAGATGAAAAAAATTATCGTATTAATGACAAGTTTGCTTCTGTTGATAGGCTGTGTCAAAGTATCGTTTACTGGCCCGAAAAAAGAAGAGAAGACTAGCCAATCAAGCAATAGAAAAAAAGAACCCCTCACATTTGTCAGGGCCGAGCAGTATAAAGACCAGGACAACGAAGTCTTGGAAGCGTCTGAAAAATTTATCAAGGAACATCCAACGCTTGGAGAAGCTGGAAAATTATTTGTCTTTTTTCCAGGATATACCTTTGGAAATGAGGAAAATCGCTTCGCCTTATTCTTTATTGTGAATCGTACCACCACAACCATCGATCGTGATGGATCCTTTGTCCTGAATTTGGAATATGATGGAGAGCCACTTTTTAAAGATGTCACAGTTGACTATGAAGTGAGCGAATCGGGTGTGTTAAAACCCAATACTGCTGCAGCGATTCCGATAAAAATTACTAAGGAACAAGAAGAAAAAATGAAGGGGATGAACGATTCGTCTAAAGCCAAAATGAGCTTCAATGACTTTAAATTTAAGGATAAGTAGATGAAAGCCGGTTTTGAATGCGATCTTAAACTATAAGATACAAAAAATAGATTTTTCAAAGAAAATTCGCTTTCAAAGCGCAAAAATACTTGTCTTTGTTTGATAGAAGTGATATACTTAGAGAGTTGACTATGCACATGCCTGTGCAACCGCTCGAACATCGTCGCTCATTTCCATGAGAGTAAGTGGTTCGTCCCACGATGCTAGGCGAGTCTTCACAAAAATACGGGGAAACCCAAAAATACATAGGAGGTGCATAATGAGCACATACGCAATCATTAAAACTGGCGGAAAACAAGTTAAAGTTGAAGTTGGTCAAGCAGTCTACGTTGAAAAATTGAACGTTGAAGCTGGTCAAGAAGTTACATTTAACGAAGTTGTTCTTGTTGGTGGTGAAAACACTGTTGTCGGAACTCCACTTGTTTCAGGAGCTACTGTTGTTGGAACTGTTGAAAAACAAGGAAAACAAAAGAAAGTTGTTACTTACAAGTACAAACCTAAAAAAGGTAGCCACCGTAAACAAGGTCACCGTCAACCTTACACTAAAGTTGTCATCAACGCTATCAACGCTTAATTTTTAGGAGAACACATGATACAAGCAGTCTTTGAACGAGCCGAAGATGGCGAGCTGAGGAGTGCAGAAATCACTGGGCACGCTGGAAGCGGTGAATATGGCTTTGATGTCGTGTGTGCATCGGTTTCGACTCTAGCCATTAACTTTATCAACTCTGTTGAGAAATTTGCAGGCTACGAACCGGATCTAGAATTAAACGAAGAAGAAGGTGGCTTCCTTCGGGTCACAATCCCGACAGATATTCCACCACATCAAAGAGAAATGACCCAACTATTCTTTGAATCATTTTTCTTAGGGATGGCAAACTTATCGGAGAACTCTTCAGAGTTCGTCCAAACAAGAGTTATCACAGAAAACTAACATGGAGGAAAACAATTATGTTGAAATTGAATCTTGCTAACTTGCAACTTTTCGCCCACAAAAAAGGTGGAGGTTCTACATCAAACGGACGTGATTCACAAGCAAAACGTCTTGGAGCTAAAGCAGCTGATGGACAAACTGTAACAGGTGGATCTATCCTTTACCGTCAACGCGGTACTCACATCTACCCAGGTGTGAACGTTGGACGTGGTGGAGACGATACTTTGTTCGCAAAAGTTGAAGGCGTAGTACGCTTCGAACGTAAAGGTCGCGATAAAAAACAAGTTTCTGTTTACCCAATCGCAAAATAAAAAGGTTCAGTGAACCTTTTTATCCCGAGCCTTGATCCAAAGGTGAGGAAGCTAGAAATAGCAAAATTAAAGCTTTCTGATTTATCAGAAGGCTTTTTTCTTTTATTTATTTAAAAATATCATGTTTACCCTTGTTAATATAATGTTTGAATTTGTGTTTTTTGAAAAATATAGTATAATAGAGACAAATATAGTAGGAATGGAAGTAGTACCATGAAAGATAGCAGACATGTTGAAATTCTTCAGGAACTGGATCGAAAAAGTGTGGTATCAGTCAAAGAACTCAAGGAACTCTTTGGGGTGACAGACATGACCATTCGTCGCGATCTGATCGATCTTGAAAAACAAGGTCTTTTAGTTCGTGTACATGGTGGAGCCCACAAAAAGGTCAAAGATAGCTTGTTAGAGGCTTCTCACAGTGAGAAAAATCTCATCAATATTGATGAGAAACGAACCATAGCAAAAAAATGTGCAGAGTTGATCGAAAATGGGGATACCGTCTTTATTGGGTCTGGTACGACAACAGATTTTATCGGCGACTATTTAGAAGGAAAGGAAATCAGTATTGTCACCAATTCCCTCCCCATTTTTGAAAAGCTAAAGGATTTTCCAAATTATGACCTGATCTTAGTTGGTGGTCGCTACCGGGTGAAGACACAAACTTTTGTCGGTCAATTTGCCAATAAACTCTTGAAAGAAATCAAGGTTTCTAAAGCTTTCATCGGGGTCAATGGCATCGATGGGCATCATGTTTCCACAGCCAATGAAGAAGAAGGAAATGGTAATGCTATTATTCTAAACAATGCAATTGAGAAATATGTGGTTGCCGATAACAGTAAGTTTGATAGCTATTCTTTCTATAGTTTCTATCGAGTGGAAGACCTGAATGCCATTATTACTGATGATAGTATTCCAAAGAAGATCAAAGACAAATATGCCTTGTATACGAAAATCATATAGAACAAAGTGGTCTCAAAAAAGAGACCACTTTTTACTGATTTAATGATGTTGGAAAATGACGGATAGAAAGCGCTTTAGAGTGATATACAAACAAAATTAAACAAATTTAGACAAAAAATGATTGACACTCAATCAATATAGTGATATACTGAAGCTATAAAATAAATAGTTAGATAAGGAGGTGGCAACAATGGGATTAAATCAACTCTTTAACAAAGATCTTGTATTTTGCCTACATGCCAAGGATCAAACAGATCTCTTTGAGCAGGTAGCAAGCTTATTGGAAGAGCGACAGATTGTGACACCAACCTATCGTTCCGCTTTGATTGAGCGTGAAAAGTCTTTCCCGACTGGATTAGACATGGAATTTCTTGGTAAGGACTTACCAAATGTGGCGATCCCGCACACAGACATTGTCCATAATCTCACTGAGAATGTGGTTGTGGTTCGTTTGGATCAACCGGTAACTTTCCATAATATGATTGCTCCAGATAAGGAAGTTCAAGTTTCACTCTTATTCTTTATTATCAATAATACGAGCTCAAGCCAAACGAATATTTTGGCCCAGCTGATGGATTTCTTTACTTCCAATGGAAATCTCGAAGCTCTATCAAAATTAGATAGTGAAGATAAGCTTTATCAATACATAACGGAAACTATTTCCTAAAACATTCGTAAATATTTATAATGGAGGACATCCAAATGATTAAAATTTTAGCTGCCTGTGGGGCAGGCGTTAACTCTAGCCACCAAATTAAGAGTGCGGTAGAAGAAGAGTTGTCAAACCGCGGTTATGATGTGCGTTGTGACGCTGTCATGGTCAAAGACGTCAATGAAGACTTGATTTCAGGTTATGATATCTTTACTCCAATTGCTGCAACTGATTTGGGATTCGATCCTGGTATTCCAGTGGTAGAAGCAGGACCAATTTTATTCCGTATTCCAGCAATGAGTGCGCCAGTCTTTGATAATATCGAAGCTGCCATTAAAGAACATGGATTAAGTTAATATTTTTTTAAAACAGTTTGTAAGCGTTATCCAATGATAAAATTGGGAACGATTAAAGCCTAATATAACAAATTATAAATCGGGAGGATTTATTATGAATGGCATTATTGATTTTGCCAATAAGTTTTTCAAACCCATCCTAGACATGGGTGCTCCGATCATCATGTTGATCGTCTTGACTTTATTGGCTCTCTTGTTTGGAGTGAAATTCTCTAAAGCCCTTGAAGGTGGTATTAAACTTGCCATCGCCCTTACTGGTATCGGTGCTATCATCGGTATGTTGAATGGAGCTTTCTCAGCGTCTCTTGCAAAATTCGTTGAGAACACAGGTATTCAATTGAATATCACTGACGTTGGTTGGGCACCTCTTGCGACCATCACTTGGGGGTCTGCCTGGACACTTTACTTCTTGTTGATTATGTTGATCGTCAACGTTATCATGCTTGCGATCAAGAAGACTGATACACTTGACGTCGATATCTTCGATATCTGGCACTTGTCTATCACTGGTCTTTTGATCAAATGGTATGCGGACAACAACGGTGTCAGCCAAGGTTTATCACTCTTCTTGGCAACTCTTGCAGTTGTCCTTGTAGGGATTATGAAAATCATCAACTCAGACTTGATGAAACCAACATTTGATGATTTGTTGAATGCACCAAGTTCATCACCTATGACTTCAACTCACATGAACTACATGATGAACCCAATCATCATGGTCTTGGATAAAATCTTTGACAAATTCTTCCCAGGTCTTGATAAATACGACTTCGACGCTGCTAAGTTGAACAAGAAGATCGGTTTCTGGGGATCTAAATTCTTTATCGGTTTCCTTCTTGGTATCGTCATCGGTATCATGGGTACTCCACATCCAGTTGCTGGTGTCGCAGATGCGGACAAATGGGAATTGGTTATTAAAGGTTGGTTGAGCCTTGGTTTGACTGCCGGTGTCTGCTTGGAATTGTTCTCATTGATCGGTTCTTGGTTCATCGCAGCGGTAGAACCATTATCACAAGGTATTACAAACGTTGCTACTAAACGTCTTCAAGGACGTAAATTCAACATCGGTTTGGACTGGCCATTTATCGCTGGTCGTGCTGAAATTTGGGCTTGTGCGAACGTACTTGCACCAATCATGTTGATCGAAGCAGTGCTTCTTTCTAAAGTCGGAAATGGTATCTTGCCACTTGCAGGTATCATCGCTATGGGTGTGACTCCAGCCTTGTTGGTTGTAACACGCGGTAAATTAATCCGTATGATCATCTTCGGAAGCCTTCTCTTGCCACTCTTCCTTCTTTCAGGAACATTGATTGCACCATTTGCAACTCAATTGGCTAAGAGTGTTGATGCCTTCCCTAAAGGGGTAGCTTCTACTCAATTGATCACTCACTCAACTCTTGAAGGACCAGTTGAAAAATTGCTCGGTTGGACAATCGGTAACGCAACAACTGGTGATATCAAAGCTATCCTTGGTGTAGTTGTCTTCTTGGCATTCTATATCGGAATCTTCGCTTGGTACAGAAAACAAATGATCAAACGTAACGAAGAATATGCTGCAAATGCAAAATAATCGTCATATGTAGTTTGAAAACTGACACCATATCTTTCGTGGATATGGTGTTTTTATTTTAAAAAAATGTTCGAAAATAAACAATTTAATGTTGACTTTCGTTCAAAATAGGTGTAATATAATATCAAAAGTAAGAAAATGTTCCTTTGGGAAAATTTAACAACAGGAATATTTGCTGAAACAAACAAAAGGAGGACAGGACATGTCTATTGTAATTGGTGCAGATGCTGCAGGATTAAGATTAAAAGATCTCGTGAAAGAGTTTCTTGTAAAAGAAAACTTCGATGTTGTAGATGTAACCGCTGAAGGTCAAGATTTTGTAGATGTGACACTTGCAGTTGCGAGCGAAGTGAACAAAAACGATCAAAATCTTGGAATCGTGATTGATGCTTATGGAGCTGGTCCATTTATGGTTGCGACTAAAATCAAAGGAATGGTGGCAGCAGAAGTTTCAGATGAACGTTCTGCTTATATGACACGTGGACACAACAATTCTCGAATGATTACCATGGGAGCTGAAATTGTTGGAGATGAATTGGCGAAAAACATTGCCAAAGGCTTCGTCAATGGTAAATACGACGGCGGCCGTCACCAAATCCGTGTTGATATGTTGAATAAGATGTGCTAATGAGAGGAGAATTCAAATGAGAATTGCAATTGGTTGTGATCACATTGTGACAAATGAAAAAATGGCTGTTTCTGATTTTTTGAAATCAAAAGGATACGAAGTGCTCGACTTTGGGACTTATGACCATACACGTACCCACTATCCAATCTTTGGTAAGAAAGTCGGTGAAGCCGTAGCAAGTGGCCAAGCAGATCTTGGTGTTTGTATCTGTGGTACTGGTGTTGGGATTAACAATGCGGTTAACAAAGTACCTGGTATCCGTTCTGCCTTGGTACGCGATATGACAACTGCTCTCTATGCTAAAGAAGAATTGAACGCAAATGTCATCGGATTTGGTGGTAAAATTACTGGTGAATTGCTCATGTGCGATATCATTGAAGCATTCATCCACGCTGAATACAAACCAACTGAAGAAAATAAAAAATTGATCGCTAAGATCCAACATGTGGAAACCCATAATGCTCATCAAGCGGATGCTGATTTCTTTACAGAATTCCTTGAAAAATGGGACCGTGGTGAATACCACGACTAAGAGGTGACGTATGATATTAACGGTCACGATGAACCCTTCGATTGATATTTCTTATCCTTTGGATGTACTCCAGTTGGATACTGTCAATCGTGTGGCTGAGGTGAGTAAGACAGCTGGTGGGAAAGGTCTTAACGTTACTCGTGTACTTTCTGAGATAAAGGATCCAGTGGCAGCGACTGGCCTACTTGGTGGTCGGACGGGGCAATTCATTCTCGATCATTTAGGAGAAGGGATAGAGGAACGTTTCTTTGAAATTGCTGGAGATACACGTAATTGTATCGCCATCCTTCACGAAGGCAAGCAAACAGAAATCTTAGAAAAAGGTCCAACCATTTCTGAGAAAGAAGGGCAAGACTTTCTCGACCATTATCGTCACTTGGTTGAACAAGTAGAGGTTGTTGCCATCTCTGGAAGTCTTCCTGCTGGTTTACCAGTGGACTACTATGCTAGCCTTGTCAAGATTGCAAGCGAAGCAGGAAAACCAGTCGTACTCGATTGCTCGGGAGCTTCTTTAGAAGCTGCCATTCAAGCAGCTGTCAAGCCTACGGTCATTAAACCAAACAATGAAGAATTATCACAGTTGTTAGGAAAAGAAGTGAGTAAGAATGTGGAAGATTTAAAAGAAGTTCTTCAGGATTCTCTCTTTGATGGCATCGAATGGGTGATTGTCTCCCTTGGTGCAAATGGCGCTTTCGCTAAGCATGGGGATGTCTTCTATAAGGTAGATATTCCTAAGATCGATGTTGTCAATCCAGTCGGATCTGGTGATTCGACTGTTGCAGGGATTGCATCTGGTCTCTATCATCATGAGAGTGACGCAGACTTGCTCAAGAAAGCAAATGTTCTTGGAATGTTAAATGCGCAAGAAGCACAAACAGGACATGTCAACATGGGGCACTATGATGCCTTGTATCAACAATTAATCGTAAAAGAGGTATAAAATGGTATTAACAGAACAAAAACGCAACTATTTGGAACGTCTTAGTACAAAAGACGGTGTCATTTCAGCTTTGGCTTTCGACCAACGTGGGGCTTTGAAACGCTTGATGGCCAAATACCAAGACACAGAACCAACAGTAGCACAAATGGAAGAATTAAAAGTCCTTGTAGCTGATGAATTGACAAAATATGCTTCATCTATGTTATTGGACCCAGAATATGGTCTACCTGCTACAAAAGCCTTGGACAAAGATGCAGGACTTTTGCTCGCATACGAAAAGACAGGCTACGATACGTCTAGCACCAAACGCTTGCCTGACTGCTTGAACCTTTGGTCAGCAAAACGCATCAAAGAACAAGGCGCAGATGCTGTGAAATTCTTGCTCTACTATGATGTAGACAGTGCAGATGAACTCAACCAAGAAAAACAAGCTTATATCGAACGCATCGGTTCTGAATGCGCTGCTGAAGATATTCCATTCTTCCTTGAAATCTTGGCTTATGATGAAGGAATTGCAGATGCAACCTCTGCTGAATATGCGAAAGTGAAACCTCGTAAGGTGATTGAGGCTATGAAAGTCTTCTCAGATCCTCGTTTCAATATCGATGTCTTGAAAGTGGAAGTTCCAGTTAATGTGAACTTCGTGGAAGGATTTGGAGAAGGAGAAGTAGTCTATAGTCGTGAAGAAGCAGCTGCTTTCTTCAAAGAACAAGAAGAAGCAACCAACCTTCCATACATCTACCTCAGTGCTGGTGTATCAGCAAAACTCTTCCAAGAAACTTTGGAATTTGCTCATGCATCAGGTGCTAACTTCAACGGTGTCCTTTGTGGACGTGCGACATGGGCAGGTTCAGTAGAAGCTTACATCAAAGATGGAGAAGCAGCTGCTCGTGAATGGCTTCGTACAGAAGGTCGTCAAAATATTGAAGAATTGAATGCGGTCTTGGCTAAAGTGGCAACACCTTGGACAGAACGCGTGTAAGAAACAAATCGTTATTGCCTCCTAAAGCAACATTTAGAACATTGGAAGGAAGAAATTCCTTCCAATGTTCTTCATTATTTTTAGGCTTTGTTTATTTTTTATAAAAAATGTTTAAAAACTTTCGCTGTAAGGGTTTACAAAATAAAAAACTTATGATAGAATAAGTCCATAAGTTAAATAGCAGTGAGCGTTACTAAGTTAGATTAGGCGTGACCACAAGTAGATTGAACAATTAGCGTAGGCTAGTTTTTTCAGTTGCTTCGTGGTCATTTTTATTTGCTTTTAACAAATTTTGCAAAGGAGAGCCTCATGTATCGTATTATCCATCCAATGAACAATAATGTTGCTTTGGTTCAAAATGAGCTTCAACAAGAGTTAATTGTTGTTGGGAGTGGGATTGCTTTTGGGAAAAAGAAACATGATCTGGTAGCTGATGATAAGGTCGAAAAAGTATTTCGTTTAAACACGGATGAATCAAGAGAAAACTTTATGGCCCTTCTAAAGGATGTTCCTCTTGATTTCATCACAACCACTTATGAAGTGATTGATACCTTGTCTAAGAAATATGCCTATCCTGTTCAAGAATATATCTATGTGACACTAACAGATCACATCTTTTGTTCTTACCAGGCGGTTCAACAGGGAAGATACAAACACAGTGATCTACCTGATGCGTCTGCTATGCATCCGATCCCCTATAAAATCGCAAAGGAAGCGATTGAAATCTTTCGAGAGCGGCTCTTGGATCAATTTCCCGATGACGAAGTGAACCGCATCGCCTATCACTTCATCAATGCACAAGGGGAAGTCATTCATGAGCAGGATCCTGATGTCCAAGATCGCCAAGCGATTTTGAAAGCTGTAGAGGAAAAATTAGCTCAAAATGGATTGAAACGAAAAGAAGAGAACAGTCATTTCTACGATCGCTTTATGATCCATCTTAATTATTTCCTTGACTCCCTAGATAAGGGAAGAGAGGATCCTGAAGGCTTGAGCGAGATGGAACAACTGATCCAGCTAAGTTATCCAAAGGCTTATGAGATTAGTCATCAGATCTACCAAACCATCGCTGAACAGACTGGAGCTAAGATATCTCCTAATGAAAAAGTCTATTTAGCCTTGCATATTCAACGTCTATTATAAAATTTTTAAAAAGGTTATCATAAGGAGGAACCAACATGAATAAAGAAGAAGTCCAATTACTTGGGTTTGAAATTGTCGCTTATGCCGGTGACGCTCGATCAAAATTGATAGAAGCATTAAAAGCTGCTGAAAATGGTGATTTTGCGAAAGCAGAATCCTTAGTAGAAGAAGCGGGTAGCTGTATCGCTGAGGCTCACAAATCTCAAACGACCATGCTAGCGCAAGAAGCTGCAGGAGAAGAAATCCCCTATAGCATCACCATGATGCATGGTCAAGACCATCTCATGACAACGATCTTATTAAAAGACGTGATTCACCATCTGATTGAACTGTATAAAAGAGGAGCAAAATAATGAATAAACTGATTGAACTAATTGAAAAAGGGAAACCTTTCTTTGAAAAGATTTCTCGAAACAAATATTTGCGAGCGATTCGGGACGGCTTTATTGCAGGGATGCCTGTGATCCTCTTCTCATCTATCTTCATCCTAATTGCGTATGTACCAAACGCTTGGGGATTCCATTGGTCTAAAGATATTGAAACTTTCTTGATGACTCCATATAGCTATTCTATGGGCATCTTGGCCTTCTTCGTTGGTGGGACAACGGCTAAGGCTTTGACTGATTCAATGAACCGTGACCTCCCAGCAACCAACCAAATCAACTTCATTTCTACAATGTTGGCTTCTATGGTTGGCTTCTTGCTCATGGCTGCTGAACCTGCTAAAGATGGCGGATTCTTAACAGCATTCATGGGGACTAAAGGGTTGTTAACAGCCTTTATTGCTGCATTCATTACTGTTAATGTTTACAAAGTCTGTGTGAAAAACAATGTGACCATCCGCATGCCGGACGAGGTTCCACCAAATATTTCACAAGTATTTAAAGACTTGATTCCATTTACATTATCAGTTGTACTCTTGTATGCACTTGAATTAGTTGTTAAAGCAAGCCTTCATGTAACGGTTGCTGAATCAATCGGTACTCTTCTTGCTCCTCTATTCTCTGCTGCTGATGGTTACCTTGGAATTACAATCATCTTTGGTGCCTTCGCCTTCTTCTGGTTCGTAGGGATTCATGGTCCTTCAATCGTTGAACCAGCTATCGCAGCGATTACTTATGCAAATGCCGAAGTAAACTTGAACTTGATTCAACAAGGAATGCACGCTGATAAGATCCTTACTTCAGGTACTCAAATGTTTATCGTTACTATGGGTGGTACTGGTGCGACTCTTGTCGTTCCATTCATGTTCATGTGGTTAACGAAATCAAAACGTAACCGTGCCATTGGACGTGCATCTGTAGTTCCAACATTCTTTGGTGTTAACGAACCAATCTTGTTCGGTGCTCCATTGGTATTGAACCCAATCTTCTTTGTTCCATTTATCTTTGCTCCAATTGCAAACGTATGGATCTTCAAATTCTTTGTTGATACCTTGGGAATGAACTCATTTACTTCTAACCTACCATGGACAACTCCTGGACCTCTGGGTATTGTTCTTGGTACGAACTTCCAAGTACTTTCCTTCATCCTTGCTGCACTTCTAGTAGTAGTGGACGTAATCATTTACTATCCATTCGTGAAGGTTTATGATGAACAAATTCTTGAAGAAGAACGTTCTGGTAAAGCAAACGACAGCTTAAAAGAAAAAGTTGCTGCAAACTTCAATACAGCTAAAGCAGATGCGATTCTTGAAAAAGCTGGTGTTGAAGACGAACCTGTTCAAAACAATATCACAAAAGAAACAAACGTCTTGGTTCTCTGTGCCGGTGGTGGTACCAGTGGACTCCTTGCCAATGCCTTAAACAAGGCAGCAGCAGAATACAATGTTCCTGTCAAAGCAGCAGCAGGTGGCTATGGTGCTCACCGTGAAATGTTGCCAGAATTTGACTTGGTTATCCTTGCTCCTCAGGTTGCTTCTAACTATGAAGACATGAAGGCTGAAACAGATAAACTTGGAATCAAATTGGCTAAGACTGAAGGAGCTCAATACATCAAGTTGACTCGTGATGGTAAAGGCGCTCTTGCATTCGTTCAAGAACAATTTCAATAATAAATACATTTACTGTTGATTGAAGTGAGATGGAGAAGGATTGCTCACTTACTCCTCTCCATCTTGCTTTATTTTTATTTTATGATTGAGAAGGGGAAACTTATGTCAAAAACATTACCTAAAGATTTTATTTTCGGTGGCGCAACAGCGGCATATCAGGCTGAAGGTGCAACTCATACAGATGGTAAAGGACCAGTTGCATGGGATAAATACTTAGCAGACAACTATTGGTATACTGCTGAACCAGCGAGTGATTTCTACCATAAATATCCAGTAGACCTACAGTTGGCGGAAGAATATGGCGTAAACGGAATTCGTATTTCTATTGCTTGGTCACGTATTTTTCCAACTGGTTATGGTGAAGTCAATCCAAAAGGGGTTGAATTCTACCACAATCTATTTGCGGAATGCCACAAACGTCATGTAGAACCATTCGTAACTCTTCACCACTTTGATACTCCGGAAGCTCTTCACTCAAACGGAGACTTCTTGAATCGTGAAAATATCGAACACTTCGTAGATTATGCTGCCTTCTGTTTTGAAGAATTCCCAGAAGTCAACTATTGGACAACCTTCAATGAAATTGGCCCAATCGGTGATGGTCAATACTTGGTTGGTAAATTCCCACCAGGGATTCAATATGACCTTGCCAAAGTCTTCCAATCACACCACAATATGATGGTTTCTCATGCACGTGCTGTGAAATTGTACAAAGACAAAGGTTACAAAGGTGAAATCGGGGTTGTTCACGCCCTTCCAACTAAGTATCCATTGGATCCTAAAAATCCTGCAGACGTTCGTGCTGCTGAGTTGGAAGATATCATCCACAACAAATTTATCTTGGATGCAACCTACCTTGGACACTATTCAGATGCAACCATGGAAGGGGTAAACCACATTTTGTCTGTTAATGGTGGTAGTCTGGATCTTCGGGACGAAGACTTTGCAGCACTTGAAGCAGCTAAAGATTTGAACGACTTCCTTGGAATTAACTACTACATGAGTGACTGGATGGAAGCCTTTGATGGCGAAACTGAAATCATCCACAATGGTAAAGGGGAAAAAGGAAGCTCTAAATACCAAATCAAAGGTGTTGGACGTCGTGTAGCTCCTGACTATGTACCTCGTACTGACTGGGACTGGATCATCTACCCTCAAGGTTTGTATGATCAAATAATGCGTGTCAAGAAAGATTATCCAAACTACAAGAAGATCTACATCACTGAAAACGGACTGGGCTACAAAGATGAGTTTGTGGACAATACGGTTTATGACGATGGACGGATTGATTATGTGAAACAACACTTGGAAGTCTTGTCTGATGCGATTGCCGATGGTGCAAACGTCAAAGGTTACTTCATCTGGTCTCTCATGGACGTCTTCTCTTGGTCTAATGGTTACGAAAAACGCTATGGTCTCTTCTATGTAGACTTTGAAACCCAAGAGCGCTATCCGAAGAAATCGGCTCATTGGTACAAGAAAGTGGCAGAAAGTCAAGTGATTGAATAAGTAAAAGAGGCTGGGACAAAAGTTCTAGCCTCTCAATTATTTTTGGATTGTCGAGCAAGACGCAGTTGTTGAGTGGGCTCTATTGCGCTGATTTCATCAGCTTTTACAACCCTACTCAACTGTGCGGAGGTGGGACGAC
>NZ_KV794411.1:631435-695623 GCF_001808725.1 Streptococcus sp. HMSC074F05 | reverse complement strand
CGATTTCTGTCCCACTCTCTTTTTTATTTTCACTTGATGAGTGTCTCTTAAACGGATCTCTTCTTTCAGCCCCTAATTTATGGTATAATAGATCGATACTGTAATAAGGAAAATAGAATGAATATACAACAATTACGATATGTAGTGGCGATTGCCAACAGTGGTACTTTTCGTGAGGCTGCTGAAAAAATGTATGTGAGTCAGCCTAGCTTGTCCATCTCCGTCAGAGATCTGGAAAAAGAACTGGGGTTTAAGATTTTTCGTCGGACCAGTTCTGGGACTTTTTTGACCCGTCGGGGAATGGAATTTTATGAAAAAGCGCAGGACGTGGTCAAAGGGTTTGATGTGTTTCAAAATCAATATGCCAGTCCCGAAGAAGAGAAGAAAGAATTCTCTATTTCTAGTCAACACTATGACTTCTTACCACCTTTGATGACGGAATTCTCAATCCGCTATCCGGAAAATAAAAATTTCCGCATCTTTGAATCAACGACGGTCCAAATTTTAGACGAAGTGGCTCAAGGGCATAGTGAGTTGGGAATTATTTATCTCAACCGTCAAAATACCAAGGGGATTATGCAACGGGTTGATAAATTGGGGCTTGAAGTGGTGGATTTGATCCCTTTTCAGACTCATATTTACCTTCGCAAAGGACATCCTTTGGCTAAGAAGAAAAAACTGGTTATGGAAGATCTAGCTCAGTTGCCAACTGTTCGTTTTACCCAAGAAAAAGATGAGTACCTCTATTATTCAGAGAACTTTGTCGATACCAGTTCGAGCTCACAAATGTTCAATGTGACCGACCGGGCAACCTTGAATGGAATCTTGGAGCGGACGGATGCTTATGCGACGGGATCAGGCTTTTTGGATAGCCAGTCCGTGAATGGCATTACCGTGATTCCTTTAGAAGATAACTTAGACAATAAAATGGTCTATGTCAAACGCGAAGAGATGGATCTCTCTCCTGTAGCAGAGAAGTTTGTCGAGGTCATGGTAGAATATTTTGATCAAAAGAGGTAAGAAATGAAGAGAAAAACAATGGTCCCAGTAGCGATCGTCCTTTTGGTCCTACTGGATCAGCTGGTCAAATGGTATGTGGTGAAGAACATTCCACTGGGTGTCGTCAAGTCTTTTATTCCCCATGTGGTCAGCCTGACCTATCTTCAAAACACAGGTGCAGCTTTTTCGCTTCTTGAAAATCAGCAATGGTTCTTTACCCTCATCACTCTAGTCGTGATGGTAGGGGCCTTTTACTATCTCTATAAGCATCTCAAGGGGTCGCTTTGGATGGTGACAGGTTTGACCTTGGTTATCTCAGGTGGGTTGGGGAATTTTATCGATCGCCTGCGTCAGGGCTTTGTGGTCGATATGTTCCACCTGGACTTTATGAATTTTGCCATTTTTAATGTAGCAGATAGTTATTTGACAGTTGGAGTTTTCTTGCTCCTGATCCTGATGTTGAAAGAGGAAACGCATGGAAATTAAAATCGAAGTAGCCGGTGCGCGACTGGATAAGGCTTTGGCGGATTTGACTCCCTTGTCACGGGCTGTGGCCAATGAGCAGATCAAAGAAGGAAAAGTTCTGGTCAATGGGGCTGTAAAAAAAGCCAAGTACACGGTCAAAGAAGGGGACATCATCCAGTATGAAGTACCAGAAGTGGAAGAGGTCAGCTATGAAGCAGAAGATCTGCCCTTAGACATCGTCTATGAGGACCAGGATGTAGTCGTCGTCAATAAACCTCAAGGCATGGTTGTTCACCCAAGTGCGGGTCATACCAGTGGGACCTTGGTCAATGCGCTCTTATACCATGTCAAGGACCTTTCAGGGATCAATGGGGAATTGCGTCCAGGGATCGTTCATCGGATTGATAAAGACACGTCAGGCCTCTTGATGGTCGCAAAAAATGACCAAGCTCACGTCGCCTTAGCAGAGGAACTCAAAGACAAAAAATCTCTCCGGAAGTATTGGGCCATTGTCCATGGCAATCTTCCGAACGATCGAGGGATGATTGAAGCACCCATTGGTCGCAGTGAAAAGGACCGGAAAAAACAAGCGGTGACGGCTAAAGGAAAACCTGCAGTGACCCGTTTTCAGGTTTTGGAACGCTTTGGAAATTACACCTTGGTAGAGTTGCAACTGGAGACTGGACGGACCCACCAAATTCGGGTGCACATGGCCTATATTGGTCACCCCGTGGCTGGAGATCCTGCTTATGGTCCTAAGAAGACACTTAAAGGACAAGGACAGTTTCTGCATGCGCGGACACTTGGCTTTACCCATCCCCGTACAGGCGAGACCTTGGAATTTACAGCAGAGGTACCAGAGATCTTTGAGAAAACGCTGGAAGACCTTCGAAAAGGATAGTGAAGATGGCTGAATGGAGATTCAGTCACTTTCATTAGATACGAAATAAATAGTATTAGAAAGAATCATAGCGATGAAAGCAAAACGAATCGTCTTTAAAGTAGGGACCTCGTCTTTGACCAATCCTGATGGGAGCCTCTCCAGACAGAAGGTCAAGGTCATTACCCAGCAGTTGGCCCTCTTACACGAATCGGGCCATGAGTTGATCTTGGTCTCATCAGGGGCGGTTGCTGCAGGGTTTGGTGCCCTTGGTTTTAAGAAACGGCCGACTAAGGTGGCAGACAAGCAAGCCTCTGCGGCAGTTGGTCAAGGTTTATTGATGGAAGAATATACCTCTAATCTTCTTTTACGCAACATTGTTTCTGCACAAATTTTATTAACTCAGGATGACTTTGCGGATCAACGTCGCTATAAGAATGCCCACCAGGCCCTTTCTGTCTTACTCAACCGTGGGGCGATTCCGATTATCAATGAAAATGATACGGTTTCTATCGCTGAGCTAAAAGTTGGCGACAATGATACCTTGAGTGCGCAGGTTGCGGCCATGGCCCAAGCGGATCTTTTGGTGCTGTTGACGGATGTAGATGGCCTCTATACAGCCAATCCTTCTCAGGATCCAACAGCCAAGCGTTTGGAGCGGATCGAGCACATTTCTCGCGAGATGATCGAGATGGCTGGAGGTGCGGGTAGTAGCAATGGAACTGGCGGAATGCTGACCAAACTCAAGGCAGCGACCCTGGCTACAGAGTCAGGAGTTCCCGTCTATATTTGCTCGTCTCTCAAGCCTGATGCCTTGATCGAAGCGGCGCAAGAACAAGCAGATGGCAGTTACTTCCTTGCAGAGGACAAAGGCTTAAAAACTCAGAAGCAATGGCTAGCCTTTTATGCAGAAAGTAAAGGAGCTATTTGGGTGGATGCTGGAGCGGCTGAGGCCTTGTTGCAATACGGAAAGAGTTTATTAATTTCTGGTGTGACCAAGGCAGAAGGGGATTTTTCTTATCAAGACATCGTCAGTGTCTATCATCAAGAGTCAGGACAATTACTAGGGAAAGGGAAAGTTCGTCTCGGCTACTCGGCTGTGCGCGATATGCTCCAATCTAAAAAAGCCAAGGGAATCCTCATCCACCGTGATGATTGGATCTCGGTAACTCCTGAGATTGACTTACTCTTTACAGAATTCTAAAGGAAAATGTATGGAAACAACACAAGAACAATTTGCCTTAGCGAGATCGGCTAAGAAAAGCATCAATACGGCCAGTACAGCTCTTAAAAATCAGGCCTTAGAAGCTATGGCCAGCCAGCTTCTGAAAGCGACGGAAGCCATTTTAGCAGCCAATCAAATCGATATGGGAGTAGCACGCGGGAAGATCTCTGAAGTCATGCTAGATCGCCTATTTCTTGATCAAGAACGGATTGCAGGGATGGCACAAGGGATCCGTGCTTTAATCGATCTGCCAGATCCGATTGGGGAAGTACTGGATACTGAAGTCTTGGAAAATGGCCTTAAAATCCAGAAGGTTCGAGTAGCTATGGGCGTCATTGGGATCATTTATGAAAGCCGTCCAAATGTAACGTCAGACGCTGCAGCACTTGCCATCAAGAGTGGCAATGCAGTAGTCCTTCGTACTGGAAAGGATGCCTTTCATTCTGCTCAAGCGATCGTAACCGCTCTTAAGGCTGGATTGGAAGAAGCCGGACTCAATCCAGATCTTCTCCAATTGATCCAAGATACGAGTCGAGCTTCTAGTCTTGCTATGATGAAGGCTAAGGGCTACCTGGACTTGCTTATTCCACGTGGTGGTGCTGGTTTGATCCAAGCAGTGGTTGAAAATGCCATTGTCCCTGTGATCGAGACAGGAACTGGAATTGTTCATGTCTATGTGGACAAGGAGGCTGATTTCCAGAAAGCCCTAGCGATTATCGAAAATGCCAAGACCAGTCGCCCCTCTGTCTGCAATGCTATGGAGGTCTTGTTGGTCGATCAAGCGATCGCGTCTGATTTCTTGCCCTTGGTCAAAGAGCGCTTAGTGGATGAGCGGGAAAGATCGGTTGAGTTGCGCCTAGATGAGGACGCACAGGCTATCATTTCGGGGAAAGCAGCGCAGGAGCAGGATTTTGATACCGAATTTTTAGATTATATTTTAGCAGTCAAGGTCGTTGATGGAGTCGAGGAAGCGGTAGGTCACATAGAAGCTCATAGCACCCATCATTCGGATGCCATTGTGACTGAAAATCCTGAGACAGCCGCTTATTTTACCAAGCAAGTAGATTCAGCAGCCGTTTATGTCAATGCATCTACACGCTTTACAGACGGGGGTCAATTTGGCCTAGGTTGTGAAATGGGGATCTCGACCCAAAAACTCCATGCGCGTGGACCAATGGGACTGCGGGAGATGACTAGTTACAAGTATATCGTCAGTGGAAATGGTCAAGTGAGGTAAGTCATGAAAGTAGCATTTATCGGTCTTGGAAATATGGGAGCTAGTCTGGCCAAAGCGGTCGCAAAAGAAGTGGCTAACACAGACCTGCTCTTGGTCAACCGTTCCCCTCAAAAGGTGGAAGAGTTTATCAGCCAGTATGGGGGAACGGCGTCTAATCTTGAACAAGTCTTTCAAGAGGCGGAGGTCATCTTCTTAGGTGTCAAACCCTATCAACTCAGCCCTTTACTTGAAGAGTACCAGGTCATTTTGGGCCAACGTTCCAATCTCCTGTTGGTTTCTATGGCAGCAGGTCTGGAACTGGAGCAAATGTCAAGTGTAGTTAAAAATGAGCGGGTGGGTCTCATCCGCATCATGCCTAATACACCAGTAGCCATTGGTCAAGGTGTCATCAGTTTGGCCCGCTCCCAAGCAGTAACAGACCAGCAGATAGCGCAAGTCAAGCAGCTTTTAGCAAGCGCTGGGGCTCTCTATGAAATCGAAGAAAAATTAATGGATTCTGCAACTGCTGTTGCAGGCTGTGGTCCAGCCTTTGTCTATCAGATGATCGAGGCCATGGCGGATGCAGGAGTAGCCTTGGGATTACCACGTAGTCAGTCTCTTCAGATGGCGGCTCAGACTTTCAAAGGGGCAGCCAGTATGGTCTTAGAGACGGGGCAACATCCTGGAAACTTGAAGGATGCAGTTTGTAGCCCAGGTGGCTCAACCATCGCAGGAGTCAATCGCTTAGAACAAGTCGGCCTACGGGGCGACATTATTGCAGGTGTGGAAGCTGCCTACAAACGCACCCAAGAAATGGGACAAGAGGCAGGGCGAAATTAGATAAAATAATTGGTCAAAACCAAGCGTGTAGAACAGTGACGAACTGTTCTTTTATACAAATCTAACAAATTCAGAGTTATCCAATCCTCTATTGAAACTTTTCGCTGTGAGAAAAGTGCCTGAAACTTAATGGTTTCAGGCACTCGGGAGTTTTGAAACCTTAGGTTCAAAACTAAGTCATGGAACTTCTACGAAGTTCGCTGACGTCCGTTCTCGCCTAAGGAAAGTTTCTAAGAGGACTTTATTTTAAATGTAAAAGATTGGTTTTTTATCCAATCTTTTTTACGTTAGAGCGACTCTATCTATACGAAGCCATTTTCTGTCAGACAATAGATTTTTTGGCAGACTTCTTTGAGGAAGGTCCGATCGTGGGAGACTGTAACCAGTCCGCCTGGGTAGTCTGCGAATAGGCGACGAATTTCTGGTTGGGAAGTGGGGGAAAAATTACGAGTAGGCTCGTCCAAGAGCAGAAACTGGGGACTTGTGAGTACTAATTGAAGGAGGAAGAGTTTTCCTTGCTGGCCACCAGAAAGTTCAGAGATAGGATGATGCATTTCAGAATAAGTAAAGTTGAGGGAGGCTAAATGCAATTGAATAGTGTTGATTTCTTCGCGATCACCTGAATGCTGAAGAAATTGAACCGGTGTCTGAGTCAGAGGGAGGCCTTCAGTGTAATCTTGAGGCATATAGGCAGTGCGGATACTCTCATTATTCTGTAAAATCTCCCAGATCATTTTTAGGAAAGTGGATTTCCCAACACCGTTGGAACCGATAATTCCTATCTTATCCTGCCCTTGAAGTGTGAGGGAGAGGTTCTTGACTAGGAAACGATCCCCAATTGCGAGCTCTTCTTGATCTAAGAGAAGGACACGTTTTTGAGGAGACAAGGGAGTGAGGGAAGGGAAATGCAGATGGATGATTTCCTCATCATAGGGTTGGGAAGTCATGGATTGGAATTCTCGCTCGTAACGCTTTTCTTGTGAGAGGAGGGACTTCATTTTCTTTGCCAGGAGACGTCCAGCAGTGCTATCTTTAGTATTACGTAAGGAAGTTTCGACTTGTTGACGGACGCGACGGTGCTTCTCCATTGTTTTTCGGTAGGCTCGTTGATCGTTGGCCGCTTGCTGAGACTGTTGCTTAAATTGTTGTTCCCTCTGGCTACTGTAGTCTTGATAGCCTAGGTGCTCTACGATGGTTTCAGCTTCCTTACGGTGTTTGATCTGTCTGAGGTGTATGATGGTATCCGCCGTCTGAGTTAAAAAATCCTCATGATGGGAAATAAATATGATGGTTTGGGGACTGGTTTGGATCATCTGCTGGAGCCAGTCCAAGGTCTCCAAATCCAGATCGTTTGAAGGTTCATCTAAAAATAGCAATTCATGAGGACAACAAAGTTCGTGAAGCAGTTGGACTTTGAGGGCTTCTCCACCAGATAGACTTCCGATGGTTTGATCGCTTGCAAAGCGCTCGCTATTAAAATGCAATTGATCTGCCAGTCTGTAGAGGGTGGCATAGTCTAGCTCGTCCTCTCCAAAAAAATATTCTTCCAAGGTTTTTCCCTTCAAAGCTTCCGGTAAAGTCTGGGGAATATAGGCATAGGAGTGAAAGGAAGTGGTGATTTCTCCTTCTATGGTCAGATAATCTGGTAGAGATTTTGAGGACATAAGGACCTGAAGTAAGGAAGATTTTCCATTCCCTTCTTCGCCAATAATAGCAACTTTTTCTCCTTCATGAATGGTCAGGGACAGATCTCGAACCAGATCTCGTAAATCTTTTGTATGTCGGATAGTGAGGTGGGATAGTTTTAGCATAAGATTCCTTTCTACTGGGACAAAAAACAGCTCTACCTATTTAGTAGAGCTGTATTCATGTGGAACCCAAGCAGAAAAAAACCTTATTTAGCCAACAAACGGTTGGAGAATAGGCGAGAGGGTACACAAAAAGAGATAGAACAAGCAGTCCACTAAATAAAGTATTTTATTTAACGAAACTTAGTTGTTCATATCTCCTTACCTCCGAATATGATTAGGTTTATTCTATTCCTTTTATTCGTTATTGTCAAGGAATTCCTTGCTTCTTACTCCCTTTTCTTTTCGGACTCGGGGGGATTTTATGGTATAATTAAAAGTATGCATACAAAACCAACGTCCGCTTATGTCCACATCCCATTTTGTACCCAGATTTGTTTTTATTGTGATTTTTCGAAGGTCTTTATCAAGAATCAACCGGTCGATGCCTATTTGGAGCATTTGATCCAAGAATTTCGTCGGGAAGAAATCACACACTTACGGACTCTCTATATTGGGGGTGGGACACCGACAGCTCTAACTGCGGATCAGCTAGCCTATCTGCTCAAGGAGCTGACCAAGTCGCTGGATCTGTCTCAGATGGAAGAGCTGACCATCGAGGCCAATCCTGGTGATTTGGATCCGGATAAGATTGCGGTCTTGAAGGATTCGCCGGTTAATCGGGTTTCATTGGGCGTGCAGACTTTTGATAATCGCTTGCTCAAGAAGATTGGTCGAAGCCACCAAGAGCAGGACATTTATGACAATATCGACCGTCTGAAGCTGGCTGGTTTTGACAATATTTCGATCGACCTCATTTATGCGCTTCCAACGCAAACCATGGACCAGGTCAAAGAGAATGTTGCGAAGGCTCTTGCCCTTGACATTCCCCACATGAGTCTTTACAGTTTGATTCTGGAAAATCACACAGTCTTTATGAATCGCATGAGACGGGGCAAGCTTCCTCTACCAAAAGAGGAGTTGGAAGCAGAGATGTTTGAATACATTATTCAGGAGTTGGAGCGAGCGGGCTTTGAGCATTACGAAATTTCTAATTTCTCCAAGCCTGGTTTTGAAAGTCGGCACAATCTCATGTATTGGGACAATGCCGAGTATTATGGATTGGGAGCTGGTGCATCCGGCTATGTCGATGGGATTCGCTACAAGAATCATGGCCCCATTCGTCACTATATGCAGGCTGTCGAAGAGGGAAATGCGCGTGTCCAAGAAGAACATCTGACTCAGACAGAAATGATGGAAGAAGAGATGTTTCTAGGACTACGTAAGAAAACAGGCGTTTCCAAGAAGCGTTTTGAAGAAAAGTTTGGTATGAATTTTGACCAACAATATGGATCAGTGGTTGAGGAATTGACCCAGCAGGGCCTTTTGGTACCTGACAAGGACATTGTACGAATGACCAAGAAAGGTCTCTTTTTAGGAGACACTGTAGCAGAGAAGTTTATTTTGGAGTAGAAAATGGCAAAAACATTTGAATACAGCATGAAAATTCCGTTTGATATGAGCGATGTCAATGGTTATATTAAGATTCCCCAATTGATCTTGCTGTCTTTACAGGTATCGGGCATGCAATCGATTGAGCTGGGTATGAGTGATATGTACATTTTAGAGAACTACAATCTAGTCTGGATTATCACGGATTACAATATGAAGATCGAGCGTCTCCCTGTTTTTGATGAGAAAATCACTATCGAAACCTATGCCAAGAGTCACAATCGACTTTTCTGCTACCGGGCCTTTAATATCAAGGATGAAGCAGGAAATACTATCATTGAGATGGTCGCGACCTTTGTCTTGATGGATCGGGATACGCGCAAGGTTCATCCTGTTATGAGTGAAATCACGGATGCCTTTGACTCTGAATTTTCAAAAACCATGCTCCGCGGTCCCCGTTTCAAAGAATTAGAAGGCGGCGTGGAACAAGAATACCGGGTTCGGTTTTACGACTTGGATATGAACGGGCATGTCAATAATAGCAAGTACTTGGACTGGGTTTTTGAGGTGATGGGAGCAGACTTCTTGACCCATCATGTCCCTAAAAAAGTTCATCTAAAATATGTCAAAGAAGTGCTAGCAGGAGGTCTCATCACCTCTCAATATGAACAAGAGGGCTTGAAAACTCAGCATCAAATTACTTCAGATGGTCAGATCAATGCCCAAGCTGAAATTGAGTGGGAAGAAGTAGAAGAAAAGGGTTGGAATTATGGAAAGTAGAAGATTAAAAAATAAAAAACAGGAGCTTGAAAGCTATCAAAAACGGGTTGTGGCCTATGCCAAGCGTCAAAAGAACCCTTTGTACATGTTGGGAGATTGGCTCTTGACTCTTTGTGCTTTGGGCATCATCCTGGTAGAGGAAATTTATAAATTTTTCCGCTATCGCTTGAATTTAGAGAGTTTTAATCGCTTTTTAAGAGAAGATGTACGCTGGTATCGGGTCTGGATCCATTTCACCTTGGCCTTTCTTTTACCGGTCATGATCTTCTCGATTGGGATTACTAGCCAATCAGGATCCTTCTGGTCCAATTTCTATCACCGCTTGTCCCAAGGCGTGCTCTTTAGCACAACAGTCAGCCTCGCTGCGACCTTGGTGACGGATTTTGTGGAGAATTTGCAACCAGAAACTAAGTCTGACGGGAAAAATCGGAGTACTAAACGCACGGTTTATCAAATCAGTGTGGATCAGGCAACCGTGATAGGCTTGTTATTGACCATTGTGATCCTCATGGTAGCATCCTTCTTGTTCACCCAATCAGGAAGTCAAGGGATTAATTTTACAGGTTTGATTTTACAATTTATCCTCTATGCTGGAGCCTTGCTCTTATATGGTTCTGGTGGACGAGTCGATGCAGAGAAGTTTCATGAAGAAGCTGACACAGGAAGGGAAGAATAAATGCACTATAAGGGCTATTTGATTGATTTGGATGGCACTATTTACAAAGGAAAATCACGAATTCCTGCAGGAGAAGCTTTTGTTCATGAACTGCAGGCGCGTGAGATTCCATATCTCTTTGTGACCAATAACACAACCCGCACACCAGAGACTGTTCGGGATATGCTGGCCACTCATTTCAATATTGAAACCCCAGTTTCGACTATCTATACAGCTACCCTTGCGACCATTGACTACATGAATGACCAAAATTTGGGCAAAAAGGTCTATGTGATCGGAGAAGCGGGGCTCAAAGATGCTATTGAAGAAGCTGGCTATATCATCGATGAAGAAGCACCTGATTATGTGGTGATTGGCCTCGATTGGCAAGTCGACTATGAGAAGTTTGCTATTGCGACCTTGGCGATTCAAAAGGGAGCGCACTTTATCGGGACTAACCCTGACCTCAACATTCCAACAGAGCGTGGCTTGCTGCCAGGTGCAGGATCCTTGATTGCGCTTGTTGAAGCAGCGACACGGGTCGAGCCTGTGATCATTGGCAAACCAAAGTCCATCATCATGGACAAGGCCATTGAACACCTGGGTCTTGCAAGAGAAGAAGTGGTTATGGTTGGCGACAACTACCTAACAGATATTCGTGCAGGTATTGACAATGGGATTCCAACCCTTTTGGTGACGACAGGTTTTACCAAACCAGAAGAAGTGTCAACCTTACCAATCGCACCGACACATGTTGTTGCCAGTCTAGCGGAGTGGGATTTTGATGCTTAAAAGTCTGAAATCAATTAACCTATTTTTCTTTATCTTGTCAGCTGCAATCCTTCTTACCATTGCTCTCGCTTGGGCCCTCTATCCCATGGAAATTCATTGGTTGGGGATTCAAAGCCGGACTGGTTATTCGGCTTCTGCCATCATGAAGAATTTTAATGTCTTGATGAACTACTTGACCAATCCTTTTCAATGGGTGTTGAAGATGCCTCAATTCCCCTCTTCAAAAAATGGACTGCACCATTTTGAGGCCGTCAAGTATCTATTTCACTTAGTGACGGTCGTTTTTGTGGTCACACTCCCTGGTTTTATCCAGTTTATGCGGACAGTTGTCAAAAAAGGCTACCTTACCTTGTACCGTAGTCTCTTCTTTTGGATGATGGTTTTACCAGTGGTGATTGCAGTGGTGGCTGTTATGATTGGCTTTGATCAATTCTTTACGCTCTTTCATCAGGTCTTATTTGCTGGGGACAATACTTGGCTCTTTGATCCGCGCGTGGATTCGATTATTCTTGCATTACCAGAAGACTACTTTATGCATGCCTTTTTGATTTTCTTTGTCTTATACGAAGGAATATGTGCGAGTTTTTATCTATTTTCTAGGAGGAAGAAATGAACCAATACAACCGATTATTAGACCCTAAAAAAGATATAGGAAGGTATTCCGGGACACTTGCCATTTATCTCTTGGTAATGACCTTGGTAACCGTCCTGTGGGAAGTCCTCTTAGGCTTAACCCTAGCAGGCTCTATCAGAAAAGATCCAAGTCAAGTAACGGAGAAACTCAATGCCCTGAATGTTTGGGCAGGTATTCCCTATCTTATCTCTATTTCCATTGGACTCTTTCTCTTTAATGCCTATCGCAAGAAGGCCCTTTATAAATATGATCTTAAGCACAAGGGACGTAAGATGACTCTTTCAGTCTTCTTTATTCTTCTCGCCTTTCTTGGCTTTTCTCAAGTCTTTTCATCTGTGATGACACAAGTGATTGAGCGCATGTTTGAGACCATTGGCCTTCATTCTCCAACACCCGATCTAGGTGATACGATTGAGCGATCATGGACCATGCTCTTGTATGCTGGATTTTTTGGTCCTATCACAGAGGAATTCTTCTTCCGTGGGGCAGGCTTGCGAGGCTTGGAACGGTATGGGAAGATTTTTGCCATTGTCATGACGGCTATCTTGTTTGGACTCTTTCATGCCAATTTTGACCAGCTCTTTTTCGCAAGTATCATTGGTCTAGGTTTCGGCTACATTGCCTTTGAATACAATATCTGGTGGGCTATTTTCTATCACATTTTTAATAACTTTGTCATTTCCCAAGGCTTGCATTATGTGGCCTATCATGTGGACGAGGGACTAGCGAATTGGCTCCAAATCGGCGTCTTAGCTATTGGATCCATTGTCATGCTTGTGGTTCTTGCGACCAAATGGCCAGCTATCAAGGCCTATATTGAGACTAATAAACCGCAACCGGGAGTTTTCCAGCGTGCCCTCGCTTCTTTCTGGTTCTGGTTCTTCGTCTTATTTACCATCTTGATGTCCATTCTGCCTTATGTGATTCCGATCTTCCAGATGGCCAATTTCAAAGGATAAGTATTATCGAGAGAGTGGGACAGAAATCGGTAATTCGTTAGAATTCGATTTCGTCGTCCCACCTCCGCACAGTTGAGTAGAGCTGTAAAATCTGATGAAAGCAGCGTAGTAGAGCCCACTCAACCACTGCGTCTTGCTCGACAATCCAAAAACAATTGAGAGGCTAGGACTTTTGTCCCACCCTCTTTTTGCTATAATATAGAGTAACGAAAATTTAAAATGGAGTAATGACTTCTGATGAAAAATACATCTAAAAAATGGAAATGGTTTCTGTTGATAATCCCTGCACTGATGATTTTAGGAATTATCACGACTACTCTTGATGAGATGAAATCAAAGGATGGAATTTATTATCTGACAGTAAAAAATGAATCTACTAAAACAGCCTCACTAGATAAAACTTCATGGATTAAAATAGAAGGAGAGCAGATCACTGTGAAGGAAGGGAGTTCAGAACGTACTTACTCATATGATCCTGAAAATGATGAATTTGTTAGAGACTCAGAGAAGTACACTTGTTTGATACATGATGGGCTTCTAACCCTTTCAGGAGAACAGCCGCAAAAGGAATTACCTGAGTATGTCAGTCCGAATAGTAGTTGGTATTCGGGATATGAAAAAGGGCAAGTGAAGATAAAGGATTGAGATTGGATGTCTGATATACCATTTAATAATTATTTTTGACTTGGTGAAGGCGGATGTAGAAAATACAGATAAAATACAGAGAGGCCAAGACCTCTCTTTTTTGCTATAATAGAGAGTATGAATAACTTGATTAAATCCAAGCTCGAGCTCTTGCCGACGAGTCCGGGCTGTTACATTCACAAAGATAAGAACGGTACCATCATCTATGTGGGGAAGGCCAAGAATCTTCGCAATCGGGTGCGGTCCTATTTCAGAGGGAGCCACGATACCAAGACGGAAGCGCTGGTATCTGAGATTGTGGATTTTGAGTTTATCGTCACTGAGTCCAATATTGAGGCCTTGCTTCTTGAGATCAACCTCATCAAGGAGAACAAGCCCAAGTACAATATCATGCTCAAGGACGATAAGTCCTATCCCTTCATCAAGATTACCAATGAGCGTTATCCCCGTCTTATCATCACGCGCCAGGTCAAAAAAGATGGCGGTCTCTATTTCGGTCCCTATCCAGACGTAGGAGCGGCTAATGAGATCAAAAGGCTTTTGGATCGGATTTTCCCTTTCCGCAAGTGCACCAATCCGCCTTCCAAGGTCTGCTTTTACTACCATTTAGGACAGTGTATGGCTCACACAGTCTGCCACAAGGACGAGGCCTATTTCAAGGGCATGGCCCAGGAGGTTTCTGACTTCCTCAAGGGGCAGGATGACAAGATTATCGATGAGCTCAAGCTCAAGATGAATACCGCTGCGCAAAACATGGAATTTGAGCGGGCAGCCGAGTACCGCGATCTGATCCAGGCCATCGGGACCCTGCGGACCAAACAGCGGGTCATGGCTAAGGATTTGCAGAACCGGGATGTCTTTGGCTACTACGTGGACAAAGGCTGGATGTGTGTGCAGGTCTTCTTTGTCCGTCAGGGTAAGCTGATCGAGCGCGACGTCAACCTTTTTCCTTACTACAATGATCCGGACGAGGATTTTTTGACCTATGTGGGGCAGTTTTACCAGGAGAAATCCCACCTGATCCCCAATGAAATCCTGATCCCTCAGGATATCGATGAGGAAGCGGTCAAGGCCCTAGTGGATACCAAGGTCCTCAAGCCCCAGCGTGGGGAGAAGAAGCAGTTGGTCAATCTGGCTATTAAAAATGCGCGTGTCAGTCTGGAGCAGAAGTTCAATCTCCTTGAAAAATCCATGGAGAAGACCCAAGGTGCTATTGAAAACCTTGGAAAACTCCTGCAAATCCCAACTCCTGTGCGTATTGAGTCCTTTGACAACTCCAACATCATGGGGACCAGTCCCGTTTCTGCCATGGTGGTCTTTGTCAATGGGAAGCCAAGTAAAAAGGACTACCGCAAGTACAAGATCAAGACCGTTGTCGGACCAGATGACTATGCCAGCATGCGGGAGGTCATTCGCAGACGCTACAGTCGGGTCATGCGGGATGGCTTGACGCCACCAGATCTAATCGTCATCGATGGGGGTCAGGGCCAGGTTAATGTCGCTAAGCAAGTCATCCAAGAAGAGTTGGGGCTGGACATTCCCATCGCAGGCCTGCAAAAGAATGACAAGCACCAAACCCATGAATTGCTCTTCGGTGATCCTCTCCAAGTCATCGAACTTTCTCGAACCTCGCAGGAATTTTTCCTCCTGCAACGGATCCAGGATGAGGTCCACCGTTTCGCCATCACCTTCCACCGCCAGCTTCGGTCTAAGAATTCCTTCTCCTCCCAGCTGGATGGGATCGAAGGCTTGGGACCAAAACGCAAGCAGTTGCTGATGAAACACTTCAAGTCACTGACCAAAATCAAAGAAGCTACTGTAGATGAGATCGTCACAGTTGGCATCCCACGAGCAGTGGCTGAAGCGGTGCAAGCTAAGCTCCATCAAGGAAAGCAAGAAGAAGCAAGTCTCTTGATGGAAGTTGCGGAGGATTCTGAATCATACCAATCATAAGGAGTTTAAAATGAACCATCGAATCGCTATTTTATCTGATATCCACGGAGATACGACAGCCCTGGAGGCAGTGATTGCGGATGCGCGTGCTCTAGGCGCAACGGAATACTGGCTTTTGGGGGACATTTTGCTACCGGGGCCTGGAAGAGAGGACCTTTTTGAGTTGCTGGATGCGATTCCGATTACAGCGGCTGTTCGTGGAAATTGGGACGATTGTGTCCTAGAGGCCTTGGATGGCGAGTACGGACTTGAGGATCCGCAGGAGATCCAGCTTCTTCGTCTCACTCAGTACCTCATGGAAGGACTAGATCCTAAGCGGATCGATTGGCTTCGCTCCCTTCCATTGGTAGAGAAGAAGGAGGTCAATGGCATTCGCTTTTCACTGACCCACAATTTGCCAGAAAAGAATTATGGTGGGGATTTGCGTCCAGCTAATGCGACGGAGAACTTTGACCAACTGCTGGATGACCAGACGGATCTGGCGATCTACGGTCATGTCCACAAGCAGTTGCTTCGCTATGGCAGTCAGGGCCAACAGATCCTCAATCCAGGAACTATTGGTATGCCTTATTTTGACTGGGAACCAATTCAAAACCACAGAGCTCAATATGCTCTGATCGATGTCGAAGAAGATGGGGTGACCAACCTGCAATTTCGTAAGGTGGCCTATGACTATGAAGCAGAGCTCCAAGATGCTAAGGACAAGGGCCTTCCCTTTATTGAGATGTACGAAGAATTGAGACGCGAGGATAACTATCGGGGTCATAACATCGAGCTCCTAACTGGCTTAATTGAGAAATACGGTTATGCCAAAGAAGTAGCTGCCTATTTCAATTTTTTCAATGAATCATAGGTAGATCTCTTGTGTATTCAACCTATCCCAAAAGAGGCGGATGTTCAAAATGTCCGCTTCTTTTTTCACAATCTTAGGCTGTAAAACTCTGCAAGCTCTTTCATTTTGTGTTAAAATAGAGGTAACAGAAATAGAAAAGGAAGAAGCTTATGAAATTTCTAGAGCTCAATAAAAAACGCCATGCGATCAAGCATTTCACTGACCAACCGGTCGATCCAAAGGATGTACGGACTGCCATTGAGATCGCAACCTTGGCCCCTAGTGCCCACAATAGCCAGCCTTGGAAATTTGTGGTCGTTCGTCAAAAAAATGCTGAATTGGCAAAATTAGCCTATGGTGCAAACTACGATCAAGTCATGGAAGCACCTGTGACCATCGCCCTCTTTACAGATACTGATTTGCAAAAACGGGCTCGCAAGATTGCGCGTGTCGGTGGGGTGAAAAACTTTACAGATGAGCAGTTGCAATACTTTATGCAAAATCTTCCTGCTGAATTTGCACGCTATGATGCCCAACAAACAAGTGATTACTTGGCTTTGAATGCTGGTCTTGTGGCCATGAACTTGGTACTTGCTTTGACAGACCAAGGCATTGGAACCAATATTATTTTGGGATTTGATAAATCGAAAATCAATGAAGTATTGGACATCGAAGAGCGTTTCCGTCCGCAAGTCTTGATTACGGTTGGCTATGCGGCTGAAAAAGTAGAGCCAAGCTATCGCTTACCAGTGGACGAAATCATTGACAAACGCTAAGCCAATTAGCAAATAGAAGATCGAGGAGGAATTCATGACAACAGTTGACTTTAAAGCAGAAGTAGAAAAACGTCGCGATGAGATGATGGCTGACCTATACAGCCTCTTGGAAATCAATTCTGAACGCGATGACAGCAAGGCAGATGCAGAGCATCCTTTTGGACCTGGTCCTGTAAAAGCTCTTGAAAAATTCTTGGAAATTGCCAAACGTGATGGCTATGAAACCAAGAATGTCGACAATTATGCCGGTCACTTTACCTTTGGTGAAGGAGAAGAAGAGCTTGGGATCTTTGCCCATATGGACGTCGTGCCTGCAGGTAGTGGCTGGAAGACAGATCCATATAAACCAGAAATTATCGATGGTAAGCTCTATGCGCGTGGTTCGTCTGATGATAAAGGGCCTACAATGGCCTGCTACTATGGTTTGAAGATCATCAAAGACCTAGGACTCCCTGTTTCTAAGCGCGTGCGCTTTGTTGTCGGTACGGATGAAGAATCAGGCTGGGGCGATATGGATTACTATTTCAAACATGTCGGACTTCCTGAGCCAGATTTTGGCTTCTCACCAGATGCGGAATTCCCAATCATCAATGGGGAAAAAGGAAACATCACTGAGTACATTCATTTTGGAAATGACAACACAGGAAGTGCCCATCTTCATAGCTTTACAGGCGGCCTTCGTGAAAACATGGTACCAGAGTCAGCGACTGCAGTCGTTTCTGGTCAACTTCCAGATCTTGCTGGCCTCTTAGATGCTTTTGCCAAGGAACACCAGCTCAAGTATGAAATCTCAACTGTCGATGAAGAAACCTATACCGTTACGATTGTTGGGAAATCTGCTCACGGATCAACTCCTGAAGATGGGATCAATGGTGCGACCTACTTGGCTCTCTTGTTGAACCAATTTAATTTTGGTGGTGCTGCTAAGGCTTACCTTCATGTGACAGCCTCACTTCTTCACGAAGATTTTGCTGGTGAAAAATTAGGTATTGCCCATACAGATGCCAAAATGGGACCATTGAGCATGAATGCAGGTGTCTTCCATTTTGATGAAAGCCAAGCAGACAACACTATTGCCCTCAATATCCGTTACCCCCAAGGTACAGATCCTGAAACCATCAAATCCACCCTTGAAAAGATCGAAGGAGTGGCTACAGTAAGCTTGTCAGCCCATGGTCACACACCTCACTATGTTCCGATGGATGATGAATTGGTATCCACCCTCTTGCGTGTTTACGAAAAACAAACTGGCCTCAAAGGACACGAACAAGTGATCGGTGGTGGTACCTTTGGTCGTCTCTTGAAACGTGGGGTTGCCTTTGGTGCTATGTTCCCAGACTATGTCAATACCATGCACCAAGCTAATGAGTTCGCAGATGTCGAAGATCTCTATCGTGCAGCTGCTATTTACGCAGAAGCTATCTATGAACTAATCAAATAATCCACTACTCGGCCAGTTTTTCTGGCTGAGTTTTTCCATAGAAGGAGGACTTATGTCAACGATTGAAAGCATTAAACAAGCCATTATGGCAGATCCTCAAAATAAAGAATATACAGAGAAAGGGATAGAGCCACTCTTTGCAGCCCCAAAGACAGCTCGTATCAATATTATCGGACAAGCTCCAGGGATGAAGACGGAAGAAGCTGGTATTTACTGGAAGGATAAGAGTGGTGACCGCCTGCGCGAATGGTTAGGAGTTGACGAAGACACCTTTTATAATTCTGGTTTGTTTGCGGTCATCCCCATGGACTTTTATTTCCCAGGGCATGGGAAATCTGGTGACCTTCCACCTCGCAAAGGCTTTGCGGAAAAGTGGCACCCTCAACTTCTCAAGGAGTGTCCGGATATTGAGTTAACCCTCTTAATTGGACAATATGCCCAAGCATACTACCTTCATGAAAAGGTTAGTGGCAAGGTAACCGAACGGGTTCACCATTTTAAAGATTATTTGCCAACCTATTTTCCACTCGTTCACCCTTCCCCTCGCAATCAAATCTGGATGGCTAAAAATCCTTGGTTTGAGGCAGAGGTGGTTCCAGAATTGCAAACCTTAGTACAAGAGATCATTCAAAAATAAAGGAGAGCGACGATGGATCCTTATCAACAAGTTAAAGAGAAATTAGACGAGTTAGGCATTTCATTTGACGTGGTGGAACACCCACCTGCATTCACAACTGAGCAGGCGGATTCTTATATTGAAGGCTTAGAAGGTGTCCGGACCAAGACTATGTTTTTGACCAACAAAAAGAAAACTCAATACTATTTGCTCATCATGGATGACCAGAAACCATTGGATATGGATGATTTCAAAGAGCAAGTGGAAGCCAACCGGATCCGCATGGCTTCAGCAGATTCTTTAGCTGAAAAAATGCAATTACCGGCAGGTACGGTTTCTCCATTTGGTTTATTGAACAATGAAGAAAAAGATATTCGAGTCTACTTCGATAAAGACATTGTGTCAGAGGAGATCATGACCTTCCATCCCAATACCAACGAAAAGACGATTTTTATTAAAACCCAAGACTTGTTCCGATTTTTAGAGTCTATTGACTTTAACTATGAAATTCTAACCCTTCCATAACAAAGGAGAAATCATGAAAGAAATTCCATTTAATGACTTTGTAGCAAAGTACCAAGCAGGAGAAATTAACGTCGTCGATGTCCGTGAGCAGGAGGAATATGATGCCCTTCACTTAGATGGGGTTCGTCTTCTTCCCTTATCTGAGTTAGCAGATCGCTACCAGGAATTAGAGAAGGATCAACCCTATTATGTCATCTGCAAGTCTGGTCGACGCTCAGCACGTGCTTGCCAATTTTTGGAAGAGCAAGGCTATGATGTGACCAACGTCCAAGGTGGCATGGATGCATTTGAATCCTAAGAAACGGGAGTGGGAAAGAACTCCTTAAAATAAAAAAAGTTGAAAAGGTTCCCCAAACCTTTTCAATCTTCCCACCTCCGCATAGCTTCAACAGTCTGGGAGACTGTTGAAGGTTGTGGATAAAGGAAACTTTGTTTCCCTCATTAGGTCATCATTGGAGCTTAAAAGGCGAACAAAGATGCCAATCAACCACTGCGTCTTGCACTTATTCCTATCAAACATCAAAGGCTGGACAGTTTTTGCCCAGCCTCCTTTTCTTTACTAATTTCTAAAAATAAGTAGAATTTGTATGTTTTTCAAAAGATATTACAGGGATTTTCCAGTCTTTCATTGAAAATGGTTCAGAAATTTTGTATAATACCCTAGTATAAACAATAGTTAAGGAGATTCATTATGTCAAAACAAGATTGGCTGGATTATTTCGAAGCCGTAAATGGTCGTTCTGCTAGTGCAGAAGAAATTGCTCAAGCACTGGCTGCAGGAGAATTTCAAGAAGAAGTAGTGGTTCCAGAAACCCCACAAGCCCCAGAATTTGTCGCAGCACCAACTGCACCTGTGGAAGAACCAGTTGCTGCTCCACAAGCTCCAGAGTTTGTTGCAGCGCCAACTGCCCCTGTTGAAGAACCAGTCGCAGCGCCACAAGCCCCAGAGTTTGTCGCAGCACCAACTGCCCCTGTTGAAGAACCAGTCGCAGCTCCACAAGCTCCAGAGTTTGTCGCAGCGCCAGCTGCTCCTGCAGAAGAACCAGTTGCAGCTCCAGTTCAAGAACCGGCTCCTCAAGCTGCTCCAGCGAATGGGCCAGCTTTCCAACAAGCCTACCAACAACCGACTCAAGCAGCTTATCAACAAGCTCCTTACCAAGGTCAACCAGGACAACCTTATCCTGCCCAACCAAGTCAATTTGGTGTAGCCGTTGGTGGTTACTGGAATTGGTTCCTTTCAGCTTTGAAACGTCCAACTGCTGTAGAAAATCCAAAAGCTCTTAACGGAATTTTACAGTATGTCTTGACTGCCTTTGTCTTGACCCTATCAACTTTCTTCACAGCTAGTGGAGCTACAGGTGGTTATGGAATGGATTTCCGTGCCTTTATGTTGACATTGATTTCCCTATTCTTTAGCCTTTACGCCTTCCAAGTAGCTGGGTTCTTTGTTCGTCGTGTGGTTCTTCAAGATAAGGAATACAGTTATGGTCGTTCATTTGAAGAGTTTGGACGTTTGTCTGTTTACACTTTGCCACTTGCCCTCCTTGCTTTCTTAGTAGGTCTTGTAAAAGTTTATGAATTTTATGGCTTTGTAAACTTCCTTATTTTCTTCTTGTTCTTTGTTGGAACATGCTATGTTGTTCATCAAGGATTGAACAAGACAAGCTTTAAAGCAGATAAATTCTTGCTTCTAGTAGCATCATCTGTTGTCTTGCTTCTCATTGCCATCTTTGTCATTTATGTGAATGCTCGTATTTTAGAACAAGTAGCCGTAGGATTTATTCCAAGTGCTCCAAATTTCTCTAACTTTGGATTCTAACAATATCACAAAACGGAAGGTGGGGGGACCCACTTTCCCTATTTTATAATGAGGGAGAAGAGATCCATGCAAAAGAAATGGGTTGAATTATTTGAAAAAGTGATCGGTCGCAAACCGTCACCAGAAGAGTTTATGGCTGGGAAAGCTTGTGGATTTGATTTGAAACAAATTCAGTCTATCGCAGGAAATGCACCATCTGAGGAAGTCGCTCCTGTCGAGGAACCAGTGGTTGAACCAGTTGAAGAAGTGAAGAATGTCGATCCACTTCTAGCAGCTCGTCAGGCTTGGTTGCAACATTTTGAAGAAACCTATGGCCGCAAGCCAAGTGCAGAAGAATTTACCGCGGCTAAAAGTCAAAACTTTGAGTTTTTTGTAGGATCTGTACCTGAAGCAGAATTTGCGAACCCAGATTCAACAGAAGAAACACAGGAATATGTACCTCAACAGCCGACTCAAGAGTATACGGCTCCACTTGCTGCTGAGCAAACGCAGATCTTTGCTGGTCCAAATGTTACAGAAGCAGGTCCAGCTCAGAAAAAACAAAAGGCCCCTAAAACGAAGGGTGGAAAGAAACTTTCCAAGAAGAAAATTGGGATTATTTCTGCTATCGCAGTCCTTGTGATCGCTTTGGTGGCAGCCTTCTTTTACTTCCAGTCTACAACACGTGTCGAAGTGACAGCAGATAAATTTATTAAGGCAGTGGACACCAAGGATTATCGCGAAGCAGCAGATCTGCTTTCAACCGATAACGATAAATGGACAAAGGATGAAGCCGAAAGCTTTATCACCAGCATGGAAGATCAAGGGGTCGATATCGGCACAGAGTTGAACAAGATCATTGATAATGGTGGAGAAGGCAGCTATACGGATAAATCTGGAAACAAGATCTTTGGTTTGGAAAAAGCGGACAAGAAATTTGGAATCTTCCAAGAATACCGTGTGGCCAGCTATCCAGTGCAAGTGAAGGTCAAGACCAATTTGGACCAAGCCAAACTCAAAGTGGCTGCCAATAAAACCGTGACCTTGAAGAAAGATGCAGTGACAGACCTTGGTTCTTTCCATTACAATACAAAAGAAATGGAATTGACTGCTAAAACTGAAGTCGGAAATGTTACTTCTAAGATCCATCTCAATCCTAAAAAAGCAACAAAGAATAACTTAGAATTGCAGTTGAATTCTGAGAAACGCAATTTAGAAGTTGAGTTCCCAGATGAAGTTGAAAACCCAACGGATGTGAAGGTTGTGGTCAACGGCAAAGAAGTCGGAACCAGCACAACCTTTGAAGTGGATAGCATCCCTTATCAAGAAATTGAAGTACATGCTGTCTTCAACATGAATGGGGAAACCTATACAACTGAAAAGGCTAAGGTGACGATTGAAGAGGGTGAGAACGATCCGATCGAACTCAAACTAGCCAAAGATACCTTAAAACGCATCAAGAGTGCTCAAGATGCTAAGAAAGCGCAAGCAGCCAAAGAAGAACAAAATCGAACCTTGGCAGAAGAGTTCTTGAAAGAGTACCGCGACGCTGTCTTTAGCTCCGTTTCAAATCGAAATAACACTTACTCTAAATACTATGACACACAAAGTCAAGCCTACAAAGACATGGTTGAATTCACAACTGGTGATGGTGTTCGAAAGGCTAAAATTGACTACTATACTCCAGGAGCTTTGGATATTCAAAGTGTCACTGAAGAAAATGGTGTGGTGACGATCAAGACTTATGAAGACTTTACTGTGCATTATACAGATAGTCATCCAGATTCACAAAACCGCAAGTACAAAACTTATACTTTGAAAAAAGTAGGTGCAAGTTATGTGATCACGGATATTGTCGTAACAAAAGAATCATAGGAGATTTCCATGAAAGCAAGATTTTCCAAATTAACGTTGGTGACAGTTGCCTTGTTAACCCTGACAGCTTGCTCCCAATCTCAATCCACTAGTTCTAAATCTTCTGCAAAAGAAGAAAGCAAACAAACGCAAACCAAGTCTTCCAAAGAAATGTCTTCAGCAAAGGATACGTCAAAAGAGACTGGCAAAGAAGAGTCGTCAAAAGCTGGTAAGTCAGATGTGAAAGTGGACTCTGGTGTCAGCTACAATGGTTCTTACTATAGTGTCAAAGGGAAATATGGTGAGGTCATGATCGCCAACAAACATTATCCCTTGTCGCCTGACTTTAATCCAGGTGAAGATCCTGAAGCTGTTTCAGCTCTTCATGAATTAATCGCAGCTATGCAGGCAGAAGGTTATCCGATCAGTGACCAATATAGTGGTTTTCGTAGTTACGATACCCAAGTTGGCCTCTATCAAAACTATGTCAATCAAGATGGTCAGGAAGCTGCAGATCGTTATTCTGCAAGACCGGGTTATAGTGAACACCAAACTGGTTTGACCTTTGACTTGATCGATACCAGTGGTAATTTGGTAACCGAACCAGGACCAAGTAAGTGGTTGCTTAAGAATGCTGCTAAATATGGCTTTGTGGTTCGTTACCAAGAAGGAAAAGAAAAAGTAACAGGCTACATGCCAGAAAGCTGGCATCTCCGCTATATCGGAAAAGAAGCACAAGATATCGCGGACTCAGGTTTGAGTCTGGAAGAATACTATGGCTTCACCGGTGGCGATTACGTTGATAAATAAAAAAGGTTGGGATTGATATCCCAACCTTTTTATTGTATGTTTTTTAGAAACGCATCCAGCTCTTTTTGGTTCTTAAGAGAGATAAATTTGTCTGGATAGGTTTGGTTGACGGTTTGATAGCGTGTAACCTGTTTGTCTTGGCGACCGTTCCAAAGGATCCAACGGATGAATTCCCAGTCAAAGCGTTCGGGGCAACCTGCCGCCATACTCTCACGGACGCGGCCTTTATAACGGCGGTATCGTTTCCAGCCTCTAAAGAGGCAGTTCCAACGAGAGAAGTTGAGAAAGATAATCTGGTCGGCTTGCTCCATTCTTTCCTCATAGCAGCACCAAGAGTAATTGCCATCAATGACCCAGTCTTTATGATCGCTGAGAAACTGTCTCATCTCACCTTCCATCCAATCCCGGTCACTGTCTATCCAACCGGGTTGAAATTGAAGGGTGTCCATATGGAGCTTGGGAATGGAGTAGTGGCGGGCTAAGTTTTCAGCCAAAGTAGATTTTCCAGATCCAGAATAGCCAATAATAACAATTTTCATAAGCACCTCTCAAAAAATTAGGCACAAAAAAAGCTCCGGAGAGCTTGATTTTTATGCTGTTCTTGATTAACCAAGTTTCGCTGCAAGACGTGCTTTATCACGGCTAGCTTTGTTCTTGTGGATCAAACCTTTAGTTTCTGCTTTATCGATAGCTGAGCTAGCAGCGCGGTAAAGTTCTTCAGATGGGTTTGCTTCAAAAGCTTTTATTGCAGTACGCATAGCTGATTTTTGAGCTGAGTTTTTTTCGTTTTGTTTAACGTTCAATTCAGCGCGTTTGATAGCTGATTTAATGTTTGCCAAGTTATTCACCTCCATTGATAATCTAACTATCTCATTATATATGAAAAGTTAAGATTTGACAAGCCTAAAATAGCTTTTCCTTAAAAAAGTACCGATAACAGGCCATTTTATCTAACGTTTGAGATAAATTTCGTCGATTTCATGGTTGGTTGCTTTATGGAGAATCAGATCAGCTCGGTTTCTGGTTGGTTGGATGTAATGCTGCAAGTTGACTAAATTAATGGATTCCCAGACCTGATGGGCCATGCTTAAAACTTCTTCTAGGGGTTGCTCTGTAAATCGATAGTAGTAGTTATTAGGATCATTCTGAGCTAATGCAAGGAGTTTTTGGAAGCGATCGATATACCAAGATTCGATATCGTCGACCGCGGCATCCACATAGATCGAAAAATCAAAGAAATCGGTCATATAGAGACTGTCATTTTGTGGATTTTGAAAGACATTGATCCCTTCTACAATGACAAAATCAGCTGGTAAAATGGTTTGCTTCTCATCTGGGACAATATCGTATATTTCGTGGGAATAGACAGGGATTTCTACTCTCTTGTTGTTTTTAATTTGATTGAGAAAATCAAGGAGCAATTCCATATCATAGCTTTCCGGAAATCCTTTTCGATTGAGGATCTCTTGTTCTTTTAAGATAGCATTTGGATAGAGAAAACCATCCGTTGTTACCAACTCTACAGTCGAGCCTTCGAAGGTTCGTGACAGCAGGATTTGAAGTAAACGGCTAGTGGTAGATTTTCCAACCGCTACGCTTCCTGAAACACCAATGATAAAGGGTTGGCGCTCACTCGTTTTTTGAAGAAAAATACCTTTTGAGAAGGCCAAATCTTCTTTGGAACGCTTGTAGATTCCAATCAGGTTTGTCAAAGGCAGGTAGACGTCACGTACATCTTGGAGGTTGATGCGGTCGTTAAAACTTTTAATAGAATTGAGCTCTGTTTGAGAGAGTGGTGGGGTGGTTTTGCGGTGCAAATTTTGCCAGGTTTCCCGATTAATTTTTTCAAAATGTAGAAATTCTTTGTCCATATGTCACTCCTATTGTAGTCTTTAGTATACCAATTTTTAGAGGTCATGTAAACGATTTAAAAAAGGAGTGAATTATGATAAAATAACCTTATGAGTAAAATGTATTTCGATGTAAACCCAGATGCAGCCCATGATATTCATGATCTGGCTGTTGTTTTATTGGGACAAAAGATGAATTTTTATACGGACGCCGGCGTCTTTAGTAAAAAAATGATTGACTATGGAAGCCAGGTGCTCTTATCAACCCTGGATTTTCAAGAAGGGGAAAGTGTCCTCGATGTTGGCTGTGGCTATGGTCCAATTGGCCTCTCTCTAGCTAAAGCCCAGGGAGTCGCAGTGACCATGGTCGATGTCAATGAGAGGGCACTAGACTTGGCTAAGAAAAATGCTAGCCGAAACGGCGTGGAAGTTCAGATCTTTTCTTCGGATGTCTATGAAGCAGTCGAAGGGGTCTTTGACCATGTGATCAGTAATCCGCCGATCCGAGCAGGTAAGAAAGTGGTTCACCAAGTGATCACTGGTAGTTTTGAACATTTGAAACCAGGTGGAGATTTGACCATTGTCATTCAGAAAAAACAAGGGGCTCCGAGCGCTAAGGCCAAGATGGAAGAGACGTTTGGCAATTGTGAGACCGTAAAAAAAGACAAAGGCTATTATATTTTAAGAAGTGAGAAAGAATCATGAGAGCAGTAGATATCATTCAGAAAAAAAGAGATGGTCTTGCCTTAAACAAGGAAGAAATTGAATGGCTGATTGAGGGCTATGTGGCTGGAACAGTACCAGATTACCAAATGTCCGCTTTTGCTATGGCTGTTTATTTTAAAGGGATGACGACGGAAGAAATTTCTCATATGACCATGAAGATGGTCCAAACGGGGCAACAGTTTGATCTGTCAGCAATTCCAGGGATCAAGGTGGACAAACATTCGACTGGTGGTGTGGGAGACAAGGTAACCTTGGTCTTGGTGCCTTTGGTTGCAAGTTTCGGAGTGCCGGTTGCCAAAATGAGCGGTCGTGGCTTAGGCCACACAGGTGGGACCATCGATAAGTTGGAATCCATTAAAGGCTTCCAGATTGAACGAACCCAAGAAGAATTTATCCAGCAGGTGCAGGAGATTGGATTATCGGTCATTGGGCAATCCGACCAACTCGTAAAAGCAGACAAACTCTTGTATGCTCTACGTGATGTGACAGCGACAGTGGACACCATTCCTTTGATTGCTAGCTCCGTCATGAGTAAAAAAATCGCTGCTGGTGCGGATGCCATTCTTTTGGACGTGACAGTGGGCGAGGGTGCCTTTATGAAGAATATTGAGGATGCTCGTCGCTTAGCCCGTACCATGGTGGATCTTGGAAATGCAGTGGGTCGGAAAACCATCGCTGTCATTACAGATATGAGCCAACCTTTGGGAACTAGCATTGGCAATCGTTTAGAGATTTTGGAAGCCCTGGATATTCTGAAAGGACAAGGGCGAGCTGATGTGACGGAGTTTATTTGTGAGTTAGCGCAAATCATGTTGAAATTGGCCAATGTAGATCAATCAATTGAAGCGATCCATGAACACTTGAACAATGGTCAGGCTTTAGCGAAGTTTGAAGAAATGGTTGTGGCTCAAGGTGGAGACTTAGAAGATTTGCATCGTCCCGTCAAAGTGTCTCAGGTCCTTGAAGTAACAGCGGACCAAGATGGCGTCATTGCTGCTTTACCTGCCATGGAGTTTGGTTTGTTTGCTATGCGCCTGGGTGCTGGCCGTGCTGTCAAATCGGATCCCCTCGATTACGAAACAGGGATTGTATTTGACAAAAAAGTGGGAGAGCGCGTCAAAAAAGGGGAACGCATTGCCCGTATTTTCATGAATGAAAAAAATTCACAAGAAGGCGTTACAGAATTCAAAAAAAATGTTAAAATACTAGAAAGGGCTGAAAGCGTTAAAGAAATTATTGAAATAATATCTTAAGCAGCTCAGGAGATTGTATGAAGTTAAATAAATATATCGATCACACTCTTTTAAAACCAGATGCACAACAAGAACAGATCGAAAAGCTGATCGAAGAAGCCAAGGCTTATGATTTTGCGAGTGTCTGTGTGAACCCGACATGGGTGAATTTTGCGGCTGAGGGCTTGCGCGATTCAGACGTTAAAGTTTGTACCGTCATTGGTTTTCCTTTAGGAGCAAATACACCATTTGTCAAAGCGTGTGAAACAAAAAATGCGATTCAAAATGGTGCCGATGAGATTGACATGGTCATTAATATCGGGGCTCTTAAGTCTAAGAATTTAGCACTAGTTGAGGAAGATATCCAAGCGGTAGTCGAAGCGAGCGGTGATAAGCTGGTCAAAGTCATCATTGAGACTTGTCTCTTAACCGATGATGAAAAGATCGTTGCTTGTCAAATTGCTAAGTTAGCTGGCGCAGACTTTGTGAAGACTTCAACTGGCTTCTCAACTGGAGGAGCAACGGTAGAAGATGTGGCCTTAATGCGTCAAACTGTTGGACCCGACATGGGTGTTAAGGCTTCTGGTGGTGCTCGCTCTTATGAAGATGCTCTTGCTTTTATCGAAGCTGGTGCGACCCGTATTGGGACTTCTTCTGGTGTAGCCATCATGGAAGGAAAGGTGGCTCATGGCGACTACTGAGTTGATTGACTTAGCAGTTGAAGTGAGTAAACAAGCCTATGTGCCTTACTCTCATTTCCCAATTGGAGCTGTACTGCTAACGAAGGATGGAGAAATCTATACAGGGGTCAATATAGAAAATGCCAGTTTTGGTTTAACCAACTGTGGAGAACGGACAGCCATTTTTAAAGCTGTTTCTGAAGGAGCTCGCGATTTCAAAGAGCTCATTATCTACGGGCAAACAGAAAAGCCCATCTCTCCATGTGGTGCTTGTCGCCAGGTCATGGCTGAATTTTTTGAGCCAGACCTTCCTGTAACCTTAGTATCTAAAGATAAATCGACGGTCGTGATGACGGTCAAGGAATTACTTCCATATTCCTTTACAGACCTGACTTAATAGGTCTGTGAGGCGGTCTTTTGACCCTTTCAATACTTCGCAACAATGTTGCACAATAATTTAGGAGGTTCAGTAATGAACAAGAAACAATGGCTAGGCCTTGGTCTAGTAACTGTCGCTGCTATCGGACTTGCAGCATGTGGAAATCGTGCGTCTAAAAAAGATAGCGCAAACTCAGAATCTAAAACAGATTTGAAAGCTGCTATCATTACCGATACTGGTGGTGTGGATGACAAATCATTCAACCAATCTGCTTGGGAAGGTTTGCAAGCTTGGGGTAAAGAAAACGGTCTTTCTAAAGGGAACGGATTTGACTACTTCCAATCAACAGATGAATCTCAATATGCGACAAACCTTGATGAAGCTGTTTCTAACGACTACAAATTGATCTTTGGTGTTGGTTTTGCCTTGAGCGACTCTGTTAAAAAAGCTGCAAAAGACAACCAAGATGTGAACTATGTCATCATCGATGACCGTATTGAAGGACAAAAGAACGTAGCATCTGCTGTTTATGCCGATAACGAAGCTGGTTACCTTGCTGGTATCGCTGCTGCGAAAACTACAAAAACTAAACAAGTTGGTTTTGTAGGTGGTATGGAAAGTGAAGTTATCACTCGTTTCCGCGCTGGATTTGAAGCTGGTGTTAAATCTGTTGACCCATCTATCAAAGTTCAAGTAGACTACGCTGGTTCATTCGGTGACTCTGCTAAAGGTAAAACAATTGCTGCTGCACAATATGCTGCAGGTGCAGACGTTATCTACCAAGTAGCTGGTGGTACTGGTGCAGGTGTCTTCTCTGAAGCTAAAGACTTGAACGAGAAGAAAAATGAAGACGAAAAAGTTTGGGTTCTTGGTGTTGACCGTGACCAAAAAGCTGAAGGTGAATACACTTCTAAAGATGGTAAAAAATCTAACTTTGTATTGGCTTCAAGCTTGAAGAAAGTCGGAGAATCTGTAAAAGACTTGGCTAAGAAAACTGCTGATGGTAAATTCCCTGGCGGTAAAGTGATTACTTATAGCTTGAAAGATGGTGGAGTTGACTTGACAACTGACAATCTTTCTGCAGAAGCTAAAAAAGCTGTCGAAGACGCTAAAGCTAAGATCCTTGACGGGTCACTTAAAGTTCCTGAAAAATAATCATTGATTGGATCGGCCCGACCTTCAAGGGCCGTTCCTTTTAATAAATTGAGACATTTTTGTCTCAGTAAAATCTATTAGCTGTCCTAATAGGTTTTATTGAAATAAAAATTGATTTGAAAGGAAACACCCCACATGACACACGAATATGTCATCGAAATGCGTGAGATTACCAAAAAATTTGGTGACTTTGTAGCAAATGACAAGATTAATCTTCAGTTGCGCAAAGGTGAAATCCATGCACTTCTTGGAGAAAATGGTGCAGGGAAATCTACCCTGATGAATATGTTGGCTGGTTTGTTGGAACCAACTAGCGGAGACATCGTGGTAAATGGAAAAACTGTTAACCTAGACTCACCTTCAAAAGCAGCTTCTTTAGGAATTGGAATGGTGCACCAACACTTTATGTTGGTTGAAGCCTTCACTGTTGCTGAAAATATCATTCTTGGGTCTGAAACCACTAAACATGGTATTTTGGATCTTAAGAAAGCCAGTCAAGATATCCTTGATTTGTCTAAAAAATATGGCTTAGCAGTGGATCCAAATGCTAAAGTTGAGGATATTTCCGTCGGTGCGCAGCAACGTGTGGAAATTTTAAAGACGCTTTATCGTGGAGCCGACATCCTAATCTTCGATGAACCAACTGCGGTGTTGACACCAGCTGAAATCGAAGAATTGATGACAATCATGAAGAACTTGGCAAATGAAGGAAAATCCATTATCTTGATTACGCACAAGTTGGATGAAATTCGTGCTGTTTCAGACCGGGTAACGGTTATCCGTCGTGGGAAATCAATTGAGACAGTCGAGATTGGTGGTGCTACCAACCAAGACTTGGCCGAAATGATGGTCGGTCGTTCTGTTTCCTTTAAAACGGAGAAAGGTCCTTCTCAACCAAAAGAAGTCGTCTTGTCGATCGAAAACTTGGTTGTAAACGAAAACCGTGGTGTCCCAGCTGTTAAGAATTTGTCACTGGAACTTCGTGCTGGTGAGGTCGTCGGGATTGCAGGGATTGACGGAAATGGTCAGTCTGAGTTGATCCAAGCCATTACAGGTCTACGGAAGGTGAAATCCGGTTCAATCAAGATTAAAGGCAAGGATGTTGTAGGACTTCGTCCACGTCAAATCACAGAAATGAAGGTAGGGCATGTCCCTGAAGACCGTCATCGTGATGGATTAGTCCTTGATATGATGATCTCTGAAAACATTGCCCTTCAAACCTATTATAAAGAACCTCTTAGCAAGAATGGTATCTTGAATTATCCAAATATTACCTCTTATGCCAAGAAGTTGATGGAAGAGTTTGACGTTCGTGCAGCCAGTGAAGTGGTACCTGCTAAGGCTCTCTCTGGAGGGAACCAGCAAAAAGCTATTATCGCTCGCGAAATCGATCGCGATCCAGATCTCTTGATCGTTAGTCAGCCGACTCGTGGATTGGACGTTGGAGCGATCGAATATATCCACAAACGTTTGATTCAAGAACGGGATAATGGAAAAGCCGTTCTGGTTGTCAGCTTTGAATTAGATGAAATTTTGAATGTTTCTGACCGTATTGCAGTTATTCATGATGGGAAGATCCAAGGGATCGTAACCCCTGAAACAACGAATAAGCAAGAACTTGGAATCCTCATGGCAGGAGGACAAGTAAAGGAGGGAGCATCAAATGAATAAGAATTTAAAACAAATTGCCGTTCCATTGGTGTCTGTCCTTTTAGGATTGGTCTTGGGTGCCATTATTATGTGGGCCTTTAGCTATGATGCCCTTTGGGGATATGAATTGCTGTTTAAGAAAGCCTTTGGTTCGATTAAGAGTTGGGGTAATATTTCCCGTGCTATGGGGCCACTGATTTTAGTTGCTCTTGGATTTTCAGTAGCTAGCCGGGCCGGTTTCTTTAACGTTGGACTTCCTGGTCAGGCTTTTGCAGGATGGATCATGGCGACTTGGTTTGCCCTTTCCTTCCCAAATATGCCTCGCTTACTGATGATTCCGATGACCGTTTTGATTGCGGCTATCGCAGGTGGATTTATTGGAGCGATTCCTGGTTTCCTTCGTGCCTATCTCGGAACCAGTGAGGTCATCATCACCATTATGATGAACTACATTGTTCTCTATGGTGGGAATGCCCTGATCCATAGCTTCCCAGCTTACTTGATGAAAAACAAGGACTCAACTATTGATGTGGGAGCCAATGCTGTCTACCAGACGGAGTGGTTGCGTAATTTGACGGATAAATCTCAAATGAACATCGGGATTTTCTTTGCCATCATCGCAGTGGTGGTCATCTGGTTCTTGATGAAGAAAACAACACTCGGTTTTGAAATCCGTGCCGTTGGTCTCAATGCGAATGCGGCGGAATACGCAGGGATGTCTGCAAAACGGACCATTATCCTTTCTATGATCATTTCTGGTGCTCTTGCTGGTATCGGTGGAGTAGCAGAAGGTCTGGGTATTTACTCAAATGTCTATGTTCAAACTAGCTCAATGAGTGTTGGATTTAACGGAATGGCCGTTGCCCTTCTTGCAATGAATTCACCAATTGGTATTCCATTTGCTGCCTTCTTGTTTGGAGCGCTTCAAATTGGGGGAGTTGGTATGAAGCCAGCTGCTATCCCTGAAGAAGTCGTTCAAATTGTGACAGCATCTATCATCTTCTTCGTATGTGCCCACTACATTATCGAAAAGATGATCTCGGTGCGATCAGCTAAAAAAGGAGGAGCAAACTAATGAGTATTGTAACGATTTTAAGTATTCTTGTTTCCTCTATGATTGTGTATGCGGCACCGCTGATCTTCACAAGTATCGGAGGAGCATACTCAGAACACGCTGGGGTTGTTAACGTTGGTCTGGAAGGAATCATGGTTATGGGAGCCTTCTCAGGTATTATCTTTAACTTGACTTTTGAGCCTGAGTTAGGAAGTTTGACACCATGGTTGTCCTTGATCGTTGCTGCAGGAATTGGAGTACTCTTCTCCTTGATCCACGCGGTGGCAACCATTCATTTCCGTGCTGACCATATCGTCTCAGGTACAGTATTGAACTTGATGGCACCTCCATTGGCAGTCTTTCTTGTCAAAGCGATGTATAACAAGGGACAAACTGATAATATCAAAGTTGCCTTTGGGAAAACATCTATTCCAGTCTTATCTAAAATTCCGGTCATTGGGGATATTTTCTTCAACAATGCCAGCATCATCGGCTGGGTTGCGATTCTATTTTCATTCTTTGCTTGGTTTATCATGTTCAAGACGAAATTTGGATTGCGTCTTCGTTCAGTTGGTGAACACCCACAAGCAGCAGATACATTGGGAATCAATGTATATAGAATGCGCTACTTAGGAGTGATGATCTCAGGTGCTCTTGCAGGAATCGGAGGAGCCATTTACGCTCAGTCAGTTTCTGTTAACTTCGCGGTGACGACTATTGTAGGTCCTGGATTTATCGCCCTTGCGGCTATGATTTTCGGGAAATGGAACCCAATCGGGGCCATGCTTGCTAGTCTCTTCTTTGGAGCTTCTCAAAGTTTGGCTGTTATCGGGAATCAATTGCCTTTGCTTAAAGGGATCCCATCCATCTACTTGCAAATTGCGCCTTACGTTTTGACCATGGTTGTCTTGGCAGCCTTCTTTGGACAAGCAGTTGCGCCAAAAGCAGATGGTGTTAACTATATTAAATCGAAATAATGCACAGAGAGAGGTTGGGACAAAAGTCCTAGCCTCTCAATTGTTTTTGGATTGTCGAGCAAGACGCAGTGGTTGAGTGGGCTCTACTACGCTGATTTTATCAACTTTTACAGCCCTACTCAACTGTGCGGAGGTGGGACGACGAAATCGAATTCTAACGAATTACCGATTTCTGTCCCACGCTCTCTTTTGCTTTGTAAAGGCCCCTCTTAGTCGCAATTTCTTTAGAATTAAGGTACAATAAGAATACAACTTTTCACGTATTGGAGGAGCAGATGTTTAAGTGGATAAGACGCCTGATTGGCATGGTGATCGTTTTATTGATTTTATTAGTGATCTTGTTGGTTCCTGGAACTATTCCTGAAGGGGAGCAGCTGAGAAATGTGCAGGCAGGGAGTTCTTTGATTGAGCTGGCTCAAAATGCTGTTTCAAACGCCTCTGTGAGCACGGAAGGACTCTCAACTGAGCTAAGTCTCAATTCTGTACAATTAAGTCAGGTCGTAAAATCAAGTGCTGGTTCTGCCCTTGACAATTCTGACTATCAAAAGATGGCACTAGGAATGGATGGCAATGACCTTCACGTCAAAGTTCCTGTTTCCTTAGGGCCAGTTGATAGCTATCTAGATTTAACCATGACCGGTCAAGTTGAAAACAATGTCATGAATTTGACTGTGACCAGTGCTAAATTAGGGAAAATGCCCATTCCAAAATTCTTGGTTCTCAACTATTTGAAGGATCAATCCAATCAAAATGGAGGCGGCTTTACAGTGAATGGTGATCAAATCACCCTTGAGATCCCTCAAGCAGGCTATAGTATCTCAAAAGCGAGAGTGGAAAATGGCAATGCTAAGGTAACTGTTAGTATATCCTTGTTTTAAGTCTTTGAAAATGGAGTTGTCATGCTTGTCTTTGAATTTTGTGCAGAGAATTTAACTTTTATTGATAAGGCGATTGCTGCTGGGGCAGGTCGCATTGAACTGTGCGACAACCTGGCAGTAGGCGGGACCACACCGAGTATAGGTGTGATCAATGAAGCAATCAAACTGACAAGAGAGAAGTCCGTGGATCTATGTGTCATTATCCGGCCCCGTGGTGGCGATTTTGTCTACACTGAGCTGGAAGTCGAAGCTATGCTAGCGGATATTCGGGCTGCGAAAGAAATAGGGGTTACTTGTTTTGTGCTGGGTGCGCTGACGAGCGATCGAAAGTTGGACCAGAGGATCATGCAGCTTTTACTAGCAGCCTGTGGAGAGGCAGAGGTGGTCTTTCATATGGCCTTTGATGAGTTAGCTCATACAGATCAGCTAGAAGCGATTGAGTGGCTTTCTGATCAGGGTGTGGCCCGTATTTTAACACGAGCTGGAAGTCCAGGTGACCCACTAGAGCAACGTTTTGCACACTATCATCGTTTATTAGATGCGGCTAATGGAAAGATTCAGATCCTGCCAGGTGGAGGTGTGACCCTTGACAATCGTCAGCTCTTTTTGGAGCAATTGGGCGTTTGTCAACTGCATGGCACGCGCATCGTGTTTTAAAAAAGAAACGATCACTGCTTGAAGTAGTTTTGAAGATCCGTTATCAAGGTTGGGGACGTTGTTTCCAGCCTCTTCTAGTGCAAAAATGAATAAGGGAGAGAAAATGTTTTTAGAGCATTATTTTGACCGCTACACCTTTCAGCCAGAAAAGGGATTGGCTTTTGGATTTGAAAAGAGAGAAGCAGGTTATGAGTACCAGTGCCCCGTCTTATCTGACACTTTTCTCTTAAAGGTCCGTGTCTGCGACCGGAAGATTTCTTTTCAGGTCTATGATCAGGATACAGGGGACGAGTATATCCAGATCCATCTGGAACAGCTACAAGGAAATTTTGTTGGCCAAGTCAGGGAAGCCTGTCATGAAAGTCTTGCAAGAATCCGCCAAGCTTGTTTTGAGGTAGAAGAATTTCTCTATCCTCAAGCCAAGCGTCTCATGGCCTATATCTCCCTGCACTATCAGGGAACGATTGAGTATTTGTGGGAGAGATCTCTGGAATCCGGTGCCATTCGCCACCGAGACACCCTCAAGTGGTATGGTGTCTTTATGACCATTGATTGGAAAAAACTGGATGCTGGCAAGTCTGGGAAAATAGAGGTTTTTAATGTCAAGTCTGATCAAGTAGCCTATCTCATCCAGCAGAAAGGGATTTATCCAGCTTTTCATATGAATAAAAAATATTGGGTGAGTATCCCCTTAGATGGAACAATTGCTGATGAGGAGTTGTTTGCTCTAGTGGATAGTAGCTGGTACCTCACCAAAAAGGGGAAATAAGATGAATCTGTTGAGGAAATTATCTTGGTTTTTTAATATAGAGAAGAAGCGATACTTCATCGGGATAGGGTCCTTGATCTTGGTTAGCTTTTTAAATCTCATTCCTCCAATAATCATGGGACTTGTGATTGATTTGATCGATAAAAGAAGGCTGACACTTAGGCAGTTAGTTGTGGATATCGCCCTTTTGGTCCTCGCAGCTCTAGCCATGTATGGCCTTCGTTTTGTTTGGAGACGCTATATTTTTGGGACGGCCAATAAGTTGGCTCGGATCTTGCGTTACCGTTTGTTTCAGCAATTTACGCTCATGTCTCCGTCTTTTTATCAACGTTATCGGACAGGGGATCTCATGGCCCATGCTACTAATGATATCAATGCGGTAACCATGTTTGCTGGTGGTGGGGTTATGTCTGCTGTAGATGCTTCTGTGACAGCCTTGGTGACCCTAGTCAGCATGTTTTTCATGATTGATTGGCGCTTAACCCTCTTGGCTATTTTGCCCCTACCGGTTATGGTGGTAGTGACTTCCGCCATTGGACGCAAAAACCACAAAGCCTTCAAAGAGGCCCAAGAAGGCTTCTCAGAGCTGAACAACTTTGTTCAGGAATCAGTATCAGGAGTCAAGGTGACCAAATCCTTTGGCTTTCAGGCAGATGAGATTCGGGCTTTTGAAAGAACCAATCAGATGGTCTTTTCAAAGAATATGACTTCAGCCGGTTACAATGCTTTGTTTGATCCGACTACTCTTCTTTTTGTCGGTCTCTCCTATGTTTTGACGCTCTACTTCGGGGGGCTATTTGTTCAGGAAGGGAGCCTGACGGTTGGACAAATCGTAACCTTTATTACCTATCTTAATATGCTCGTCTGGCCCCTTCAAGCCATGGGATTCTTGTTTAATATTAGTCAGCGTGCTAGCGTCTCCTATGATCGGATTGAGACACTTTTAGCAGAAACACCTGATATCCAAGATCCAAGTCAACCAGTCACAGAAATCCAAAACGGCGATCTGGAATATAACATTGAAGAATTCGCCTATGAGAAAGAGCCTGTCCTTGAAAAGGTTACTTTTCATTTAAAAAAAGGGCAAACCCTTGGAATTGTGGGTCCAACTGGATCTGGAAAGACCACCTTGTTGCGTCTCTTGCTTAGAGAGCATGACTTGGAGCAGGGAGATATCTTGCTAAATGGGATCTCCATCAAACATTATCGCTTAGAAGATCTTCGAAGCTTGATCGGCTATGTCCCTCAAGATCAGATTCTCTTTGCCATGACCATTCGCGAGAATGTCGCTTTTACAGATCCACAGATCAAGGAAGAAGAGGTGATAAAAGCGCTGAGAACTTGTGGAGTCTATGAGGATATTTTGGCCATGCCAGACCAGATGGAGACAGTGCTGGGAGAGAGAGGAGTCTCTCTTTCTGGCGGGCAAAAGCAACGGATTGCCATGAGTCGTGCTTTGGTCATGAATCCTGAGATCTTGATCTTGGATGATTCCCTGTCTGCAGTAGATGCTAAAACGGAGCACCAAATCATTGAAAATATGAAGCTGGAACGCAAGGGGAAAACAACGATCATTACAGCCCACCGCCTATCAGCGATCGTTCATGCGGATTTGATTCTGGTAATGGAGAATGGACAGATCAAGGAGCGAGGAAATCACGAGGAATTAATGGCTCAAAAAGGTTGGTACTATGAAACCTATCAAGCCCAACAATTATCAGAAGAAATGGAGGGAAAGCTGAATGAAAACATCTGAAGCTCATGTGATGAAGCGACTCTTGACTTACATGTGGCGTTATAAATGGTTAACAGCCCTAGCCTTAGCCTTTACCTTCCTGACTAGTCTGTTATTGACGGCGATCCCTCTTGCAGCTCGCTGGTATATTGACCACCTAGTGGATCCAACAGAAGCAGGCTCTCCAGTTATGACAGCTTTTCAGTTTTTGATTCTCTACTATGGGTTATTTGTTGGGCGCGTGCTGGCAACTTACCTGAGTCAATTAACCTTTGCGCGTGTATCCAATTCTATCGTAAGAGACATCCGTCTAGATATTTTCCAAAATCTTCAAAGGCTGGGCATGTCCTTTTATGACCAGACAGCAGCAGGTTCGATTGTTTCGCGGGTAACCAATGATACCCAGGCAGTCGCAGATATGTTTTCTACGGTCTTTTCAAGCCTGGTTTCATCCTTTTTACTCTTTCTAGTCACCCTAGTAACCATGTTTAGCTTGGACTGGCATTTGACCATTTGGATCCTGCCTTTTCTTCCCATTATTTGGTTTTCCATCCGTCTCTATCGCAAGTTATCCAATCGCTTGGTCAAGATGACCCGACAAAAATTATCAGATATCAATGTAAAATTATCGGAATCCATTGAAGGAATGCGGATCGTGCAGGCCTTTCGTCAAGAAAAGCGCTTGACGGATGAATTCGAACAGATTAATGGGGAACATTTGGATTATGCCAACCGATCTGTGGATGTCAATTCCCTCTTTTTGAGGCCAGCTATGACCCTGTTACAGGTCCTGGCTTATGCGGTCATTCTAACCTTTTTTGGCCTAAATTGGCAGTCCTCTGGCTTTACAGCAGGTCTTATCTATGCCTTTATCCAGTATGTTAGCCAGCTTTTCCAGCCCTTGATTGATGTCACCCAAAATTTTGCAACCTTGCAGACCTCAACCATTTCTGCAGGTCGTGTGTTTGAAATGATGGATCGAGACGACTATGAGCCCAAGCAAGCTGGTAGCCTGAAAGAGATCGAGCGGGGAGATATTCGTTTTGACCATGTATCTTTTTCTTATGATGGCAAACGGGATGTCTTAAAAGATATCTCCTTTGAGGTCAAAAACGGACAAACCATCGCTTTTGTTGGCCATACTGGTTCTGGTAAATCCTCTATTATCAATCTCTTCATGCGCTTTTATGAATTTGATCGTGGACGGATCTTGATTGATGGACAGGATATCAAGGCCTACAGTCAGGAAGCCTTGCGCAAGTCTATCGGTCTAGTGCTGCAGGAACCTTTTCTCTATCATGGAACCATTGCTTCTAATATCCGGATGTACCATGAAGAACTGACAGATGGGGAAATCCGACAAGCAGCTGCATTTGTGGATGTGGCAGACTTTATTGAGGATCTACCTGGTGGCTATGATCATGCAGTAACAGAGCGGGGGTCTACCTTATCGACTGGTCAGCGTCAGCTTCTGGCTTTTGCTCGGACCATTGCTGTCCAGCCTAAGATCCTCATTTTGGATGAGGCCACGGCTAATATTGACCAAGAGACGGAAGAAATGATCCAAAACTCTCTGAAGAAGATGCGCCAAGGGCGGACAACCATTGCTATTGCCCATCGTCTTTCTACCATCCAAGATGCCGATTGCATCTATGTTCTCGATAAGGGAAAAATCATCGAATCAGGCAATCACGATCAGCTCATTGCTCTAGGAGGAACGTATAAGAAAATGTATGACCTCCAGGCCGGTATGATGAAATAAGGACAAACAGAGAGAGTGGGACAGAAATCGGTAATTCGTTAGAATTCGATTTCGTCGTCCCACCTCCGCACAGTTGAGTAGGACTGTAAAAGCTGATGAAAGCAGCGTAGTAGAGCCCACTCAACCACTGCGTCTTGCTCGACAATCCAAAAATAATTAATAGGCTAGGACTTTTGTCCCAGCCTCTTGTTTTTCTTGCTTGAAAACTGTAAAATAAAGAAAAGAACAGAAAAAGGAAGCATAAACCATGTCAAACGATCTGATCATGATGGGAGTTGTGATTGTCTTATTTGGACTTTATTTCACCCTTCAAGTAGAGCTTACTAAAGTTAGAAATCAATTCACCCACTATCTTCTAAAACCAGGTAGCATCTCCAAGGAACAAAAAGAGAAGTACCTCAAAGAACCAGAGATGGAAGCGATTCGCTTAATTCGCATCGACTATCGGATTGGCCTTCAGAATGCCAAATTGGTCTATGAGCACTTAAAAAAATAAGAAGACCCTCGTATAGTCTATACGAGGGTTTCTCTTTCAAAAAAAGGCGTCAGCTTTGGTAAAACGTTGGCAACATCTGCTGATTGGATTTTTGCTAGTTGATAGGGACAAGGAGTGATGTAGGCTGCTTCAAAAAAATCAAGCGGGAGTCCACTGTGTTTTAAGGAAGCAAGAGATTTGACTTGATGAAGATCTACTAGGACCCCATCGTGGGTCAGGGTCAGATGAGGGAGAAGAGGAGACTGATCCATCAAAGTCTTCAGACTTTCTTCTTCCTCTTTTTTTCTGGCGAGGAGTCGCTTTTTATTGGTCAGGTACATACCATTATCGATATAAAGGCTCAAAGCCTTTTGCATAATAAGGTTGCTATCATAGTCCAGAATTGTCTTATAGGTCAAGACAGGTTTAAGAAGGGCTTGGGGAAGGATCATGGAAGTGATGCGAAGAGCAGAAAAGAGATTGGTCGAAAAAGATTTGATATAGATGACTCGGTCCTTTTGATCCAAATAATGAAAAGAAGGGGCATTGCTGCCATCAAGATCTCCAAGATAGTCATCCTCAACAAGGTAGACATCATATTGGTCAGCTAGTTGCAAGATCGCTTCTTTCTGCTTGGTCGAATAGCTATGACCAAGCGGATAGTGAAAACGAGGGATCGTGTAGAAGAATTTGATATGGCCACTTTTGAAAATCTCTTCAAGTTCCTCGAGATCAATCCCCGTTAAATTACGTTGAATGGTACGGTAGGCAAGTCGCTGCGAATCTAAGAGTTGGTTCATCCGATGATAAGTCGGTTGCTCGATCAAGATCTGCGATCTTTTATTGGGAAAGTCAATCTGGCTGAGGATATTGAGCGCCTGCTGGGTACCAGCAGTCAAAACAATCTGATCCGCAGTCGTATAAATACTTTCTTCCTTTAATAAGCCTTGAATCGATTGGCGTACTTCGAGTAAGCCTGCTTGGTCCGAAAAGTTATTAAAGAGATAATTCTCCCGACCAATCAAGGTTTCATTGATACAGGTCCGGAAGTCCTCGAAAGCCTGGTTGCGGTCTTTCTCTAATTTTAGTGGAATATCCTCATGTCGATCAGGTTCTTGCTCCAAAACATAGTAGCCACTCTGAGGCTTAGCATAGAGGAAGTGCTGGTAAGTCAAGTCCAGCAAGGCACGTTGCACCGTGTCCTTACTACAAGAAAATTGACTAGCTAACTGGCGAACAGAAGGAATTTTTTGTCCAGTTTCCAGTTCTCCATCTTGAATAGCTTCTTTTAAGAAATCGATAATTTGTTGGTATTTGCTCGTCTTCATTCCGACTGTCCCCATACAGTTTTTTTCTATTGTACAGAAAAAATCACAAAAAAACCACTCATAAGAGTGGTGAGCGTATTACATAAAGTATACAATCGCTAAATACTGAAGAGCAGAAGCTGCAAGGATGAAGAGGTGCCAAATCATGTGGAAGTATGGTTTTTTCTTAGCATAAAAGCCAGCTCCAACCGTGTAGCACAGACCGCCCATGAGCATGAGACCCCAGAAGATCGGATTGGTTTGGCTAACGATTTGGGGAATAATAAAGATGACCAACCAGCCCATGATCAAGTAAAGAGCCAGACTGAATTTTTCATTGACTTTTTTGGCAAAGATTTTGTAGAGAATACCAAAGATGGTGGTTCCCCATTGGATCAAAATAATGCTGTAGCCCATCCAGTTGTTCATCAAGGTAAGGACAACTGGCGTGTAACTGCCTGCGATCGCAATGTAGATCATGGAATGGTCGATAATGCGAAGCACATACTTTTGAGGAGAATCATAAGACATAGCATGGTAGATAGTCGAAGACAGAAACATCAAAAATAGGCTAACGACAAAAATAGAAGTCCCAAAAGCGCTAAGAAGACCGTGCTGCTCAAAGCTGTAGACTGCTGAGATCGGAAGCAGGATGAGCATAAGGAGGGCTCCAACAGCGTGGGTTACACTATTTGCGATCTCCTCACCAAAAGATAATTTTTTACTTAGTTTCATGGTATAATTCATCAGTTTCTTCCTCCTTGTTTGCTGGTTGTATATAGGATAAGGTTTCTAGATAAAGTTGAACTGTCTGACAGGCAGAGCGAATAATGGGAGCGATTGGATCTTTTTGCTCATTGAGATAAGCGACAAAGCTATTATAGAGAAGATCTGAGCTCGCCTGGTCCTGCAAGAAGTTTAAGGTAGAAGCGATCTCCTGAATAGAAAAGACCGTTTTTAAGGTTGTAATAGCGATCAAGCGAGCCACCTGTCTACGCTGGTATTTCTTCTTATCTGGTTTTTCGACATAGCAATGTTTTACGTAATTGTTGATCATGGCAGCCGTCAAGCCCTTGTCAGAAGAAGAGAGAACAGGTGCACAGGTTTTATTGACATAAAGTAGGACCTGATCGAGATAGAGGTCTAGCTCAGGTAGTTGCTCCCACGTTGGATAGGAAAAAGTGGACACGAAATCTTCACCTTTCTTTTATCTAGTTTTCATAACTAGATAATAACATTAATAAAAACTCCTGTCAAGAAAATTTGAAAAATATGGTACAATAGACCTATGAAACTATTAATTCCATCCGCTAAAGAACTGAACGAACAGGCTCGTATCGTCGAGCCCCAACCCTTGTCAGAGAACACAAAAACTATCCTCCAAGCTTTGAAGGCATTCTCCCTAGAAGAATTAGCGACCTTTTACGAGATCTCAGAAGAAAGAGCCCTAGTAGAAAAGGAAAGAATTGAGGCTCTGGTAGATGGGAGTGCCAAAACCTATCCTGCTTTGGAACTGTTTGATGGCCTTATGTACCGTAGTATCGAGCGTCAAGACTTATCCCAAAAAGAGCAGGCTTATCTGCAGGAACATTTGTTGATCACGACTGCTTTATATGGTGTACTACCTGCCTATGAAGGGATTGCGCCCCATCGCTTGGATTTTATGATGAAGCTAAAACCAGCTGGAAAGGCTCTAAAGGCATTCTGGAAAGAGGACTATGATCGGGCAGTAGAAGGTGAGGACCAGATCTTATCCCTTTTGTCTTCTGAGTTTGAACAGGTCTTTTCAAAAGCCATTCGTGAGCGAATGACTCGGATCAAATTCATGGAGAATCGTGGGGGGACCCTGAAGATTCACTCGACGATTTCAAAAAAAGCACGTGGGGCCATGGTGACAGCTATGATGAAGGAAGAAATCACCCAGCTAGAAGATCTGAAATCACTAGAAGTGGCAGGTTTCTCTTATCGTAAGGATTTATCGCAAGAGAAGGAATGGGTCTTTGTGAAAGAATAAATAAAAATATTCCTGAGAAGCGTCAGGAATATTTTTTTTAACTGTTAGATAAAGAGAATGCACGATGAAAACTCCAAAATAGAGGATTTTGGAGTCAGAATCGTCTTGAGCAGTAGGCTTAGGCGATATGTTTGAATTTCTTCAAGAGTTCTGTCAACTCAGCTTGCTCGCCACTATTAAAGACTTGCATCAAGCGTTGAATATTTTTGATATGATCTGGAAGAGCTTCTTCGATCTTTTTACGACCGGCATCTGTAATAGATACAAGATAAGCACGGCGGTCTTCTGGATCGGTTTCGCGTGTAATCCAACCATCGCGGACCATATTGCGAATAACCACAGTCATATTTCCAGAGGTCGCAAGAATGCTATCAATCAGATCTTGAATGCGAAGATCGCCTTTGCTGTACAAGGTCTCAAGTACAGAGAATTGAGTTGGTGTCAACTGGTGCTTTTTAAAGATATGAGCCTCAGACGCACGGATCAATCGTTCTGCCTTGTGGAAGACGATCATGGTTTTTAAATCTACGTTTGCTTCTTTGAATAATCTCTTTAAATTTTCCATATCTATATTTTATCAATAAATAGTATTTCTGTCGTTTAATTTTATTTTCAAATTAGTTACAAAATTGTGACAAATTTATTAAACTATGAACAAATGATAGCAAAGGTGTTAATTTTACTTTGCTTATCAAACAATTTTATACTAAAACATTGTAACAGGTATGAAATATTAGTAACAACTCTTTCTTGAAAATCTATAGAATTCTAGGTGGCTTTGGTGTATAATGAGGGAGTGAAACAGAAAAATAATCTTTTTATAGTATGGCAACATATAATAGGAATCTGTATCTTAGTGTTGACGGTCCTTTTTTCTTGGCTATTTCTTGCTGAAAAAACTTCTGATCGCTTGCAGGATCAGATTGCACAAGCAAGAAAAATAGCTCTGTCTCACTCTTCGATTGCGACCATTGAGACGGATAGTTTCTTTCATGGCAAAGAAGCCTATCTTTCCTTTATTGGCAAGGACCGAGAGGGGCAAGAACTAGCGGTCTTGGTGGCGCAGGCGGATGATGCAGTCTATACCTACCCTTTGAAAGAAGGAGTTAGTTCCAAAAAGGCAGCTTCCGTCGTCAAAGAGAAGAGTCAGGACGCTATTGATCGGGTAACTTTTGGACGCTTTAAAGGCAAACCGATCTGGGAAGTCAAGGTTGGGAGCTCTTATTATGTGGTGGATTTCAAGACTGGGAAAGTCACCGGTGTTTTTTAGGATTTGAGGAGGAAATATGAAATTATCAAATCGTGTATTGGAAATGGAAGAAAGTGTGACCTTGGCTGCAAATGCGCGTGCCAAAGCTTTGGCAGCAGAAGGTCGTGATATCTTAAGTTTGACCCTGGGTCAACCTGACTTTGCGACTCCAAAAAATATTCAAGAAGCAGCAGTCGCATCGATCGAGGATGGTCGCGCTAGCTTTTATACGGTCGCATCTGGACTTCCAGAATTGAAGGATGCCATTAGCGACTACATGAAAGAGTTTTATGGCTATGCAGTGAATCGAAATGAGGTTGTGGTCGGTACTGGTGCTAAGTTTATCATCTATGCCTTCTTTACTTCTGTCATCAATCCAGGTGATGAAGTCATCATTCCAACCCCTTGCTGGGTTTCTTATGTAGACCAGGTGAAGATGGTAGAAGGCACACCTGTTACTTTCCAAACAACAGAAGAAAATCACTTCAAGGCAACGGTAGAGCAATTGGAAGCAGCACGGACAGACAAGACCAAGGTTGTCTTGCTGAATTCGCCATCCAATCCAACAGGAATGATCTACAGTAAAGAAGAACTCGAAGCAATCGGAAACTGGGCTGTCGAGCATGATATCTTGATTTTGGCAGACGATATCTACGGGCGATTAGTCTACAATGGCAATACCTTTACGCCCATTTCTAGCTTATCAGAAGCGATTCGCAAGCAAACCATCGTGATTAACGGAGTTTCTAAAACCTATGCTATGACTGGTTGGCGGGTTGGTTTTGCTGTAGGAGATTCTGAGATTATCGGAGCTATGGCCAAGGTGATCAGCCAAACAACTTCCAACTTAACAACCGTTTCCCAATATGCCGCAATCGAAGCCCTCACAGGAGACCAATCTTCTATTGAGATCATGCGTCAAGCTTTTGAGGAACGCTTGAATACTATTTATCCTTTGTTGAATGAAGTACCTGGTTTTGAAGCCATCAAACCTCAAGGAGCCTTCTATCTCTTCCCAAATGTCAAGAAGGCCATGGAGATGAAGGGCTATACGGATGTGACGGAATTTACCACTGCAATTTTAGAAGAAGCAGAGGTTGCTTTAGTAACGGGAGCTGGCTTTGGTGCCCCTGAAAATATTCGCTTGTCTTATGCGACAGATTTGGACACCCTGAAAGAGGCTGTTCGCCGACTCAAGGCCTTTATGGAAAAATAAAATCGCAAGATCCTTAGTAATGAGCTGAGGATCTTTTTCTTTAAAAAAAATCTGGTTTTCACAGGTAGAGCCTAGCACTGAAAGCCTTTTTATGATACAATTAAGAAGATAATGTCTTCGGACAAGTTTAACGAGAAAAGGAAGATGAATGATGACAAAACGGATTACTATCATCGAAGTAAAAGACTATGTTGGTCAAGAAGTGACCATCGGTGCTTGGGTGGCCAACAAATCAGGTAAAGGAAAAATTGCTTTCTTGCAATTGCGTGACGGGACTGCCTTTTTCCAAGGTGTGGCTTTTAAACCAAACTTTATCGAAAAATTCGGCGAAGAAGTGGGGCTTGAAAAATTTGATACCATCAAACGCTTGAGCCAAGAAACATCAGTGTTTGTGACTGGTATTGTCAAAGAAGACGAGCGTTCTAAATTTGGTTACGAATTGGATATTACAGACATCGAAGTGATCGGTGAATCTCAAGATTACCCAATCACTCCTAAAGAACACGGGACAGACTTCTTGATGGACAACCGCCACTTGTGGTTGCGTTCACGCAAACAAGTTGCCGTTATGCAAATCCGTAATGCCATTATCTATGCAACTTATGAGTTCTTTGATAAGAATGGCTTCATGAAGTTTGATAGCCCAATTCTTTCAGGAAATGCGGCAGAAGATTCTACAGAACTTTTCGAAACAGACTACTTTGGAACACCAGCCTATTTGAGTCAATCAGGTCAGCTTTATCTGGAAGCTGGTGCTATGGCCCTTGGTCGCGTCTTTGACTTTGGACCAGTATTCCGTGCTGAAAAATCTAAGACTCGCCGTCACTTGACTGAGTTCTGGATGATGGACGCTGAGTACTCTTACTTGACACACGATGAGTCACTTGACTTGCAAGAAGCTTATGTCAAAGCTTTGCTTCAAGGTGTTTTGGACCGTGCTCCTCAAGCTTTGGAAACCTTGGAACGTGATACAGAGCTCTTGAAACGCTACATTGCTGAACCATTCAAACGGATCACCTATGATGAAGCCATTGATCTCTTGCAAGAGCATGAAAATGATGAAGATGCGGATTATGAGCATTTGGAACATGGTGATGACTTCGGCTCACCACATGAAACTTGGATTTCAAACCACTTTGGTGTGCCAACATTTGTCATGAACTACCCAGCAGCTATCAAGGCCTTCTACATGAAACCAGTTCCTGGAAATCCAGAGCGCGTGCTTTGTGCAGACTTGCTTGCTCCAGAAGGCTATGGAGAAATCATCGGTGGCTCTATGCGTGAGGAAGACTACGATGCCCTTGTTGCAAAAATGGATGAACTTGGCATGGATCGTACAGAGTATGAATTCTACCTTGACCTTCGTAAATACGGTACAGTTCCACACGGTGGATTTGGTATTGGGATTGAGCGTATGGTAACCTTCGCAGCTGGTACAAAACACATCCGTGAAGCTATTCCATTCCCACGTATGTTGCACCGTATTAAACCTTAATAGACGTAAAAACGCCATTAGGCGTTTTTCACTTTTATCTGCTTCAAAAAACTATGAAAGGAATTTCAATGCTGAAAATAGACATCATTGATGGGAAAGAATACGAAGAAGGCCAAGGATCTTTGATTGCGGATCTGGACCATTCCATTCAACAGATGCTCAAGACATCCTATCCGGAAAGTCAAATGGATGATTTTATCACGTATAAAAATTTGAGCCAATATTGTATGGATTATCTAGGTCAGATTATTGAGCGTGCCAATGATAAAAACGAAGCCATTAAACAGCAGGTGACAGGTGTCATGCCCGAAAGCGAGCGCCCCTTTAACGTTGAAGACCGCTTGACAGCCAGCTATACCTTCGGTCAGCGGGTAGCAGATTCTGTTGCGCGCTTCGGTGGTTCTTGGACCTTTATTATTAGCTTCATCATGATGATGGCTATCTGGATGTTGATCAATGTCTTGCATCCCTTTGGCTGGAATTTTGACCCTTATCCTTTCATCTTGCTCAATCTAGCACTTTCTACGATTGCGGCGATTCAAGCTCCTTTGATCATGATGAGCCAAAACAGGGCAGCAGATTATGATCGCCTGCAAGCGCGAAATGACTTTAACGTCAATATGGAGTCTGAACGGGAAATTCGCTTGTTGCATACGAAGATTGATCATATGGTGCAGCAAGACCAGACGGATTTACTGGAAATTCAAAAGTTGCAAACCGAATTGTTGGTGTCCTTGTCTAATCAAGTGACCCAATTGCGTCAAGAACTGAATCAAGAAAGAATGAAGGAGGTGGAGAAAATGTAGGCAACTCTAAGTAAGTCTTTTAGAAACACTTATATAATCTATTGAAAGAGGAAAAACAATGTTTAAAAGAACTTACAAACGCAATATTTCACTCCTAGCAGGTCTGGAATTTACATCTTATTTTGGAATCACCAGTTTTTGGATTCTCTTTTTTATTCAAAATGGTCTTTCTTTGCTTCAGATTGGTTTATTAGAGAGTATCTTTCATGGGACGAGCCTTTTATGCGAGATCCCATCTGGTATGTTGGCCGATCGCTTTAGTTACAAGACCAATCTTTATTTGGCTCGCTTGTCCAGTATTGGATCCTCGATCTTGATTTTATTTGGTCAGGGGAACTTTTGGATCTATGCGATTGCTATGATGGTCAATGCTTGGTCTTATAATTTTGACTCGGGGACTAGTACAGCTTTCTTATTTGATTCAGCGGTAGAAGCAGGTCAAAAAGACCGTTATCTTCAGATTTCTAGCTTCTTGTCTGGTGTGGCCGAAGTCACCCGAACGTTAGGTACAGTCGTGGCAGGCTTCTTTATTCACGGAGCATTGGCTTGGACCTATTATATTGCTATTGGGCTTTCCTTGCTTTCTATTCTTTTGATCTTTCTGATGAAGGAGCCAGAGAGCAAGAGTGATGAAAGAAATCATTTGACCTTAAAGCGGATATTGGAGGTAGTGAAACAAGAATGGCTGGAAAAACCAGTCTTATTTTACTGGATGCTCATCTATCAGTTGGTAGGGACCATCATGTGTATGTTTTATTTTTACTACCAACAGAAAATTAGTGACTTAGCTAGTTGGCAAGTTTCGCTCATCATGTTAATTGGTAGTGGATTCAATCTCCTAGCGGTTTATTTGGCCAGTCAAATCGGGAAAAAATGGAATAGTAATCAAGTCTTTCCGATTCTAGTTGCACTGACAGGGTTGGCCTTGCTTTTAGTAGGTGTAAAGACCCCATTCGCCTATCTGAGTGTCTATCTCTTAACCAATGCCCTTTATGCCGTTTACCAACCCATCTACTACAATGATTTACAAGCCTATCTACCTTCCAGTGTACGAGCAACCATGCTGAGTATCAATTCGATGATGTTTAGTTTATCTATGATCGTGATTTTCCCACTGACTGGTTGGTTGATCGATACTTGTGGATTTGTAGCAGTCTTTCTTGTGCTAGGCCTTATAACATTCCTATCTTTCCCTCTCTTACTGATTGGTTTAGGGAGAATGGGCAAGACCTTAAGCGAGGTGACAAAGACTGAATAAAACTTATAGGGTTCTTGAGTCTAACAAGATTTAAATAGCAGAAAAACTGAACAATCCTTCTATGCTATGTAGGAATAGTAAGATTGAAGACAAAGTCATCTTAGAAACTTTCCTTAGGTGAGTACGGACGTCAGCGAACTTCGAAGAAGTTCCATGACTAATTATTGAGCCTAAGGTCTCAACAATTCCGAGTGCTAGAAACAATAGTGTTTCTAGCACTTTTCTCACTGCGGAAAGTTTCAGTAGATGATTAAATATCTCTACCAAAATAAATTATTTTCTACTTATAGAAGTTAATAGATTTATATTAAAGAGCTGTTTGTCTACGTTCTTACTTTTTCTGCTCTGCAGGGAGAGTTTTTTTGTCAGTTAAAATTGTGGTAAAATAGGTATATCCTATTTAGAAAAGATCGAGTAGTATGAAATCATTATTGAAGTATTTTAAGGGCTATCTATGGGAAACTTTTCTAGGGCCCGTGTTTAAGCTTTTAGAAGCTATTTTTGAATTGTGCGTGCCTTTAATCATTGCCCACTTAGTCGATCAGGTCATTCCGAAAAAGGAAACGAGTGGGGTGGTGATGACGGTCGGTGCTTTGTTTTTATTTGCTAGCTTTGGTGTCGTTGTTGCTATTACGGCTCAGTATTTTTCATCTAAAGCAGCTGTCGGATTTACCTGTGAGATGACCAAGGATTTGTATGATAAGATCTTGTCCCTTCCAAAGGACAAGCGAGATAGAATCGGTACATCTAGTTTGGTAACCCGTCTCACTTCTGATACCTATCAAATCCAGGTTGGGATCAATCTCTTCTTGCGCCTCTTTTTGAGGGCGCCGATTATTGTCTTTGGCTCTATTATCATGGCCTTTACGATCAGTCCGAAATTAACCCTTTGGTTCTTGGGGATGGTGGCCATTTTGACGCTGATTATTGTCATCATGTCTCGGATTGTCAATCCTCTCTTTGCAAACATTCGAAAAATTACAGACCGGATGGTCACGGTGACGCGTCAGCAATTTCAAGGGATGCGAGTGATTCGGGCCTTTGGACAACAGGCTAGTGAATTAGAAGATTTTAGAGAGGTCAATCAGGACTACAAAGTCTGGCAAATTCGCGCTGGTATCTTGTCTAGTTTGGTCAGTCCCTTGACTTTCTTAGTCGTGAATACGACCTTGGTCTGTGTCATTTGGCAGGGACAATTGACTATCTCTGCTGGCCTTCTAAGCCAAGGGATGTAGGACGGATTTTGCGGACATTCAAAATAAAAAAGAATGTGGAGGTAACAGACAATGGCAAAGACAATTTTTGAGGAAATGGGCGGCAAATACGAAAGGCAAGGCGATTATTTAATACCGTGCTTAACTGTACCCGCCGAAGAAGAACAGCCGATAGGCATCTGGGGACAGCGGCATTTGGATTATCTGAAGCATCACTGCAAAGTTACATACACCAATCTTCTTACAAGCGGCAGACTTAACGCTTACCTTGCCGACATCAACAGACAGGCACAGGAACGCTTTGAAAGGCTCATAGAGGGTATGAAACAGGCACAGGGCATAACGGAACAGCTAAAGGCAGAAAACGCCTTAGAATGGACAGGATGCCTCAATAACATAAGGGCTTGTGCGAGGGAGATTGTGGAAAAGGAAATTATTTTTGCATAAACAGATGATTAGTGGCAGGGGGAAATCCTGCCGCTTTTTCTGCTTTAGTTTGTCAGCTTGACAAATAAAGGGTTAAGGAATATAATTAGATTCAGTATTATACAAGGAGTTAATAAATATGCGGCAAGGTATTCTTAAATAAACTGTCAATTTGATAGTGGGAACAAAAAGTAGCAGTCCCGTTTCACTTTTAATATGGGGCTTAGTTTTTTGTACCCAGTTTAAGAATACTTTTATCATGTAATTTTATATGCCCGAAAACATATAAGTGTTTTGGGGCTATTGGAGTTATTTACCCAGTGATAGGAGTATTTATCACTGGGTATTTTTATGCCCTTTTTTGGGTGTTGATAGGAGGAAAATCACATGAAAATAATTAACTTAGGCATTCTGGCTCACGTTGACGCAGGAAAGACAACATTAACGGAGAGTTTATTGTATACCAGTGGTGCAATTGCAGAACCAGGGAGCGTAGATAAAGGCACAACAAGGACAGATACAATGAATTTGGAGCGTCAAAGGGGAATCACTATCCAGACAGCAGTGACATCTTTTCAGTGGGAGGATGTAAAAGTCAACATTATAGATACGCCAGGCCATATGGATTTTTTGGCGGAAGTATACCGTTCTTTATCCGTATTAGACGGAGCAGTATTATTAGTTTCTGCAAAGGATGGCATACAGGCACAGACCCGTATACTGTTTCATGCACTACAGACAATGAAGATTCCGACAATTTTTTTCATCAATAAAATTGACCAAGAGGGGATTGATTTGCCAATGGTATATCAAGAAATGAAAGCAAAGCTTTCTTCGGAAATTATAGTGAAGCAAAAGGTTGGGCAGCATCCCCATATAAATGTAACGGACAATGACGATATGGAACAGTGGGATGCGGTAATTATGGGAAACGATGAACTATTAGAGAAATATATGTCAGGGAAACCGTTTAAAATGTCAGAACTGGAACAGGAAGAAAACAGGAGATTCCAAAACGGAACGTTATTTCCCGTTTATCACGGAAGTGCTAAAAACAATCTGGGGATTCGGCAGCTTATAGAAGTGATTGCCAGTAAGTTTTATTCATCAACGCCTGAAGGTCAATCTGAACTATGCGGGCAGGTTTTTAAGATTGAATATTCAGAGAAAAGGCGGCGTTTTGTTTATGTGCGTATATATAGCGGAACATTGCATTTGAGGGATGTTATTAAAATATCTGAAAAAGAGAAAATAAAAATCACAGAGATGTGTGTTCCGACAAACGGTGAATTATATTCATCCGATACAGCCTGCTCTGGTGATATTGTAATTTTACCAAATGATGTTTTGCAGCTAAACAGTATTTTGGGGAACGAAATGCTGTTGCCGCAGAGAAAATTTATTGAAAATCCTCTCCCTATGCTCCAAACAACGATTGCAGTAAAGAAATCTGAACAGCGGGAAATATTGCTTGGGGCACTTACAGAAATTTCAGATGGCGACCCTCTTTTAAAATATTATGTGGATACTACAACGCATGAGATTATACTTTCTTTTTTGGGGAATGTGCAGATGGAAGTCATTTGTGCCATCCTTGAGGAAAAATACCATGTGGAGGCAGAAATAAAAGAGCCTACTGTTATATATATGGAAAGACCGCTTAGAAAAGCAGAATATACCATCCACATAGAAGTCCCGCCAAATCCTTTCTGGGCTTCTGTCGGGTTGTCCATAGAGCCGCTCCCTATTGGAAGCGGAGTGCAGTATGAAAGCAGAGTTTCACTTGGATATTTAAACCAATCGTTCCAAAATGCGGTTATGGAGGGGGTTCTTTATGGCTGCGAGCAGGGGCTGTATGGATGGAAAGTGACAGACTGTAAAATCTGTTTTGAATATGGATTGTATTATAGTCCTGTAAGTACCCCCGCAGACTTTCGGCTGCTTTCCCCTATCGTATTGGAGCAGGCTTTAAAAAAAGCAGGGACAGAACTATTAGAGCCATATCTCCACTTTGAAATTTATGCACCGCAGGAATATCTCTCACGGGCGTATCATGATGCCCCAAGGTATTGTGCAGATATTGTAAGTACTCAGGTAAAGAATGACGAGGTCATTCTGAAAGGAGAAATCCCTGCCAGATGTATTCAAGAATACAGGAACGATTTAACTTATTTCACAAATGGGCAGGGAGTCTGCTTGACAGAGTTAAAAGGATACCAGCCAGCTATTGGTAAATTTATTTGCCAACCCCGCCGCCCGAATAGCCGTATAGATAAGGTTCGGCATATGTTCCACAAGTTAGCTTAACAGCTTGCAAAAGTCATATAAAATGAGATTTGAAAGGATTAGAGACTAATTATGATGAAATGCGAATGGATATTGTGTCCTGTTTGTGGGAGCAAAACCCGTAATAAAATTAGGAAGGACACTGTTTTGGAGAATTATCCCCTTTATTGTCCAAAATGCAGACAAGAAAGCTTGATTAAAGTTGACAACTTGAAGATAACTGTCATCAAAGAGCCAGACGCTTAAGACGCAGAGCCGATGAAATTGTGGAACAATTCACGAATCATCGGCTCTTTTTGTTTCGTATTTGAAAGAACAAACTCACCAAATAAAAAAAACGATATTCGGGTGGGTTATTTTGTTATACCCTAAATTACCCTCTGAATTTGTTTTTAAATTTGGAGGGATTTTTTTATGTTCTTTTTTCGGGCGGTTATTCATCTGCTCATACGAAGTAAAATTTATCAATACATAGCATATCAGAGAATGGCAGGAAACCAGTTAAAAAAATTTCTGCCAGTGCAGCGGTACTTCTCACCTTGAAAGTGGAAGTACAATCTCCATACAACAGAATTTGTATTTCCCATAACCGTGAAGGTCACAGAGCCTTTGCGGTTTTTCTTTTGTCGTTTTTTGTTGGAAAGTGCCGCAGGGCTGTTTCTGGTGTGCGTTGCCGCTCCCCGCCTCTCCATCTGGATTTTTACATTTCAAAAATTCAGATTGGAGGTATTAGCGGTGAAATACGCACCAAGAAAAGTATATATCAAAGAAAGCGGCGGCTATGTGGAACTGTCCTATACGGATTTCTGCCGCCGCAGGCAAGCCGACAAGGGATATATGGACAAGCTGTTTATCCCCGTCCAAGGTTGTCTGCTTGAAGTCGTAAGGGAGCAATATGCGGACTTCTACCGTGACAGGGAGCGGTGGCGTTACCTGCAAAAATTAGATGCGAGGAACAGCCTGCTATCTCTGGACGGATTTACGGACAGCGAGGGGAATCCTCTGGACTTTATCGCTGATGAAGCGGCGGACATTGCGGAAACCGTTGTCAATGCTGTTATGGTGGACAGGCTGAAAGCCGCCCTGCCTTTGTTGTCGGATAGTGAGCAGGAGTTGATACAGGCAATCTTTTTTGACGGACTTTCCGAGCGTGAAGTCGGGGCGAGGTTAGGCATAACCCAGAGCGTTGTGAACAAACGCAAAGCCAGAATCCTAAGAAAACTAAGAAAGATAATAGAAAATTAAAATTTAAGGCGTTCAGCCCCCTTGTTTTTTCCTTTGGGAAAATGAGGGGGCTTTTCTCTGCCCTCTCAATCAATTCTGATTGGAGGAAGAAAGAATGGCATACAACCACGGACGGGAGGACAGGAAATGGCGTATCTGGAAAGAAGCGGAGGAAAAGCTGCTGCGTGAGTGCGGCGTTGATGAAGTGACCATTGAGCAGATACGCATAGCGGACAGGGCAGACTTCAATTCCAACAGGCGGTTTTACCGATGGACGAATGACGTTGCGGAATACCTTGAGGACATGGCAGACAGGGAGCGGCAAGCGGAGGTGAATACAGTTGAGGAGTTACTGGACGAGATTGAGAGCGAAAATCTCTATCAAGTATTAGTCACGGTGGACGGGCGTACCTTGAAAATCGTCCTGCTGAAAATGCAGGGGTATTCCACAAAGGAGATTGCCCCACTTGTGCATTTGACGACTGGTGCCATCTATGCGAGGTTAGACCATCTGCGGAAGAAGCTTCGGAAAATTTTGTAAGCGTCTAATACATCCCATTATTCTGCGGGCTACTGGGTGGGGAGTGGAATCTCCCCGCTTATTTTTGGCAGGAGGAAAACGGGATGGCATATAAAGCTAAGGCGTACACGCTTCGGGAGGAATCCACGGAAAGCGGTATAAGGTATTTTATCAGTTTTAAGGACGGGCAGGGGGAACACCACGAACTGGAAGTATCCGAGCAGTTATTCTTTGAATTTCGGCAGATGGAACGCAGGAACAGGAATCTTCTCCAATGGGACGAGCGGCACAGGGAGTTTTCGGAAGTATGGGACGAAACGCTGAACAGGTGGGCGTTAAAGCTGCCTAAGAGCATTGAGGAACAAATGATTGAAGCAGAACGGGCGGAACTGCTCTGTAAGGCGGTTGACAGACTGCCAGAGATACAAAGGCGACGTTTCCTGCTCTACTACGAGTATGAGTTCAATTTTTACCAAATCGCCGCTATGGAGCATTGCACCGCTTCTGCAATACAGAAATCCGTTGCTGTTGCAAAGAAGAAAGTAAAAGCGGAAATGAGGAAATATCTCCAACCATGACCGACACCGCCCGAAAAAGAAATCTGTTTTTTATTTGTGTGGGATTGGCGGTATTACATACTCTCACTTTTTTCGTGGGAGTAAATCTATTTTTAAGGAGGTCAACGCCTATGTGCAACAAAAACAAGATAACTGCCCGAAAGGAGGAAACCCATGCAGAAGTTACAGACAGTCAACGCCGAAACGCTCCTTTATGAGCCGCTTGAGAAGCCGTCCTTTGTGGTGGACAGCCTTATCCCCACAGGCTTGTCGCTGTTCTGCGGCTCACAGAAGATAGGCAAGAGCTGGCTCATGCTGAAGCTGTGCTTATGCGTGTCGCAGGGAATCCCCTTATGGGACATGACGACAATGGAGGGCGATGTGCTTTACCTCTGCCTTGAGGACACGTTCTGCCGCATACAGGACAGGCTGTTCCGTTTGACGGACGAAGCGAGCGGGCGGCTTCATTTTGCCGTGGCAAGCTGCAAGCTGTCAGACGGTCTTATCGTGCAGCTTGAGGATTATCTGAAAGACTATCCAGACAGCAGGCTCATTGTCATTGATACCTTGCAGAAAGTCCGTACAGCTTCAAAAGACAACACCTATGCAAGCGACTATGGGGACATCTCCCTAATCAAAGATTTTGCCGACAGGCACTCTCTGGCGGTCATTGTCGTACACCACATCCGAAAGCAGAATGACAGCGATGTGTTCAACAAGGTGTCTGGGACGACAGGCTTAACGGGGAGTGCGGACGCTACCTTTGTTCTGGAAAAGGAGAAACGGGCATCTGACACCGCCAAGCTGTATGTAACGGGCAGGGACACGCCCTATCAGGAATACACGCTCCGTTTCCGTGATTGCAGTTGGGAACTTGTGGAGAGGAAAACGCAGGAGCAGCTTGCGAAAGAAACGATACCAGATGTCCTTTTTCGGTTGGTGGATTTTATGAGGGATAAGGAAGAATGGGCAGGCACGGCAACGGAGCTGTTAGCCGCTATGGGGGAAACGGAAACCATACCCACGGTGATTACGAAATGGCTGAATGAATATCACACCACATTTTTAAGCGAGAACCGTATCTGCTACCAGTACAGCCGCAGGAAAGACGGCAGGCAGATTGCCCTTGCAAGGAGGGCGGGTGACAGCGGTGACAGCGATATTGGGATACCCCCTGTTACTGTCATTGACGCTTAAAGCCATGTAAAGTTGGCGGCTCTGCCCTGCGGGTGACAGCGGTGACGGCAGTGACAGTGATTTTAGGATACCCTGCCGCTGTCATCCCTACGGGAGAACACCCCGCAAACGCAAAATGCAGGCGTGGGATTCACCCGCCCTTTTCGGGCGTGTAAAATCACCCCTGCGGTCAGAAAAATCTCTCCGATTTTTCCGACTGCGTTTACAGGGTGTAACACACTACACTTTGCCCTGCAAAGAGCCGTGTGCCAGACGTTCCCTCTGGACTCCCTTATGGCAGGTCTTACGCCCTGCTATCCTACGCCTTGCGGCTTCGGATAAAAGAACGGCGGCATGACGGTTACAGCTCTTGCGAGGGAGTATCCCAAAAACACCGTCACCATCGTCATGACCGTCATGCAGGGGATAAGGGTGACAGTTACGGCAATCGGCAGGGGGCATCCCAAAACTGCCGTCACCACCGTCACCGCTGTCACCCAAAGGGCAGTTACCCGCCGAAGAAAGGAAGATGATGGATTATGCCCTATGCAATCCTGCGTTTCCAGAAACGCAAAGCGGGCGGCGTTGCGGCTTGCGAACGCCACAACGAGCGGAAGAAAGAAGCCTACAAAAGCAACCCAGATATCGACATGGAACGCTCTAAAAATAACTATCATCTTGTCGCACCGCCAAAGTACACCTATAAGAAAGAGATTAACCGAAAGGTAGCCGAAGCAGGGTGCAGGACAAGGAAAGACAGCGTGATGATGGTGGAAACGCTCATCACGGCTTCACCAGAATTTATGAACCAGTTACCGCCCGAAGAACAGAAAGCGTATTTTACGATGGCTCTGGATTTCATTTCGGAGCGTGTCGGGGAGCAGAATATCCTCTCCGCAGTCGTCCACATGGACGAGAGAACGCCCCATATGCACCTCTGCTTTGTGCCGATTACACCAGACAATAAGCTGTCCGCCAAAACAATTTTAGGCAATCAAAAGAGCCTGTCGGAGTGGCAGACCGCCTACCATGAGCGGATGTCCTCACGTTGGAATCAGCTTGAGAGAGGTCAATCTTCGATGGAAACCAAGCGGAAACACGTCCCCACATGGCTCTATAAGTTGGGCGGCAGGCTTGATAAGCAGTATGGGGAAATCGTGTCTGCCCTGTCCGACATCAACGCCTTTAACGCAGGGAAAAAGCGTGACAAGGCTCTGGAACTGGTTGCCGCATGGCTGCCCGAAGTGGAGAAATTCTCTAAGGAAATCGGCAGACAGCAGGCGTATATCGACAGCTTAAAGGAGCAAATCGGGCAGGAAGCCGACTATGCAGGGCGTATGCGTGATGAAAAGTACGAGCAGGAATTAAAGGTGCAGAAAGCCAACCAGAGGATATTTGAATTGCAGAGAACCAACGAGCAGATGGGGCGGCTGCTCTCAAAGATACCGCCAGAAGTGTTGGAAGAATTACAGAGAACAGGCAGAAACAAATCAAGAGAAAGGTAAAAAGTGAATGAAGAAACAGGATTTTAAGGTGTTAAAGACCAAAGATTTATACCCGTTTCCCGACAATCCGTTTCATGTTGTGGAGGATGAAACGCTGTCAGAGTTAGCGGAAAGCATCAAGGAATTTGGCATTGTCACGCCGATAATCACACGCCCGAAAGAGGACGGGAACGGTTATGAAGTGATTGCGGGGCAGCGGCGTGTCCGTGCGTCCGAACTTGCAGGTATAAATACCGTGCCTGCATTTGTCCTGCCCTTAGACCGTGACCGAGCCATCATCACCCTTGTAGACAGTAATTTACAGCGTGAAAATATCCTGCCATCGGAGCGGGCGTTTGCCTACAGGATGAAATCCGAAGCCATGAAGCGGCAGGGTTTCCGCACAGACTTAACCTCGTCACAAGTTGTGACGAAGTTGCGGACGGACGACAAAGTGGCACAGGGCTTCGGCGTGGGCAGGATGACCGTCCAGCGTTTTATCCGCCTGACGGAACTGATACCGCCGATTTTGCAGATGGTGGACGAGGGGAAAATCGCCCTCACACCTGCGGTGGAACTGTCCTTTTTGAAGAAAGACGAGCAGGAAAATCTCTTTGCCACGATGGAGAGCGAAGAAGCAACGCCCTCACTCTCACAGGCACAGCGGATGAAAAGCATGAGCCAGAGCGGGCAGCTTGACATGGATATGATATTTTCCATTATGACGGAGGAAAAGGGAAACCAGAAAGAAACCTTGAAAATCAACACAAGCAAACTGAAAAAATACTTTCCGAAGGACACAACGCCGAAGCAGATGGAGGAAACCATCATCCGACTTCTGGAACGTGAGTTGCAGAGAAAACGGAGCAGGGACAGCCGCTAACCTTCTTTTTTCGGGAAGTAAATGCAGGAATTTGGAACAGAAGAAAGACAGAATTTTAAGGAGAATGAGGTAAGGAATGAAAGAAATCCAGTATGAGATTGTAAAGGAAATCGCCGTATTGTCTGCGAGTGACAGCGGCTACACAAAGGAAATCAATCTTATTTCATGGAACGGGAGAGAGCCGAAATATGACATCCGCAGCTTTTCCCCGAACCGTGAGAAGTGCGGAAAGGGTATCACGTTGAACGCTGATGAAGCAGCGGCACTCCTTGAAGCATTACAGAAAGAAGTAAACAGCGGGGATTGATGGTATCTGATTGACAGGGCGGGGCGTTTCCAGACGTTCTCCTGCCCTGTCTGGAAAGGAAGATTTAAGTATGGGCGAGGATAGGAAAACAACTGGAAGAAGAAAGCGTATTGTGCCAAAAGGGCAAGTACAAATGATTATCAGTCGAGAATATATCGGCACACAGACCGTTGCAGAAGCGTTTGTCCCGATTATCTCCGAGGATATTCGGAAGAAGATTGCCGAGGGCGACACCTTCGACAATGAGGGGCTGTCCGCTTAGAATGTACGCAATGGAACATGAAAACGTTAGGACAGATATGGAGGTTTTACAGTATGGCAGGAATAAGAACGGAGAACAAGATTTATGAAGTCGGCATTTACTGCCGCTTATCAAAGGACGATGGCACGGATAACGAGAGTGCGAGCATTGCGACACAAAAATCCATCCTCACGGATTATGTGAAAAGGCAGGGATGGCATTTAGCAAAAACGTATGTTGACGATGGCTACTCTGGAACAAATTTCCAAAGACCAAGTTTCCAGAATATGATTAAGGACATTGAAAACGGGCTGATAAACTGCGTGATTACAAAAGATTTATCCCGTCTGGGGAGGAACTATCTTGATTGTGGGTTATATCTGGAAGTCTTTTTCCCAGAGCATAACGTGAGGTATATAGCGGTCAATGACGGCGTGGACACCTTAAACAAATCCGCTATGGACATCACGCCTTTCCGCAACATCCTAAACGAAATGTATTCTGCCGATGTGTCAGTCAAGATAAAATCGGCGTACCGTGCGAGGTTTCAGCAGGGGAAATTCATGGGAACAACAGCCCCTTATGGCTATGTCAAAGACCCTGCCGACCACAACCATCTGCTGATAGATGACAAAGTTGCCCATGTGGTAAGGGAGATATTCGACCTTGCGTTAGCGGGCAACGGCATCGCCAAAATCCGCAAGCACATCAACAAACAGCATATCCTACGCCCTGCCGCTTATGCGGTGGAGCAAGGGGCAACAGGCTATGAGCGGTACTTTGAGGATAACGAGGAAAACCGTTATATTTGGAGCGAGAACAGCGTGAGGGGCATTTTAAGAAGCCCGATATATGCGGGCAACCTTGCAGGCTACAAGCGGATTGCAGCCAACATGAAAAGCAAGAAACGCCCCTCTAAGCTGCCCGAAGAATGGGAAGTGATACCAGACACCCATGAGGGGATAGTCACGCAGGAGGAATTTGACACCGTACAGCAGCTTATGACGAGCCGCAGGCGGGAGCAGAACGCAGGGGGATTTGAGAATATCTTTTCGGACGTTATCAAGTGTGCGGACTGCGGCTATGCGATGCGGGCGGCGAGTGCCAACAGGAGGAAACGCCCCGACATCATCGACTGCGTACAATACACCTGCAATAATTATGGCAATGTTATGTGTACCGCACACAGCATTGAAGCGAGGGACTTATTCAATGCCGTCCTTGCCGACATCAACCGCTTTGCGGATATGGCGGTCAATGATGAAAAGGCGGTCAGAGCCATAGAAAGGCGGCTCACGGAAACAGACCAGAGCAGGGCGAAATCATTAGAGAAAGAAAAGAAGAAGCTGAACAAACGCCTTGCGGAGCTTGACAGGCTGTTTTCCTCTCTCTATGAGGACAAGGTAATGGAGCGTATCACGGAGCGGAATTTTGAGATGATGTCGGGGAAATACCAGAAAGAGCAGCTTGAAATTGAAGCACGGCTGAAAGAGGTAACGGAAACGCTCAATGACAGCTATGAGAAATCGCAGGGCGTGAGGGACTTTCTATCCCTAATCCGCAACTATCAGGGGCTGAAAGAGTTGGACGCAACCATCATAAACGCACTCATAGACAAGATACTTGTTTCGGAACGTGAGAAACTTGCGGACGGGACAGTAAGGCAGGAAATCAAGATTTACTATAAATTCATCGGCTTTGTCGGTGAATTACATATCACACCCACAAAGCGGTGGACGGCGTTAAAGCCTAAAAATTGTACGGTGTGCGGTGTTGAATACGTCCCCAGCTCTGGAATATCAAAGTATTGTCCCGCTTGTGCTAAGAGGATACAGAGGGAGAAATCAAACGAGAGCAAACGCAGGAGTAGGGAGAGGAACCGAAGGGCATGTATTGAACTGTCCGCAAAAAATGACCGACTGATGTTGGTCGCTTTGGTCAATTATTTATTACAAATTTTAACAGAATTGATCAAGCTGGCTATGCTGGTCACGTCTTTAAATGTCAGCTATATTTCAGCCAAGCGTGTCCAAGAGATTTTTGATTTGAAGGAAGAAGACCTCCTAGAAGCTTTGCCGGAAGAAACTGCAAGAGAGCAAGAAGCGATTAGCGCAGAGAAAGTTTCTTTCACTTATCCAACGGCTTCAAGCCCAGCTCTAGAAAATATTTCCTTTGATCTGGATCATGGACAGATGTTGGGGATTATTGGTGGTACTGGTTCTGGGAAATCGACTCTGGTTCAGCTGTTAAGTCATTTATATGCCGTTAGTCAAGGCCAATTAGCCCTCTATCATCAAGGACATTCTCCTAAAACTCTTAAGGAGTGGCGGGAGTGGGTAGCTGTAGTCCCACAGAAGGCAGAGCTCTTTAGAGGAACCATTCGCTCCAATCTCTTACTAGGAATGGATGAAAGTGTGACGGAGGATGATTTGTGGTGGGCACTAGAAACAGCTCAGGCGGCTGATTTTGTGCGTGAAAAAGAAGGACAGCTGGATGAGCCGGTAGAAGCCTTTGGTCGAAATTTTTCAGGTGGCCAACGCCAGCGGTTGACCATTGCGCGTGCTCTTTTGAAAAAGGCCCCTTTCTTGATTTTGGATGATTCGACTTCTGCCTTGGATTATTTGACGGAAGCTCGTCTCTTAAAATCGATTAAAGAAGAATTGAGTGACACAAGTTTTATCTTAGTATCTCAACGAACCAATAGTCTCAAGTCTGCCGATCAGATTTTGGTCTTGAACAAGGGGCATCAAGTAGGACTGGGAAATCATGATTTCCTCTTGTCCACGAATGAGATTTATCAAGAAATTCATGAATCACAACACGGGAGGGAGGAAGCATGAGTCAAAAACGTTCTAGTTATTTAAAACGTCTGTTTAGAGATTTTGCTCACCATCCCGGGCTCCTGATTCTAGCCAGTATCGGAACCATTGCTCAAGTAGCCTTAACGGTTTGGTTACCGATCTTGATTGGACATGCGGTTGACTTGGTCATTAATCCTCAAGGGATGAAAGTCTTATGGCCCGTTTTGATCCAGATGCTTCTAATCATTGTGGCCAATACCTTGATCCAATGGATCAATCCTCTTCTCTACAATCAATTGGTCTATCGGTTTAGCCAAACCCTAAGAGAAAAAGTGATGGAAAAAGTGCATCGCTTGCCCTTGTCTTATCTGGATAAGCAAGGGAGTGGGGATTTCGTCAGTCGTTTTACAACCGATGTAGAGCAACTTAATAGCGGTCTTCTCATGGTCTTTAACCAGTTCTTTGTGGGCCTCTTAACCATTCTCGTAACCATTGTAACCATGGCAGAGCTGGATTTCTTTATGATGGTAGCGGTACTGGTCTTGACTCCTTTGTCTCTTTTGATTGCTCGTTTTATTGCCAAACGTTCTTATACGCTTTTCCAAGAGCAGACCAAGGCGCGTGGCCTGCAAACTCAGTTGATCGAAGAGTCTTTGACGCAAGAAAGTTTGATCCAGTCTTTTAACGCTCAGGATCAATTCCGTAAGTCCTTTAAGGAGACTAATGAAACCTACGCCAAGTATTCTCAATCTGCTATCTTTTATTCTTCTACTGTCAATCCTGCGACTCGCTTTGTGAATGCCTTGATTTATGCAGTGGTGGCTGGATTTGGTGCGGTTCGAATCATTTCAGGTTCTCACTTCACAGTTGGTCAATTAGTGACCTTCCTCAATTATGTCAACCAATACACCAAGCCATTTAATGATATTTCCTCTGTCTTGTCAGAACTCCAAAGTGCCCTTGCCTGCGCAGAGCGCTTGTACAGCGTATTGGATCAAGATGAGATTGAGGAAACCGGCCATCAATTTTTGGAAACGGAGAATGTTAAAGGAGCGATTGCTTTTGAGCACGTAGCATTTGGCTATGATGTAGGACGGACCTTGATCAAAGATTTAACCATTCAGGTTCCAGCCGCTAGTAAGGTAGCGATTGTAGGGCCTACAGGAGCAGGGAAGTCGACCTTGATCAATCTGCTCATGCGTTTCTACCCTGTTAACTCTGGGATGATTACGATTGATGGGGTGCCGATTACGGACTACACCCGTGCTTCCTATCGCCAACAGTTTGGTATGGTTTTGCAAGAAACCTGGCTCAAGGTCGGGACCATTCATGAAAATATCGCCTTTTCTCGTCCAGATGCAACTAGAGAAGAAGTCATAGAAGCAGCTAAAGCAGCCAATGCGGATTTCTTTATCCGCCAGTTGCCACAAGGGTATGATACCTATCTTTCAGATGCTGGAGAGTCTTTGTCCCAAGGTCAATGCCAACTCTTAACGATTGCGCGTGTTTTTCTTTCGGTTCCTAAGATTTTGATCTTGGATGAGGCGACATCATCTATTGATACTCGGACTGAGGCTTTGATTCAAGATGCCTTTCATCAGCTCATGAAGGGACGGACCAGCTTTATCATTGCTCACCGCTTATCGACCATTCAAAATGCCGATATGATCCTTGTCATGGTGGATGGCGATATTGTTGAGCATGGCACTCATGAAGAGCTAATGGAAGCGCAAGGTGTTTACTACAAGATGCAGACAGCTCAGCAACAAATTAGTTAAAATAAAAAGAGAGTGGGACAGAAATCGGTAATT
>NZ_KV794411.1:580967-631335 GCF_001808725.1 Streptococcus sp. HMSC074F05 | reverse complement strand
CTAGGACTTTTGTCCCAGCCTCTTTTTTCGTCTAAAAAAGCATCTAGCAAAATTGCTAGATGCTTCAAAAACCACTATTTTTTAAACGTTTAGAACCTTATCCAAGAATTCTTTCAAACGTGGGTGTTGTGGGTTGTCGAAGATTTGGTCTGGTTTGCCGTCTTCGAGGAATTCACCGTCTGCGGTGAAGATGACGCGGTTGGCTACTTGGCGGGCAAATCCCATCTCATGGGTAACGATGATCATGGTCATGCCTTGCTCTGCCAACTCTTTCATAACGTTCAATACATCTCCTACCATCTCAGGGTCAAGGGCAGAAGTAGGTTCGTCAAAGAGCATAATATCTGGATTCATGGCAAGTCCACGTGCGATAGCCACACGTTGTTTTTGACCACCGGAAAGGCTGTTCGGATTGGCATCGGCTTTATCTGCGAGTCCAACTTTTTCCAACAATTCCATCCCGACTTTTTGAGCTTCTTCACGGGTCATCAGTTTGTGCTCTACTGGCGCAAACATAATATTTTCAAGGACGCTCATGTGAGGGAAGAGGTTGAAGTGTTGGAAAACCATCCCGATATTTTCACGGACTAGATCAACATTAGTTTTTGGATCGGTTAGATCATATCCATTAACTGTAATTTGACCTTTTGTAACTTCTTCGAGGAGATTGAGACTACGAAGGAAGGTCGATTTACCTGAACCGGATGGTCCGATAATACAAACCACATCTCCTTCATAGAATTTTGTTGAAATTCCTTTTAGGACCTCATTTTCACCATAGTATTTGTGGAGGTCATGGACATCAATTTTTAATTTAGCCATTAGTTAACCTTCTTTTCTAATTTTTTTGCAAATCGTGTTAGCAAGGTGATAATCACGAGGTAGAAGACGGCAAGGATCGCATACATCTTGAAACTTTGGTAGTTTCGAGCGATGATGATCTTACCAGTTTGGAAGAGTTCTACCAATCCGATCGCAGAAACGATAGTCGTATCTTTCAGGGCAATGACGAATTGGTTAACAAAGTTTGGAAGCATGAGTTTGGTTGCTTGTGGCAAGATGATCTTGCGCATGGTCTTGCCATAAGAGATCCCAAGGCTTCGGCTGGCTTCCATCTGTCCAATCGGTACAGCTTGGATCCCCCCACGAACAATTTCTGCAATATAGGCAGCAGCATTGAGGGAGAGGGCGATGGTACCTGCAACAAAGTCGTTGATTGGGGATTGATGACCTGTGACCGATTCAATCAAGTTTGGAATTCCCCAGAAGATGAAGGCGGCGAGGATCATGAGTGGGATCCCACGAATAACATCGACAAAGATCTCAGCAGTCCAGCGAAGCCATTTATAAGGGCTAACACTAAACATCCCAAAGATAACACCGATCACCATAGCAATGGCAAAAGAGAGAAGTGCAAGGGCAAGAGTGACACCCAAACCACTTAACAATTGTTTGTAGTTATTTTGAAGCAAGCCCAAGATCGTTGTTTCATCTACGGCTGTACTTGAAGTACTTGATTTGCTATCTGCTTTAAGATATTTATCGAGAATCTTTTGGTATTGACCACTTTTCTTCAAGTTTGCAAGACCGTTATTGAACATTTCGATCAATTCAGGATTTTCACCTTTTTTAACGGCAAATGCTAGTTGACCACTTGGAGTTCCTTCGATAGGTGTTTTGAATTTGCGTCCTTGTTTAATAGCGTATTTGATAACAGGTTCGTCATCCATGATCGCTGCAACAGAACCAGAATTCAAACTATCATACATAGAAGCTCCGTCAGAGAACGTTTTGATCTTGTAACCATATTTCTTTTGGTTTTCTTCAAGGAAGTTTTGTGAGGAAGTCCCGTTTTTAACGCCGACTGTCTTTCCTTTTAGGTCATCATATGAATCAATCTTGCTACTTTCTTGAACGGCTAGAATAGAATTGGCCGTGTAGTATGGTTCAGAAAAATCAAATGTTTCTTTCCGAGCATCTGTCACAGTCATCCCTGCGATCATTCCTTGCGCATGGCCGGATTGAACATCACTTACCGCAGCATCAAATCCAGGATTGTCAATCTCGATGGTAAATCCTTGGTCTTTGGCAATCGCCTTGATCAAGTCCATATCGATTCCTGTGTATTTGTTTTTTCCATTTTGGAAGACAAATGGTGCAAAAGATGAGTCACTTGAAATTACATATTTTGATTTTTTAGGAGTTGCTTTTTGACCAGCAGGAGTAGTTGTTTCTGGAACGGTACTGTTACTTGATGATTGGCTTTCACCTGTCCATTTCTTGATGATCTCATCAAGTGTTCCATCAGCTTTCATTTGAGCGAGGGCCTTGTTAAATTCAGTGATCAACTTTTCATGCTTACCGCCTTTTTTTACACCAAAGGCAAAGCCACCGACTGCTTCCCCGTCCATATTGATAGCTAGGTCCTGCCCCTTTTGGATGGCGTATTGAATAACAGGTTGGTCATCCATCACCGCATCGACCGCACCAGCTGATAAACTGTTGTACATGAGATCACCAGTATCAAAAGTCTTGATCTTGTAGCCGTACTTGTCCTTGTTTTTATCGAGGAAGCGTTGGGCTGCAGTTCCGTTTTTGACACCGACTGTCTTCCCTTTTAATTGGCTGTACTTCGTGATTTTATCGGCTTTCGTAGTCGCGATGACAACTTTTGTATCGTAGTAAGTATCAGACATGGTGAAGACTTTTTCACGTTCTGTTGTTTTGGTCATCCCTGCCATGATGGCATCCGCTTGACCAGCTTGAACTGCATTGACCGCTGCATCAAATCCCGGGAAGGATTTGTCCAAATTCCAGCCATTGATTTCAGCGACCTTGTCCAAGATCTCTACGTCAATTCCTTTATAGGTTTGATCTGAATCCTTAAATTCAAACGGTGCATATGCTGTGTCGAAAACGACCTTGATCGTTTCAGCATGAGCATGACCAGCGAATGCAACGAATGGAAATAAGAACAGCAAACATGCTAGTAATTTTTTCTTCATTTCTGTCTCCTTTTAATTCTTTTCTCTTTGGGTATTTGACCCATGAGCACATTGACCAAAGGATGGCCTAAAAAAAACAAATCATTCATACCAAAACGAGTATGAATGGTCTTATGTTTTTCTACAAAAGCTATTATATCAGAAAATAGTCTGCTTTGCAAGAAAAATCGGGTTTTCATGTTAGGTTTTCTAACATAAAACGATATTGCAGCTCTAGATTTTCTTTGCTACAATGGAACTATCAGATAAATGGAGGTTGATCATGAAGAAAGGAAAGATGATTCAGGATATAAAAACTAACACCTCATGGCCAGTTCTTATTTCTACACTATTTTATATATTTTTAGCCTCCTTCTTTATTGAAGGAGGCCTTTGGATTGGTAGTGAACTTGTGGGGCCATTTTCCTTAGTTATAGGTTTTCTAGTGGAGTTCTTTTCGCCAGGAAATGGGACAGCAAGTATTCAAGAATTTTTCTACCATTATTTTCTCTATTATGAGCTTTTCAGTTTTGTAATCATTCTGTTACTCTTTATGTTTTGGGTGAAGGTCATAGAGAAGAATGCCTTATCAAGCTTAGGCTTTGTAAAAAGAAATTGGCTCAAGTATCTAGGCTGGGGGATCATGATTTCACTTGTTCAAATGGGAGTGATCGCGCTTGTCTACCAAGTAAGTGGCATCGGGTCTTTTGTGTTAAATGAGCTCAGTTTAGAGCCCTTGTTTTTTATCCTAGGATTATTTCCATTTTGGCTTCTGCAAGGGGGGACGGAAGAAGTAGCGACGCGAGGTTGGCTTCTGACTCGGATTGCTGCAAGAACTAATCTGCCTTTAGCAATCGCGATTTCTAGTAGTCTCTTTGGCATTCTGCATATGGGAAATGCAGGAGTGACCTTCTTATCCGTTCTGAATATCATCCTCGATGGAGTGCTGGCTGGTCTGCTTTTTATCTATACGGATAGTATCTGGCTAGTGGTCGCCCAACACGGCACTTGGAACTATGTACAAGGAAATCTCCTTGGTTTTCAAGTCAGTGGCACAGGCGCAGATGCGTCTATCTTTAGCTTTACCATGGGATCTGGACCCGACTGGTTGACCGGAGGGACATTTGGAGCAGAAGGATCAATCATTACCACTTTGGTTCTTCTTGTATCCCTAGTGATTGTTTATCGCTTAGGGGAAAGGAAAGAAAGAGTTGATAATGAACAAGTGTATCATGATTGACTAGAATTGATGATAAAAATGAAGACCGGGACTTGAGCCCGGTCTTTTTCTATGTGAGGATTCTATCCCCAAAAGTCAGTGAAATATTGTCTATTGTGGTAAAATAAGGGAAGTATAATCAAAGGAAGAAAGTATGATTAATCGAGTAACAGATAACAAATTTAAACTAGTATCGAAATACCAACCGTCTGGGGATCAACCGCAGGCCATTGAGCAACTGGTGGATAACATCGAGGGTGGTGAGAAGGCGCAAATCCTGATGGGAGCGACTGGTACGGGGAAGACCTATACCATGAGCCAGGTTATTGCCCAGGTCAATAAACCGACCCTGGTTATCGCCCATAATAAAACGCTAGCGGGCCAGCTCTATGGGGAGTTCAAGGAATTTTTCCCTGAAAATGCGGTCGAGTACTTCGTATCTTACTACGATTACTACCAGCCAGAAGCCTATGTGCCATCGAGCGACACCTATATCGAAAAGGATAGCTCGGTCAATGATGAGATTGATAAACTTCGTCACTCCGCAACCTCAGCTTTGTTGGAGCGTAACGATGTCATCGTTGTAGCTTCCGTCTCTTGTATTTATGGTTTGGGTTCGCCGAAGGAATATGCCGATAGCGTGGTGAGTCTGCGTCCAGGTCTGGAGATTTCTCGTGATAAACTGCTCAATGACCTGGTGGATATCCAGTTTGAGCGCAATGATATCGACTTTCAACGGGGGAAATTCCGTGTTCGTGGAGATGTGGTCGAGATTTTCCCAGCTTCGCGTGATGAACATGCCTTCCGAGTGGAGTTTTTCGGGGACGAGATTGAGCGGATTCGGGAGATTGAAGCTTTGACAGGCCAAGTTCTGGGAGATGTGGACCACTTAGCAATTTTCCCAGCTACTCACTTCGTGACCAATGATGACCATATGGAAGTGGCCATTGCCAAGATTCAGGCGGAACTAGAAGAGCAGTTGAAAGTCTTTGAAAAAGAAGGCAAGCTCTTAGAAGCCCAACGTCTAAAACAACGGACCGAGTATGATATTGAAATGCTGCGGGAGATGGGCTACACCAATGGGGTCGAAAACTACTCTCGTCACATGGATGGCCGGAGTGAAGGTGAGCCTCCTTACACTCTCCTTGACTTCTTTCCAGAAGATTTCCTCATCATGATCGATGAAAGCCACATGACTATGGGACAGATCAAGGGCATGTACAATGGAGACCGCTCGCGCAAGGAAATGCTGGTCAACTATGGTTTCCGTTTGCCGTCTGCTCTGGATAACCGGCCACTGCGTCGTGAGGAGTTTGAAAGCCATGTCCATCAGATTGTCTATGTGTCTGCGACACCAGGCGACTATGAGATGGAACAAACCGATACCATCATCGAGCAGATCATTCGTCCGACAGGTCTTCTCGATCCTGAGGTGGAAGTGCGTCCGACCATGGGTCAAATGGACGACCTCTTAGGTGAGATCAATGCGCGTGTAGAACGTGGAGAGCGGACCTTTGTCACCACCCTGACCAAGAAGATGGCAGAAGACTTGACCGACTATTTCAAGGAAATGGGTGTCAAGGTCAAATACATGCACTCGGACATTAAGACCTTGGAGCGGACGGAGATTATTCGAGATTTGCGTTTGGGTGTCTTTGATGTCTTGGTCGGGATTAACCTCCTTCGCGAAGGGATAGATGTACCGGAAGTAAGCTTAGTTGCCATCCTTGATGCGGATAAGGAAGGATTCCTCCGTAATGAACGCGGCCTCATTCAAACCATTGGTCGTGCAGCCCGTAATAGTGAGGGTCACGTGATCATGTATGCGGACACCATGACCCAGTCAATGCAAAAAGCCATCGATGAAACAGCCCGTCGTCGGAAAATCCAGATGGCTTATAATGAAGAGCATGGTATTGTACCACAAACCATCAAGAAGGAAATCCGTGACCTGATCTCTGTTACCAAGGCGGTGGCCAAAGAAGAGGACAAGGAAGTAGATATCACCAGTCTCAACCGCCAAGAGCGCAAGGAACTGGTCAAGAAACTGCAAGGTCAAATGCAAGAAGCTGTCGAAGTGCTTGATTTCGAGTTGGCAGCGCAAATCCGCGATATGATGTTGGAAGTCAAGGCTTTGGATTAAGGAGGTGATAGAAATGAATGAAGCTTCATTAACAACAATTATAAGTGTATTAATTCCTAGTATAATTTCAATTGTAGGTTTTAGGGTAACTTATTACTCAATGAAACAAAGTTTTCAAAATGAACTTAAGCGTAATAGGGATACTTTAGCTTTGGATAATATGTCAAAAATACCGTATAGAGTTTTGTCGCTTTTTGATGAGATGATTGAAAATAATTCTTTAAAAAATACTAAGGATAAAGAAAGAAAACAAGAAGAAAATTTGAAAAACTTTAAAGAGATAATGAATATAATATACTCATACGGTTCAAAAGAGTCTATTAAGATTGTTTCGTTAATGCAAAAAGAAAACTATGAGGCCGCAGTTACACAAATTAATCAAAACGAATATCGAACGATGGCGATTTTTGTGTTACTTGCCACACAAATTAAATATGATGTTACTTCTGTTGCAGTTAGCCCTAGATATTGGTTTATAATGAAGTTGAAAGATTTTGACTCACAACAAAATAGACTTTCAGAAGCAACAAATAAATTAATAGGGGAGCTAGGGTTAGATGACAACTTTAGGATGTGAAAATTTTAAAAGGGGCATCAAAGATTTACGTATTTCACTTGGCAATGTTATTGTTGGCCGGGATGTGAACACCGCTAGCATGCGAGAACAGCATCTCCAGAAGGTAGCAGCAGAAGTGAAGAGACTTTGATCAGAGATGGGTTACTACTGATAAGTTAGTGTCTTTAGTTGTATTTTGAATAGGTTTTAGTTAAACTATTAATATTATCTGTAAAACATAGGAATGATTCAATATGCTACTTTTTATCTATATGATCTATGTCATTTTTTCACTATCAAAAATGAAAAGAGAAGGGAAAAGAGTCTCAATTCTTACGAAGATTGTCGTCTTTGGTTTATTGGTTTTATCATTGATTATGATGTATTTCAGTTTTTTGGCATTTTTATTTTCTCCTTTGCCATTTTTTGGCTTTCTAGCCTCTCTTGTTCTTGGCGGCATGATGCTATCTCTGAAAATTGTTATTGCCCTTGCATTACTATTGTTATCACTAAGTCTATTATTAGACAGCAAAAAAAGTGATCCGGATACGCCTCTAATTGATCATTGGCTACGGTTGGCAGTCCATATTCTGTTGATCATAATCTAAGATAAGAAGATTACTGTTTTTTTAAGCTTTGAACCAATGTTTACATAGGAGAGCTCAATTATGGGAAAGTATTTGTACCTGTTTAGGATCCTGTATCTTATTCTTTTACTTTTCATGCTAGCTAATTTTCTTTTAGGATTCTTTGGCTACGCATTTACTCCACTTCTTTGGAATCCCTGGCTGTATCTTGGAGCAGTGACGGCTATTAGTCACATTTGGTATCGTTTCTATCGAAAACATACTCCAAATTGGAAGAACCTTGTTAGTGTTCTTTTGAGTCTCTTTGCTATGGTGATTCTAGTATATTTCATTGAGTTGTTCTTTACCTTTGATGTCCATGGTCCGGTGACGATTCACTCGGAATATTATTTAAAAGAGAAGTCAATTGTCTTTCATAGAGGCTCCCTTTTAGATGCCTTCGATGAATACCATGAGCTGGTGAATCCCTTTGTCATGAAAGAAGAGATACAAAAGAATGTTTATGTTGATTAATTGTTAATATCATAGAAAGGAAATTTATGTCACGCGAAACATCTACCATTTTAACAAATCTATGTCTGATTGAAGACTGTTCAACGAATAAAGTAGTCCTCCAATACCGCTCACCTGAAAAGACTCACTGGGCTGGCTATGCTTTTCCAGGTGGCCATATCGAAGAAGGAGAAAGCCTTGTAGAATCCGTCATTCGTGAAATCTACGAAGAGACAGGACTTACAATTACAAATCCAAAACTGGTCGCAGTCAAAGACTGGCCACAAGATGAGGGCGGCCGCTACATCGTCTTTTGCTACAAAGCGACAGAATTTACAGGCCAGCTAAGATCGTCTGAAGAAGGAGAAGTTTATTGGGTTGAGAAGGATCAATTAGAAAAGTTGGACTTGTCCTACGATATGCTTCCTCTGCTGGAAGTGATGGAAGACCCGGACTTGTCTGAGTTCTATTATCGCAAACGGACAGACGATGATTGGGAAAAATTAAGATTTTAAGCAAAGGGCTAGAGGTATCTAGCTTTTTTGCTTGCAAGGTAAAAGAAGTAAGAATATTCCATTCGTGCTTGAATCTGCTTAAAAAAAGTACTATAGTATAAGCATAAAATACAATTGTAATCTTTCATACTGTGAATAGAAAGAAGGCAAGATATGAAATTACAATTTAGAATCCTTATAGGAATTTGCTTCTTGATCGGTGCCTTAGTCTTTGCCTTTCAAAAGGAATGGTTATACGCTTTGCTGTTGCTTTTGGTTGGGGCTTCTTACCTTTATAAAGGAGTGCGTCGATGAAGAGTGATTGTTTAAACATCAAGGGGCTAAACGTTTGGTATAAAAAAGGCAAGCCCATTATAAAAGATACGAATTTGCTTGTACCCAATCATTCTGTAGTCGGGTTGATTGGTCGAAATGGAGCAGGGAAGACAACCTTGCTAAAAGCTTTAAGTAGTGTCTTTGATCATCGGCAGTATGCAGTTGAGACTGTTACCATAGAAGACAAGGCGACCTCTTTTCATACGAATTTCTATAAGAGCCGTACCTATACAGTTTTTACTGAAAACAATAGTTTTTTAAACTGGGATTTTGTTCACTATTTTAATTTTGTCTGTCGTTTGTATCATCGAAAGAGAGATGAAAAGGTATTGCAGGACCTGATTTCAGGTTTTCATTTTGAAGAATTTCTCAACACCGATATCGGTAGTTTGTCAACGGGAAATAAGAAGAAAGTCTTCTTGATCACAGCTTTTTATCTCAAACCTCCCCTCCTTATTTTGGACGAACCATTTGATGGCCTTGATTTTGATGCGACAGAATTTCTATATGGTTTACTATTGCAGTATAAAGAAGAAGGCGCTATTCTGATGAGTTCGCATATCGCAGAGAGTATTGTTCGGGTGTGTGATACAGCTTATACTATTGAAGATGGTCACCTAGACGCGATCAAATCGAATTTAGAAGATTGGTTTCATGACGTCAATCGTCAGAGGGGGTAGAGCATGCTACTAGCTATTTTTAGAGATTTGGTTTCCAAAAATCGGCTCTTCTTGTTCTTGACTTCCTTAGCCTTTGCTCTTTATTACCATGTTGTTGGGGGCAAATTTTCTACGAGCTTTCAAGTCTTATTGATCAGTACGGCTATTGTCACTGCTCTATCAACCTTTCAATTGTTGTATTCCTACTTTTCGATGGACAGGGTCCAGGCCTATTACCAGCTTCCGTTGTCTCTCAATCGTTTCAAAGGTTCTTTTCTGACGGTAACCTTTCTTCTCAATTTGTTAGAGCGCGTGCTGTTATTGATCCTCTTTTTGGGAGTCCAGTTAGACCTGCCACAATCCTTTAAGCTTGTCCTCCTATCTTTACTGGTGGTATTGAGTGTGTTTTATGTCTTTATCCAGTTCAATACAAGGCCCAGTTTTCTAGGAGGGGTGCTCATTTTTGTAACGACTGCTCTTACAGTCTCTTCTTTATGGGTCCAACAAGTGTCCTATATGATCTTACTGTCAGCCCTCCTTGCTGTCTTGATTTTTAAAAATGAGGACCTGGTCGCGATTTCAAAAAATGATCAGTTGCTCGTCGCAAAGAGAAGAAGTGGCAATTATTTTTGGATTTCCTTGTTTCAAGAGCGCTATTTTTCCATCAATTTTGTCTTTACTCTCATCTTCCTCCTTCTCATTCTGATACAGGATTACGAGGCTCCATTAAAAATCATCATCCTTTTAACAATTGCTTCTGTCAATACGCCATTAACCACTCTCATTTCTGCGGATAAAGATTTGATTGATCATGTTAAGTCTCTTCCTAAGAGTCGGTTCTTTTACCTGATGTATTACCGTGTATTGCTGACTTATTTCTTATCTGTTAATCTATTTGTTGCTCTTTTATTAAAAATGGTGGTCATGCCTGACTTGGGGATCCTATTTTTACTAGGTATGATGATTCTAGCAGTGGTTGAAGCTGTTTTGCACTTACTGATTGAAATCTATTTTCCTTTAAGAAAATGGAATTTAAAGAGAGAATGTTGGAAGCACCCAAGAAAATACATTGTTCCTAGTATCGTCTTCTTACTTAGTTGGAGTCTCCTTTTCTGCTTCTAAGGAATTGCCCCTTTGCTTGTATCTGCTTCTTAATTGTAGTATGATAGAGGAGTTGAAAAGATGCTAGAAAAGGTGACAAGTATATGAAAGATTTTCACTTTGATGCAATTGCTGCATTTGAAAATTACGAAATCGAAAAGATGAGAGATGGCCATGTAGTGGTGACAACCAAGGTCGTGGAATCATCGCTCAATTATTATGGAAATGCGCATGGAGGCTATCTCTTTACCCTGTGTGACCAAGTCAGTGGTTTGGTCGTGGTTTCTCAGGGGGTCGATGGTGTGACCTTGCAATCCTCTATCAATTACTTGAAAGCAGGGCGTCTGGGTGACGTCCTCACGATCCATGGCGAATGTGTCCACAGTGGACGGACGACTCGCGTTGTGGATGTGGATATTACCAATCAAGACGGTGTCAATGTCTGCAAGGCAACCTTTACCATGTTTGTTACGGGAGTGAGAGATGAATCCGCACAAGTACGCATTTAAAAATTATATTTTTGATTTTTATGGAACCTTGGTTGAGATCGAAACCGATGAGTCAAGTCCAGTTTTATGGGATACCATGGCTCAGATTTACCAATCCTACGGGGCAAGTTACACAGGAGAAGGTCTGCGCCTGCGTTATAGAGAGTTGGTGCAACAAGCTGAAGAAGACTTGGCCAAGAAAAAACAAGTTGCCCATCCTGAGATTGATCTGACGGTCATTTTTGTGCAATTGTATTTAGAAAATCATCCTAGTGGAAACAGTGTTGCCCACCTCAAAGAGTGGGGACGTTTGATTGCACGGACTTTCCGTGTCCTTTCTCGCAAACGATTGGAGCTTTATCCTCACACGAAAGAAGTGTTAGAGGATATGAAAGCTGCAGGTTGCCGGATCTATCTCTTATCCAATGCCCAAGCAGATTTTACCGATCCTGAGATTGATTTAGTAGGCTTGGGAGAACTTTTCCATGCCATTTACTTGTCATCAGATGCAGGTATTCGCAAACCTCAGCCAGAGTTCCTCTTGGAAGTCATCAAAGAGCACCAGTTGAACCCTGAGAAAACGGTTATGGTGGGGAATGATTTTACAACAGATGTTGCTGTTGCCCAAAGTATCGGGATGGAGAGTATCTTGATCAATACCTTCCCATACTCTGATGCTGAACTGCGCGAGAAGAATCAAGCAGGCGTGCGCGTGATTCAAGACATTCAAGAATTGCAGGAAGATTGAAAGATATCATCTATGTAAGGAGACCAAGTTGCCTCCTTTTTTTGAAAATCCTACAGTCGAACAGGATTTGTCAAATTTTTGCTTTCATGGTATACTATGAAAGTTAATTTGAATAAGGAGATAAAAATGAATAACTTACCAAACTGTCCAAAATGTAACTCTGAATATGTCTATGAAGATGGAGCACTCTTGGTGTGTCCAGAGTGTGCTTATGAATGGAACCCAGCTGAGGTCGAAGAAGAAGAGGGTGTCGTAGCGATTGACGCCAACGGAAACAAATTGGCTGATGGCGATACGGTAACCTTGATCAAAGATTTGAAAGTCAAGGGTGCACCGAAGGATTTGAAACAAGGAACGCGCGTGAAAAACATCCGTATCGTAGAAGGCGATCATAACATCGATTGTAAGATTGATGGCTTTGGCGCAATGAAACTCAAATCAGAATTTGTGAAGAAGATCTAAAGAACAGTACACAAATTAATAGAGTTGTTTAAGTTTATAATGGAACTTTCCGCTGTGAGAGAAGTACTTGAAACAGTATTGATTCAAGTACTCGGGAGTTTTGAAACTTTAGGTTCAAAACTAATTGAACACGGGCTACGGATTCTGTCAAAAAGATAAGTTCTCCTAGAATCGAAAGATTCTGCGTCAAACTTCCTATTTTGACTTTATCCGTATACGCCCTTTGTATCTTAATAAGTCATGGAACTTCGAAGAAGTTCGCTGACGTCCGTCTTCACTTAAGGAAAGTTCCTGATAAAACTGAAGGGCCTAGCCCCTTTTCTTTCAGGAGAATACTATGAAATTCAAACTATTGTTTAGCTATCGTTTTCTATTGTTTATCTTAAGTGTGCTCGGCGTTTATCTGCAACTGACCAAGCATGGTGGCTTTGGTATGATGCTTTATTACACCATTTTATCCAACATGTTGGTCATGTTCTTCATGGGAGATATGGTTTGGCGCATGCTTCGTGGTCGTTCGACCCAGACCCAAAGCTACCTTCGCATGAAGGGGGCAGTGACCATGGCTATTATGATTACCTTTGTCATCTACCACTTTATGTTGGCGCCTCTTGCGACACCTGAGAAGTTTTACCGCTTGGAAAACTTCCTCTGTCACTACATTGTTCCCTTGATGTTCTTCTTTGACACCCTGGTGATTGATAAACCAAAACAATACCATAAGTCGGATCCATTAGCTTGGACCCTGCTTCCCTTGCTCTATATGGTCTTTGCTCTTCTCAACGGTTTGGTCCTTAAGTGGCCAGTTCCAGGTGCCAAAGACAGTCCTTTCCCTTATTTCTTTATCAATGTCAACAAATACGGTTGGGCTTTTGTGGGCAAATGGGTGGTGATCATTTTTATTGCTTACCTCTTGGCTGGCTATGTGCTCTATGGGATCAAAAATATCAAGCGAAAATCGGCTGTTTCTTAGTAAAAACCGAACGTTATTCGGACGAAAAGTCATGTTTTTAAATTTTTTTGAAAAATGTTGAGTTTTTTCTTGCATGTCGTTTGAAACTGTGATATAGTTATCTCAATTAAATAAATCCTTTAATCCTGTCCCGTGAGGCAGGCAAGGAGACTGTGAAAAACAATGGCTAGGACCATAGGGCGAGACTCTATCCTCTTAGACCATTCATTTGCTGAACCTCCTTGAAAAAGGAGGTTTTTCTTTTACAACTAAGGAGGACTGAATGAAAACCAAAGAAGTCGTTGATGATTTGACGATGAAGCGGGCCATTACCCGCATCACCTACGAAATCATTGAACGAAACAAAGATTTAAGCCAGATTGTGCTGGTGGGAATCAAGACGCGCGGTGTTTACATTGCTCGCCGGATCCAAGAACGCCTCTCCCAGCTGGAACAAATTGATGTCCCTGTTGCAGAACTCGATACCAAGCCTTTCCGAGATGATATGAAGGCGACAGAAGATACAACGGTGTTACCAGTTGATATCGCTCATAGAGAGGTCATCTTGATCGATGATGTCCTCTATACAGGTCGCACGATTCGCGCTGCCATTGATAATCTGGTCAGTCACGGTCGTCCTGCTCGAGTAAGTCTTGCAGTTCTAGTCGACCGTGGGCATCGGGAGTTGCCGATTCGTCCGGACTTTGTTGGGAAAAATATCCCGACCAGTAAGTCAGAGGAAATCATTGTCGAGATGGTGGAGCTAGACGGCCAAGACCGCGTCCTCATCAAAGAAGCTTAAATAAATAGTAAACCATTCACATTATAAAAGGAGAATCAACATGTCTGAAAATCAAATCGCTCTTAAAAACCTTGTCTCAATGGAAACTCTTACCAATGAAGAAGTAATGGCTTTGATCAAGCGTGGGATTGAGTTCAAAAACGGAGCTAAAGCATCCTACGAAGACCAACACATCATCTCAAACCTTTTCTTTGAACCTTCAACTCGTACCCACAAAGCCTTTGAAGTGGCAGAGTTGAAATTGGGATGTGATCTCCTTGACTTTGATGTAAAGACAAGCTCTGTGAACAAAGGGGAAACACTTTACGATACAATCTTAACCATGTCAGCTCTTGGAGTGGATGTCTGTGTCATCCGTCACCCTGAAGTGGACTACTACAAAGAATTGGTTGAAAGTCCAACGATCACTGCCTCTATCGTCAATGGTGGGGACGGTTCAGGTCAACACCCAAGCCAAAGCTTGCTTGATTTGATGACCATCTACCAAGAATTCGGTCACTTTGATGGCTTGAAAGTTTGTATCGCTGGGGACTTGGATCACTCACGTGTGGCAAAATCAAACATGCAAATCTTGAAACGTTTGGGAGCAACTCTTTACTTTGCAGGTCCAGACGAATGGAGAAGTGCGGAATTTGAAGACTATGGAACCTTCGTCACTATCGATGAAGTCATTGAAGAAGTGGATGTGATGATGTTCTTGCGTGTGCAACACGAACGTCATGATTACGAATCACTCTTCTCTAAAGAAAACTACCACCGTCTTCATGGTTTGACACAAGAACGTTATGATCGTATGAAAGATACAGCCATCTTGATGCACCCAGCACCAGTCAACCGTGACGTTGAAATTGCGGACCACTTGGTAGAAGCTCCTAAATCACGCATCGTAGAACAAATGACCAATGGTGTCTTTGTCCGTATGGCCATCATTGAAGCCGTCCTTAAAGGTCGCGGAGCAAAATAAGATAACTGATAATTCATTGAAAGGAAAGAAAGAGGACAGAGTAGATCACTACATGGAATCTGACTTTCCTTTTTTTGAGGAACTATGATAAAATTGGACTAGAGTAAAAGAAGGGAGGGGTTCGATGAAACGATTATTGGTCCTAGAGGATGGGACTGTATTTGAAGGAGAAGCCTTTGGTGCAGATCTATATGTGACTGGTGAGTTGGTTTTTACCACAGCCATGACAGGTTATCAAGAATTGCTCACGGATCAGGCTTTTAGTGGCCAGATTCTCTCCTTTACCTTCCCGGTTATTGGCGCAGCAGGGATCAATCGGGATGATTCTGAATCCATTACACCCACTTGTTTAGCGGTAGTGGTTCAGCATCTGGTGGAGATGCCGAGCAATTGGCGGCAGCAGATGACCTTGGATGAATTCTTGAAGCGAAAAAAAATCCCTGGTATTGTAGGGATTGATACCCGACAGGTGGCAAAAATTGTCCGCAAGTATGGACGGATGAAGGCAACTGTTATTAACAAGGGGGATTCGATCGAGCATATCTTGGATCAGTTGCGAGCGACAGTGCTTCCAAAAGACCAAGTGCGTCAAGTCTCGACCAAAACGGCCTATGCTGTACCTGGTTTTGGAAAGAGTATTGCCTTGATTGATCTAGGGGTCAAGCACTCTGTTTTACGTCAGCTGAGTCAAAGGGACTGTAATGTGACAGTCTATCCCTATGATATCTCTTATGATGAACTGATGGAGCAGCAACCAGATGGGGTTATTTTATCCAGTGGGCCAGGCGATCCCCATCAGGTGAAAAAACTATGCCGCTTGATCAAAAAGCTCAATGGTCAGATTCCGATCTGGGGTATGGGCTTGGGAGCTCAGTTGTTGGCACAAGCTTACGGCGCTGATCTGGCCCCTATGGAAGTCGGACATTTTGGCTTGAACATACCTGTGCGTGAAATTGCGACAGGAAAAATCGAAATAACCAGTCAAAATCACCTGTATAGTATAGCACGCGATAGCCTGCCCCATGATTTATTGGTCACGCATGAAAACGTCAATGACCATAGTATTGAAGCTTTTCGTCATCGTTACCAACCGATTTTAGGGGTTCAATTCCAAGTGGATGCGAGTCCAGGTCCAAGGGAAAATCTCTATTTTTACGATGAATTTTTAGAGTTGATTGATGCCAAAATTCACGAAAGTAGAAGGGAGAAGGAATGATGAAACAAAACCAGAAATTGCTTCTCCTGTGTGGAGATTCTTATCAGGATTTTAGCCTTTTGGCTGCGGTAAATGAAGCACAAAAACTCAATGCTAAGGATGGGAATGCTCTTGTCCTTTACTTGGGCGAAGAAAATGCTATCACCCAAGAAGCTGCAGATATAGTTGTAGTTAGTAAGCTCAAGCTGGATGCTCTTAGGACGACTCTTCTTTCTTATACTGGATCTCGCTTGCTCTTAGCTTTCGCGGACAAACAGATTTTGAATCTCTTGTTTCGTTTGGAAGAAACTGGATTTTTCAAAGAAGCATCGATCTTGATTGTCGGGACAAGTCTCCAACGCTACCGTAATTTTTACCAACAGGCAGATCAACGACGTCTCTTTCAAGAGCTGGGCTATCAGGTACCTGCTTCAGCACTGGTTAGTTCGGTTCGAGAAGCTATCGAGTTTTCTGAAGGCATTCAATTTCCTATTATGATCTGGCCAGTAGCGAGTAAGCAAGGGCAAGGGCGAAAGATTGCTCATAACCTGGATGATTTATGCGAAGCTGTAGAAATGGGACTTTCGGTCTCTCCAAGTCAGCAGTGTTTGCTAGAATTTTCGACTTATGGCTTTAAGGAACTGGATTTTGTAGTCATGCGGGATCGCGAAGACAATCACTACCTGGCTGCCTCTATTGAAAGCATTGATCCTGTTGGGATCCACTCCAGTGACTCTTACCAATTCATGCCAGCGGTCACTCTGACTGACCGTGAGTTTCAAAATCTTCGTGAAGCGGCGATCCACATTAGTCGCTATCTGAAGCTGACAGGAGCCATTTCCATTAAGTTTGCCTTGGATCCGACGAGCTACGCTTTTTATATCTTAGAGGTTAATCCATTTGCTTCAGATAGCATCTCGATGGCCTCTATGGGCTTAGGCTATTCCTTGTTTGAGCAAGGAGTAGAGTTGCAATTAGGGTGGTCTCTCGAGCATTTGCCTCATCCCTTATTAAAGGATTTAAAGGCTGTTTATGAACCGAGTTTGGACTATATCTTCTTTAAGATCCCGATTTTTTCTGATGCTGCTAAAAATGCCCGTCTCAATACCCAAATTCACTCTTATGGCGCAGTTTATGGATTTGGGAAGAGAATTGATGAGGCTTATCAACAAGCCCTAGAAACCATTAAAGACAAGAACTTGCTGACCATCCTTCCTGAAGAAATGAGCGATGATGAATTAATCCAGAAAATTGCTCGTCATATGCCCCACCGGCTCTTCTATATCTTAGAAGCCTTGAAACGTGGTTTTGAGTTTGAGGAACTCTTGGATTTGAGTAAATTAGCACCTGTCTATTTGCAGGTTCTAGCCAATCTTGTAGCGATGGACAAAGAAGAAGTTGCAACAAGCCCAGCCTTTCTTCCGGTTGAGCCATCAGCTGGCTTATATGAGGTACGAGCGGGTGCAGCCTATTATCTGACCCAGAATGGAACCAATGAATCATTGGGTTTGGACGCTGCTTGTGTCTTGGTGGATGATTTAGAAATCTGCGATGAGCGTTTTTACCAAAAGGTGAGAAAGCAAGTGAAAGAGCTGAAAGAAAAAGGACAACAGGTGATCTTACTCACGAATCGTCCTTTTACAGAATCTTTGGCAGATAAAGTCTATTATCTTCCTATTAATGAGACAAACCTTCACCTGATTCAGAATATTGATCAGGTCAAAGATATTGTCAAGCTCTCTAATAGATAATAAAGGATCCGGACAATCTATCCGAATCCTTTTTTGTTTCTTATTTTTTGGTCACAATACCGATAATGGTATCAACTGCGCGTTCCATGGTTTGGAGACTTACGTATTCAAAGCGACCATGCATGTTTTCGCCACCGGCAAAGATATTAGGTGTTGGAATCCCCATAAAGGAAATTTTAGAGCCATCTGTACCACCGCGGATCGGTTCAATGATTGGAGTGATTCCAAGATCTTCCATGACTTCCTTAGCAAGGGTGATTGGTGTCATATCTTTTTCAATCACTTGCTTCATGTTGTAATACTGATCTTTGAGGGTGAGGAGAACGCGTTCGCTACCGAGCTCCGCATTCATCTGATCGGCAATAGATTTCATAAGGTCTTTGCGTTTCTCAAAGCTTTCTGTTTCAAAGTCCCGAATGATATAGCTAGCACTTGCTTCCTCGACAGTTCCATCGATGTTCATCAAGTGGTAGAAGCCTTCATAGCCTTCGGTTAATTCTGGACGTGCTCCTTCAGGGAGTTTGTTATGGAAATCAATGGCCAATTGAAGAGCGTTGATCATTTGACCTTTGGCTGTACCTGGGTGGACATTGCGTCCTTTGAAGGTGATTTCAGCCCCAGCTGCTGAGAAGGTTTCGTATTGAAGCTCTCCGAGAGGACCACCATCAACAGTATAGGCAAAGTCTACATCAAAATCCTCTGCATCAAATTGATCTGCACCGACTCCGATTTCTTCATCTGGACCAAAGCCGACACGGATTTCTCCATGTTTGATTTCAGGATGAGCTGTCAGGTATTCAATAGCTGTCATGATTTCAGCGATACCTGACTTATCGTCTGCACCCAGAAGAGTAGTACCATCCGTTGTGATCAAGGTTTGTCCCTTGTAGTTGTTCAAATGAGCAAAATCAGCTGGATCGAGTGTGAAACCAGAGTCACCAAGGGTAATGACACCGCCATCATAATTCTCAACAATTTGTGGATTGACATTTTCGGCATTGAAGTCAGCGGTATCCATGTGAGAGATAAATCCAATCTTGCGAGTAAAGCTTGGATCGTTAGCTGGAAGTGTTCCAATAGCATAGCCGTTTGGCAAATAGTAGACGTTTTGAAGACCCACGCGTTTCATTTCAGGGATCAAGACGTTTGTTGCAAAATCAACTTGTGATTGGGTACTTGGAGTGGTTGTAGAATTTTCGTCTGAACGTGTGTTAACCTTTACATAGGTAATAAAACGGTCCAACAAATTTTGGTATTTCATGATCATTCTCCTTTTTCAGTTTCAATTAATTTGTGAATAGCATGGGCCACGCCATCCTCATCATTGGTCAGGGTGATGAAATCTGCGATTTCCTTGACAGCAGCATTGCCATTTCCCATAGCGACGCTGTAACCAGCAAAACGTAGCATTTCAAGGTCATTGTTTGCATCTCCAAGAGCCATGACCTGGTCTCTCCTGTAGCCTAATGTTTGGCTTAATGCTTGAAGAGCAGAAGCTTTGCTCGCACCTTTTGGCAAGATTTCAAACAAGATATCCTGTGAACGAACAGTGTTAAACTCGGCCTCTAATGCAGCCTCGTTCTGAGCTTGGAAGGCATCAATAGCAGAAGGATCTCCTACGTACATGGCTTGAAAAATAGGAACAAGGTTGGGCAGATCCTCTTCAGAGACAAGTGTCGGTTTAGAATTAACAATGCCCGCATCCATCGTGACAAGTTCACTGGCTTCAGGTGCGACCACTAGGTAGTGATCTATGTCAAATAAGGTTAGCTGGACATCTGTATCTTCCGTCAAAACATGCAACCGGTGCATGTCCTCAAGGCTCAATTCTTCCTTGCCAATGATTTCCCAATTCTTAGTAGACAAGGTTGTACACCCGTTATTGATAATCATATAGTAGTTGCCATCAGGGAGTCCAATCTCTTCAAAGATAGGCCGTACACCCGCTAAGGGGCGCCCCGTACAGATCACAATATCATAGCCGGCTTCATGGGCCCGGTGAAGAGCTTCAATATTGCCTTTAGATAGAGTCTTATCCTCATGCAAAAGAGTTCCGTCCAAGTCAATCGCGATTAATTGAATCATTTGATTTCCTCCAAATCAAGAGGAACAAAGCCATCAATCACTTTTCCAATCACCCCAGGTTCCTCATCTAGTGGAATGATTTGATCACTATATTTCTTATTGAGGGAAACCAGTCGAATACCGTTGGCCTCGCGAAATACCCGTTTGATCAACGTTTGCCCATCAAAATCAATGGCATAAATAGCCCCTGCCTGATCGTAGTAGGTTTGCTTGATTAACACAACGGCCCCTTTTTCGTATTTAGGCTCGAGGGAATCCGTATGAATCCAAAAAGCCAAATCGTAAGGAATCTTTTGATCAAACCACACGATATCAGCTTGCTTCTGATTTTGGTATGCTGCAAAAGAATCATAGACAGAATAAGAGTGGTATTGCTTTTCAATCTTCTGTCTTTCTTTTTGATGGGTCAAGAGACTTTTTCCATAAGAGAGAAGATTTTCTTGATTTCCTTCATCGAGCTGTTTATATAATCGTTCAATCTCTGAATCAATGACTACAAAATCATTGCGCAATCGAGGGTCAATATCAGCAACTGCTACCTGGAAAAAGGCTGCAATCTTCTCTAAATTTTCGGGAACGGGAAGAGAAGTTCCTTTTACATATCCAGTCAGGGTACTTGCAGGGATTCCAGTAATACGAGATAATTCGATCTGCTTTTTCCCTTGTTCTTTCAGTAATTCTCTAATCTTTTCCGATATAATCCGTAATGCCTCTTTGTCTTGAGGGCTTGCTTTTCCACGACCTCTGGCCAACGTACTCACCTCCTTGTATTTACCCTTACTATTATAATGAATTAAATCGAAAAAGTAAATAGAAATCCCTGAAAAATGCGAAAAAAGATGAATTTGATCTAAATCGGATTTTCATTTTGAATTTTATCAGATATTCCTTTACTTTTTGAGGAAAATGATCTAAGATAATACCATAGGGTTCATGGAGGTGAAGGTATGATTCGTACTGTTCAAGTCAAAGATGCAGGTCAAATTAGAGATTTATGTCACCAAGCATTGGGGTATGATTCGACCCTGGAGAAAGTGGCAGCTCAGATTGATAAATTTAATTCGCCAGATTCGGATCATTTTTGCTTTGTTTATGAAGAGGACCAAACAGGCCATATTCTTGCCTATGTGGAGGCAGAAGTCTATGAAAGTCTCTATAGTGACGCTGGTCTAAATATTTTGGGTCTAGCGGTTTTTCCATCTGCTCAAGGACGTGGGATTGGTCGCCAATTGATGGAGAGAGTTGAAGAACTTGCCAAAAGCAAGCATTATGCTTTTATCCGTTTAAATTCCGCCTCTCATCGAAAAGAAGCCCATCTCTTTTACGAACGAATAGGTTATGAGGGAAATAAAACGCAGAAGCGATTTTTGAAAATAATGAATTAAGATAGGCAAAGGCCTATCTTTTTTGTTATAATGAAGAGTACGATTAAATTTACTAGGAAGATGATTATGCCAAACTTTGAAGAATTAAAAAAACGACAAGAGAAGATTCGGAACTTCTCGATCATCGCCCATATTGACCATGGAAAGTCAACCTTGGCCGATCGAATTTTAGAAAAAACCGAAACCGTGTCTAGTCGGGAAATGCAAGCCCAACTTTTAGATAGTATGGACTTGGAACGGGAACGTGGGATTACCATCAAGCTGAATGCCATCGAGTTGAACTACACGGCTAAAGATGGGGAAACCTATATCTTCCACTTGATTGACACACCAGGACACGTGGACTTTACCTATGAGGTTTCGCGGTCGCTTGCTGCCTGTGAGGGAGCCATTCTTGTGGTGGATGCCGCTCAAGGGATTGAAGCTCAGACCCTGGCCAACGTTTACTTAGCACTGGACAATGATTTGGAAATCCTTCCAGTCATTAATAAGATTGACTTGCCAGCTGCAGATCCAGAACGTGTGCGCACAGAAGTAGAAGATGTCATCGGCTTGGATGCTAGCGAGGCAGTCCTAGCCTCTGCCAAGGCTGGTATTGGGATTGAAGAGATTTTGGAGCAGATCGTTGAGAAAGTTCCAGCACCGACGGGTGATGTTGAAGCCCCTCTTCAAGCCTTGATCTTTGACTCCGTTTATGATGCCTATCGTGGGGTAATCCTTCAGGTCCGAGTGGTCAATGGAATGGTTAAACCAGGCGATAAGATCCAGCTCATGAGCAATGGCAAGACCTTTGATGTCACAGAAGTTGGGATCTTTACTCCTAAAGCAGTCGGCCGTGATTTCCTTGCGACTGGAGACGTTGGCTATATTGCGGCCTCTATCAAGACCGTTGCGGATACCCGTGTCGGGGATACGGTAACCCTAGCGACCAATCCAGCAAATGAGCCACTACATGGATACAAGCAAATGAATCCAATGGTATTTGCTGGTCTTTACCCGATTGAATCCAACAAATACAATGACCTTCGTGAAGCCTTGGAAAAATTGCAATTGAATGACGCCAGTCTTCAATTTGAACCGGAAACTTCTCAGGCCCTCGGTTTTGGTTTCCGTTGTGGTTTCTTGGGTCTCCTTCATATGGACGTTATCCAGGAGCGTTTGGAGCGTGAGTTCAATATTGACTTGATTATGACGGCACCGTCTGTTATCTACAAGGTTAATTTGACAGATGGAGAAGCACTGGATGTCTCCAACCCATCTGAGTTCCCAGATCCAACCAAGATCGCTTCGATCGAAGAACCGTATGTCAAAGCCCAAATCATGGTGCCACAAGAGTTTGTTGGGGCTGTCATGGAATTAGCCCAACGCAAACGTGGGGACTTTGTGACCATGGACTACATCGATGAAAATCGGGTGAATGTCATCTATCAAATCCCACTAGCTGAAATTGTCTTTGATTTCTTTGATAAATTGAAATCCTCTACTCGTGGCTATGCGAGCTTTGACTATGAGTTGTCTGAATACCGACCTTCTAAATTGGTTAAAATGGATATCCTTCTCAATGGCGATACTGTCGATGCCCTCAGCTTTATCGTTCACAAGGACTTTGCCTATGAACGTGGTAAGTTGATCGTTGAGAAACTCAAGAAGATTATCCCTCGTCAACAGTTTGAAGTGCCTATCCAAGCGGCGATCGGTCATAAGATCGTGGCCCGTACAGATATCAAGGCCCTTCGTAAGAACGTCTTGGCTAAGTGTTATGGTGGGGACGTCTCACGGAAACGTAAGCTTCTTGAAAAACAAAAAGCTGGTAAGAAACGGATGAAGGCAATTGGATCTGTAGAAGTACCACAGGAAGCCTTCTTATCTGTCTTGTCAATGGATGAAGAATAACAATGAGAGAGTGGGACAGAAATCGGTAATTCGTTAGAATTCGATTTCGTCGTCCCACCTCCGCACAGTTGAGTAGGACTGTAAAAGCTGATGAAAGCAGCGTAGTAGAGCCCACTCAACCACTGCGTCTTGCTCGACAATCCAAAAATAATTGAGAGGCTAGGACTTTTGTCCCAGCCTTTTGTTTTAGGTTCAAAAGAAATAGACTGAATGAGAAAGGTTCCATCAGATGTGACACTTATCCTATTTTAAAATACCCACTTTCATGGTAGACTAGAAGAAAGAAAACGTTATCAAGGAGGTTGAGCATGAAACACAAATTATTGACCGCATCACTGACGATTCTTTCTATCTGCACACTAATGGCTTGTAGTCACACCACTCAAAAGGACACAGCAGCTTCTTCTACAAAAGAAAGTAGCAGCAAAGTCGAAAAGCAAACAAGCAGCTCTTCGTCAAAGGATACTGCTTCTACAAAGAAAACCACTTCCAGTCAAGAAACCAAGCGGATTGGAAATGCAGATTATGGATACATCGATATTCCAAGTAAATGGTTCAAGTTCACGGATATCGATGGGACAGAAGCTGTCCAGTATACGGATGGGAGCGGCTATAATATTGTCACCTTGAATAGCTTTACGCGGGAAAAGGCCAAAGTTCCTGCGGATATCGAGTTTAATGCAGAATTTCTAGCTAAGAAACTGGCCGTAATGTGGCAAGATAACCAGGATGTTGATAAGATGACGGGAGCGCGGACTAAAGTCGCAGGTCTGGACGCTTACCAGCTTCAAATTATCATGAAATCTGGTCAATACCTGATTACTTGGGTCTTCCAGAAGGGTGAAAAAGTGTATACCATTTCTTTTGAAGGGGATGCAGAAACCTTGAAAACCTTTATCCCATACATTGAAGACACTTGGAGCCTAGATGGAACAGGCGCTGTAACGGATTGATGAAGAGAGGCTAGAATCATTTCTAGTCTCTTTATGCTATAGAAATCGCACTTTCAAATCCTAGAAAATCATGGTAGACTAGAGGAAAGTAAATACATCATTGAGGAGAGAATATGAAAAATAAGTTCCTACTCGCGTCTGTTACGTTTTTGTCTGTTGTAAGCCTTTCTGCTTGTACTAGTCCAAAGAAAGCGTCTAGTAAATCATCGGTAGCATCTAGTTCCGCTAATGTGGTGAGAGAGACAACAAATTCAAGTAGTAATGTAGAGAAAAAAATTCCAGATAGTGATAAGGGGAATGTGAAAACGAAACGAATTGGATCAGCAGATTATGGCTATGTCAATATTCCAAGTGACTGGAAAAAGAATGATAGTATCCAAGTCGGAGATAATATTCAGTATACAGATAAAAACGCCTTCAATATTATTGTTTTAAATGCTGCCACTAGAGAAAAAGCAAATGTCCCTGAAGGAGTGGAATTTAATGCAGAGCTAATAGCTCAAAGATTGGAGAGTAGGTGGAATGATTATAAAATTGTTGAGAAAATGACAAAATCTACGACGACTGTTGGAGGAAATGAGTCGCTTAAAATACATATTTTTCTCAAGTCAGGCCTGCAGGTTGCTGGTTGGGTATTCCAAAAAGATGATAAGGTTTATTTGATTGTTGTTGAAGGATTTGAGAAAACAATAACTCAATTTACTCCTTATGTCGAAAACACTTGGAGCCTAGATGGAACAGGTGCTGTAACCGATTAATTAAGTGAGATAGATCGCAAGATCTATCTTTTTTCACAGTCTTTGTGGTATAATGCTTCTATTGTTTAGAAGAGGAAATAGAGGATGACACAGGAAATTGATATTGAAAAATACCATCAGTTAGCTCTCCAAAAGCAAAAGGAGCACCGCAAGGTATTGGCGAATCTCAAGAAGAAGCCACCTAAGAATTTAGATAAAATAGCGCAAGAAATCCACGATGAAGTTTTCCAAGAAATCGATTGTACGGCTTGTGCTAATTGCTGCAAAACCTTAGGGCCCGATTTTAAGGAAGCGGATATCACGCGGATCGCCAAATATTTCAAGATGAAGCTTCCTGCCTTTGAGGCAGAATTTCTTCAAGTTGACGAAGATGGGGACAAGGTTTTTAAATCCATGCCTTGCCCCTTTCTTGGTGGGGACAATCTCTGTTCCATTTATGATGTACGCCCAAAAGCTTGTCGGGAATTCCCTCACACCGATCGCAAGAAGATCTATCAGATCAACCATCTGACCATCAAAAATACGCTCACTTGCCCAGCTGCTTATTTATTTGTAGAAAAATTGAAAGATCGTTTGTAATGGCATATAAATTTTTACTTTTTGATTTGGACCATACCTTGTTGGACTTTGAATCTGCTGAAGAAACAGCCTTGACGCAGATGTTAGAAGACATGAATTTTTCAGATGTAGAGGCCTTTAAAGATTACTACAAACCTATGAACCAAGGGCTCTGGAAGGATTTAGAACAAAAGAAGCTCACCAAACAAGAACTCGTGGATAGTCGGTTTGCGATTGGGTTTGCCCACTTTGGGATCACGGTTGATGGGGCCGAGATGGCTCTTCGCTACCAAGATTACATCAGTCTTCAAGGGAAGTCATTCCCAGGGGCGGAGGACTTACTGGCACGACTTGAAAAAGCAGGTTACCAGCTCTATGGTGCAACGAACGGAGTGACTGCCATTCAAGAAGGACGCTTAGCTCATTCTTCCATCGCGCCTTATTTTAAAGAGGTCTTTATCTCTGAACAGCTTCATACTCAGAAACCAGAACCTGCATTTTTTGACAAAGTAGGCCAACTGATTCCAGATTTTAGCAAGGAAGAGACCCTCATGATCGGTGATTCTTTGACAGCTGATATCGCAGGAGGGAATGCTGCGGGGATTGCTACCGTTTGGTATAATCCAGATCACAAGGAAAATACCAGCCAAGTAGTGCCAACTTATGAAGTTAGCACCTATCAAGAAATCGTCGATTTACTGATAAAATAAAAAATTTTAAATACTGTCAAGTTTTTTTCTTGACAGGTCTATGAAATGTGTTATAATAGATCATGTGCTAAATAGCTTGTCTATTTCACCGAAAATTAAAATATAGAAAAGAGACTTATAAAAATGGCAGTTAAAATTCGTTTGACTCGTATGGGTTCTAAGAAAAAACCTTACTACCGTATCAACGTAGCAGATTCACGTTCACCACGTGATGGTCGTTTCATCGAAACAGTTGGAACTTACAATCCACTTGTTGAAGAAAACCAAGTAACTTTGAAAGAAGACCGCGTTCTTGCATGGTTGGCTGATGGAGCTCAACCTTCAGATACAGTTCGTAACATCCTTTCAAAAGAAGGTGTTTTGAAGAAATTCCACGATTCTAAATTCTCAAAATAATCATAAAGTAGGTTGATGTATGGATACGATTGAAAATCTTATTATTGCAATTGTGAAACCCTTGATTTCACAACCGGATGCCTTAACCATCAAGATCGAAGATACTCCGGAATTCTTGGAGTACCACCTTGACCTTGATCCTAGCGATGTTGGTCGTGTAATCGGTCGAAAAGGTCGCACCATTTCTGCGATAAGAACGATTGTCTACTCTGTCCCAACTGAAGATAAAAAAGTAAGAATCGTTATTGACGAAAAATAAAAAGGCGGGACAAGGTCTCGCTTTTTTTTGCAAGGAGAAGGAATGAGAGATTTAACAGTCAGACAACTAGAGGAATACTTACTTGATCATTATCAACAATCTAGAACAGAAGAAGGACTTTTTATCAAACTAGTAGAAGAAGTTGGAGAAGTCGCTGAGGTTTTAAATGGACGTTCAGGTAGAAAAGAGGGGGTCCAAGATTCAAACGAGGAATTGGCAAAGGAGTTGGCAGATATCATTCACTACACAGTGGCAATTGCAGCTATTAACCATATCGACCTAACGAAGACCATTTTTGAAAAAGACAAGAAGGCAGCCATCAAGTATCAGCATGAACAAGATTTGGAGCAGTTTCTAGCAGAAAAGAGCATTTGAGAAAATCCCTTGAACGTGATAAAATAAAACCTAAGAATGTTAAGTGAATGGTTGTTCAGAAGGAGTTATTTTGATATGAACCGATTTGAAGTATCTACAAAGATTGGTTGTCTATCTGTTACTTATAAAAAGGGAAATAAAATACTAGTTTGTTTAAATGGTGCTGGTTTGATACCAAGTTATGAAAATTTCCTACCAATACTTGAAAAACTTCCTTCCTCAATAGGTTACTTAACGATTGATTTTCCGAATACAGGTAGGAGTCCGATTCATAGTCAAACAGGACTTAATTTGGATAATCTTGTTGAAGCGGTATACGAAATCCTGAAGGGATTGGAAATTTCCAATTATATACTTTGTGTTCATAGTTTAAGTGGTGTTTTGGCTTTAAAGTTAATGAGTAAACCAATTAAGTGTCAAGCTTTGATAGCAATTGAACCGACAACAAAAAATATAATGTTTGCTGATTTTAAAAAAAATCCTTATCCAGAAATGGAAGAGCAAATGAGAATGATCGAAGAATGTGGTCCGGAAAATTATTTTAAGGGGCTAACTCAAGCAACATTTGAACCTGAAACTGAAAGACTGATTTGGGAATTGATGGAAGAAAAGGGCTTAGAATTGGAAAAGCAAGTTCCTGGATTTCAGATATCTGTAAATATTACCGCTGAAGATTTTGATAGTTTGTCCTTACCAGATAATATTCCTGTTTTCGTATTTTGTCAGGCGTATAGAGAAAAAGAGTACAGAGATTCAGAATATTGGAATTCTAATACAAAACTCATTCTAGGTGGAAACCACCACTATCTACACTGGTCAGAATCGGAAAAAATTGTAACTCTTATTAGAGAACTGTAAAGATAAATTAATTAAAAGAGGAATGTAGTGAAATCATGAATTACTTTAATGTTGGGAAAATTGTCAATACCCAAGGCTTACAAGGAGAGATGCGGGTCTTGTCTGTGACAGACTTTGCGGAAGAGCGTTTTAAAAAAGGAGCAGAGTTAGCTCTCTTTGATGAAAAGGATCGTTTTGTCCAAACGGTGACCATTGCCAGTCACCGCAAGCACAAGAACTTCGACATCATCAAGTTTAAGGATATGTACCATATCAATGCCATCGAGAAATTCAAAGGCTTTAGCCTCAAGGTTGCTGAAGAAGACTTGACGGATTTGGAGGATGGCGAGTTTTATTACCATGAGATCATCGGCCTTGATGTTTACGAAAATGACCAACTGATCGGTCAGATCAAGGAGATCCTGCAACCAGGTGCCAATGATGTCTGGGTGGTCAAACGCAAAGGAAAACGTGACCTTCTCTTGCCTTATATCCCACCAGTGGTGCTCAATATCGATATCCCAGGAAATCGGGTGGATGTAGACATCTTAGAAGGGTTAGATGATGAAGATTGATATTTTAACCCTCTTTCCAGAGATGTTTTCGCCTTTGGAGCACTCGATTGTCGGCAAGGCGCGTGAAAAGGGACTTCTCGAGATCAACTACCATAATTTCCGTGAGAATGCGGAGAAAGCGCGCCATGTGGACGATGAACCCTATGGGGGCGGGCAAGGCATGCTTCTACGAGCGCAGCCGATCTTTGATGCCTTTGACGCCATTGAGAAAAAGAATCCGCGCGTGATCTTGCTGGATCCTGCTGGTCGGACCTTTGACCAAGACTATGCTGAAGAGTTGGCTCAGGAAGAAGAATTGATCTTTATCTGTGGTCACTATGAGGGCTACGATGAGCGGATCAAGACCTTGGTGACAGATGAGATTTCTCTTGGAGATTATGTTTTGACAGGTGGCGAGCTAGCGGCCATGACTATGATTGATGCGACGGTGCGCTTGATTCCGGAGGTGATTGGAAAAGAGTCCAGTCACCAGGATGACAGTTTCTCCTCTGGTCTTCTAGAATATCCTCAATACACACGGCCATATGAATACAGAGGAATGACGGTTCCCGATGTCCTCATGAGTGGTCACCATGAAAATATCCGTCAATGGCGCCTCTATCAGAGTTTGAAAAAAACCTTAGAACGTCGTCCAGACTTGCTAGAAAACTATGAGTTGACAGCAGAAGAAGAGAAGATGTTGGAACAAATTAAACAAGAAGACTAACAGCGTCAGCTGTTTTTCTTTTGCCTCAAAAATTTATGAAAAAAACTTTTTAAACCTACTAGTTATTGGTAACAAAATGTGGTATGCTAAGGGGTAGAGAAACTTCAAGAAAATGATTAAGTTTTGGGGGTGAGTTTAATGGGAAAGAAATTAGGAAAATCGGTTTTCACGACAGGGATTGCAGCAACAACAGTCCTATCTGGTATGTTTCATCACAAGGCTAGTGCCGAAGAGGTGAAGCAAAATGAAAATGCAGAAACCAACAGCACGGAAGTAGTCGAGAAACCAATTACAGTTGATGAGTTGAAGCAAATCACAGCTCAAAAAGGCCAAGTGGTGAAAGATGTCCACTACCAAGAACAAAAAGTGATCGATGCTCAAACGGAAGTCAAGGCTGCTGGACAAGAACTGGAAGAAAAGAAAGCAGAAGTGACGGATGCGGAAAACCTCATCGCAACAACTTCGGATGCCCAAGTTCAGAATGCAGAAAATGGCGTCAAGGTAGCTCAAGCCTATGTGACCATCGAAGAAAATAAGGTTCGAGAAGCAGAAGCTGCCCATGACCAAGTCGTAGAAGCTGTTCGTCAACAGGAAAATCAAGTTACTGCTCAGGAATCTTTGGTCGATGTAGCACAAAATGAATTGAACCAAGCCAAGGCACCGATTTCAAATGATGAGAATGTGCTCAACCAAGCTTTGTTGGAGCAAAGTCAAGTCGAGCAAAGTATCCGAGAATCTCAGAATTACCTCGCGACCTTGCAAGCGAGTCAGCAAACTGGCTCAGATACAGTGGCTCAAATTGAGAGCGATATTCAACTGGCTCAAACACGTCTGACAGATTTGAAAGCGGTCATCGCAACCAAGGAAGCAGAATTGGCTGCCATAGAACAAGCGGCAGCGAACAGCCCTGTTCAGTTGAGTCAAGCGACTTATGAAGGTTATTTGCAACACTTAGCTGACAATGGCAATGAAGCTGCAGCAAGTGCTTTAGCCCTCTACAAGCGTGGTCGGGAAGAAGACGGCTTAACAGTTGGAGAGTCTGGATCTTTGCAAGCCAACCTCCGAGCACTTGAAATTGCGGATGCTATTAATAGCTATCGTCGCAACGCCGGCTTGCCTGAATTGGAGCTGGATCCTTATTCCCTTCCTGCCAGCCAAGTACAGTTAGAATACTTCAAGAAAGCTAACTGGCATATGTTTAAGTATTTGCCAAACGAGAACATTGCATATGGCTTCTCACCTGCTGGTGCGGTTGACTTTTGGTACAATGAAAAAGCGGCTTATCAAGAAGTTGCGGCTCAATATGGTCTACCAACTGACGAAACTCAAATCGATGCCAACGATATCTATATGAAGATTGGTGCTGAGGCCTTTGCTAAGGTTGGTCACTATCTCCAAATGGTAGACAACAAAGCGACAGCTTTATCAGTCGCTTATGACCCAAGTAATGCCATGTCAGAAGCAGCTTTCTTACACCGCCCTGTCAATTCAGCAGTGTCAACCAGTGCACTCGCTTACCAATTGCGTCAGGGGGCTGGAGCTACGACGACAAGATCAGATGTGAAAGCAAAATCTGATGAAGTCGCTAATCTCAAGCTGGACAAGGCCAATCAAGAGTCCCAAATCATTATCTTGCAAGGCAAATTAGAAGATGCCCGTCATACTAATTCGAATGTGGCAGTAGAGATGGCCAATGTCCAAAAGACCATCCAAAATTACAAAATTCTTCTTGTCAGCAAGGACCATGCAGTTGAAAAAGCAAAAGCGACTCTTGATGTATCTCGAGGTCGGATTGAAGCAGCTATCCAACCAAAAGAAGCAGCGCTTCAAAAAGCGAAAGATTTGTTAGCAGCTGCGCGTGAGAAATTAGATCTTTTAAAAGCAGAAGAAGCAGAAAAAGCCCAAGTCGTTCAAGAAGCGCATGAGGGCTTGAAGGCAGCGCAAGAACGCTTGGTTGCTGCTGAAAAACGTCTTTCTGACTTTAAAAATGCTCCAGAATTATTGGTCAAAGCCCAATCAGTTTTATCAGCTGCGGTGGCTAATTTAGAAAATAAAAAAGAAAAATTAGAAGCCGAATTCACTACTCTTCAATCTTATCACAGTGTCGTGGAACTGTTGAATTCTCAATATGAAGATCTAGCGTCACGAATGGATCCAGCTATTTTAGAAGCAGCAGATATGCCAATGGATATCCGCTCAAGCAATCCAACCACTTTTTCGGATAGACCAACAGTTCTTCCAACAGGTACCAATAGTCCGCAAGTGCAAGCACCAAAAGCTACTCCAGCTCCGAAACAAGAAGCCAAAGTAGAAGAAATCAAACCCAAAAAAGAAAACAGCCAAGCTGTGGCAAGTGCAGATTCTTCCAAATATGCAGTAGCAACAACAGGTGTAGTCGTTGGGCTACTTGCTGGATTGTTTGGTTTCAAGAAAAAGAAACAATCTTCAAATAATGATTAAGACATACTGAGAATAGAGTGGATGCATAGACACTTTATTGCTTAAAATCTTTAAAGGAAATTTATGAGGGTGGGACAAGAACTCATTTAACAAAATGAGTTCTTTCCTGCTTTTTTTATACACTTTTGATTTTTTTGAAAGAAAATGATAGAAAATGATAAAAATTGTTGACATTTTTTGAAGAAAGAGTATAATGGTTTTTGTAATCGATTGCAAAAGGAGGAGAAATGCTCAAATCTGAACGAAAACAATTTATCCTCGAAAAGGTATTAAAGGAAAAATTTGTTTCCTTAGAAATCCTTGTGCAAGAGCTGGGAACGTCTGAATCAACCGTTCGTCGAGACTTGGATGAGCTAGAAGCTGAAAGCAAACTTCGCCGGGTTCACGGCGGTGCGGAAAGCCTGCATTTTCTTCAAGAGGAAGAAAGTAATAAAGAAAAATCTATCAAAAACATTCAAGTCAAGTCAAAAATTGCGGTAAAAGCAGCAGAGTTGATCAAAGATCATGATGTCATCTTTATCGATGCTGGGACGACTAATGAACTCTTGGTACAAGAAATTGTCAATCCAACGGTAACTGTGGTGACCAATTCGATTCACCATGCGACTAAGTTGGTCGAGCGAAATGTTCCGACGGTCATCATCGGTGGGAAGGTAAAATCTTCTACAGATGCTAGTATCGGAGGGATCGCGCTCAATCAAATCGGTCAGTTGAATTTTGACAAGGCCTTTCTTGGAATGAATGGAATCGATGATGAATTTTACAGCACTCCAGACCTGGAAGAAGGATCTGTCAAGCGTGCGATTATCGAAAATGCAAAAAAAACCTATATCCTAGCGGATAATTCGAAAATTGGGGTGACATGCTTTGTCAAAGTGGCTCCGATCAAGCGCGCCATGATTATCACCAATCAATGTGAACCGCAACGATTAAAGGTTTTAAAAGAAAAAACGGAGGTTATAGAGGTTTGATTTATACAGTAACACTGAATCCAGCCATTGACTATATTGTTCGTCTCGATCATGTAGAGACCGGGGCCGTCAACCGGATGGCTTCGGAAGATAAATTCGCCGGTGGTAAGGGGATCAATGTTAGTCGTGTCTTGAAGCGGCTCGATATTGAGAACACAGCGACAGGGTTTATCGGTGGTTTCACAGGACGCTTCATTGAAGATGTACTGACTAGTGAAGCCATTTCAACCAACTTTGTGACAGTGGATCAGGATACCCGGATCAATGTCAAGATCAAAGCTGATCAAGAAACAGAGATCAACGGGAACGGTCCAGAAGTGACAGAAACTCAGTTGCAAGAATTACTCAGCATCCTATCAAGCTTAACAGTAGATGATGTGGTAGTCTTTGCAGGATCTGCCCCATCTTCACTTGGAAATGCTGTTTACAAAGAATTGATCGCAGCAACTCGTGCGACAGGTGCACAAGTCGTTTGCGACTTTGAAGGGCAAACCTTGATTGATTCCTTGGAGTTTAATCCGCAATTGGTTAAACCAAACAACCATGAGTTGGGTGATATTTTTGGCGTTACCTTGACGGAATTGCCAGAAATCGAACGCTATGCCAAAGAAATCTTGGCCAAAGGAGCACAAAACGTCATTATTTCCATGGCGGGTGATGGTGCTCTCCTTGTCAGTCCAAGCGGCACTTACTTCGCAAAACCAATCAAAGGGCAAGTGAAGAATTCAGTCGGAGCTGGAGATTCTATGGTAGCAGGCTTCACTGGTAAGCTCGCAACGACAGGAGATGTCATCGATGCCTTCAAATGGGGAGTGGCTTGTGGAACAGCGACCACTTTCTCAGATGATTTAGCGACAGCTGACTATATTAAAGAAACTTATGAAAAAGTAGAGGTAGAAAAACTATGAAAATTCAAGACGTTTTAAATAAAAACGTGATGTTGTTTGATCTTCAGGCAACAGATAAAGAGGGCGTGATCAATGAGATGGTCCAATCGCTCGTTGATAATGGTGTGGTGACAGATTTTGAAACCTTCAAAACTGGTATCATGAACCGTGAAGCACAAACTTCAACTGGTTTGGGTGACGGAATTGCTATGCCGCACAGCAAAAATGAAGCTGTCAAGGAAGCAACAGTCTTGTTTGCAAAATCAAACAAGGGTGTTGATTACGCCTCTCTGGATGGTCAACCAACAGACTTGTTCTTCATGATCGCAGCTCCAGAAGGAGCAAACGACACTCACTTGGCGGCCCTTGCTGAACTGTCTAAGTACTTGATGAAACCAGGATTTGCGGATAAACTTCGCCAAGCAAGCACACCTGAGCAAGTGATCGCAGCCTTTGATGCGGAAGAGCAAGTAGCTGCAGCAGAAGAAGCGAAAAAAGCAGAAGCAGTCAAAGAAGCAGCTTCATCTGACAAACCTCTTATTGTTGCTGTTACAGCATGTACAACTGGTATCGCCCACACTTACATGGCAGAAGAAGCCCTCATCAAAAAAGGTGAAGAAATGGGTGTTACGGTCCGTGTTGAAACCAACGGGGCATCTGGTGTCGGCAACCGCTTGACAGCTGAAGAAATCGCCAAAGCTGAAGGGGTCATCATTGCGGCAGATAAAGCGGTTGAAACCGCTCGTTTCGATGGCAAAAAATTGATCTCTAAACCAGTCGCAGCTGGTATCCGTCAGACAGAAGAATTGATCCAAACCATCTTGGACGGCAAAGCAGATGTCTTCCACGCTGAAAATGCTGCCCAAGCTAGCGCTAGCCAAGAAAAATTGAGCTTGGGTGGAGCCTTCTACAAACACTTGATGAGTGGGGTTTCTCAAATGCTTCCATTCGTTATCGGTGGTGGTATCTTGATCGCCCTAGCCTTCTTGATTGACCAAGTTCTTGGTGTTCCTCAAGATCAATTGTCTAGTCTTGGTTCTTATCATGTATTAGCAGCACAATTTAAAACAATTGGTGGTGTAGCCTTTGGCTTCATGCTTCCTGTACTTGCAGGTTACATTGGATTCTCAATCGCTGAAAAACCTGGTTTTGTAGCAGGGTTTATCGCTGGATCTATTGCTAGCTCAGGGTCAGCATTTGGAAATATCGCCTACGGTGCTGCTAAAGGTGAATTACCAGCAGCCGTATCATCAGGTTTCCTTGGAGCTTTGGTAGGTGGTTTCCTTGCAGGTGGAGTTGTTCTCTTACTTCGCAAAGCCCTTGCAGGTCTTCCACGTTCACTCGATGGTATCCGTTCAATCCTTCTCTTGCCATTGCTTGGTGTTGGTTTGACAGGATTCTTGATGTTCCTCATCAATATTCCAATGGCTGCTATTAATACTGGTCTTAACAACTTCCTTTCAAGCTTGTCAGGTAGCTCAGCTGTCCTTCTTGGACTTCTCGTCGGCGGTATGATGGCTGTAGATATGGGTGGACCAGTTAACAAAGCCGCTTATGTCTTCGCTACAGGTACACTTGCTGAATCTGTTGCTTCAGGTGGTTCTATTGTTATGGCAGCTGTTATGGCAGCTGGTATGGTTCCTCCATTGGCAGTATTCGTAGCAACAGTCTTGTTCAAAGATAAATTCACACAAGAAGAACGCGATTCAGGTTTGACAAACATCGTTATGGGTCTTTCCTTCATCACAGAAGGTGCCATTCCATTCGGTGCAGCTGACCCAGCCCGTGCCATCCCTAGCTTCATTGCAGGTTCAGCATTGACAGGTGCCCTTGTTGGTCTTGCAGGCTTGAAACTCATGGCTCCTCACGGAGGAATCTTCGTTATCGCCCTTACTTCAAACCCACTTCTTTACATCTTGTTCGTATTGATCGGTGCTGTCGTAAGTGGTATCTTGTTCGGATTGCTTCGTAAACCTAAAAACTAAACCTATCTATAAGGTTGGGGACTTCCCGACCTTTTTCTATACTCAAAAACACCAACTAGTGATGAAGTTGCGAATCTCTATAGATTTCGATATGATAGTAGAAAGCATTTTTTCTTGGAGGATCAATGAGAAAAAAGAAGAAATACCTCATCTGGGGGATAATAGTAATTGCCCTGTCAGGAGTGGCCATTATCTGTTCTAAATATCCAAACTTGTTTTCAATTAATAGTCATCAAGTAAAGCAAGCCAGTCCCAAGGAACAACAGTTAGAAGAGGTAAAGAAGCATGCGAAAGAAATTGAAGATTTTGTGAAATCTTTAAGTCCTAAAGTTGAATCTGTCCAGATTGCTTGGGATGAAACACAATGGGAAGAAGTAGGAAATGGTACCCCTCAGAGCGGCGGTCAAGTCCTTCGAGTTTTTGGAGGTTTTAACCACATCCAAAATTCAAGTTGGAGTGTTTTGGTTTATTTAAAAGACACTAAGAACGATGATACAGATTCTGTTGAAGGAATTGGTAGCGGTGGTCCACTTCGTGTAGAAGGAAAACTTTTTGACGAGTAGCCTTTTAAAAATTTTTAGCAATTTATTAGATTTATAATAGAAATGGAAAAAGATAAATGAAAAAGAAAATAATTTTTGCTACTTCGTTAGTTCTAGCAATTGCAGTCGTTGTTTTTGGACTATTTACCTATCAACGTCACCAAAAACAAGAAAAAGCTAAACAAGAACGTGAGAAATATGAAAAATATGACTACTACACCGGTATATGGGAAATCGATTCCTATAAATTTTTGGAGGATGGTAAGTGTGTTGCAGTTCATTGGAAGTCACTGACTCCTAAGGAAGATAAGGTATTTGCCAAGTACCATCCAGATGAAGAAGAAAATTTATTAGGAGCTCATGGAGCATCTAATAAGCGTTATATTGTTCGTACCTATTTCCATAATTCAACCTATAGATGGACACAGAAGTTACCTAAAGAGGACCCCGATGTTTATTTTGCTCTATCTATTTATCGAATTAGAGATCAAAAGTTAGAAGGAAGTCAGGTAGATCTCTATAAGTTGGTGGAAGAATATAATTCGAATTATGTTCCAGAAAAAACAGGAGGTATTGAAGAAATTAATGGTAAAGATTATTTACCGATAAAAGTATATAAATTAGACTCGAGGAATTCAGGGACTAGACAACTTTGGCTAAATCTCGAAACGAAGAAAATTGAGTGGGAGGATTCAAAAGAACAAAGACATCCGGAAACTCCTTCTGTTGATTTAGGACAATTAAAAGTTACTCTAAAAAATACCACGAAAATATATCGAACTACTAATGCATATGATGACTCATATCAGAATCAACTAACATTCTTTCCTAATAATTTAAAGAGAAGCGTACTGGAAAAGTCCGATCCAAAAGCCTATCAATTACTCCGTAAAAAAGATTCTCAATTATATATTTTGCTTGATGCCAAATTACATTATGACGAGGTTTACGGCAATGTCCAACAGTTTATTGAGCTGTACAAACTCTTTGTTCCCGCCAATACAAATCTTTATGAAGGTATTACAATTCCAGCAGAATTGAGTAAAGATGGACAGGTCCATCAAGTGAATACCAAAGAAGAGTTTGAGAGATATTATGATGTGGACAAAGATAATGAACTAACTAAGCAACGTAGAGTTTTGGTAGAGCAGTAGTAATTTAAAGAAAGGTCCGGAAACCCTGGTCTTTTCCTCTTGTGCTAGTGAAAAAATCACCTCAGTCGGCGTTGGTATCTTGAGCTGAATTATGATATAATAAGCCTATCGCATATTTTTAGGAGAATAAAAATGGATATTCAACGTGAAAAAGAATTTGTCAGCCAATACCACTATGATGCTCGTAATTTTGAGTGGGAAAAAGAAAATGGCATCCCTGAAACAAAAGTAGATGTAAACTTTCAATTGATCAATCGTGATCAAGAACAAAACACGACTTCTTTGATTGTCATCTTGAGCTACATGATTGTTTTTGATGGTTTTGTGATCAGCGGAACCATCACTCAAATCAACCACTTGTTTGGTCGTTATGTCAATGAACCAAGTGAATTCAGCAAAGACGAAGTGGAAGAATTGGCTCGCCCTTGCTTGAATATGCTCAACCGTTTGACTTATGAAGTCACAGAAATTGCCCTCGATTTACCGGGTATTAATTTGGAGTTTTAATCAATGAAATTAGCAGTGATCACGGATTCGTCTGCCTATTTAACGCAAGACGTGCTCCATCACGACGACTTATTTATTTTAGAGATCCCGATCTATATCGATGGGGAGTCTTATGTTGAAGGGAAGAACCTGACACACGATGAGTTCTACCAAAAGATGGCTGCGTCTAAGGAATTGCCAAAGACTAGCCAGCCGAGTGTAGCAGAGTTAGAAGAAGTCCTATCTGGTTTGACAGCAAAGGGCTATACGCATGCTCTTGGTCTCTTCTTGTCATCAGGCATCTCTGGTTTCTACCAAAATATCCAATATTTGAAGGACGAATTTGAAGGCTTGACCGTCGAATTTCCGGACTCAAAAATTACCAGTGCTCCTCTAGGAATGATGACAGAAGACTGCTTGAAATGGGCTGGTGAAGGCCGTTCCTTTGATGAGATTGTGGCCAATGTCCAACACCAGATCGATGGTACCTCTGCCTATATCATGGTGGATGATTTGAACCACTTGGTTAAAGGTGGTCGTCTGTCAAATGGGGCTGCCATTCTTGGGAACCTCTTGAGCATCAAGCCTATTCTTCATTTTAATGATGAAGGTGTGATTGAGGTCTTTGAGAAAGTCCGGACGGAAAAGAAAGCCATGAAACGCTTGGTAGAGATTGTTGTATCAGATATCGCAGATGGTCATTACCAAGTCTTTGTCATCCATGCCAATGTCCCTGAAAAAGCAGAAGCACTTCGCCAACTGCTCATTGAAGAAGGAGTGGAAGGTGATATTCCTTTTGCTACCTTTGGAGGGGTGATTGGGACGCACTTAGGTGACCATAGCTTAGCAGTCGGGTATATCCCCATCGTTTAAGGAGAATTCTATGTCAATTAAAGTCATTATCGCGGGTTTCAAGGGAAGAATGGGACAAGCAGCCTACAAGATGGTTTCAGAAGATCCTGAGCTAGAATTAGCCGGCTTGATCGATCCATTTACTGATGAGACAGAGGTTGCAGGAGTCCCTGTCTTTAACCGCAAAGAAGATCTTGTGGGTCTAGAGGCAGATGTTTGGGTGGACTTTACCATGCCCAAGGTCGCTTACGAGAATACTCGCTTTGCAATTGAAAATGGCTTTGCGCCTGTTGTGGGAACGACTGGATTCACTCCTGAGCAGATCCAAGAATTGACAGACCTTTCACGTGAAAAGGATTTGGGTGGCTTGATCGCGCCGAACTTTGCCATTGGAGCCGTACTCTTGATGCAATTTGCAGCGCAAGCAGCCAAGTATTTCCCGAATGTGGAAATCATTGAATTGCACCACGATAAGAAAAAAGATGCACCGAGTGGAACAGCAATTAAGACCGCTGAGTTGATCTCTGAGAAGCGCGAGAAGATCCAGCAAGGTGCAGCAGATGAAGAAGAGTTGATGCCTGGGGCAAGAGGGGCAGAGTTTGAAGGGATGCGCATCCATTCGGTTCGATTGCCTGGCCTAGTCGCTCACCAAGAGGTGATTTTTGGTAGCCAAGGCGAAGGGTTGACTCTCCGTCATGATTCCTATGATCGTGTTTCCTTCATGACAGGAGTAAATCTAGGGATTAAAGAAGTTGTCAAGCGTCATGAGCTTGTTTATGGTTTGGAACACTTACTATGAGATTAGAAAAGATGCCTTCTGAGTTTCAGGAGGCTTTACCAATATTAGAGAAGATTAAAGCAGCTGGTTTTGAGGCTTATTTTGTTGGGGGATCTGTCCGAGATGCCCTCTTGGATCGTCCCATTCACGATGTCGATATCGCTTCCTCCTCTTACCCAGAAGAGACCAAGGCGATTTTTGATCGCACAGTAGATGTCGGTATCGAACATGGGACCGTCTTGGTCCTTGAAAATGGTCAAGATTATGAAATTACGACCTTCCGGACGGAGGATGTCTATGTAGATTATCGCCGTCCAAGCTCCGTGTCTTTTGTACGCTCGCTAGAAGAAGACCTCAAGCGTCGTGATTTTACGGTCAATGCCTTTGCCTTAAATGAAAAAGGAGAAATTGTTGACCTCTTTCATGGACTAGAAGATTTAGAAAACAAGGTCCTTCGGGCGGTTGGGCTCCCTCATGAACGGTTTAACGAAGATGCACTCCGGATCATGCGAGGCTTTCGTTTTCAGGCCAGTCTCGGTTTTGAATTAGAAGAGGCGACCTTTGATGCCATGAAGGAGTGTGCGCCCTTACTAGAGAAGATTTCAGTAGAGCGCACCTTCATCGAGTTTGATAAACTCTTGCTTTCACCATACTGGAGACAGGGCTTGGAGGCCATGCTTGCAAGCGGTGCTTATCACTATCTGCCAGAGATGAAGGATCGTAAAGAAGCGATTGAGCGTTTGTTTGACATAGAGCTGGAATATACCTTTTCAACTTCTGAGCAAGCCTGGGCTGCTTTGGTCTTAGCACTAGAGATTCAAGATATTCCAAAATTCTTTAAGAAATGGAAGACCTCTAGAGAATTCGCCAAGACGGTGGAGCAGATCGTGGAGATTCTAAAGCTCCGAGAAAAAGGCAGTCTAGACAAGCGTGCCTGCTACAAGTATGAGAAACGTTTGTTACTGGTTGCTGAAGAGCTCCGTGAAGCGTATGCCTTGAGTGTGGATTATTTGGCCATTGAGCGCGTTTATGATAGCTTGACCATTCATGATAAACACGAGGTTGTGGTCAATGGCGGTATGTTGATCAAAGAATATGGTTTTCAACCAGGTCCAGCCTTAGGAGAGATTTTGACAAAAATTGAATATGCTATTGTCGATGGGGAACTGGCTAATGAGAAAGAGGCCATCATCGCCTATATCCAGCAAGCAAAAGAGGAGGAAAAATGAGCGATTTTATTGTCGATAAATTAACCAAATCTGTCGGAGATAAGACCGTCTTTCGTGAGATTTCCTTTATCATTCACGACTTGGATCGGATCGGATTGATCGGGGTCAATGGGACTGGGAAGACCACTCTGTTAGATGTATTGTCAGGTCGCTCTGGCTTTGATGGAGATGTGAGTCCTTTTTCTGCCAAGAGTGATTATACGATTGGTTACTTGACGCAGGAACCTGACTTTGATGATCAAAAAACGGTTTTGGATACGGTGCTATCTAGTGATTTGCGCGAAATGCAGCTGATTCGCGATTATGAATACTTGATGGCGAATTACCGAGAAGAGAACCAAGCCCGTCTTGAAAAGGTCATGGCGGAGATGGATTCGCTTAATGCTTGGGAAATCGAGAGTCAGGTCAAGACAGTCCTTTCCAAACTTGGGATTGAAGACCTGAATGCCAAAGTTGGGGATCTATCTGGGGGCTTGCGTCGTCGGGTGCAATTGGCCCAAGTTTTGCTGTCTCACCACGACCTGCTCTTGTTAGATGAGCCGACCAACCACCTAGATATTGATACCATCGAATGGCTGACCAATTTCTTGAAGAACTCTAAGAAAACCGTGTTCTTCATTACCCACGATCGCTATTTCTTGGATAATATCTCGACTCGAATCTTTGAGTTGGATCGAGGTGGCTTGATCGAGTATCAGGGCAACTACCAGGATTATGTCCGCTTAAAGGCTGAGCAAGATGAGCGTGATGCAGCCCTTCTTCATAAGAAGCAGCAACTCTATAAGCAGGAGTTGACCTGGATGCGGCGTCAACCCCAGGCGCGTGCGACCAAGCAACAGGCGCGGATCAATCGATTCCATGATCTCAAGCAAGACTTGTCTGGTCAAAGCAACCAGACGGATTTGGAGATGAACTTTGAGACCAGCCGAATCGGAAAGAAAGTCATCGAGTTTAAAGATGTGAGTTTTGCTTTTGAAAACAAGCCGATTTTAAAGAACTTTAACCTCTTGGTGCAAAACAAAGACCGCATTGGGATTGTCGGGGATAATGGCGTCGGCAAGTCCACCCTACTTAATCTGATCGCTGAGCGACTCCAGCCTCAGTCTGGGCAAGTCATTATCGGAGAAACCGTGCGGGTGGCTTATTTCTCACAACAGATTGATGGTTTGGATGAGAGCAAACGCGTGATTAATTTCCTCCAGGAAGTTGCTGAAGAAGTGAAGACGACCGTTGGGACGACTTCGATTGCTGATCTCTTGGAGCAATTTCTCTTCCCACGTTCCATGCACGGAACCTTGATCGAAAAACTCTCCGGTGGTGAGAAGAAGCGCCTCTTTCTTTTAAAACTCTTGATTGAAAAACCCAATGTGCTTCTTCTCGATGAGCCAACCAATGACTTGGATATCGCTACCTTGACGGTTTTGGAAAACTTTCTTCAAAACTTTGGAGGGCCAGTCATTACCGTTAGCCATGATCGCTATTTCCTAGACAAGGTCGCAAGCAAGATCCTGGCTTTTGAAAATGGGGGCATTCGTGAGTTCTTTGGCAATTATACGGATTACCTGGATGAAAAAGCCTTTGAAGCAGCCCAGGTAACGGCTAGTCACAAGGTTGAAAAAGAGAAACCTGTTAAGCCAAAAGAAGAGAAGAAACGCATGAGCTACAAGGAGAAGCAGGAGTGGGCAAGCATTGAAGCAGATATCGAAGCCATTGAAAATCGGATTGCAGAGATTGAAGTGGAGATGAATGAAAACGGCTCTGACTTTGGCAAATTGTCAGCTCTTCAAAAGGAATTGGATCAGGAAAATGAGCGACTACTTGAGAAGTACGATCGCTATGAATATCTGAGCGAATTAGATGAATAAGGAGGCCCTATGAATCAATTGAACCGGATATCCCTTGGGATTTCAGCCACTATTTTTACCATTATCGGTATCGTCTTGTTTATCAATCCAATTGAGCACATTGGCTCGTTTAGCTGGTTGATATCTTGTGGCTTCTTTTTAATCTCCCTTTCGCGTTTTTCACGCTATTACCGATTGCGTCAGGCTGGTATAATTCAGCAGCAACAGCTCTTTCACAGTATGGTCGCCTTGGTTTTTGCGGTCTACTTACTGCTTTATGGCTACAAGACCTTGCCGATTGTCTTTCCAGTCACTTTAGGAATTTGGCTGATCTACCGTTCGATTTTAAACTTCCGAAAAGCCAATTTCTACTCGAGGAAGGTTGAGGAACTGTCCAAGCGTTATATTTTCTTTGCCTTGCTACAGCTCTTCATCGGCTTATTCTTAATCGTTAGTCCGCTTTCGATTAGCGTCTTTCTATTAAATATTATTGGCTTGATTTTCCTCATTTTAGGATTTCAATCTTTTATTCTCTTGTTAAAAAGTTAAGAAAAGTTACGTGCAAACCTTTGCGTTTGATAAAAAGTCTGATATAATAGAACTGTAAGTGTTTACAAGTTTGAAAGGAGTTACAGATGTCTAAAAAAATTATTGGGATTGACCTTGGAGGAACTTCCATCAAGTTTGCTATCCTCACTTTAGATGGGGAAGTTCAAGAAAAATGGTCTATTAAAACAAATATTTTGGATGAAGGAAGTCATATTGTAGAGGATATGATCGAATCGATCGCTCATCGTTTGGAAATGCTTGGGCTTGATGCTTCTGAATTCCAAGGAATCGGAATGGGATCGCCTGGTGTTGTTGACCGTGAAAAAGGTACAGTTATCGGGGCCTACAACTTGAACTGGAAGACCCTTCAACCAGTTAAAGAAAAGATCGAAAGTGCTCTTCATATTCCATTCTTCATTGATAACGATGCCAACGTTGCTGCTTTGGGTGAACGTTGGAAAGGGGCTGGTGAAAACCAACCTGATGTTGTCTTCATGACACTTGGTACAGGTGTTGGCGGTGGGATCGTCGCTGAAGGTCGTCTCTTGCACGGTGTGCGTGGAGCTGCTGGGGAACTTGGTCACATCACGGTTGACTTTGATGATCCAATCCAATGTACCTGTGGTAAAAAAGGCTGTCTTGAAACGGTTGCCTCAGCAACTGGGATCGTTAACCTCACTCGTCGTTACGCCGATGAGTACGAAGGGGACTCTCAATTGAAAGTCTTGATCGACAACGGTGAAGAAGTGACAGCTAAAACAGTCTTTGATCTAGCAAAAGAAGGCGATGCTCTTGCATTGATCGTCTACAGAAACTTCTCACGCTACCTTGGACTTGCTGCAGCCAATATTGGTTCAACCTTGAACCCATCTAAGATCGTTATCGGTGGTGGGGTATCTGCGGCTGGAGACTTCCTCTTGGATGGCGTGCGCAAGGTCTTTGAAGAAAACTCATTCCCACAAGTACGTGAATCAACCCAATTGGCGCTTGCTACATTGGGAAATGATGCGGGTGTCATTGGTGCCGCATCTCTAGTATTACAATAAGATTAAAAGGAGATTTGCCTCTCCTTTTTTTCTATGTCCTATGATATAATGAAGGCAAAACTGGATTCAAGGAGAGTATATGACAAAAGCAGATACAATTTTCAAAGAAAACATTCGAAAAATCATGGAAGAAGGTGTTTGGTCTGAACAGGCCCGACCTAAGTACAAGGATGGCAGAACGGCCAACTCCAAGTACATCACGGGAGCCTTTATGGAGTTTGACCTCTCAAAAGGCGAGTTTCCTATCACGACCCTTCGTCCCATCGCGATTAAATCAGCCATCAAAGAGATGCTCTGGATCTACCAGGATCAGTCGAATAGCTTAGATCTGTTAGAAGACAAGTACAATGTCCACTACTGGAATGACTGGGAAGTAGGGGATAGCCGTACCATCGGTCAGCGCTACGGAGCTGTTGTCAAAAAGCATGACATTACGAACAAGATCCTCAAGCAATTAGAAGCCAATCCTTGGAATCGCCGCAATATTATTTCCCTCTGGGATTATGATGCCTTCGAGGAGACGGAAGGACTCTTGCCCTGTGCTTTTCAGACCATGTTTGACGTACGGCGCGTGGATGGAGAGATCTATCTAGATGCAACCTTGACCCAGCGTTCGAATGATATGTTGGTAGCTCACCATATCAATGCCATGCAATATGTAGCCCTACAGATGATGATTGCCAAGCACTTTGGCTGGAAGGTTGGGAAGTTCTTTTACTTCATTAATAACCTTCACATCTATGACAATCAATTTGAACAGGCTGAAGAGTTACTCCGTCGGGAGCCTTCAGATTGTCGGCCACACTTGGTTTTGAATGTACCAGATGGAACCAATTTCTTTGACATCAAACCAGAAGATTTTGAACTGGTCGATTATGATCCAGTGAAGCCACAATTGAAGTTCGATCTTGCCATTTAGTAATAAATCAAGGTTTTTTGATACCTTGATCAATTGGTAAAATCCTTTTAGAATTAAAACAATTTTAGCTAAAAATTTTTACTCATTTTTGAGTCAATATGTTTTGAAAATCGTTCGGATTTTGTTAAAATAGATAAGGTTTGTAAAAACTAAACAATTTTAAAAAGAATGTTAATTTATAGATAAATATGGAGGTCCATTAGATGGGGAAAGACTTATTTAATGATCGTATTAGCAGATTCTCAATTCGTAAACTGAATGTGGGGGTTTGCTCAGTACTATTGGGAACACTTGTTATGGTTGGTACAGCAGCAAGTGCAGCCGCAGAAGAAAATACAAATACGACAAGTGAAAGTGTAGCAGCAGTTGCAACAGCATCAGAAGCGCCTGAAGCGTCAACAGCTACAGCAACTTCAGCAACATCAACAGCTGCAACGACATCTACTTATGATGCAAACGCAGCAATCACTGCACCAGAGACTTCAACTGCTGCAGCAACATCAACAGCACCTGCTTCAACTAGTGAAGCAAGTAGCACAAGCACAGCAGCTTCAGCAACATCAACTGCTACAGCTACATCAACCGCTGCAACACCAAAATTAGAAGCAACTACGCCAGAAAATAATGCTGCACCTGCTTCAACATCTGCAGATAAAAAAGAAGCACCAACTCTTTCAGCTGGACAAGGTGTAACAGCAAATAATACTGTAACAACGGAAGAGACAGCCAACACTTCTCGCCGTCGTAATCGTCGTGCTGTCGGTGACGCAAATGATTCAAACTTGATTGGCGATGACGTTGTAGATGCAACTTCAACTCCAAAAGTTGAAAAACCAGGCTTTACTACAAATGTAAGTGCCGCAGACCTTGCTAGTCAAATCTCCTGGTTAGACTTTGGTGATGTAGCCAACTGGACAGGAACAACGACGACATCGAGTGGGAATCTTGCCCTTCAAGTTGGTGCTACCTATACTAAGGAAATTATGCCGGGTTATGTGGTTACCATCAAAGTAAAATCTTTGAAACCCTTCCAAGCGACTGAAATCTACAAAAAGCGTTTAGAAGACCGAGGAGCGACGGCTGCTGAAAAAGCAACCTATGATCCAAATGCAAAAAATGGTTATGTGAATGGAAATGGAAATCAGTCGTATACTATGCCAGCATTTAATGCCGGTGAAGAAGCTAAAGTTATAGCAAATGCTCAAACCCGTTGGACAGAAATAATAGGTGAAGGCATCAATACTGGGACTAAAAAAACAACCATCAGTTCCGAGTTTGACGGTGGGAATATCGGTGTTCAGTTTGATGTTTCTGCAACCTTCCGTGGAAAAGTGGTCAAACCTGCCATTGTCATGGCGGATGGTGAGTCCGCTAACCCTGGTGAATTGGTTATGTTCACCACAAACGGACAAGGTTGGCAACATATTGGTGAGTGGTATAAATATGGAAATAAATCTACTAAAACTTATATTCCACAAGATACAGACAATTTATTTGGTTCAAACCCTATAACTAATATAGATGGCTTGAATTTCTATGCGGTGAACCTTAATCAACTTCGTAATAGTACTCAAGTCGGACCAGACAAAAAAGCAGTTGCTTGGAAATATTATGGAAGTGCCGATTTAACAACTGCAGGTCTCGGAACGGGAGTCTTCGGACCAAATATTTCTGCAAGTAGTGTTGCTGTTCCCCTTGTTATGACACGTGGGGCTTCTGAAGTTGGTTTATATATCGCTTCAGGTGGGAAACAGGCAGCTATGCTTGGCTTCTTCCCGCTTGATGAAGGGGATGCACCGGAGTCTTATGGTAAGGCTATCCACTCTATCGCAACCGTTGATGGGATAACAGGTAAGAAAGTTAACCAGCCTTATCTTGGTCACTTAAGCCCAGATATGGATGAAAACAATACCCTTGATTGGACTGGTGATGACAAGGCGACCACTGCGGATGAAGGCATCGACCAATTACTTCCAAATGATCTCAAAGGAAAAACCAATGAGTTGATCAAGATGGACCGTACCAAACCAGGTAATTATAAGATTTCTGTTGAAGCCCATACGGATGGAGCAGCAAAAGCTAACATCTATGGTTGGATAGATTTCAACCAAAACGGAACCTTCGATGAAGATGAACGGTCTGATTTAACAACTATTACCCAAGATGGGACGGCTACGTTAAAATTTACAAAGAGTAAAACCTATATTGATCCTAGTGTCAATGAATTGGGTGTTCGGATCCGTATCGCAAAGAATGATAAGGAGATTGAAAGCCCAACCGGTATGGCCTTGTCAGGGGAAGTTGAGGACTTCAAGACTCAAATCACCCACCCACCAAAAGGAGAATTCAAAGAAACAAGTGGTCTTCAAGGGGCGAAGCAAACTGCAACTGTAGCCTTTACTGCTCGAGGTTTGCAAGGCTATAGCTTAACTGAGCCAGCTAAAATTGACGAAACAATTGAACCTTACATTGTTGATTCTAATGGTAACAAAGCTACTTTAGATGCGGAAGGTTACTATGTCGTGCCAGGTCAAGGTAAATACAAAGTTACTGGTAATGGTAAAGATGTAGATGTGGAATTCATCCCAGAAGATCACTTCCTTGGAACAGCTGACGGTATCTCTATCCGTCGTACAGACAGCAATGGCTACGATACAGGTTGGTCTACAAAATTCCCAGCTGATGAAGCCAATGTAGATACTGTTTTGAATACTATGGATGGTCTTTATATCCCAACTGTTACACCAACGGAAATTGAAGGGGTAGATAAGACTTCAACAGATGTCCAAGGTGCGACTCAAACTGGTACACCAACCTTTAACACAACTACAACTAATGCAAATGGCGAAAAGATCTCTGTCACTCCAAGCTTGGAATACCCTGCTAAATTGGTGGACCCAGCGACTGGTCAAGTAACCAATGCAACCTCTGTAACAGTAGCAGGCGAAGGAACATACAGTATTGATGATGCTACTGGTAAAGTAACCTTTGTTCCAGAACCAGGATTCACAGGTACAGCTCAAGGTGTTACCGTATCTGTAACAGCTCCTGTCGGAAAAGATAAAGACGGTACCGTCCGTGATGAATACATTAAGACAGCTACGGCTAAGTACACTCCAACTGTAACTCCAATTACCATCACTCCAACAGACAAGGTTTCTGAGGACATCCAAAACGTTCCACAAACCCAAACACCAACCTTTGATTTGAGTAACGACAAGACTGCTGAAATCACTAGCAAGAAATTGGTGGATCCCGCAACTGGTCAACCGACTGATGAAACAACTGTAACAGTAGCAGGAGAAGGTAGCTATACTATCGACCCAACGACTGGAGCAGTAACATTTACGCCAGAAAAAGACTTTGTTGGTACTGCAAAAGGAGTAACTGTTCAGGCAACTGCTACTATTACAAATGCTAATGGTAAGACTGCAACCATTACTTCAGATGCGACCTACACACCAACTGTTGTGCCAGCAGTTCCAACTGCAAACCCTGCAACTTCAAAAGATATCCAAGGTGCGACTCAAACCGGTACACCAACCTTTGCAGGAAAAACTGTTCAAGTAAATGGTGAAGATAAAGCTATTACCATTAAAGACAATAGCTACACATTGCTAGATAAAGATGGTAACGAAGTTTCAACGACACCAGCTTATGCAGCAGACGGTACAACCGTGATCGGTAACTTCACAATTGACCCAGCAACTGGTCAAGTGACCTTCACACCGACTGATAAATCTTACACTGGTGCAGTGACACCAGCCAAGGTTCAAGCTGAAAGTTCTAACGGTATCAAGGTAGATACAACCTACACACCTGAAATCGTTCCTGTCACACCGACAGCAACTCCAGCTGAAACAGAAGATATTCAAGGTGCTACACAAACTGGTAAACCTGAATTCAAGGGTGGAACAGTAACTGTTGATGGTGTTGAGAAAACTGTAGCTATCAATGAAGCCGTTCCAGCAACCTTCGATGATGGTTCAACAACCAAGACTGTTGACGGTGTAGGTACTTACACAGTAGCTGCAGATGGAACCGTAACCTTCGTTCCTGAAAAAACATTCATCGGTACAGCGCCAGCCGTAACGGTTGTTCGTGAAGACATGAATGGAACTAAGGCTTCAGCGACCTACACACCAACCGTAACTCCGGTAACACCAACTGCAACACCAGCTGAATCAACAGGTGTTCAAGGTGCGACACAAACTGGTAAGCCTGAATTTACTGCAGGTAACAGTCGTGTTCCAATGAACGATGATGTTGCTGCAACATTTGACGATGGTTCAACTACTAAGACAGTTGATGGCGTTGGTACTTATACAGTAGCAGCAGACGGTACTGTTACATTTGTTCCAGACCCAAGCTTTACTGGTACTGCACCAGCCGTAACCGTTGTTCGTGAAGATAAGAACGGAAGCAAAGCTTCTGCAACTTACACACCAACTGTAAATCCAGTCACTCTTACTCCAACAAATAAAGTTTCTGAAGACATTCAAAATGTTCCTCAAACTGAGACTCCTACATTTGCTTTGAGTGATGATGAAACTGCTCAAATTACAAGTAAGAAATTGATTGACCCTGCAACAGGTCAACCAACAGATGAAACAACTGTAACAGTAGCAGGTGAAGGAACTTACACAATCGATCCAACTACAGGAGCAGTAACCTTCACACCTGAAAAAGACTTCGTCGGAACTGCAACTGGCGTGAAAGTCCAAGCGACTGCAACAATTACCAATGCAGACGGTAAGACTTCAACTATCACTTCAGATGCAAGTTACACACCAACAGTTGTAGCAGCTGTTCCAACAGCTAATCCAGCTACATCTAAAGATATCCAAGGTGCGACACAAACTGGAACACCAACCTTTGCAGGAACAACTGTTCAAGTAAATGGTCAAGATAAAGCGATCACCATTAAAGATAATAGCTACACACTTTTGGATAACGATGGTAATGAAGTAACTAGCACACCAGCTTATGCTGAAGATGGTACAACTGAAATTGGTACTTACTCAATTAATCCAGCAACTGGACAAGTAACCTTCACACCAACTGACAAATCATATACTGGTAAAGTAACGCCTGTTAAGGTTCAAGCTGAAAGCTCAAACGGCATCAAGGTAGATACAACCTACACACCTGAAATTGTTCCAGTAACTCCAACAGCTACACCAGCTGAAACAACGGATATTCAAGGTGCTACTCAAACTGGTAAACCTGAATTCAAGGGTGGA
>NZ_KV794411.1:579997-580867 GCF_001808725.1 Streptococcus sp. HMSC074F05 | reverse complement strand
AACTGGTAAACCTGAATTCAAGGGTGGAACCGTAACAGTTGATGGGGTTGAGAAAACTGTAGAAATCAATGAAGATGTTCCAGCAACATTTGACGATGGCTCAACTACCAAGACAGTTGACGGCGTTGGTACATACACAGTAGCTCCAGACGGAACTGTAACCTTTGTTCCTGAGAAATCATTCACAGGTAAAGCACCAGCCGTAACGGTTGTTCGTGAAGATAAGAATGGAACAAAAGCTTCTGCAACTTACACACCAACTGTAACTCCAGTAACACCAACAGCAACACCAGCTGAAACAACTGATATCCAAGGTGCTACTCAAACTGGTAAGCCTGTATTTGCTGAAGGCGACAGCCGTGTGCCAATGAACGATGACGTTCCAGCTACTTTCGACGATGGCTCAACTACTAAGACTGTTGACGGCGTTGGTACCTACACAGTAGCAGCAGACGGAACTGTAACCTTTGTACCAGAAAAATCATTTACTGGAACTGCTCCAGCAGTGACTGTAGTCCGTGAAGACATGAACGGCACTAAAGCCTCTGCGACTTACACACCAACTGTAACGCCTGTAACACCAACAGCTGAAGATGCTACTTCAACTGGTAAACAAGGTCAAACTCAAACAGGTAAGCCTGAATTTACTGAAGGTGACAGCCGTGTACCAATGAACGATGATGTTCCAGCAACCTTCGATGATGGCTCAACTACCAAGACAGTTGATGGTGTTGGTACTTACACAGTAGCAGCAGACGGAACAGTTACATTTGTTCCTGAGAAATCATTTACTGGAACTGCACCAGCTGTAACAGTTGTTCGTGAAGATAAGAACGGAACCAAAGCTTCTGCAACTTACACACCAACTGT
>NZ_KV794411.1:520429-579897 GCF_001808725.1 Streptococcus sp. HMSC074F05 | reverse complement strand
AACTTACACACCAACTGTAACTCCAGTAACTCCAACAGCAACACCAGCTGAATCTACTGGACCTCAAGGTTTGGTTCAAACTGGAACTGTAACCTTCACTGAAGGTGATGAAGTAGCTCCAATTAACAAGGATTCGATTACTCTTCTTGATGAAAATGGTCAACCAGCAGCATCAGTAGAAGCGAAATCACCAGCAGGTGATGTGATCGGTACATACACAGTTGATAAAGATACAGGTGTAGTTACTTTCACACCAACGGATAAATCATACTCAGGTAATGTTGTCCCAGTGAAAGTTCAAGCAGCTGATACAAATGGAACTACAGTTGAAACAACTTATACACCGAAGATTACTCCAGTTGTTCCAACTTCTGAAGATGCTACATCGACAGATATCCAAGGTCAAACACAATCTGGTAAACCAACCTTCACCGAAGGAAATCCAAATGTTCCAATCGATGAAGATACTCCAGCGACCTTCGAAGATGGTTCAACCACTAAGACAGTAGATGGCGAAGGAACATACACTGTTTCTCCGGATGGAACCGTAACCTTCGTCCCAGAAAAATCATTCACTGGAACTGCTTCAGGCGTAACAGTGAAACGCGTTGATAAGAACGGTACTGAAATCACAGCCAAGTACACACCAACTGTGACACCAGTAACACCAACAGCAACACCAGCTGAATCAACAGATATCCAAGGTGCGACTCAAACTGGTAAACCTGAATTCACTGAAGGCGACAGCCGTGTGCCTATGAACAATGATGTTCCAGCAACATTTGATGATGGTTCAACAACTAAGACAGTTGACGGCGTTGGTACATACACGGTAGCAGCAGACGGAACAGTTACATTTGTACCAGAAAAATCATTCGTCGGAACTGCACCAGCTGTAACGGTTGTTCGTGAAGATATGAACGGAACTAAAGCTTCTGCAACATATACACCAACTGTAACACCAGTTACACCAACTGCAGAAGATACAACATCTACTGACAAACAAGGTCAAACGCAAACAGGTACTCCAACCTTCACACCAGGTAATCCAAATGTTCCAATGGATGATGATACACCTGCAACATTTGAAGATGGCTCAACAACCAAGACTATTCCTGGTGAAGGAACTTACACTGTTTCTCCAGATGGAACCGTAACATTTGTTCCAGAAAAATCATTCACTGGAGAAGGTACAGGCGTAACGGTTAAACGTGTCGATAAGAATGGTACTCCAGTTACTGCTAAGTACACTCCAACTGTAACACCAGTAACTCCAACAGCAACTCCAGCTGAATCAGAAGGACCTCAAGGTGTGGTTCAAACTGGAACTGTGACCTTCACAGAAGGTGACCCAGTTGCACCAATCGACAAGGATACCATTACTCTTCTTGATGAAAACGGCCAACCAGCAGAATCTGTAGTAGCTAAATCACCAGAAGGTAAAGAAATTGGTACTTTCACAGTCTATAAAGAAACAGGTGTTGTAACCTTCACACCAACGGATAAATCTTACTCAGGTGAAGTCGTTCCAGTTAAGGTTCAAGGTAAAGATACAAACGGAACTGTTGCTGAAACAACCTACACACCTAAGATTACTCCGGTTGTACCAACTGCTGACCCTGCAACATCTACAGATATCCAAGGTAAAACACAAACAGGTACACCGACCTTCACTCCTGGTAACCCTGCAATCCCAATGGATGATGATACACCTGCAACATTTGAAGATGGTTCAACAACTAAGACTATTCCAGGTGAAGGAACATACACAGTAGCTCCAGATGGAACAGTTACCTTCGTACCAGAGAAATCATTCACAGGAACTGGTACAGGCGTAACAGTGAAACGTGTTGATAAGAACGGTACACCAATTACAGCTACTTACACACCGACAGTAACACCAGTTGCTCCAACGGGTGAACCAGTTACTTCAATTGGTAAGAAGGGTGCTACTCAAACAGGTAAACCAAGCTTCACAGAAGGGGATAGCCGTGTACCAATGAATGATAAGGTTCCAGCAACCTTTGAAAATGGTTCAACTACGAAGACAATTCCAGGTGTTGGTACTTACACAGTGGCAGCAGATGGAACTGTAACCTTCACTCCAGAACCTGAATTTACTGGTACTGCGCCAGCAGTGACAGTGGTTCGTGAAGATGTGAACGGAACAAAAGCTTCTGCAACTTACACACCAACTGTTCTTCCAATCACTAAATTTGTTGATAAAGAAGGTAAGGAAATCCCAGGATACCCTACAGTTGATGGAGAAGAGCCAAAAGCTGAAATTCCAGGTTACCGCTTTGTGGAAACGAAGAAATTGCCTAATGGTGATACTGAACACGTCTATGAAAAAGTTACAACTTCATACGTAGACGAAAATGGTGATCCTATCCCAGGTAACCCAACAGAAGATGGGGAACAACCGAAGAAAGATATCCCAGGTTATGACTTCGTGAAGAATATTGTAGATAAAGATGGAAATACTCAACATATCTACAAGAAGACTGTGACACCAACTCCAACACCGGATCCAACTCCGACACCAGAGCCACAGCCACAGCCACAGCCTACTCCACAGCCGCAACCACAACCTACTCCACAACCAAAACCAGAAGAGCCAACGATTCCTGTCGTTCCAGAAACGAAAGAAGAAGTGAAGTATATCGATCCACAAAATCCTACTGCACAACTTCCAAATACAGGAACAAAAGAATCTTCTACTGCTGGTCTTGCAATCTTTAGTGCTTTAGCAGGTCTCTCATTGTTCGGATTTGCAAAACGCAAAAAAGAAGACTAAGCTAACTTGTGGCTAAGAAAAACCGCGAAAATCTCGCGGTTTTTTCTGTTTGTATTTGAAAAAATATCCTTCAAACTAGATAGTTGAAATCAGTCTTTTATAAGAAAATTTGATAAAATAGAAGTATCAGTGTAAAGGATGAGAGAATGAAAAAGATTATTGGTATCTGGGCTCAAACTGAAAACGGCATTATTGGAAAGGACCAAGTCATGCCTTGGCATCTGCCAGCTGAGCTTCAGCATTTCAAGGAAACGACCATGGGACAAGCAATTCTTATGGGAAGAGTGACCTTTGAGGGTATGAAAAAACGGGTTCTACCAGGTCGGACTAGCATTATCTTAACGCAAGATCAGGCTTATGATTCTGAAAATGATGCTGTACTCGTCATGCATAGCAAAGAAGAAGTCTTAGAGTGGTATCAGAACCAAGAGAAGAATCTTTACATTATTGGGGGCAGTCAGATTTTAAGGCTCTTTTCTGACCAGTTAGAAGAGTTGATCCAGACTATAATTCATGCAACGATTGATGGAGATACATTGGCACCAAAATTTGATGAGAACCGTTATGAAAAGGTCCATCAAGTTCCCCATCTGAAAGATGAGAAAAATCCATATGATTTTACGGTCAACTATTATAAGAGAAAGGATTTAGACTAATGGAGCGAAGTGTCTTTGGTTTTTTTACAGCTGTCCTGTGTGTTATCTGTTTGATTTGCGCCTTACAAACCTTTCGTAAAAAACGGTTCGGCCTCGCTATTTTATTCTTACTAAATGCTTTTACCAATCTTGTGAATTCTATTCACGCCTTTTACATGACCTTATTTTAAACTAAATACAAACAGAAAATGACAGAAAGAGGAAATACATGCCAACGAATCAAAACAATGATATGATGGTTTATTGCTCATTTTGCGGAAAGAGTCAAGATGAAGTCCAAAAAATCATTGCAGGAAACAATGCGTTTATCTGTAATGAATGTGTTGAGTTAGCACAAGAAATTATCCGTGAGGAGCTAGCAGAAGAAGTTCTTGCAGACCTTAGCGAAGTTCCAAAACCAATCGAATTGCTCAATATCTTGAACCACTATGTGATCGGTCAAGATCGTGCCAAACGTGCCCTTGCTGTAGCAGTATACAACCACTACAAACGCATCAACTTCCACGATACGCGCGAAGACGAGACAGATGTTGAATTGCAAAAATCAAACATCCTCATGATTGGCCCTACTGGTTCAGGTAAGACTTTCTTGGCCCAAACCTTAGCACGTAGTCTGAATGTCCCATTTGCCATTGCAGATGCAACAGCCTTGACAGAAGCTGGTTATGTGGGAGAAGACGTTGAAAACATTCTCTTAAAACTTCTTCAGGCAGCTGATTTCAATATTGAACGTGCTGAACGAGGCATTATCTACGTCGATGAAATCGATAAGATCGCTAAGAAAAGTGAAAATGTCTCTATCACACGTGACGTTTCTGGTGAAGGAGTGCAACAAGCTCTCTTGAAGATCATCGAAGGAACTGTCGCTAGTGTCCCACCTCAAGGTGGACGCAAACACCCACAACAAGAGATGATTCAAGTGGATACCAAGAATATTCTCTTCATCGTAGGTGGAGCTTTTGACGGGATCGAAGAAATTGTTAAGCAACGTCTCGGTGAAAAAGTCATCGGTTTTGGTAAGAACAATAAAGCCATTGATGAATCAAGCTCTTACATGCAAGAAATCGTTGCAGAAGATATTCAAAAATTCGGGATTATCCCAGAATTGATCGGACGTCTTCCAGTCTTTGCTGCTCTTGAGCAATTGACAGTTGACGACCTTGTCCGTATCTTGAAAGAGCCACGCAATGCCTTGGTAAAACAATACCAAACCTTGCTCTCTTATGATAACGTTGAATTGGAATTTGATGATGAGGCCCTTCAAGAGATTGCCAATAAAGCCATCGAAAGAAAAACAGGAGCTCGTGGACTCCGTTCGATTATCGAAGAAACTATGATGGATGTCATGTTTGAAATTCCAAGTCAAGAAGATGTCAAACTTGTCCGAATTACAAAAGAAGCTGTAGATGGAACTGAAAAACCAATTCTTGAAACAGCCTAGAAAGATAAAATATGGAAATTAACACACATAATGCGGATATCCTCTTAAGCGCTGCAAATAAGAGTCATTATCCTCAAGATGAGATTCCAGAAGTTGCACTTGCCGGTCGATCCAATGTCGGCAAGTCTTCTTTTATTAATACTCTCTTAAATCGAAAAAACCTGGCCAGAACATCTGGAAAACCAGGAAAAACTCAATTGCTCAATTTCTTCAATATCGATGATAAACTCCGTTTGGTAGACGTACCTGGTTATGGCTATGCACGTGTTTCAAAAAAAGAGCGCGAGAAGTGGGGGCGGATGATTGAAGAATACCTCACTAGTCGCGAAAACTTAAAAGCAGTCGTTAGCCTAGTCGATTTTCGCCACGAACCTTCAGCAGATGATGTTCAGATGTATGAGTTCTTAAAATATTATGAGATTCCTGTGATCTTAGTTGCTACCAAGGCAGATAAGATTCCACGTGGAAAATGGAACAAACATGAATCCATCATCAAGAAAAAACTAGATTTCGATCCTGCTGACACCTTTATTGTCTTTTCTTCTGTAACCAGGGAGGGACTAGAGAAGTCATGGGATGCTATTTTAGAAAATGCGTTTTACGAAATAAATTGAAATGACATGAAAATGTCATTTTTGTTTTGGATTTATCTCGCAATTGTAATACAAGTGTAATATAAGTGCCTTTGTTTTCTTCTATTTATATGGTATAATCTCTATAAAGATAAAAGATGATAAAAAATTAATTGGAGATAAATTGTATTATGAAAAAGAAAATACGGAATAAAACGAAATTATTTGGTTTGTTCGTTTCTGTATTAGCAGTGGGGACATTTGCTGCTGCTATGAGCGAGCACGTCACATCAGTTGGCGCTAATGATGGAACTTACCAAGCTTATTCAGACCCTACTGAAGCTTTCATCTCACAAATTGGTGAGTCAGCTCGTCAGCTCGGTCAAGAGAACGACCTTTATGCTTCCGTTATGATCGCACAAGCTATCCTTGAAAGTGGATCAGGTCAGTCTGGCTTGTCTTCTTATCCGCATTACAACCTTTTCGGTATTAAAGGAAGTTATGCTGGTCAATCTGCAGTAATGCAAACTTGGGAAGATGATGGTGCTGGAAATGCCTATACGATTAATGACGCTTTTCGTTCTTACCCATCTTACTATGAATCATTGCAAGACTATGTAGCTGTTTTGAAACAAGGACATTTTGCAGGTGCTTGGAAGAGCAACACCTCTAGTTACCAAGATGCAACAGCAGCTTTGACAGGGGTTTATGCGACAGACACAAGCTACTATGCAAAACTTAATAACATCATTGAAACCTATAATTTGACTCAATACGATTCACCAAATGTTCAAGGTGGTATTACAGGTTCGGTATACAATCCATATCGTCAACAGTTCACTTCACAAGAAATCTTGAATTTGGATATCGCTTGGGCGAACCGTTTAAATTATTAAAAGTAAAACAGGCAGATGCCTGTTTTTTTATTTGTTTTTAGCACACAGTGATATTCGATATAAAACGTATATGATGAAAAGTTAAGAATTCTTCCTGAAAACCTTTTCAAACTTTTCTCTCTATGATATAATGATTTTGTTCACAAACATTATATAAGGAGAATAGTATGTCTGAATCTAATTTTATTCAAAAAGTTGGAGCGGCGTGTAATAAGAAGGAAGATCTCTATCAGAAATCTAAAACGCGCTATGCAGTCCGTTCTATTTTTGCTGGTGGATTTCTTACTTTAAGTACGGCGGTCGGAGCAGTTGCTGCAGACTTGTTGAATACCTTCTTACCGGGATCGGGTCGTTTTCTATTTCCATTCATCTTTGCCTGGGGCTTGGTTTACCTTTTATTCTTAAATGCGGAATTAACCACCTCAAATATGATGTATTTGACGGCGGGTACCTATCTAAAGAAAATTAACTGGAAGAAAGCGTTGGAGATTCTTCTTTATTGTACCTTCTTTAATTTAATTGGTGCTTTAATCGTCGCTTTTCTTTTCAATCAAACAACTGCCTTTGCACATATCGATCCAAAAGGTTTCCTAGCCACGGTAGCAGAAAATAAACTCCAACGCAGCAATCAAGTGGTTTTCTTTGAAGGAATTATTGCCAATATCTTTGTAAATATTGCTATTCTTTCTTATCTATACTTCAAGGATGAAACAGCGAAAGTGCTCTTAGCCCTCTCAGCCATCTATATGTTTGTCTTTATGACCAATGAACACTTAGCTGCAAACTTTGCTTCCTTCTCATTATTAAGCTTTAATTCAGTTTCTAGCCAATTGCCACATTTTGAGTTTTTAAATATTTTACGTCATTATAGCGTCACCTTCTTTGCCAACTGGGTAGGAGGAGGAGTCCTCATGGGACTAGCCTATGCTTGGTTGAATAATATTAAGAGTCTTTATAACGATTAAAAAATATAAAAAAAGTTTGCAAAAGTACTTGCATTCTTTTTTTATATATGATAAACTAATCTACGGTTTGAAAAAACTGCCTAAGACAGTAGGGGAGCTCGACTCATAAAGATCCTACCGAGGACAAAACGTATCAATTAAAAGAAGCGTATTGTACTTTCGTGTCTAGGTTTGGGCGCGTTTTTCTTTTGGAAAAATTCCCCAAGCAAAATAATTACGGAGGTGAACACACTAATGAGTGAAGCAATTATTGCTAAAAAAGCGGAACTTGTTGACGTGGTAGCTGAAAAAATGAAAGCTGCTGCATCAATCGTCGTTGTAGATTCTCGCGGTTTGACAGTTGAGCAAGATACAGTTCTCCGTCGCAACCTTCGCGGAAGCGAAGTTGAGTTTAAAGTTATCAAAAACTCAATCTTGCGTCGTGCAGCTGAAAAAGCTGGTCTTGAAGATCTTGCATCTGTATTCGTTGGACCTTCTGCAGTAGCATTTTCTAACGAAGATGTTATCGCACCTGCGAAAATCTTGAACGATTTTGCAAAAGACGCTGAAGCACTTGAAATTAAAGGTGGTGCAATCGAAGGCGCTGTCGCATCTAAAGAAGAGATTCTTGCACTTGCAACTCTTCCAAACCGCGAAGGACTTCTTTCTATGCTCCTTTCTGTACTTCAAGCGCCAGTGCGCAACGTTGCTCTTGCAGTCAAAGCGGTTGCAGACAACAAAGAAGACGCAGCTTAATCTTAAGCTACGCAGCGTAGCCTAGCTACAAAAAAATAAAAACATAAAATTAAAACTTATTTGGAGGAAATAACAATGGCATTGAACATTGAAAACATTATTGCTGAAATTAAAGAAGCTTCAATCCTTGAATTGAACGACCTTGTAAAAGCTATCGAAGAAGAATTTGGTGTAACTGCAGCTGCTCCTGTAGCTGTTGCTGCAGCTGGTGCTGCTGACGCAGGTGCTGCTAAAGATTCATTCGATATCGAATTGACATCTGCAGGCGACAAGAAAGTCGGCGTTATCAAAGTTGTACGTGAAATCACTGGTCTTGGTCTTAAAGAAGCTAAAGAACTTGTTGATGGTGCACCTGGCGTTATCAAAGAAGGTGTTGCTGCAGCTGAAGCTGAAGAACTTAAAGCTAAATTGGAAGAAGCTGGAGCTTCAGTTACTCTTAAATAATCATTTACTGATTATTTAGGGCTGAAAGCCGAGTTTAATAGCCTTTTCGTTATTTGTTGAGGCGACAATATAGGAGTTGTTTCTTTTGAAACCTCCCCATAAACACCCCCACAAATTTTTGTGGGGGTGTTTGTTAATTCTATTAAGGGATATATAGTTATGGTAAAAGTTTCTTTTTATAATACAGTTTCTAATTATAATAAAAATGGAATTGTTAAACCAATAAAGGTTACAATGCAAGATTTTATTAGATATCTTTCAATTGCCGGAGGTATTCAAAATAATGGTTCTTCTTCTAATACATATAAATTTTATGAATATATGGTTAGAATGGCTCTAGAAGATGTTGGCGGAACTTTCAAAATTACTAGTGATTATTCAAATTCAGAACAATCTATAAAAGCAGCTGTATCCTATTTTATAGGTATGCTGTCGTCATACGCAATTGCTGAGAAACATTATAACATTTCTCATTTATTTCATCTAAAAGATTCAAAAATTTCTTATTATCAAAATCAGAATTCAAATAAAGTTCCAGACTTTTTTGGATTAAGTAATGGGCCTAAGCCCTTAGCTTATTTAATTGAAGCTAAAGGTACATGGAAAACAAAACTGGATTCTGGGACTATTGAAAAAGGAGAAGAGCAAGTCAAATCAATTCGCAAGGTGGAATTTGAAGTATCTCCCGGTATGATAAGAACATTTAAGGATAAGAATTTGAATAAACATGTAACAGGTTCTTATTTCGAAAATGATGAATTACATTTTTGTGATATTGATCCTGATTATCAAGGTGATTTGGTTTGTCATTTTAATGCTAACGTTGCAATTTTGAGGTACTACAAGAATTTACTATCATTATTATCAACAAATTCCGAGTATATAGAAGTTGGAACTGAAGAAGGATTAGAATTTTCTTTTATAAATTTTGAAGATTATAAGATTGGAATAAGTAATAGTGTATTAAAGGCTATTGTAGATTCTTTTGGTGAAAAAAATTTAACTGTAAAAACATTTCTAAATGATAGAAATTTAATCTTTGAAAGATTATCTGATGATAAATATTTGTCCGTTATTAAAGAAAGTAATCTTTATAATACAATTTCTGAGATTACAAATAATAATTATCATACTGTTTATGAAAAGTTTGATAATACCTCAGTTTCTTTTGGAAGAGATGGTATAATTGTTATTAAGTCCTAGTATTCTTCTTGTTTATTTTTTTAAATATTTAAGTGATAGTGTAAAAACTGTCATTTGTATATCTTCTCTAGACACCACCACAAATTTTTATGGGGGTGTTTATTTTGCTTAAATTTGATGTATAATTATATTATATTCTAAACTGTTTAATGAATCATATCTAAATTGTTAGATGGATATTTTTTATAGGAGTTATTATGGCGATAAATGAGTTAAGTTTAAAAGGTTCTATGAACCGATCTGTTCAGGCTATTATGCCATTAGATGAAGATAAGGAAGCCTTTGGGAAGAAGTTAGTTACTTATCTTACTCATCTATATGATAATCAAAGAGAATCCGAGGAATATCAAAAAAATTTATTAAAATCTTTTCTTGAAGAGCTTTTACCACATAATTTTATTAATACTTCAAATAGAATAGATTTAGCTATTTATAACGGGAAAGATTCAAATTCTACTTTAGGCGTTATTTTTGAACATAAAAGTTTAACGAATAAATCAGAGATGATGTCTAAAGAGAAAATAAATTCCAAAGCTTTTCAGGAGATTGTAGCTTATTATTTAAGGGAAAGATTATTTGAACATAATCTAGAGATAAAAAAATGTATTGTTACAAACGGTCTATCATGGTTTGTGATTGAAGCAAAAGAAATCGAAAAACATTTTATAAAAAATAAGAAGTTAGTAGATCTTGTAACTAAATTCAAAAATAATCAATTATCTAATCATACGACTGATTTTCTTTATAAAGAAGTAATTTCTCCAGCAATTGATTTGGCGATTGATAAAGGTATTGAAATAGCTCATTTTAATATTAAAGATGCGTTAATTAAAAATAGTAAGTCTTTTGAGATAAAGAAAAATAATTTGACTCAACTTTATCGTTTCTTTACTGCTGAAAATCTTTTAAATAAGGAAATATTTACAGATTCAAATAAGTTAAATAAGAATTTCTATGATGAACTTCTATACTTAATGGGACTTGAAGAATCTAAAGTAGGAACTTCAAAAATTATTTCTCGATTGAAACCGTCCAAACGGCAACAATACTCATTTGTTGAAAATATTATTGATAAATTAGAAGTTAAAGATGTTCCAAAAGATAGACAAGAAGATATTGCAATTCAACTAACTGTTATTTGGATGAATAGAATTCTCTTTTTAAAACTTTTAGAATCTCAGTTAGTTCTATTTAATAAAGATGAATCATATCGCTTTTTAACATATGATAAGTTACCGAGTTTCGAAGAAATTTATACATTGTTCTTTGCTGTTCTAGCTAAAAAAATAACTGATAGAAATGAACGGGTTCAAAAAAAATTCGGCTATATTCCCTATTTAAATTCATCACTTTTTGAAGAAAATGAATTAGAAGTTTCTCGTGATGGTATTGGTATTGATCGTTTGCCAGAAGGTGATATTGAGATTTTTTCGAAAACATCGCTTAAAGGTTCTAATAATAAAAGAAAAAGTGGGAAAATAAATTTCATTCAGTATTTATTTGAATTTTTGGATTCCTATGATTTCTCTACTAGTATTTCTCACCACGAAAAATCAAAAAATGACCTTATTAATGCTTCAGTACTTGGTTTGATTTTTGAAAAAATTAATGGCTATCGAGATGGGTCATTCTATACACCAGGGAACATTACCATGTATATGTCTCGAAGAGCTGTTCGAATGGCAGTAGTTGATAAAGTAAATGAGACAATGTCATGGAACTGTGAAAGCATAGAGGATATGAAACTAAAAGTTCGCTCTATGGAAATCGCTAAAAAGATTAGTGATACAATTGATCAGATTAAAATTTGTGATCCTGCAGTAGGTTCAGGCCATTTTTTAGTATCTGTTTTAAATGAAATTATTGCTCTAAAAAGTGATTTAAATGTTCTTTTTGATTCTGAGGGAAATTATATCGGTAATATTATTCAATGTTATGTTATTAATGATGAGTTAATTATTCAAGATATGTCTGGTAATAATTTTGTGTATCAGGTGGGAAATGATTTAGCAGAAAGAATTCAAAAATCTATATTTACTCAAAAAAGACAAATTTTAGAAAATACTTTATTTGGTGTAGATATAAATCCAAGCTCAGTAAATATTTGCCGTTTGCGTCTATGGATTGAACTATTAAAATCTTCGTATTACTATATAGATGAAGAGATTAATCAACCAGTTTTAACAACTTTACCTAATATTGATATTAATATTAAGGTTGGGGACAGTCTACTTCATAAATTTGATTTTAATTATGAGTTTGACTTACGTAGAAATGATTTCAAAGAATATCTAGATTTAGTTCGCGAATATAAGGATACAAATAATAAGGCAACAAAGGCAAGTATATGGGATAAAATTGAAAGACTAAAATATTCTTTTGATGATTTAGCTTCAAGTCCAGAATTAAAAAAACTACATAAACTGATCTCCGAAAAAAATAAAGCAGGTGCAATTAGTCTTTTTGAAGAAGAAAATAATAATAATAAGGAATATTTGTTATTAAGTAAGCAACTTGAAAAAGCTAAAAAAGAATTTGAAGAACGTCTGAAAAATCCTCTTTATGCAGGTGGCATGGAGTGGCGAATGGAATTCCCGGAGATTTTAGGAGAAAATGGTGAATTTATTGGATTCGACTTAGTTATTGGGAATCCTCCCTATATTTTTGCTCGGAATCAATCTTTTACCGAAGAGATGAAAGCTTACTATTTAAGAACTTACCAAGTAAGTGAATATCAAGCTAATACATACACTATTTTCATGGAATTAGCTTATCAGTTATTGCGCAAAGGTGGTTCATTTTCATATATTATTCCGAATAATTTTTTGACCATTCAAAACAACTCAAAAATTCGCAAGTTTATTACAGAACAAACGAGTGATGTTGTTTTGATAAACTCCCTAGATAAAATTTTTACAGATGCGAGCGTGGATAACTGTATAATTTTCTTTAAGAAAAATAGTCCAAACTGGATTGAAGTAGCGGAATTGCATCACGGTGATTTCAATACTGTTGGGCGTGTTGAACCAGAATTTTTTGGAGAAATACCAATTTTTTCAATTTCAATGGTAAAATATAGACAAGCGATTGATATTTACTGGAAGGTTAATGAATATCCTGTTCTTGATAGACAAGAGATTGCAACAGTTAAAGCTGGTATTATGGCATACGAGACTGGTAAAGGGAAGCCTAGAATGACTACCCAAGATAAGTTAGATCGTATTTATCACTCATATAATAAGGAAGACGAAAGTTACAGACGATATATTGATGGAGAAAATGTTTCCCGTTATAAATTGACTTGGAATGGAGAGTTTATCAAGTACGGGGAAAATTTGGCAGCTATGAGAGATCCTAAACTATTTGATAGACCTAGAATACTTGTTCGTCAAATTCCTAGTAAGAATGTTTACTCGATTGAAGCAGTTTATACAGATTCTGATGTCATTAACGACAGAAACTCAATGATAATTACTGAAATTAACGTAAATCCTTTATATCTGTTGGGAATACTGAATTCCCGTTTAATATCTTTATGGTTTTTCATGAGATACGATAAATTTCAAAGAAGATTATTCCCTCAATTTAAAGTTAATGAACTTGGTGAATTCCCAATACCAAATTCGACAAAAGAACAACAAGATTCAATAGCGATACTGGTAGAGCAATTGATGGATGAAATGAAGAAAGAAACACCAGATTCTGAGTTGGTTAGCAAGCTTAATCTTGATATTGATAATCTAGTTATGGACTTATTTGATTTAACAGAAGAGGAAAAGAAAATTGTTTCTGAATTTACTTTATAAAAAATGGAGCTAACATGAGTTATTTTGAGAAAGAATTAATTAAAAGAGTTTCATTAAGATTCCGGAATCTAAGAGGTTCAAGGAAAATTGGAACAATTTCGTCTGGTCAGGTGTCTACAATAAAAAGAATAGAATCTGGGAAGAATACAAATAGTGGTAATTTTATTCCAGATAGTTTATTGTACGATTACTCCCAAATATTTAATATAAAAAAAAGTACATTAATTTTTGGTACAGATAGTGAAATTGAGAATCTTTTAGAAATTACATTTGATAACTATTTTCATGAAATATTATCAAAAAAGAAAATTAATGATGGATTAGAAAATTTTTATAAATCTTTTATCGATTATTTATGTATTTTTGGTGAGTTTTCAACTTGGTATAACTTAAAATTAGATCAAAAATGTTCTTTATTATTTATTATCCCATGGTACCTGATTAAGAGGAAGTTAGTAAATTCATTTAAAAATCGTGTAATTAACAACATATTTAAAGATGAAAATTCAAAATTTCTTTTTAAAGAAATAGATGAACAATTTACACAGTGGTTAAATTATGAATTGGCTAATGTATTCTTTCCTGAGGTAATTAATAAGTTAAAAAAAGAAACTATTTTTAAACTTGGATTTATGATTAATTTTCTAACTAAAGAGATTATAGAGCCTGAAATACCGATCTTAGAGAATGATTCAATACCTTTTAAATATTTAAGATTGAAAAAAAATTTGGACTACATGACAAGTGTCATGCTTAAAACAGATAAAGGAGTAAGATTTAAAAGAAAATATAGTCCTCCTAAAAATAATGAAGTTCGTAAAAAAGAACTAGTTCCTGAACAGAAAATTTTAAATAGAAATGATTTTTTAAATTATGTCAGAAGTGATAGAGGTAAACTTGCTGGTCATGTCCCTGGTCTTTTAACAGTAAATAGCAGAGCGTCAAAGTATATGCAGTTAGAATTAAATGATTTAATGCTTAATCATGTGAAAGAGTATACTGCATATCAAAATAAACTATTAAATTTAATTGAAATTTCGGAATTAGAAGATTTTTTATGAGTTAAAGAAAAAAAGTATAAAGATTTTATATTTCAGACTGAAGAAAAAGTCCATTTTGGACAATTTTCTTCAGTCTTTTTCTTTTACTAGAGAAAGTAAAAGACTCTTAAAAATAGTGTACATCAGAATTTCTAAGAGTTTTCACTATATGGCCCCCTATCTATAAAATGGTAATTTTTCTATTTCTGGTAGGGTTTATCTACATTCTGGAATATTTTATTTTTCTTTTTTTATTTAAATAATTGATTCAAACGAGTGATAACAATGAAATTTAAAAGACAGTCTATAATTATGTCTACGATTTTAGTATTAAAATATGGACTAAAGTTTAGACTAAATCATTATTTTTTTAACTTATAATTAATTTATCAGATCACAGCAATGATTTGATAAAAATTGAAAATAGAGTTGCAAATCTGTTTTCAACTGAATTAAGAAGTTGCTGATTCTTTAATTCAAAATTAGAAAGAGGTAGAAATAATGACTTTAAAAAATCTAAGAAGTTTTTTAAAATTCGATAAATCATTTTTTGAAAAAAAAGAGTTTGTTTATTTAAATTGTAGAGTTACACAAGATAATCATTTAAAAGTAACGTTACTTATTGTTCAAGATAATACTGAATACCAAAACAATCAAAACAATCTCGGTGAGCAGGTAATAATTACAGTATTAAATAAAGGCATCGATGACTTTGCTTCTTTTAAACCACTTCAAACAGCGTGCAAAGTTGTAAATATTAGCAAAGCTACGGTTTATGGTGAATATCAAAATCAATTATCAATTACTGCAGATGTAATTCCAGATTCACAAGGTAATAAACAACATGAAAAGAGTTAGCATAAATTGGGTATTTCCCTTCTGGGCAAGTCGCATAGTATTTTTAATATATATAGTATTGGTTCTCGCTATTGATTTATATTTGCTCCCATCGATATATTTTAGATTAAGTATAAATCAAATTTTGTTTATATTTTCTTTAGAATTTTTATCAGCTGCTTTATTCATTTTTGGCATGATTAATAGAGAAAAGTATTTAAAACAACAAAAGTTATATAAATTTATTGAATTAAATCAATTATATATTACATATATTTCTGAAACTAATCAAAAAAAATATATTGAAACCTTAGAAATGGAATGGATTGATAATAAAAAAGACACAGGTACATTTACCATTCGAGTTTACAATATAGGTGGACTTCTAAGTCATAAAGTTAATGAACTTGGAAGTAAACTAGAAGCATTTCTTGGGAATAAATTGATTTTTAATACAAAGCAGTTAACATACACCGACTATACTTTTGAATTAATAAAAGATGAACGTTTAAAAGCAACAGATTTAAACTTAAAAAAAGGTAGAAATTCAACAGTAATTCAACTCACAAAAAAAATATCATACGATATTAGCAAAGTTCCACATGGGTTAACAGTTGGAACAACAGGCTCAGGAAAAAGTATGTTTTTAAACTATAAAATTTTACAATATGCATCGATGGGTGCTGATATTTATATCTGTGACCCCAAAAATGCAGATTTAAGTTTATTGAGGTATGTTAAAGGCTTTCCAGAAGAGAATGTCGCTATTACATCTAATCAAATTTGTAAAATATTGAGAATGGTAAATTCTCAAATGATGAATAGATACGACAAATATTTTTCTAGTCAAGAATCCTTTGGGAAAGACTTTTCAGATTTTGGTTTAAAACCAATCGTAGTTTTTATTGATGAACTTACAGCTTTTGTAAAAGTATCTGATAAAAAAATTGCTGAAGAAGCCATGTCTTACATCTATAACATAGTAATGATGGGGCGCCAAGTTGGTATATTAACCGAGGTCTCATTGCAGCGCCCTGATACCAGTGTTCTAGATGGTGCTATTAGAGATCAGTTAGGTTGTAGAGTTGCACTTGGAAATCTATCAGAAGATGGATACAAAATGGTTTTTGGTTCAAATTTTAAGAATTATAATTCAATAGAAATTAAGGGAGGAGGATATGTTCAAATTGATGGAAAAATGAGTCAACCAAATTATTTTGAAACACCGTTTTTTGATAAAAATTTTGACTTCCTAAAACAATTAGAAAAATATTATTCATAGAGCACTTTCGAAAGTAAAGAATAAGGGTGCTCAGCTCAGAGAGCTAGAGCAAGTGGAACGTCCCTTTTCTTTACTTTAAGAAATGTGCCCAGCAATAGAAGCTTGCTTCTATTGCTTTTAACTTGATAAACGTCAAACATTAGAACAATCACGAAAGCGAGGAGAAAAAATAAATAATCCAAAAGTAAATTCAGGAAGTATCGTTAAATCTTATAGATATGGTAATACACTTGAACTAACAACTTCGAATGGATTACACAAGCAAACTATAAAAGTACTTCCGAATAGAAAATATGTCGTTTTAGATACTGGAGAAATATTTGATATGGATACGAGCGGAGTTACACGAAGTGATAATATCAAATCTACTCGTATAACGATGAGAAAATTAAGGAGACTTATTGCTCATAATTTTAGGGGACATAAGAATGAACTTTGGATAACATTGACTTACGCTAAATATACTAATGAAATCACAATTGTATATAGAGATTTTAAATTATTTATTAGGGATTTAAGAAAACAGTATCCAGATTTAGAATATATTAATGTTATTGAGCCACAAGCTAGTGGGAGTTGGCATTGTCATCTTCTCATAAAATCACCTAAAAGAAACTCTCTTTATATTCCAAATAAGATTATTGAAGAGTGCTGGAAAAAAGGTTTCACCAAAACTAAAAGACTTAAAAATAGTGATAAGGTAGGAAATTATGTTGTTGCATATTTAACTAATCTAGAGATAAATGATAATCAAAATACAAAAAAATATATCAAAGGTGCACGGCTATATTTATATCCAAAAGGAGTGAGAATTTATAGGTGTTCCAGAGGAATTAAAAAACCAATAGAACTTACGGCAACTAAAAAAGAAGTTATGACTATTAATGGGCTAGATGTTGATTTAGAAGCAAAATATTCTAAAAAAACAACCCATACAATAAGTACAGGAGATGAAATAAGTTATATTACCGAATTTTACGATATAGGAGATAATAATGAGAACTGTTAATCACAAAGATATTATGAAGCTGGGTTTTTCAAAAACAGCTTCGAAAGAAATTATTAGACAAGCAAAATTAATTGCTGTAAAACAATTTAATGAATCTATGAATTCTTCAAATAATATGATAAACTTAAGAAGGTCGCCTTTCGATAACAAAAGACTTGATCTTGCACCTAGTTTTATAGTGGAAGAATTACTCGGTTTTCAATTTACTTAAAGAAAGGAATTGAAAACAATGTCAAAAAAATATAAAGGTGTTTTTAGAGATAGTAAAGGGAGGATTTACTGTCAAACTGAATTCAAAACATCAGCTAGTGGCAAACGTCAAAGGTTTAAAAGATATCGAAATATATGGGGAAAATCTTTTTCAACCGAAAAAGAGGCATATGATGAGTTGTGTCGGGCAAGAGTTGAATTTTACGATAAGTTTGATTATAGCGATTATAATCTCAGCTTCGAACAATATATGCTTGATGTATTTTTACCTTATTACAAACAAACTGTTCAGGATAGCACGTATAGAACTGCAGTCACTCAATTTGAAACATTTATTGATAGATTTGGAAAATTAAAATTACGAGATATAAAACCTCGTGACTGTGAAAAGTTTCGCTTAGAACTTATTGATAAGTATTCTGCGAATTATGCAAAATGTGTCTGGATACGTTTTAAGCAATGCTTAGGGTATGCGGAGAGAATGGAATATATTAAAACTTTTCCGTGTAAATGTTTGGATAATCCAAAAGGTAAAAGACCAGATACAAAATTCTGGACTTTTGAAGAGTTTAAGAAAGTTATTTCTACTTTTGATTTAACTGATTATGAAGATCTTCACCGTTTTACTACCACTTGGTTATACTATATGACTGGCGTTCGTGTTAGTGAAGGTTTTTCTTTACTTTGGTCTGATTTTGATAAAGAGAATAAACGTATCTTTGTTCACTCAACTTTAGAGGCTTTAAAAGGTGGCATCTATAAACGTAAAGAGCAGACAAAGACAGAAGCAGGAATAAGATATATAGATTTAGATGATGAAACAATAAAAGTGCTTGAACGTTGGCGCTCAATTCAGGTTTCTAATTCTGATCAAGATTATATTCTATCCAAGTTTGGTGAACCAATGGTAAAAAGCACTTTGACAAGAATGTTGAAACGTCATGCGAAGTTAGCTGGTGTTCCAGAAATAACAGGTAAAGGATTGCGTCATTCTCACGATTCCTTTATGATTAATGTTCTAAAAAAAGATGTTTTAGAAGTATCTCAGCGTTCTGGAAGAATTGATAAAGCAACAACTCTAAACACATATAGTCATTACTATAATGCTAACAATACAACCCTAGGTAATGAAATTACTCTACTTCTGAAACAAGAGGGTGTAGGAGCAACACCCCCATATACACCCCCACAAAAATAAAATAATTAGAATTTAGCTTTATACTTGGAGTTTTGGGTATCACGCTCAAATTACTCTTAAATAATCGAGTAACGCAATTTGAATGCGAAAGCCTAGTATATTAAGGTTGAGAATTGCTTAAGGTGATTTAAATCTTAAATAGGGGTGTTATTCCCCACCAAATCCCCGCCAAGTTAGATCTTGGCGGGGATTTTTTTCTACAACAAAATAGACTATATAATTCCTTTGTTAGTTTTCCTTATGCAGAAAATATAGTGCTATTTTAACCTAAATCCAATCATCACCTTCAACTGGTGCATAAGCCCACCAGACCCATGCTAAACCAAGATCGGTAGCTTGAATCATATTATTTTGCTTAGTAATTAAATTATGATGAAGTGCAAAATCAATGTATTCATCTAATTGATTTCTTTTATCAGCATAACCTTCTTCAATTAATTTTGAGATTGATTCAGGTAAACTCACGTAATCTAAAAAACTAGTAAAGTAGGGATCTGTTATTAGTTTTTCACGAATTTCAAAATTTGAGCCTTTGAATTCTCTTTGCAAAAGATTTTTAATTGACATTCTTTTACTCCTTTAAATTTATATTATGTCTGAAAAATGTGTTAAAACTGTTAGCTATACAACAGTCTATATTTTGAGTATGCCATAAAAACGTCGAAAAACTGTTTTTTTCCGTTTTTTTTCTTCATTTTTTAGTCGAAAATGAAATACTTTAAAGAATATAGTTGGTCACTGTAACGGATAGACGCCAGTGGGAAAGATGGAAGACCGAGACAGCCATCAAGGCTAAACGATTATATTTTGTAGGCAGGGCTGAATTTAAGGCTTTTTTATAGTTTGATCCACGAATTTTATAAGGTTCATCTCTTAGTTCATTAATGAAGTTTTTCTTTTGTTTCTCAAATTTCTTTAATGATTTATCCCTTAAATTTTGGTGACCAACCTCCCAACGTTCTATTAAAAAATTTTTTAAATTCACCTTGAAATTTGGATTATCTTGGAGTTTCTTCAAGTAGAAGTAATAACACTCTCTTGCATGTTGAGCTCGCATCCCATGTAGATTGATTAAATTATTCATTTCCACATCTGTAAAGATATAATCATCCTCTTGTTTATTTTTAAAAGTATCGAGGACTACTGGAACATCTTGAGGAAGAATAAGTTGAGGTTGAAATTTTCCTCCCTTCCCACGCTGAACTAAAACATAGTAATTTCCATTATTATCTTTTCGAATATCTTTTCCTTTTAATTTTTTTAATTCGGATCTACGAATCCCAACTGCCCTCTGAAAATTAACCAGCCGAGAGAAGCGAGAGTCTGTTTCTTGATGTTTACCTTGTGAGTTTTTTGATTTTACACGTCCTCTGATAATTTTGTCACTGGAACGCTTGTCTTTTCTAATTCTATTCATATTGATATCAACTGCTTTGCAGATAGGTGCTAAATAAGTATGAATTGTAGCAACAGAGTATTGTTTTGGATCATCATTTAGATCTAGTTGATATAGTTGAATCGCTTCTTCAGTAATATCTGATTTTTTCCTAATGTTGTGTTCTTTAGCCCACTTTGTGAAGCGAGTAATTGCTCTTTTATAGCTTGTCCTCGTTCGATTGTTTGTGATATTTTTTGAAGCTGCAATAAATAAATCGTGCTTGAGGGAATTTCTTTTTCTTGGCATTATACATTCCTTTCTATCTAAAATAGTACATATTATTGGTAAACTGCCTCCCACCCTTTTTTTAAAAGCTGGGTATGCTTTTGATACTTCCCATCGAGGCTAACTCTTGAAGTTTAATGTTTGCGATAGATTTTCAGTACTCACCGTGGTCTATGTTTGGAAGGATCATAAAGATGTCATTGCTTGTTCGAGCTTATAAAACTTTTCTATTTTACTTTTTTTAATTACATTATTTATTTACTTTGCTAAACTAGTTATTTTTTTAGTTTTTACTTTCTTTTTTACCTTTTTTATTTTACCTTAAACACGTTTTTTCTTTACTTTTTTATCTACTAAATGGTTATTCTTTACTTCATGTTATTCAGTAGAGAATAACCATTTAGATTTTCTTTCTTTTTTTCTTAGTTTTTTCCTTTGCAATGACTAGCATATGAGAAATAAGTACGTTAACCGTGCCCAGTAACAAACTTTCTCACCATATGACTAATGGCTCTACTTACTCAATTTAATTTACAATAATAGTATGCCATTTTTTTATAAAAATAAAAAAAAGAAAAACCCACTCGTTTTGAACGGCAACCCAAAATATAGACAGTAAAAATTAAACTTTTGGGGTCAGTACATCCATAGGTGGATAGTTTTTTTCATAACATATTCTAGATATTCAATATTAAATTTAAGATGGTATAATCCATGCATTCTATGTTTTCATCTTGTAGATTCAAAAGTTCGTTTAGGTGATGTATAATATAACAAATTGCTTTTCTGATATTTTCTTTTATAAAATTCTTAAGTGTGGACATAATTTGTCCACTAAATGTGTTAAAATATAATTATTAAATAAAATAATATCAAAATCAAACATAGGAGAATTATATTATGGATAAGCAAATAAAAGTAGAAGAAAAATTAACAAAAGAAGAAAGAGATATTTTAGAAAGAAATTTAGAGATATTTTTTGCGGCAATAGTCAAGAGCCCTGATACAAAGGGTTTCGATATAGAAGACATAGAAAATAAAGAGCGTTTTTTAAAAAGGTTTAGTCCTTGGCATCAAGAGAAAGGTCAAGAGCTAATTCAAAAATTTGTAGATATTGTGAATAATGATCAATCTACTGAAGATTTTTCTTGGTTAGATATTTTAGATGCTGATGAGAGATGGAAAGAATTTGAAGATGATAAGTTAAAAAAAGAAATAAAAGAAAATAAAAATAAATTTACGAATATGAGGTATCAAATACCAGAACATTGTCATGGAGATATTGACAAAGCTATAATTTTTCATTGTATGGAAAATCCAAGAGGTTATGTCAGTGATAGTTTATGGGGAAAGAAAAAAGAATCTGCGCTATTTCTAAAAGATTATTATAAAAAAACAGCTGATAATAGGGAGGAAAATAATAGAAATGAAAGCGTTGAGGAGATTATAAAGGAACGATATAAATTAGAGCATAGATATAAATTAGAAAAGATTGATTTTAAGTTTGAAAAATTTGTAAAAAAAGTTATTTTTAGTGAGGAGAGTGCGCTAGAAAGTGATTTCAATCATATGTTTAACATCTTTAACAAAGAAGATTTTGAAAAAAAATATAGTTTTCAGAAGAGTAGCAAAGATTTAATTGAGTTTTATTTTTTAAAAAACTTCTATTACCAACTAATACAGGACAATAGAGTGCCAAATATTAAGGAGTTAGAGGGAAAGAGAGAGCAAGTTGAAACGTTTAGTAAACAATTCTGTAATTTGGAAATCTATCCTTTTTCTGCATCTAATCCATCATTAAAATCAGGAGAAATTGGTGACAAGTTTATTAATTATTCAGATTTATCGCGATTAGGAATCTATATCATATTAAGACGAGTATATATATATCTAATAAATAAAAAAGAAAATGAGAAGGAGCAAAACCCCGTATTTATTCTTCGTAAGTATGAGACGGCATGGGAAAACTTGTTTAAAAGAATATTTGAAGAAGTAAAAGAAAAAAATCAAAGTTTTGATAACGAGTTAGTTCTAAGTTTGCTAGAAAAAGGTTTCTTTTATTGTCAAACAGGACGACAAGGAGGGGGAATAACAGATGGTAATGTAATCTCAGTTCCTAATCTTAAAAGAATTTCTGATGAGTTAAAGGAAACCAAAAAGAAAGACTTTGATAGTATTAAATCGTTGCTTACTAAAGTGGAAAACTAATTAAATGGTGACTAATGATGAACTCTCAAGAGCGACTACTAACAATTTTTCTTCGTTTACAAGCAGGTGAAAGACTGTCAAAAGCAAGATTATCTACAGAGTTTGGTGTTGATCCCAAATCAATTCAAAGAGATATAAGTAGATTGAAAGGAACACTCGAAGAAAAATCTCATTTAGGTTTAGAGATTGTATTCGATTCTTTAGATAATACTTACCGTTTGATTGGCAAAACAATCTTTAATAAAAAGGATATTTTAGTAATCTCAAAAATCCTTTTGGAGAATCGTGCACTAAACAAATCAGAACTTAATTCATTACTCGAAGGCCTTCTAGCTTTACTCTCAATTGAAGAAAAAAAAGAGGTAATTTCCATTATTAGCAGTGAGCGTTTTAACTATAAGTCACTGACTAATGATAGGGACAGAATTGACACGATTTGGAAATTATCGGAAGCTATTCGTAGGGAACGAATGCTCGAAATAGAATATAAAGCCCCTTTAAAAGATGCCAAAAGCCATATTATTTTTCCTGTTTCTATCTATTATGATGCCCACTATTTTTATCTGGTTGCCTACCATTTGAAACACGAGAATTATACAACGTTTCGAGTTGATAGAATTGAGAGACTTAGTGAATCACATGTAAAGAAACCAGAGATTTCTTATGGACGGAAGTATCGTGATGGGGATGTACGAAATCAAAAGGTGGACGCTTTCGAGGGAGACATAATTAATGTAAAATTACGTTATACAGGGATCCCGGAAATTGTCTTTGATCAATTTCCAAATCACGAAATTATTTCATGTGATAAGGGAGATATGATCGTTCAAATTGAAACTCAGGATACACCAGGACTTAAGAGATGGATTTTGGGACAAGAAGATGAAATCACAGTATTATATCCTCAAAGTTTAGCTGATAGTATACAAAATTCCCTAGAAAAAATGTTAAAAAATTATAAAAAATAAAAAGACATGGACATATTTTGTCCATGTCTTTTTTTATAATTAAGTTACGAATTATAAAGGAGGTTAAGAGATGGGTAGCAAAAGAATTGAAGAGGATTTCGAAATTAAATGGTTAGAGAGTTTTAAAGAAGTGTCAGATTATCACCGTAACTTTTACGGTGGACAAATTATCTCATTATCTTTATCAGATCTAAAAAAATTGGTAGAAGGTAAATTCCTTGCTTGGTCCTCTGGATTTGATGAATATTCAGAGGTATTGTATTTGAACGAAGATGCCAAAAAGGTGCTTAATAAAATTGTAAAAGGAGAAAGTTCATGCTAGAAAAAAATATTGTTAAATACAAAGTCAGTAGGCAATTAAAACTTGCGTTGGAACAATTAAATCATCGGATTATTAAAAAAGACTATAAGGTGATCGAAACACAGGATATTCTATTTTGTATATTAGACATTTGCGATACGGGGATGGGTTATGCTTTAGGATATTACTCTTTGACAAAAAGTAAGTTGTTAAAAGAGTATTCTAAAGGAAAATTTATTGGAAGTGAACAACGTTGTACTCTTGAAACCGATGAGTTAAAAGATTTTTCTAAAAGGAGAATGATGCATGAATGGATTACTTCATCACCTGTAGAAATTATTCAAGAGCCTTCTTCTACGTATTATCTTTCTGAGTGCGATGAATTTCCGATTTCTGAATATTTGAAGTTGATTTTTGATTTTGCTGAAGAGATGCGTTTACAGAATTCTCCTGATGGTGTAATCGATTCTTATTGGCTTTTATCAGGAATTTCTCAAGAGCAGGAAACTAATGCGCATCAACTGATTTACAAACAATATTTGTCGACTGGTAGAAGTAGTTATTCTGAAGATGGCCTATTAGATGTCTTTACGAATTCGTGGTTTAGATTTCGAGATTTATCTGATGGGAAGGCTGAAAGAGAGAGAGCTAGTAAAGAAAGAAGAGCAGCGCATATCTCCTCAAAATTATCAAATCCAGACTATTCTATATTAAATGATATTGCAACAGATATAACTTTAAAAGCCCGAAATGGGGAGCTAATGGAGGTTGTTGGACGTGATGATGAAATTCGAAAGGTAGAGATTGCTCTCACACGTAGAGATAAAAATAATGTTGTTTTATTAGGTGATGGTGGTGTAGGAAAGTCTGCAATTGTTGATGGAATTGCGATGCGTATTGCTAGAGATGAAGTTTTGTCTCTAAAGGGTAAGAAAATACTTCAGTTTAGTTTAAATGACTTAAGTGCAACATTTGGAGTATTTTCAAGCGAGTGTATTAAAAGATTCATAGAAGAGATGAAACGGGAAAAAGACGTTATCTTATTTATTGATGAAGTTCATATGCTAGGAAGAGCAAAACACCTAACAGATTTGTTAAAACCTTTAATGGCACGTGGTGATTTCCGAATTATTGGAGCAACAACCCCTATGGAATGGAGTGCATATGTTTCAGGTGATACAGCTTTCGTACGACGGTTTGAAAAAGTAATTGTAGAGGAACCAAGTATCGAAGATACGATTAAAATTGTTGAGACGGTAGCACCAGCATATGAAAATTTTCATCATGCAAATTTTGAGAATGACACAATTGAGTTAGCAGTTAAATTAGCTAAAAAGTATCTCAAAAGGGAAAAACTTCCAGATTCTGCATTTACAATCATCGATAACGCTGGAGCCCTGGTTCGTATTGAAGCGAATCAAGAAGTCACTCTAATTAGAGACTACCAAAATGAAGTCGACGAATTAAAGAAAGAGTTGGAAATTGCACAAGGAATTGAATACAACGAGGTGGCTGTTGAAGAAATACGAAGAAAACTTAATCTTAAACTAACTGAATTCCAGGGAGCACGTAATAATTTAACTTCTACTCACTATGATCTTAAAATTACAAAAGATGATATAAAAAATGCTGTGGAACATAAAACTAATCTTAAGGTCAAAAATCAAGATATGAAGGTTGGAAAAGACGCAGATAACCAAGAGTTGCTCCGTCTTTCTAATTTAAAAAATATTTTGGCTGAGAAAGTTATTGAGCAATCAGATGCTACAAATTCTATAGCGGAAGCTGTCATTCGTTCTAAAACAGGGTTTAGAAATCCTAAACGACCAATTGGAGTCTTTTTATTCCTAGGTACTAGCGGTGTTGGTAAGACAGAAACAGCAAAAGTCTTGTCTGAGGAATTAACCGGATCTGTAGATGACCTCATTCGACTAGACATGTCAGAATATCAACAAGAACACGAAGTATCAAAATTAATAGGCGCTCCCCCAGGTTATGTAGGATTTGGTAAAGGTGGAATTTTAACAAATGCTGTTAAAAGTAATCCAAAATCAGTTGTGCTACTTGATGAAATTGAAAAAGCTCATCCTAAAGTCTATGATTTGATGTTACAAGTTTTTGATGACGGTATTCTAACGGACGGTATGGGACAAAAAGTTGATTTTACAAATACGATCATTATTTTAACCTCTAACTTAGGTTTAAATGCAATTAAAAAGGATAAACGAGTTGGATTCACAATGGTTGAAACGAATGAAATTTGTGAACAGATTATTCGGGAACAAACGATGGAAGCAGTCCATAATTTTTTCCGTCCAGAACTTTTAAATCGTATTGATGAAATTGTGACCTTTAAACCTTTTTCGGAATCAACAATTCTTCGAATTACAAGATTGTTACTTGAAAAAGAAGTAGAGATGATTAAGGAAAGTGGATATGAACTTGAGTGTACAGAAAAAGCAGTAGAATTGCTTGCTACAAGAACCTACGATCCTGAGAATGGTGCTAGACCAATTCGGAGAGGTATTACTAAACTGATTGAAACTCCTTTGTCAGAGTTAATTATCAATAATCGTCTTAATAAGGGAGATAAGGTGATTATAGATTCTGATGGGGTTGAATTAGTTTTTGAAGTTTTAAGTCAATAATAAATGGAAGGAGAATGAGTATGGGACTTTCTTATGCACCACAGTATACATGGACGGAGCATTTTGTTCAAAGAGCTCAGGAACGATTCCAGGTGAGTACGGATTTACTTCCTAAATGGGTGGGGCGACAAATTGGCAGTTTAACAGTTTATGATTCGTCCGTTGAACAACAACCAGAAGCTAAAAAGTACATTTCAGATTATGGTGTCATCTTTGTATGTAATACAATTGAACAAAAATTTATTACTTGTTATGAAGCAAATGATATCATTATGGAGGGAAATAAGGTTACCATTCATGAGTATAATGTTGACTCATTTAAGGAAGAAGTTGGAAATTTAGCAAGAAAGTATTACCTAAAGGATGCAAAGGAAATGTTGCTAAGTGTAGAGAGTCATTTGTATAAATTCCAAGAAATCTCTCAAAAAGTAATGTCTGGAAGACTGACTAGGCAAAATTACAATCTTATTGGAAACTTGATTGATGAATTTCATGCTATAAAATCTGCAATAAGAGTCATTGAAACAAGGAGAAGTGATTTTAAAATGCAATAGTCTTTCTATTTGTAAACGAATACAAATAGATTTATTACTATGTTATAATTATTTTAAAAGCGATGATTAGTAAGTAAGGAGAAGAAAATGGTAATGAAGAATTTTAAGGATATATATGAACAAGAATATCAAAAGTTGAATTCACAACAAAAAAGAGCAGTTGATACTGTAGAAGGGCCTGTGATGGTTATTGCTGGCCCTGGTACAGGTAAAACTCAGATTCTTTCTCGTCGAGTTGCCAATATTTTAACAAATTATCATACAAATCCAGAAGAGATTGTCTGTTTAACATATACAGAGGCAGGTGCATCTGAAATGTTGGATCGTTTGGAAGGATTGATTGGGGAAGAAGGACGTAACGTTAGAGTATCGACTATCCACTCTTTTTGTAGCGAATTGATACTAGAAAACTCTGATTTATTTGGTGAAGAGCCTAAAGTAATTACTACTGCAGCTAAGTATGAAATTCTCAAAGATATTATAGATGAGCATGTTACGGAAGAGAGTCCTTTTTATAAAAACTCTGGAGAACGTTATTCTTTTAAAGAGCAACTATTAGACCTTTTTACAAAAATGAAACGTGAGAATCTAAATAAGGATGACTTCGAAAAAGAGATAGATGAATACTTTAAAATGATTGATTTATCTATACCTGGAGATGAGTTGTATAGTAAATTCAAGTATGCTAGAAAGTATAAAGATAAGAAAGCTGGAGATTATAAAGAAGAACCATTAAAAAAATTACAAGAAAACATGAAAAAGTTACTTGCTGGAGTTGAAATTATTGAAAAATACAGCAATGACATTAGTGACCATAATTATTTTGACTTTGATGATATGATTCTATGGACCATTGAAAAGTTGAAGGAAGAAGATACTTTCCAAAGAAATGTCTCTGATGATATAAAATATTTGTTTGTAGATGAATTTCAGGATACTTCAGTTGTTCAGAATGAACTCGTAGATTTGTTAGTAAAAGGGAAAAAGAATCCAAATATTTTTGTTGTTGGAGACGATGATCAAAGTATTTATCGTTTTCAAGGAGTAAGTGCAAATAATATTCGAGATTTTAATAAAAAGTATCGACCTACGAAAATAGTTCTTGAGGAGAATTATCGTTCTTCTCAGGCTATTATTGATGCTTCAAGACAACTAATCAGTCATAATCCAAGAGTAGAAAAAGTTCTTGTTGCAGCTGGCGATAATAAAGATTATGATTATCAATTGCCAATCTTGAAATCGTATCCAAATGCAAAAGATGAAATGTTTGGTGTACTGAGTGAGATTAAAGAGTTGATTCAGTTGGGTGTATCTCCTCAGGAAATTGGAGTCATCTATGGAAGAAATTCCTATGGAGAAGAGTTTGCGAAGATTCTTCGTGATAATGGTATTTTCGTTCAAATGAAAGAAAATCAGGATTTATTCAAAGAACCTATCTTCAAAAAAATAGTAGCTATTTTAAAATATCTTTGTCAACCATCAAGAGATATCAGAGCACTTCGCAATATCGTATATTTTGATTTTTTTGAGGTGGAACTCTCAGTAATCGCAAAAATACGGAATCTCAGGAAGGATGAAAAAATTTCTATTCCTTCCATAGCAGAAATTGATAAAAAACTAGAAATGATTCGAAAGAAAGTTAGTAGATCAGAGAATTACTTATCTCCTATGTATGTCCTAGGTGATATATTGAAAACTCTAGGAATTGACGAATATATTATGAAATCAAAAGAAAAATATCATTTGGTTTCAGTTCTAAATGAACTTTATAAGTTAATGTCAACAGAATGTCTGCTCCACCCTAAATTGACTGTAAAAGGATTTTTGAATCAATTATCGTCCTTACAAGAAATGAAGATTAGTCTACCAATTGAAGAAATTTCGGGTTCTCCAAGTAACTGTGTTCAATTAATGACGGCCCATGGTTCTAAAGGTCTAGAGTTTGAACATGTATTTATGATGAAATGTAATGATGGAAATAAAGGTGGAAAATGGCCAGGAGGTGAAAATAATTCGGGTAGATTCTCTTATCCACCAAGTTTAAATGGAAAAGTTGAGAATGAATCTCAACTAAAAGAAGAGGAGAATCGTCGCCTATTTTATGTTGCAATGACTCGAGCAAAGAAGGTTCTCCATCTCTCCTATTCTGATGATTCGGCTAAAACCCACTTTATTAATGAATTTGAGAATTGTATTGATCCAGTGGAAGTGACAGAATCTTTCGAGGAATGTCAGTCTATAGACGAAATAGTAATACCAAAGTTTTCTGACGATATTCTAAGTGAAATTTTATGTGAATTAAGTTTAAGTGTTAGTACATTAAATGCTTTTCTTAAATGTCCTTTGAGTTTTTATTTCAATAAGGGATTAAAATTACCATCTGAAACAAACGAAGCTATGGTATTTGGTAGCATCATTCACGAATTATTAGAAAAAATATATATTTCTATAGATGATTCGCAAAGTTCAGAACTAACAGTAAAAACAGTTCTTTCTTTAGAAGAATCTTTAGAATTATTTGAGACAATCTTTGATGAAAAATCTTATCAATTATCTTCAGATAGAATAAAGAAGGATGCTTATGCTAGAGGAAGAAATATTATTGAAAATCTCTATAAGAAAGATGGCTATCTCAAAGATGGTGTAATTGCAGTCGAGCAGCATATTAAAGGAATCAAGCTAGGTGATATTTCGAACACCAAAGTTGATCTATCAGAAGTATCTGATATTGAGTTAAATGGAAAAATTGATAAAATTGAGTGCGAAGAAGGTGTTATACGATTAATTGACTACAAAACAGGAAAAGCCAAAAATGCTGTAGATAAATTAGTGCAACCGGGTGAAAAAGAACCTCTTGGTGGGGATTACTGGCGCCAGGCTGTATTCTATTATGTCCTCCTCACAAATGCCGGTATCGATATTTCTGACAAAGAAATACTGGTTAAATATGTTTTTGTTGAGGATTCAACTAATGAGGATGGCTTCTCTGAAACTAATGATATACGAATTACTCAAAAGGAAGTAGATATAGTACTCAGTCAAATTAAAGATACTGTTATGAGGTTAAAACAAGGCGATTTCAATTGTGGCTGTGGATTGGTGAAAAAAGATGGAGAGAATTTTGCTTGCGACTACTGCCTCAAAGCATTAGCAAACGTAGCTCCTAAATTTGATAATACCAAAGCCTTAGAGGTTGCGACCTATCAACAAGTTCGATCCAACTATAAGAGTTTAAGTGTTAGCAAGTTAAATCATTTCTTAGACTGTCCGAAGAGTATCTATTTTGATGATATTTTACAGTTATCTCAACCAGCTGGATTATCAGCAGGATCAAAAGAAAATTCTGCAAAAGTAACAGCTAAACATGCCCCAACTGGTCCCGTGTTTGGTACTGTAATTCATGAAACTATGGAACGAATTTATAAAGAAGATTTACAATTAGAGGAAGCAATTAAATATTACGATAATTCATTGAGCCTTCATCAAGAGGAAATCATCGATACAATGTCCGTAGAAGAATTAAAAGAATATGGTCATCGCTTACTGACTAATCTTTTTGAACATTATATTCCGAGCAGCTTAAAAGGGGAGCATGTTTACTTAGAGAAAGAACTTCGTGTTAAATTGGGGGATAAATACTTAATCAATGGGATTATAGATAAGTTAGAATTTGACAATGATCTTATTCGAGTAGTAGATTATAAGACGGGTTCTGCTCAGAGAGGTGTTGAAGAACTAGCAGTTGGACATGATTATTGGCGTCAAGCAGTATTCTATAATCTTTTATTAGAAAATTCTTCAGAAATAGAAACTACAGGTAAGAAAATTGAAACTCAGTATATTTTTCTAGATGATGATGGCGCAAAGGAAGGCTACTCAACCCATACTGTAAAAGTTACAAAACAGGATCTAGATTTAGTTTTCGCTCAAATTCATGAATTCTGGGATAAAGTAAATGTAGCTGATTTCACTGCTGGTTGTGGTAAAGACGATTGTGATTATTGTAGATTAGGAGAATTTGTAGATTTTCAGTTGTTGAAAGAAAATGTAAAAGTACAATCAAATAACTAAAATTTATATGAATTTAAGAAGTTTAGGAGAATAAATGAATCAAGAGATTGTTGCAATTTTTGATATTGATGGGACGATTTTTAGAGACTCCCTTCTTCTTCATCATATGGAGAAGTGTATCGCTTATGATGTTTTTCCGATATCAGTAGAGATGGAATTGAAACCTCATAAAAATGCTTGGCAAAATCGAGAACTAGATTATGATGATTATTTGTATACAGCATCTAAACTGTATACAAAATATATCTCAAATAAAGAAATTCTTGATGTTGAGTTTGTAGCCAAAAAAGTGATTGAAAAAGAAAGTAAAAAACTCTATCGTTTTACTCGCGATCGTATTAAATGGCATAAAAAACAAGGACATAAGATTATTTTTATTTCTGGTTCTCCCGATTTTCTAGTAGAAAAAATGGCGGAGAAATTGGGTGCTGATTTATGGTTTGCATCCCAATACTTAAATGATGGAAATAAGTATAGTGGTGAAGTAGTTCCTATGTGGGATTCAGAGTCTAAGAAGAAAATTTTAGAAGGGTTACCTTTTGATTTAGAGAATTCTTATTCTTATGGAGATACAACAGGTGACTTTACAATGCTTCAAATGACTGGGCATCCTACGGCTATAAATCCAAATCAAAAGTTATTGGATAAACTAAGAAAAGAGAGAGTAGATTGTAATGTTGTTGTTGAACGCAAAGATGTTATTTATTCTATAACCGACATTAGTTAAATATAAATCTAAAATTACATACGGAGGATAATAATATGGAAATTGATCGTTACTGTAATGATTGCTTAGGATACTATAGCTATGATGTTGATGAAACAGATAATTTTCAAAAATGTCGTTGGTGTGGTTCCGAAGACACAGAGGAAATATAAAGTTATTCTTGATAGATAAAAAAATATTGTAAAACCTCCATCAGATTATGAACTGCAACCCAAAAACTAGGCGGTAAAAATTAAACTTTTGGAGTCAGTACCTTTTTTGAAAAATTCTATCTTTACTTTTACAAAAAAATGGCATAATAATAATGAAGATAAAAAAAGGCAGTGATGAACTGTCTTTTTTTATTCCTAAAAAAGGAGGTAGCAGATGCTCAAGCTAAATCATTTAATAATAATATTAAAGAGAGTGAGGCCACCGTGAAAATTCATAGATGAAAAAACTTTTTTAAAAAATTTTCGGAGGTAAAGTTAATGAAAAATTACAAAAAACATGTGATTCTTGTAACCAAACAATATCTTACAGAGTTAATTAATCACAATGAAGAAGTTAATATTAGAATGTTTTATTCAACATTTGATGACGATCAGTATATTTCAATCTTGAATGATCAAGATCAAGAAGTGTCATTCAATTTTGTAAATGATAGTATTGAAATTGAATTAATTGATCCATTGTGTGAGAAAATTTTGATTACATTTGATACTGTAGAACAGACAGCCAAAGTTCATCAAGTAATTAAATTTCTCTTAGATTTGTTTTTTAAATTCAATTGGCATGAATCAGTTTCAGCGTTATCAGTTGCAGATTTCTGGGAATTGATCAAGAATTACGAGAAAGATAACCTCGATATGACATTTGGTTACCCAAGAATCGCATGTTCTAATAGCTAATAGCAATGTTTTTATGCACAAAAAAAGTGGGAAAGGAATCGTTTTTATACTTATCCTTTTCCACTCTTTTTATTTTGTCTCGTTAATAATTGTGTTAATAGCTGAAATGACTTTATTTTGTTTATACTCTGGTAAAGATTTGATAGTGTCAATAAGCTGTGCTAAGTCAGTACTTTCTTCTTTAAGTGTTAAATCAAAAAAAGTTTGTAGATCAACATTTAACGCTTCTATAATTTTCTCAAGCGTACTAATTTTAATATTGGGCTCTAAATTTTCTAACTTATACGCGTAATTGGTACCAAGATCTGCTTTTTCTTCTAATTGTTCCTGAGTCATTCCTGACTGGGTCCGCAGAATCCGTATTCGTTTGCTTATATACTTTTGTAATTCTGACATTGCTCACCTCTTAAGACTATTTTACAGCCTTATAAGGTTAGGTTCTAGTTCTCAAAAGGTTGTATACAACTTTACAAAGTTGCTAAAATATAGTATAATTCGGGTGTTTATAATTATATAGTGATAATTTGCTCAATAATCTATCATAAAGGTGGGAATTATGAAAAAGAAAACGATCAAAGCAACTGTATCCGCTGTATCAATTGCTACAGCTTTTGCGGGAATTTCTGTTGTACAAGCGGATGAAGTAACTGCAACTCAGCCAAATGAGTCAACATTAAGTGTTGAATCGACGACTCCTTCATCTACAAATATAAAACAAGTAGACGGAGTATTTGTTAATAATGGGGTTGCAACCGTAACGAAAACGCCAACTTCTGAAGTTGTAGAAGAAGCAAGAATAATCAAGGAAGAAACGGATCAATCGGTTTCAAATCAAAAAAGTGCATTAGAAAACGCTAAGTCTTCGGAAGCAACTGCTGCAACAAAAGTAACAGAGGCAAATGTCGACTTAAAGAATGCTGAGGCAAATAAAGAATCAGCTACGCCTGAAAAAATTGAAAAAACGAAGAATGAAATATTAGAAGTAAAAGCTGATATTGAGAAAAAGGAAACATCAGAAAAAGATGCATCTGATAAAGTTCTAGAAGCTGAGAAAGAACGAAATCAGCAATCAGATGTTATTAAAAAAGATCAAGATAAAATCTCAGAGCAAGAAAAGAAAGTTTCGACAGCTGAGGAAGTAGTAGCAGCTGCACAAAAAAATCTTGATGGTACTGGAGCATCGGAAATCATTGCTGAAAGAGAAAAAGCAAAGAGTGATGTAGCTGAAAAAGAATCAGCAGAATCAGCAGCGAAAAAGGCTTTGGAAAATGCCATTAACGAAGATAAAAATAAGGCTGAAGAACTCAGTAAAGCTTCTGCTGATGAAAAAACGCAACTTAGTGCTAGCCAAGTTTCTGCTAAACAATTAGCAGATACTAAAAAGGTTGCAGAGGAAGCAGCAAAAGCATTAGTGAAGGCTCAAAAAGAGAAAGAAACTGCCCAGAAAGTATTAGATGGTACTGGCGTTGAAGAAATTGTAGCAGAACGTGATGCTGCTAAGGAACATTTAGATGCTAAAACAGCAACTGAAAATACAGCCAAACAGGAACTCGATCGTGCTAAAGAAGCAGATAATAAAAAAGCGACCGCACTAAAAAATGCAAAGTCTGTTGAAGCGGATCAAATAAAGAAAAGCCAAGAAACAGCAGCAAACTTGTCATCTGTTGAGGAAAAACTAAAACAAGCACATGAGAATCTAAAGAAAGCTCAAGAAAATAAGGTTTCTGCTCAAAGTAATCTTGATGCTTCTGAATCACAACTTACCCAAACAATCGCAAATCGTGATAGCAAAGCAAATGATTTAGCAAATAAACAAAATAGTAAGATTAGTGCAGAAGAAGAGCTCAAAAAAGCTAAAGAAAATGATGCTACGAAAGCTTCGGAAATTTCAGCTTTAACTACTAAGAAAAGCCAAGAAGAGGCAAAAGTAAATGAAACTTCAAATGAGCTAGCGAGTGCTACATCAGCAGCTCAGGAAGCAAAAGAGAATAAAGAGAAGGCTGATCAAGCAGTTGAAACGCTCAATAAACAAATTGCAGCAATTAAAAATCTCACTATTCCTCAATTGCCACAGGATGTCATTGATGCATACAAGGCTTATCTAGCCGATGACACAGATGCAAATAAAAATGCCTTAAACGACGTTATTCAAAAATGGTTCAAAGATAGTAAGTATGATTTTGGAACTGCATTAACAGAATATTCCCCTGAACACCAAAATATATTCATAAAGGAATGGTCAAACAAGGATATTGTTTTGCCGATCGATGATTCAGTCGTAGATTTAGACAATTTAACTGACAAACAAATTGAAGCTTTGAGCCAATATTATGCACTTCTTGCAAATAATCTTCAAGATCAAGTTTGGGGTAGTCACCATTATATTGTCACTGATGAATCTGTTCAGGGTGTCAAAAACATTGCCAAAGCCTATGCTGAAGAAAATAAACCATATAGCACAAGTCACAGCGATACTGCTCTAGCGAAAGATGGATTAGATTCCATCGTATGGACTGGGGAAAACATGAGTTTTGATAATACTTTGCTGGGCTATGGTGCGTATTATTCAGAAGCTAAAGAAACTCGTAAAGCCACAATGTCTCAATTGTATCGCGAGGTATATGATGCTGTAATTAGTTTTATGACAAATGATGTTCATGCTTATTTTGGACACATGAAACTCATGATTGGGCAGAAAGCTCCTACAAATATTCGGGCAATTGGAGCTGCAAATAGTTTCACACCAAGCGGTGTTGGACGTATGCACTTTATTGAATTCAAAGGTCAAGATGCACATCTTGAATATGTTAAAGATGAACAAACTGGTGAATATCATTTCGTAACTGTTGACGACTATTATGATAAAGGGATTGCCAAACCTCTAGCTACTCCATTTGATACTTCAAAAATGGAAGATGAATTAACAGCTGCTAAAGCCCAACAGACTGCAGCAAATACAACAAATGATTCTGCACAGAATCGTTTGAAAAAAGCTAAATCTGAAAATGATTCAAGTACAAAAGCTCTCAAAGAAACGACAGCAAAATTAGATGCTTGGAAAGCTACTCCTGACCAAACACCTGCAGCTACTACTAAATTGGAAATCGCTACACAAAATTATAATGAAGCACAAATCCAATTTAATAAGGCTCAAGAAGCACTCGATCAATTAAATGCTGATATTCAAAGCAAGCGTCAAGCTTTAGCAAATGCAAAAGATAATTTAGACCAGGCTACAACAGCAGAAGTAAAAGCTAAATCTGATCTTGAAAAAGCAAAAGTAGAAAATCAAAATGCAAATCAAAATCTGAAACAAACTCAAAAACTAGTAGCTGAATTGATGTCAGTTCCTGATCAAACTCCAGGTGCACAGAAGAAATACGACAATGCGAAACAACAAAAAGAAGAAGCTGAAACAAGATATATCAAAGCTCAAACTGCTCTGGATAACTTAAATGCAGACCTTCAAGTTAAGCAAAAAGCATTAGAAAATGCAAAAGAGGAGCTTGAGAAAGCAAAAGCAACAGATAAGACTGCAAGAAACAATTTAGATGAAGTAACTAAAATTCATGAAAAACATTTGGCAGCCTTAAATACTACACGTCAAACGATTGCAAGATTAAACTCAATCTCAGATAAGACACCTCTTGCACAAAAGAATTTAGATGAGGCTTCTCGACAATTGATTACTGCCAAGACTCGTTATGCAAAAGCACAATCAGCGGTTGAAAATCTAAATGCAGATATTCAAACAAAACAAAAAGTTTTAGCAGATGCGCGTGCAGAATTGGATAAAGAACTTAAAGTTCTTTCAGATCTGAAAGCTGAAAAAGCTACGGATGAAGCAGAACTCAGAAACCGTCAGAATAAAGTTGAAGAGTTAAAAGCTAAAGAAAGTCAAATTAAGGATGAAATTTCTAAATTAAAGACTCACTTAGTTGCTTTAGAAATACTTTTGGATCGTCTTGAAAATGCCGATACATATTTGAAGAAAGCAAAAGAAGCTTATGACAATGCAGTTGAAGAGCATCGTTTAGCACTTGAGAATGTAGAAAGAGAGGAAGCTAAACTTAAATCACTTCTACAAGATCAATTGGATGCAACTGCACAATATGAGGCTGTACAGCTTGCTTACCAAAACGCTCACAAACAACTGACGCAATATACGAAGTTATCAAGTGAAACTAAATCAATTGGAAATCAAAATGAAGATCATAAAATTTTTGATCTTAAAAATGAGGTTGGTTCTCAATCTGATCACTATAGCTATCGAGGTTCAGTAACCGGATATAACCCTCAACGTTCGTTACCAAGTACTGGTTCTCAAAATGGATTAGTATTACTTGGCTTAGGAGCGATGCTTATGGGACTATCTGGAATAAAATTGCGCAGAAAAAGTGAGTAAGATAAAAAGTCATCTATAAATAGATTTATAGGCTGGAGGAAATAGAACCTTTTAAAGGTGATCTCCCTCAGCCTTTTACTTTAATAATAAAATTAGGAGTATAAGATGGATAAAGAACAATGGATTGAAATATTTAAAGAGATTAACGACCGTGTACCAACAGAAGAAGAGATTCAAGCTGGTGTTCAATCAGGAGAAATAATAGTATCGGATTTATCAGCTATTTCTAAGTTTAATGAAAGTGAAAGCAATGCTACGCTACAAGTTCAGCCGCAAGTAGAGTTGAACGAATACGTTTCACAAAATGTTGCGGAAATACAAAATGATCAAAATGCTATATTTTGTAATTCATGTGGTGCAAAGAATTTTGGAAATACTAAGCAATGTAGTGGTTGTGGGAAATATTTTGAACAGGCTGATCAAAATAAAATTAAGTCTTACATTAAGATATCAAGATTGTACAAATATTTAAAGTATTGTTACGATACGCAAAGATGGGGAATTATAATTTATTTAACTATAGTAATATTTTTTGAATCAATCACGAGTTTTGGACTGGGTGGACTAATAGCTTTATTATTTACAGAATTTTTATTATCAAATATCGGTCAATCCTTAGTTTGTTGGATTGTGGGAGCGAAGAGGATAGATAGAAGTGATTATCAAGAAAAAGTTCAACAACCTGTCAATGAGATTATTCATAAGGCGCGTCAAAAAGGTTTAAACTTACCAGATAATATTGAGATTCGCATGATTCATAATGATGTGCCTGCTGCCTACGCAATAGGTATGAACAAAATTATCGTTACCGATAGCTTACTGGAAAATCCATATTTTTTAGAACCAAAAATTATGTTTGAGCTCCATCGAATCCATAATATGGCTCCAAATCTTTTACCTGTAGTGGTTGGTTCAAATTTCATTTTAATTTTTGTCTTACTAATTTTATTAATAACAACACTATTTGGAGGCTTTAAAAAAAATTATGGAGACAGCAGAAACTCATTTTGGTCAGGAAGTTCAGAAGCAAAAGAAGGAGCTATTCTATTTTATGGTTCGATAATATTAATAGTTGCATTAATAAGTTTCTTTTACATGTTTGTAAAATCAATTGTAAAACGTGATGCATATCTTTCAGACCAGTATATGGCTGCGATTGGATTTGGAGAAATTCATTGTTATTATATCGATACTGTATCTGAGGAAGATGGATCTTTGGCCAAAGGATTTTGTGAGTTAGGATATCCGTCCAAAGATAAACGTATTAGTATTTTACAAAATAATTATCATGTAAGATATACAGGGGTGTGAGATTATGAATAAAGAAGAATGGCTATCTCAATTTGAAGAAAAATTTAAACGCAAACCAAGTCCAGTGGAATTTTTTACTGCAAAGAAAAATAATGAGTTTGAAGTAGAAAATATAAATGCTGAAACGACTCCTATTTCAGAAGGTGTCGTTAATAGTATCGGAGAACCAGAAGAAAAGATGAATGATGAAGTTGAAGTTGAAGTAAAAAGAGAAACTTCAGAAAATATTATCCCTGATGGAGATTATGTATCACCAAACAATAATCATCACAGTGAAGAATATGTCCCACCATGCAATAGTGAGGTCAGGGAAGAATATAACTTTTGTGCTAAATGTGGTACCAAAAACTTCAAAACAAGTGAATACTGTGTTTCCTGCGGCTCAAAAATTAACAGTAATAATCTTCAAAAATCCCTTTTATCTGATATCTCAGAAAAATTTTTTGAAGTTAGTTCTAAAGCTGGAAAGAAAACAAAGGAATTAACTCAATCAATTCAAACAAATACTCAACTGTATAAAGAGAATAAAAAACGTGAAAAATTAATTTTGACATTAGGGAATGCTTATTATGAAAGTAAAAAAAATACTATAGATGATCCGTTTTCAGAGTTAATTAACGAGATAAAAGAAATCGATATCTTGATTCAAAATATGAAGAATTCGGAATAAATAGGATTAATAATATGAAAAAATTATTGAAGATAGTAATAACGATTTTAGGATTATTTTTTTCATTTCAGATATCTAATGTTTACGCAGAAGAAACAGGACCTCTTGTTGTACAAGGGATTGCCCAAGAGGGTTATAAGTTAGAAGTAGTCGTTCTTGTAGTAAAAGCAGATACCGAAGAGGTTGTTAAAACATTAAAAATTAATCCTGAAAATAATTGGATGCAAGAAACAAGTGTTCCAGAGGGTGAATATAGAATAAGAACATATATTGAAAATTTAAGTCCTAGAGCCACGACAAAACAAAAAGCTACTTATATGGTAAAAAGGGTCACCAAAAATCCCTCAAAGGCAGAAATACCTTGCTTTGTTGTTATGGAGGGGGATGAAAAATTTTTATCTGCATATTATGGATTGGTTGATTTTCAAAGAAAAGACGGTAGTTTCCTTAAAGGGAATTTTAGCGAAGATGAAATGAATCAATACTATCAAGAAGCAATAGGATCTCAGACTGGAATGCTAGGTTCTAGTCAAAGTAGTAAAAATGATATTGATAAAGACATTAAAAAAGATAGTGATAAAAATGATTCAATAAAACCAAAAAGTAGCAAAGAAAGTGTAAATAAAGCAGGTGGAAAAGAATCTATTAATAACATAAAAACGAATAGAAATAAAATAGAATTTCCTCTCTTCATTATTGTGATGTTTTCTATTGTTTTCATTTTCCTATTGATAATTATTAAAAGAAGTAATATTAAACGTTAGTCTATATTTCTTATGGATCTTTGTGATTTTATTTATTATATAAAGTTGAAACTTCGTAAAAAAAGAAGCCCTGCAAGAAACTTCATAATAGAAGCTTTCTTGTGAGGCTTTATTTTTATATTTACAGAAAGAACAGAAGATTTAATTAATATTTGGTAGCATTAAGTAATAACTAAATATGGTATAATAACGTTATAAATTAAGGAAGTATTTTTTGATATGAATATAACTGAACAAAAGAAAAAAGCGAAGGAATTTATTAAACGATGGGAGAATCGCGGAAATGAACGCCAGGACAGTCAATCATTTTGGCTTGATTTGCTTCAATCTGTGTATGGTGTAGAAAACCCTACAGAATACATTACATTTGAAGACAAGGTTAAGATGGACCACACAAGTTTTATCGACGGGTTTATTGATACTACTAAGGTGTTAATTGAGCAGAAGGGGGCAGATAAGGACTTAAACCAGGCAATTAGACAATCAGATAACACCTTATTAACACCTTTTCAACAAGCTAAACGATATTCAGCCAATCTTCCATACTCTAAACGTCCTCGTTGGATTGTAACTTGTAATTTCAAAGAGTTTTATGTCTATGACATGGAGCAACCAAATGGTGAACCAAAGGTCATTAAACTTGTTGATTTAGATAAGGAAGCCTATCGCTTAGAATTTTTGATTGATAAAACAAATGAACATCTAGAACGTGAGATGAAGGTTTCTATTGAAGCTGGAGCGATCGTGGGAGAGATTTACGAGGCCCTTCTTAAGCAGTATATTAATCCAGAGAGTCCAGATAGTCTTCATGCCATCAACCAACTTGTTGTTCGTTTGGTGTTTTGTCTTTACGCTGAAGATGCGGGTATTTTCGGTCATCACATGATGTTCCATGATTACCTTGCTCGTTTCAGTAGTCGTGATTTCCGTAGAGGGCTTATAGATCTTTTCTCAATCTTGGATACGCCGATTGAGGAACGTGACCCATACTTAGATGATGAACTACTGGCTTTCCCTTACGTTAATGGGGGGATGTTTGCTGAGAATAAGTTGGAAATCCCAAACTTTACGGAGGAGCTTCGTGAGCTAATTCTAGAGCATGCATCATCTAGCTTTGACTGGTCAGAAATCAGTCCAACCATCTTTGGAGCGGTATTTGAATCAACCCTTAACCCAGAAACACGTCGAAGTGGTGGAATGCACTATACTTCGATTGAAAACATCCATAAAGTTATTGATCCTTTATTCTTAAATGAGCTAAAAGAAGAGTTAAATGAAATTCGTCAATTTAAACAGCCTAAGACGGTTGAACAAAAAGCAAAACAGTTCCAATCCAAACTAGCGAGTCTTCTTTTCTTCGACCCAGCTTGTGGTTCAGGAAACTTCCTGACAGAAACTTATATATCTCTCAGACGTTTAGAAAATGAAGCTATTAAGCTTTATATGGGGGATGCAGTAGCATTAGACTTAGGGCAAGACCTTGTTAAAGTCAAACTAAACCAATTTTATGGTATTGAGATTAATGATTTTGCAGTTTCTGTTGCTAAAACAGCCCTTTGGATTGCAGAAAATCAAATGCTAGAAGAGACTAAAGATATTGTGTTTGCGAATATTGATTTCTTGCCACTTAAATCTTATACCAATATTGTTGAAGGAAATGCTTTAGAAATCGACTGGGAGACAGTTGTACCTAAAGAAAGACTAAGCTATATTATTGGGAATCCCCCATTTTTGGGAGCTAGAAATATGGCAGATACTCAAAAAAAAGCTGTTCAAGCTATTTTTTCAACTCTTAGTAAGAATGATGTACAAATGCTAGATTACGTAACCTGTTGGTTTAAAAAAGCTGCAGAATTTATTGTTGATACTGAAATAAGAGTTGCTTTGGTATCGACAAACTCAATAGTTCAAGGCTCACAAGTTCCTATTCTTTGGAAGCTACTTTTAGAGGAATATAAAATACAGATTAATTTTGCTTATCAGACTTTTAAGTGGACAAGCGATTCGTTGCATCAAGCAGCAGTTCACTGTGTCATTATTGGGTTCTCTCAAGTTAGAACTACCGAAAAAAAATTATTCATAAATTCTAGTTTTATTAAAGTTGATAATATAAGCCCCTATTTAACTGATACAAGTAATATATTGATTGAAAGTAGAAATAAACCAATCAACAATGTCCCTCAAATGAAGTTCGGCAATCAACCACGGGATGGTGGAAATTTTATTTTTTCTGATGATGAATACCAGGAACTTATTAAAAACAACCCACAATTGTCGAAGTGGTTTAGACCGTATATTGGAGCCAATGAATTTATCAATAATATAAAACGTTGGTGTATTTGGTTAAAGCATGCTTCACCAGTAGAAATTCGAAACAATAAATTTATATATGATCGTGTTAATGCTGTAAGGGAGTTTAGAGAATCATCAAATGCCAAAACAACTCAAGGTTATGCTAAAGTACCTCATCTTTTCGCTCAACTAACACAACCTGATGCTTCACCATACATTATCATCCCATCTGTAACATCTGAAAGACGTCGTTATATTCCGATAGGTTTCATGTCTCCAAATGATATCTCAAGTAATGCAGTTCAAATTATTCCTAATGCTTCTCTCTACGATTTTGGTATCCTAACTTCAAACGTACATATGGCCTGGATGCGTACGGTTGCTGGGCGTCTTAAATCTGATTATCGTTATTCCGCTAAGATAGTTTATAACAACTTTCCTTGGCCGGATATAACTGAATCTCAAAAAGAAAAGATTTCTAAAACAGCTCAAGCTATTCTTGATGCACGTGCACTGTATCCGGATAGCTCGTTAGCTGATCTTTATGATGAATTAACTATGCCTGTTGAGTTAAGAAAAGCTCACCAAAAAAATGACAGAGCTGTTATGGAAGTCTATGGTATGACAAAAATAGTCGATGGAAAGAAGACTTGGTTAACTGAAAGTGAAACAGTTGCAAGATTGTTTGAGATGTATGAAGAGAAAGTGAACTAAAAAAATAATTTTAGTTTAAACAATGTGAATCTAGTTAATGTTTACTAGAAATTTCAAATTTAGTAAGGTTGAAAATTATGAAAACTCCCAAATTGTATTCTGATTTGTTGAAAAAGAAGCAACTAACTACTGAAATGATTGCTGAATGTATTTATTCCGTTAATAAACGAGCAAAAAATTATCGTGATAAAGTTAGAGAATATAGAAAATCACCGTATCATTCGCATATACAAGATAACATTGACAATGCAATGGCAAAGAAGGTTGAATACTACGGGATGAAAGAGGAATTATTAAAGTCGTTTACTCCAACGGTTATCCATAAACAATTTGTGAAAAATACGAAACGTGTTTACAGTTATGAAGAAGATTATCAAAAACTCTTAGTCGAAAAAGAAGGTGATATTATTTGGAAAGGTAATTACTTTGACCACGAGCAAAATACAAAAATTCACTTTTTTGATTACCATACTGAAAATAATCTTTATTTCTTTTATTATGAGATCGGTGGATTTAGCTTCCATAAACCAATTAATGAAGTAGAAGCAATCAAGTCAGGCCTTAATATAGTTGAAATTGATGAAAATTTTAAAACCTATGGAAGAAATATTGAAGACTTACTTTCAGTTCCATTTGTTAGAAAGGTTTTAAACTTGTTAAACAGTGGTGATTATACTATTGTTGAGTAGTGAAGAGTATTATTTACAATGAGGTAGTAGATTATGATTGAAATCACATATATTTATAAGGACCATAAAGGGAAGATAAATAACGGAACTTTTAATATTGGTATTTTAGAATTTGCTAAGCATATTATTTTAGCTGGTTGTGGGCACATGGTTGATAAGAATAGTTGTCGAAAAGCTGTAGGTGCATTAATTTTTTTTGAAGACTATTTTCCAAATATTAGTAATACACCGTGTAATTGTTTTCTTGAACCTACTGATACGTGGGCTTATGATCCAACAGCGAAAGCACATTTTTCTAATTTAGTAGGAAAAGCCATGGCAGATATTTGTTTCAAACATATATCTGGCGGGAAAATTACTTTTAATTATGAAGCTGTTATGAAACAGAAAGGTTTACCCATTAAAGGATCTAGGCCAGATCTTTATGGTATCACTAATAATGATAAATACTTTGCCATTGAAGCAAAAGGATATACGAGTCAAACAGGTAAAAAAAGCGATCATAAGCGCCAGGCTAATTCAGGTCCGTTGTATAAAGATTATTCAATAGCATCTGTTACTGAAAAGATATATAAAAAAATATGTGTAGACTATATTGATCCCATATCTAATGGAGAAAATAACATTGATAAAGAAGGGCTTATTAATTTTTATTATGATAAAATTTCCGGAGAGTTCTCATTATTTGACGAAAATATACAAGAATTTGAGATTAATGGTAGTGAGTATATTGTTATTATTGAGTTTGAATTTAAAAGTCAAATGATGTGTCTTGCGATTAGCAAAGACATCGTTTACTCAAATGAAAGAAAAGTGATTCTTTCAAGATTCGAAAGAATAGTTGAGAATGATTTTTATATTGACGGAGATGGAATAGGTATCTTTAAATTACAGAGTATAAATGATGACTTAAAACTACTAAATAGAAATCTATTAAATTAATGTTTTAACAAATAAATATCATACATTTTAATTTCTCAAATTAAATAAATGTGGTAGCTAACATCTCTGTAGTTTATTTCTATGTTATTTATTATCAGCATATAAACACTTAATTATTATAGGAGAAGTATATTTTATATTGTAAGACTACTTTATAGGGAGAGAAGAGAAAAATGATTTCTGTAAATGATAATGCAAAACTATTAAATAGTATAGTAGGTATTGAAAGGGATTATTTGAATTACTTTGGTAAAGAGTTTGCTATTGATTATGAACATCTTTACAATAATATTTTTGATGATAGACTGAGTCAGTTATGTTCTAGTATACACTATCAGTTAGTGAAGGGATTAAGAATATTAAATGATAGTATAAATGGTGAGAGACATTTCTGGGCTGGACCAAGTAGAGATTTGATAAAATCAATTTCATTATCAAACAGATTTGTTAACAACCTTAAGAATTCTGGTGAGAAAGTTAAAATTGTTGAATACTATGATAAAGTATTAAAAAAATGTAATAGTTTTCTATCGTCATCTGGTGGAAGCTCAGTACCAGATGATATGTCGGAAGTTGAATTATACTATGAGTTACCAATTTTTGAAATATCTGATATTGTCGAGATCCCGAATAAAACTATACAACGGTTCCAATTGAAAACAGTTGGTGATGGTTCTTATGCTACTGTCTTTAGTTTCTATGATGAAAATTACAACAAAACTTTTGCATTAAAGCGTGCCAAAAAAAATATTTTATTAAAGGATTTAGAGCGATTTTATTTAGAATTTGATACAATGAAGCAGTTACATTCTCCGTATGTACTCGAAGTTTACTCTATTGATAAAACTAAAAATGAGTATGTTATGGAGTATGCTGACACTTCACTTTTTAAATATATAAAGACTCATAATCAGAAATTGACTTTTACCGAGAGAATGAACCTAGGTTATCAAATAATAAAAGGATTTGAGTATCTAGCTAAAAAAGAGATACTTCATAGAGATATATCACCTAATAATATTTTGATTAAAGAGTATGATGATGTAAAAATTATTAAAATTGCTGATTTGGGGAATGTAAAGTTAAGTAATAGCATGTTAACATCTCTAGATACAGAAATAAGAGGTGCATTTAATGATTATTCAGGCCTCCAACGAGTTGGGTTTAGTAATTATAATTTTCATTTTGAAGGTTTTGCTTTGTCAAAATTATTATACTTTGTCTTAACTGGAAGATATAAAGACTTTACAAAATTTGAATATAGTAATTTAGAGGAATTTATTAATAAGGGAACAAATCCAATTTTGAATCAAAGATTTAGCGATATAAATGAATTAAAGAAGTCGTTTTTAAAAATTAAACCAAAATAAAACCGATCTATTAAATAGGATGGTTGACTACTCTATTTTATGGTATTAATTGATGTCAATTTTATCCAAATCAGTGGATTTCGTTCCGTTTTTATGGAACTTTCAAAGATAAAATTGTTGATATAAAGAGATTTGTGAGGATTGAGATACCTTGCGTTCGATGTTAATAATCTCTAAACTTTAATATTCGATTATGTGTATTTGAAGCATTTCGTTATATACGAGATGCTTTTTTATATTATCGAATATATAATTGATAATTAGAACAACTAAATAGACATCTGAAAGAAATTAAATCAGATGTCTTCTATTCTGTCTTTGGAAGTAGGGGCTATGACACAATTATTGCTCAGGATGTTCGTTTTCAAAGGAATTATATACTTCGAAAAGTTGATTTCGTTTAGTGATCTCAAGTTTTATAAAAATATTGTGTACATGTGTCTTCACAGTTCCAACTGAAAGAAACAATTGATCCGCAATTTCCTGATTGTTTTTGTGTTCAAGAAGTAGAGGAAGAATTTCTTTTTCACGTTCAGTTAAATGAAGTTTTTCAGAGAATAGATCTAGTGTACTGGGGTTGTCATTTTTTTGTGATTTATCAAATGAACTTAATTGTTCTTCTACATTCGAAATAGCTTTCCAATCAGAAAGAATATATTTGATTATTAAATAACAAACAGCAATAGTAAACATGTCTTCACACATATTTCTATTTTGAATTCGCAGATTCAACAAGTCATACGAATCTATATTAAAAATTACAAATAAATCTTCTAAGATAATTAGAATGCCAAATAGTACTCCGATATTTGAAATAGTTTTTAAGTAATTTTTATTTCGACTACTAATATTCAAAGATTTTAGATTTCGTCTCGCATATATACCAGTATAAATCAAAAGAAGCTGATTGGGTAAATAGTACATAAAAACTCTTAATGGAGAATTGTTTAGAATTGGGAAAGCCATCCATATGAAAGTAATAGAAATAAAGCAATAGTGCGTTAATAAAGGTGTTTCTTTCCTCAGTCTAGCAACTATCCAAAACTGACAAATATTATTAACAAGATATATGACAGTTTTAACAAATGGAACTCCCAGAAAGTGTTGGTTATATGTGTTTCCGAAATCTTTAATTATTTCTGTCATTGATAGGATCAGATTGTCAAAAATAAAAAAAACAAGATATAAACCGACTACAAAAAATAAGTATTTTTTATCCTTTTCAGAGTTTAAAGAATAGGTCAATACAATACCAAGGGTCAAAGTATACAGTATAATTAAAAATACATTGTATATATAAACTATTTCAATCATATTTAGCCTCCATTTATTCTGTGAAACTAATTAAAACTCTAAACTTTATTTAAAAGCAATAAAATAGGGAGTTTATATTTAAAATAGCATTACATTTTTAAAAGCATAAATACTGGGTTTAGTACTTAAACTTTTAAAAAAGAGGGTTTACACCTTTAAGTTTATCGCAAACTAGAAAATTTTGCAATATCATTAGAGCATAACAACACAGGAGGTCTCAATTATGAGCAATAAAATTGATTATATTACAACAGAAGAGTTCTCTAAAGAGCAACTTTTAGAAATGGCTGAGCTATCTCTTAAGATTAAAGCTTGTATTAAAAATGGGTATTACCCACCTTTGTTGAAAAATAAAACTCTAGGTATGATTTTTCAACAATCATCTACAAGAACACGGATTTCTTTTGAAACCGCTATGACTCAACTTGGAGGGCACGCACAATATTTGGCACCTGGTCAAATTCAACTAGGAGGACACGAAACACTAGAAGATACAGCAACCGTGATTTCTCGCTTAACAGATATTATAATGGCACGTGTTGAGCGTCATAAGAGTGTAGTTGATTTAGCAAAATTTTCTCAAGTACCAGTAATTAATGGTATGAGTGATTATAATCATCCTACACAAGAATTGGGAGATCTGATTACGATTATTGAAAACTTGCCGAAAGGAAAAAAATTAGAAGATTGTAAAGTAGTATTTGTAGGGGATGCAACTCAAGTATGCTTTTCTTTAGGATTAATAACATTGAAAATGGGTATGGAATTTGTTCACTTCGGTCCGAAGGGATTCCAATTAAATGATATGCATAAGTCAAAATATGATGAAATTTGTAAACTATCAGGTGGTAAATATTTGGTAACTGATGATATAGATTCAATTACTGGTGCAGATTTCTTATACACTGATGTATGGTATGGCCTATATGAAGCGGAATTATCAGAAGAAGAACGTATGAAGATTTTCTATCCTAAATATCATGTTGATTCAGAGATGATGGCAAAAGCAGGAGAAAATTGTAAGTTCATGCACTGTTTACCTGCTACACGTGGCGAAGAAGTGTCTGATGAAGTGATGGATGGCCCAAATTCAGTTTGTTTTGATGAGGCGGAAAATCGTTTAACTTCAATGCGAGGTATCTTAGTTTATCTACTTCGTGATTTTGAAAAACGACATCCATATGACCTTGAAAAACAATCTATAGCTAAAGCAGAACTGGAATCATTTTTAAAATAAAAAGGTTCAATTTACTTTAAATTGACGATGTTATAACTCTCCTCTTAAAGGAAGGAGAAAAAAATGGAAGAAAAGAAAAAATTTAGTTTGTTTACTACAGTATTAACTGTAATATGTGTAGTATTTGTTGCAGAAGCTGCAGCTCCAGTTGCAGCGATTGGGAATTCTCAATTCTTTTGGTGGTTATTTTTATTAATTGCCTTTTTGTTACCATACGGATTGATTTCAGCTGAATTAGGTACTACTTATATAGGTGATGGTGGAATCTATGATTGGGTGACGAAGGCGTTTGGACACCGATGGGGCTCAAGGACCTCCTGGTATTATTGGATTAATTTTCCATTGTGGTTAGCATCACTAGCTGTTATGACACCTGGCTTGTTGACAACGATTACAGGAGTTGAGTTTTCGACGTTCTGGACATTATTAATTGAACTTGTATTTATTTGGTTAATTATATGGATAAGCTTTTATCCTGCAAGTGATAGCGTATGGATTCTCAATGGTGCGGCAATTATAAAAATGATATTAGCTCTATTAGTAGGAGTCTTGGGATTATATATTGCCTTTACAAAAGGAATGGCTAATAAAATTACGTTGGATTCACTTTTACCATCATTTGATTTAAACAGTCTATCATTTATTTCTGTTATTATTTTTAATCTACTTGGCTTTGAGGTTATTTGTACGTGTGCGGATGATATGGAGAATCCCAAAAAACAAATACCACAATCTATAATTGTTGCAGGTTTAGTTATAGCTGCTATTTATATATTTTCTGCATTTGGTATTGGTGTAGCGATTCCTGTTGATAAAATTTCTACTAGTAGTGGTATGATGGATAGCTTTAAACTTTTGACCGGATCAGAAAATGGATGGTTTATAATTTTAATGGCATTTCTATTCTTACTAACTCTTTTTGGAAATATGATTTCATGGTCATTAGGAGTAAATAACACGGCATGTTATGCTGCTGAAAATGGAGATATGCCAAAGTTTTTTGCAAAACGTAGTAAAAAGAATAACATGCCAATTGGATCGGCTTTAGCAAATGGTTTTGTTGCAACATTTGTAGTAGTAATTGCACCAATATTGCCAAATCAGGATCTGTTTTGGGCGTTCTTCTCATTGAACCTTGTTATGTTTTTACTTTCTTATATACCAGTTTTTCCAGCATTTTATAAGTTAAGAAAAATAGATCCAGAAACTCCTCGACCTTTTAAAGTAGGAGGAAGTGATTTTATTTTAAAAATTATGGTTGTAATTCCAATTGTTATGATTTTGATTTCGCTTTTATTTACAGCGTTCCCATTATCTTTTGATGAAGTAACATTGGCTGATAAATTACCTGTAACTATCGGTTCATTAGTTTGTCTTATCTTAGGTGAAGTTATTATTCGTGTGAAAAAAATCAAAAAATGATAGTAACTAAATACCAATACAATAAAAGGAGGACTTGAGATGTCTAAACGTATTGTGGGGACAACCCCTAAAGTAGATGGATTTCGAATGCCAGGAGAATTCGAAGAACAAGAACAAATTTGGATGTTATGGCCATGGCGAAATGATAATTGGCGTTTAGGAGCCAAACCTGCTCAAAAAGCATTTTTAGATGTTGCCAAAGCCATTAGTGAATTTGAACCAGTTTCACTTTGTGTACCACCTCTTCAATTTGAAAATGCTATCGCTCGTGTATCTGCTCTTAATTGCGAAAATATCAGAGTAATTGAGATGACAAATGATGATTCGTGGATTCGCGACTGTGGTCCTACATTTCTTATAAATGATAAAGGTGAACGTCGTGCAGTAGATTGGGAATTTAATGCTTGGGGAGGTCTAGTCGATGGACTCTATTTCCCTTGGGATCAAGATGCGCTTGTTGCAAGAAAAGTTTGTGAATTAACAAATACTGATTCTTATAAAACAGAGGATTTCGTTTTAGAAGGTGGATCAATTCACGTTGATGGTGAAGGTACAGTGATGGTTACTGAAATGTGTCTTCTTCATCCAAGTCGAAACCCACATTTGTCAAAAGAAGAAATTGAACAAAAATTAAAAGATTATTTGAATTGTGAAAAAGTAATTTGGGTGAAAGATGGTATTGACCCATATGAAACGAATGGTCATATTGATGATGTAGCATGTTTTGTAAAACCTGGAGAAGTTGCATGTATTTACACTGAAGATGAAAGCCATCCTTTCTACAAGGAAGCAAAAGCTGCGTTTGAATTCCTAAGTGAACAAACAGATGCAAAAGGCAGAAAATTAAAAGTACATAAAATGTGCGTTACTAAGAAGCCGTGCTATCTAAAAGATGCAGATTCGATTGATTTTTCAGAAGGGGCTATTCCAAGAGAGGAAGGAGAAGTTGCAATTGCATCATATTTGAATTTCTTAATAGTGAATGGGGGAATTATTCTCCCTCAATATGGTGATGAGAATGATGCATTAGCGGTTAAACAAGTGCAAGCAATGTTCCCTGATCGTAAAGTTGTTGGAGTTGAAACTACAGAGATTGCATATGGTGGTGGTAATATTCACTGTATTACACAGCAACAACCAGCAACTAAATAACATATGCAGAGTCTGGTAAAGCAGACTCTGTTTTTTCTAATATATCGCATTAAGTAGACGGAGGAATGTGAAAATAAATTGCTTTACAAAGAGGTATTAGAGATGAAAAATATTAAAGTGGAATATAGCTGGTTGAAAAATTCTGCTATAACAGGAGTCAATCAATTACCTGAACATTCTGAGCATTATTATTTTGATAAATATGTAGGTATAAATCAACTAGACTATTTTCAAATAGATAAGATACACTTAAACAATAATTGGACTTACATGAAATCAGATTTCAATGAAAAAAATGGTGATGACGAATCTACATTGGTAACTTTGTTTAATCATTTTAAAGGTGAAGATAAATTAATTACTAAAAATATTATCTTGAAAATGCAAAGCTTAAATCTGCCCGTGTATATTTGGATGAATGGGTGCTTTGTTGGATTTTCAAAGGGACTTGAACAGACTATAGAGTTTGAAATTACAAATCTACTACGTTTGGAGGAAAATGAACTTATAATTAAGGTATGCTCTATTGAAGAAGAAAAACAAAACAATAATGTGATGCTAGATTCAACGTTAGATTCAATCTTAGACAAAATTTCGGAGAGTATTATTTATAGTACTCCTAAACTACATGTATATGATTTTAATGCTGTATTAGGAAATAGTCAAAATTTAAATAAATCGACATTAACCATTAATTGCTTATTAAATGGATATTCTAATAGCGCTATAATTAGCGTTTATATATATGATAAAGAAAAAAATATTGTTTTTAAGGAGAATATAGATTATACTAATAAACTTGAAAAAAAATATGATTTAGATATAAATTATTTAGAGATTTCTTTTGTAGAGTTGTTGATAGTTGATGATGGAACAATAGTAGAAACAGCTATAACAAAAGTTTAATAATTTATTTTGTGTTTATATAAACAAGGGGTTAGACTTTAGTAATAGTTAAATAATCCAAAAATTATAGTAGTATTAAGTTTCTTGATAGTGTTAGAAACAAAATGAAAACTCTCTATCTTAATTAAATTCATAAAATTACTTTGAAGTCAAAAAAGAAAAATCTGTGTGATGTTGGAAGCAAGTGATCTCGAAACAACCTAAAATAAAACTTTGACAAAATAAGCCTTAAGGAAGTTTGTAAAGAATCAGATTTCTTAAAACGTTAATAAATAAGCTAATACTAACTTATATAGACATTCAAGATGACTTTCTTGAATGTCATTTTTATTTTAATATACTTTAGTTAAATCTAAAATTGTGTTATTTTATATTTGATGTAGATTAGTTATTATATGTCAGTTCTATTTTCGGGACCTAAATATCTCAAAAGTGATTACTTAATATGTAAAAGTGAGTTATAATTTATATATCGAACTGAAAGGGAATTGCGATGTGGAAAAAGCAAATTGAAAATCCAATAATTATTAAGAGACAAAAGCATGATAAAATGAAAAGTCTTAAGGAATATACTATTTCGTTAAAATTTTATATTTAGAAGGGTTTGGAGAAAGATGAAATTTATAAATGGGATGAAGGATTTGTCACAAGCGATAGTAGACAAAACGGTTGATGTGAGTCAAAAAAGTTTTAAGTGGGTTAAAGATAATCGTGTAGAAATTATAGAATATGCAGCTATTACTATCTTAAAAAGTGTTGTTGAAGTTTTAAATGAAGATAGGAATAGGAAAGAAATATATGAGAATGAGTATGATTATAATGAAAGTTTTGAATCTAATATAAATGAGTCAAGCTATATAAGTACTATAAATGATGAGCAGGTTGTGTTGAAGGAACCACAAATTAAAAATAATAAAAATTATCCTCAAAACAGAAAATCTCCAGACTGTCATTTTTGCCATAGTAAAAATGGTAAAATCTTCGTTCGAGGAGGAACGGATGAACAAAAGCAGCAATTTAGAGAGATGCATCGATTTGTAGGACAATATGTTTGTACTGAATGTGGAAACGACTTTGATGAAGATGATATTGATTGGGAATTTAGCGATCCAGAAACTGGTTTCTATTATTGTAATTTCTGCAGTAATTCACTTGAGCAGGCTGGAATTGATGCAATGGATCCCGATGGTTTTGGATACGATGATTATGGAAATTGGGATTCTGACCGTTTAGGGTTATAACCTGTCTAAGGTTATTAGAAAAAATTAATAAAAATTTTTTTAATTTGGTCAAAAAAATTTTTTATCCTATATGGAAGATCTTATAATGTGTATTAAAATCCTTTAAATATCACTGTTTCCGCTATTTTAAAGGGCAATTTGTAAAGTGTCCTTTTTAAATTTTAGTAGAAAATTGAGCAATTTTTGGTAAAAAAAGCGACTTTTTTTGATTTTTCTTTTTTTTACTTTCATCAAAAAATGGCAGACTATAAGTATGAAAAGAAAATTTATTGAGTGCAAGAGAGTTGTAGCTATCAAGCTACAACTCTTTTTTTTGCTCTCAAAAGTCTTTTCAAATAAATAAAAAAGAGGTTATATAATGCCTGTAGATAAAAATGAGAAAATCGAGAAGATTTTAAATGCACCAACTTTGAATTTGCTAACTTCTGTTAATTCGAAAACAGTTGACAAAGTAAGGGATCCGATCACTAATCAAACTTCGATTCATTTAGAGACTGGTACGATTCATATTGAAAACTTTGACGCTAACAAAGATTATTTCAAGCTCCGAGTATTGAAGATGTTGGATTTATTGATTCTTCTTGTTGGGAAGAAGAACCAATATAGACTAAGTGAAGAAGAGGCTGTTAATTGCTTGGTTGAATTTTCAATTGAACAGTATGCAGAACTTATGGGGAAATCTAAACCAGCAAGTATCTCAACGAAAAAGAATGTACGTCGTATCATTGAAGAGGCATTAAGCTTGCTAAACGATCTTTCTATTAGTACTGCAGAAAAGAGAAAATCGGAAATCAAAGAATTCAAAGATATGAAACTGATTGAGGAATTCAAATGCAAAAAAGGAGTTTATACAGTTCAATTGACTGAAAAATTCGTTAGATATTTAATTACTTCTTATGTGACAAATTTCCCTCTCAGACTTTTTAAAATTGATGAACGTAGTAAAAATGTTTATTCTTTAGCAAAGAAACTAGTCTATCATCAAAGTATCAATAATAATAGAAAGAAAAAAATTCATGAAGTCATATCAGTTGAATCTCTATTGAATGTATGTCCTAAAATTCCAGCAATAGAAGAAGTTAGATTGAAAAAAGGTGGATGGCGTTCAAGAATTGAGGATAGCTTAACTAATTCACTTGATAAACTAGCCGATGATAAAATCCTAGTTAGTTGGGAATACTGTAATCCAAATTGTGAACGTTTATCAGATAAACAGATAAAGATGGATTCTTTTTTTGAATTTAAAAAATATAGGGTTCATTTTAAGGTTTCAGGGATTTAAATTCACTGATTTATCGATTTGCTACGTTTAAATCAGGATTTATGTATGGGGTATGTTGAATTAAAAGATGGGGTATGTTGAATTTGCTAAAAAAATTTTGATCCTTGGTATCACTGATATTATTAGTATTTCTGATTTTCAATACTAATAATATTAATAAGCAGCATATGCCTTCAATTTTCGTATTGAAGGCAATGCTATAATTTTTCCTGTAAAGAAAAAAATCCGGATTTAATTTTTTTACAGGAAATGAAAAAAGGAGTACAAATATGTTTGAAGAAGAAAAATCTTATTTGAAAGCATACATTGAACAAATCTCTGAACAAAGTCGTAAAGGTGGTAAGGGAGCATATATTTGCCCCGTCTGCCACAGTGGTGAAGGTCGAAATAGAACTGGAGCTTTTCATATTTACGCTGAAACTCAGTGGAAATGTTTCTCTTGTGATAGAGGTGGAGATATCTTTGATCTTATCGGCTATGTAGATGGAATTGATAAATTTAAGGATCAATTGAAGTGTGTCAGAGAGTTGTTTAATCTATCAACTGAATGTGATGAATTCAAGGACCAGAGGACTGAATGTTTGAATTCCAATGTTATCTTTCCTTTAAAGGAAGAAGGGAAAAAAGATAATTTTTTAAGCTTCTATAATGAGGCCACAAAGCATCTTTGTGAAACTGACTATTTTCTTAAACGAGGGTTGAGTTTTTCAACAGTCAAACGGTTTAAAGTTGGTTATGTAAAAAAATGGAAGCATCCCCATGTGACTAATCCTAAAGTTCCTGAAACACCTCGGTTAATTATTCCTTTAAGTGAAAGTTGTTATTTTGCTCGTGATACAAGAGATACTGTACCCGAACCTCAATTGAACTATACTAAACAGAAAGTGGGAGGGAGCGATATTTTTAATAAAAGCGAACTCTTCAAAAAATCTACGGATCCAATTTTTATTGTAGAAGGCGAAATAGATGCCATGAGCATCGTTGAAGTTGGTGGAAAGGCAGTAGGACTCGGGAGCATTGGAAATATAAATAAACTAATTAATCTTGTTTCTGATCTAAAAATTGATCGTACATTCATTCTCTCATTAGATCAAGACGAAAAGGGGAGAGAGGCTGAACTAAAATTAGCAGAGCAATTTAGAAATAAGAAAATTAAATTTATTTCTTTCAAATTAACTATTGATGATGTAAAAGATCCTAACGATATGTTAGTGAAAAATAAAGGAGTATTTAACAAAATGGTAGAAAATGCAATCAATCAAACAAAAAGTGAAAAAGAGCGGTATCTTGAATATTCAACAGCTAATCATCTTTCGAAGTTTTTTAATGGTATTACGAATGGTTCTAATAATACATGTATTAAAACAAATTTTGAAGGTTTAGATGATCTGTTAGAAGGTGGCCTTTACGAAGGATTATATTGTGTTGGTGCAATTTCCTCCCTTGGAAAGACAACATTTGTAACTCAGATTGCTGATCAAATTGCAGCACAGGGAACAGATGTTTTGATTTTTAGTATTGAAATGTCTAGGTGGGAATTAATTAGTAAAAGTATTAGTCGTCACACTGTTATCGAATCAATTACCTCTAATAGTGATATCAGAAATGCAAAAACAGCACGAGGAATTACTGAGGGGAGTAGATATTCAGGTTACAGCACCCCAGAGATTGATTTGATTAAAAAAGCTAGAGAAAATTACTTTCAATACTGCAAAAATATTTACATTGTCGAAGGTACAGGACCTATTGGTGTGGAACTAATTCGGAGAACTGTTAAAGATCATATCAAATATACTGGAAAAGTACCCGTGGTCATTATTGATTACTTACAAATTCTATATCCGGTGGATGTACGATTAACTGAAAAACAAAATACAGATAGATCGGTAATAGAATTGAAAAGGATCAGCCGAGAGTTTAAAACACCAGTTATTGCTATTTCTTCTTTTAATAGGGAAAACTACAAATCTACTGTAAGTATGCAGTCGTTCAAGGAGAGCGGAGCAATCGAGTATTCTAGCGATGTTTTGATTGGACTACAACTTAAGGGGACTGGACCAGCAAATTTTGATGTTAATGAAGCTAAATCGAGAAATCCTAGAGAAATTGAGCTAGTGGTTTTAAAAAATCGTAATGGAAGAACTGGCATTAAGATGGAATTTGACTATTATGCTATGTACAATTATTTTAGAGAAAAGTAGTTTAAGGCTTTTGGTTAATGATCTAATTTGTTGAACTATTCTAAACCTTATCAAATGATGGAAATCTCTGTAATTAAGAATTAGAAGGAATAGATGATGCAAACAATAAATCATACAGAATTAATGAAATTAGGTTTCCCTGAACATACGGCACGGGATATTATAAGGCAAGCAAAGTTAATTGCTGTTCGTCAATTTGAAGAATCTAGAGCTTTATCAAATAATGTGGTAAAATTAAGTAAATCACCTTTTGACAATTCTCGTCTTAATTTAGCTCCTACGTATATTGTAGAAGAATTACTCGGCTTTAAGTTGCTTTCTGAAAGAAAGGAACAAAATGAGTAAAAAATATAAATGCGTAAGTCGAAATAAGAAAGGAAAAATTTATTATGAGGTTGAATTCAGTGTAGATCCATCTACGGGTGACCGAAAGAGGTTTAGGGTTAAATCTTATAAAGATCAATTTGGAATTGATTTTAAAACAGAAAAGCAAGCCTTTGACGAAGTCTGTAGGATAAGAACTGAATACAATGCTAAAATAGCAAGTGCCAATGCAAAAAGACCACAATTAGATATTCCATTTTCAAAATTTATGGAAGATGTTTATTTGCCTTATTATAAGAAAACTGTTCAGTCCGTAACCTATCAAACAGCTTATCCTCAATATAAGACTTTTATTGAAGTTTTTGCTGACAAGAAATTATCTGAAATCAATATTCGGGAATGCGAAGATTTTAGATTATCTTTAATGGAAGACTACTCTCCAAACTACGCAAAAGGACTTTGGTGTAAACTGAAGAAGTGCTTAAATTATGCAGAACGCTTGGAATACATCGAGAATAATCCTTGTCGAAAGTTAGACAATCCTAAAGGAGAAAAACCGAAAACTGAATTTTGGACTGTAGAGGAACTTGATAAGGTATTAAAAACTTTTGATCAGACAGTTTATGAAGAGAGGCAGTTTTATACGGCTATCTGGCTTTATTTTATGACGGGGATGCGAGTCTCTGAGGGTCTTAGTTTAAAGTGGTCAGACATAGATCTTAAAAATAAGGTTATTCATATTCAGTCTACCCTCGAATATCAAGGTAATGGGAAATACGTTCGAAAAGAGCAGACAAAAACTAGGGCAGGAATGCGTTTCTTAGAAATAGATGACGAAACTGTTAAAGTGTTGCAAAATTGGAGAACTGTACAAGTGTATAATAGAGAAGATAATTTCGTATTAGCACGGTTTAACTCTCCAATGAACAAATCTACCTTAAGTCGTATGTTAAAAAGGCATGCACTAGCGGCTAAGGTTCCGGTTATTACTGGGAAAGGTCTACGTCATAGTCATGATTCATTTATGATAAACGTTCTAAAAAAAGATGTTTTGTATGTCTCGGCTCGTTCAGGAAGAACGGACAAAGCTACAACACTAAACACCTATTCTCATTTCTATGATAGACAGATTGTTACTGGCGGTGCTGAAATAACAGAGGTGTTAGGAGAGCTGGGACTAACTGCAAATCCCGCCACAATCCCGCCAAGTAAAGAAACCGAGTGAAAATTAGCTGTATGAGAACAACTAAAGCAACGACGCTTCAGTTACTCTTAAGTAATAGAGTTTCCAATCAAAATGAAAACCGAGGTTTAGGCCTCGGTTTTTTTATGCATTCTTTCTTTTATGATTTTTACAAGCCCTGTATCATCAAATATTTCATTGAGATACAACAAGATTGTTGCTATAATAGGGATATTCTATGAACTAAGGAGAAGGTATGAAAATTTTCAAACAGATTCTTTTGGCTTTAGGTGCTGTTTTTGCAGCAGTCCTCTTGGTAGCCTGTGGTCTAAACAGTGATAATGGGACTTATGTATTCGAACCCTCAACAGAAGAAGTGAGGGAGATGCTACCAAGTCAACTTGCTTATATCATTTCAGATGATTATAAATTTAAGGTTTCGATAATCATTAAGGACAAAACAGGCCTCATAAAGGTTCAGATAAAATCAAATGTTCAAAATACCAATCTACCCTATGATTTTAAGGTTGATCAAAAAACTAAAACAATTATATTGGAAAGTGAATATAGTAAGACTAAAATTACTTATCAAATTTCTGGTGGGGTATTAACAATTAAAGATGTAAGTGATTCTGGCATGAGTAATTCCGACACCTATATAAATTTCATAAAATACGCGAAATTTAAAAAGATCAAATAAAAGAAATGGTAGGTACGGATCCTGCATTTTTAATCGTTTAATATTAGTTGATAAATATATTACAAGAGTATTACATTTGTAATATTTCATTGCCGTGTGTCTGAATTGTTGATATAATAGGGTGAATCTAACTAAAAAGGAGAAGTTATGAAAAACTTTAAACGTATTCTTTTGGCTGTAGTAGCTGTTTTTGCAGCTGTCCTCTTGGTGGCATGTGGTGCCAAAAGT
>NZ_KV794411.1:437083-520329 GCF_001808725.1 Streptococcus sp. HMSC074F05 | reverse complement strand
ACTTATGTCTACAAACCATCAAAAACTGAAGTGAAGGAAATCCTTGAAGAACAAGGTGCTCCAAGTTCAAGTGTAGATGCATTGATCGACAATGTTAAATTGGAAGTTTCAGTGACCATTAAAGATAAAACAGGTAGCCTTAAAATTAAAGGTGAAATGATGGGACAAAAGACTGACCAATCATTTGATATGAAAGTTGACCAACAAAAGAAAACTCTTCAATCTAAAACAGGTGAAGGTGAGAAGGTTAAATACAAAGTTTCAGGCGATGTGTTCACTTTTGATTTATCTGGTGAAAAGAGTTCAGGTCATGAGGCCGCTTTGGAAATGTTCAAAAACGCTAAATTCAAACGTACAAAATAATACAAGAGAAGGGCAGAGGGGATCTGCTCTTTTTCTTCTTTAAAACATCTTGAATCGGTATGAAAATAGTGGTAAAATCTCATTATAAAATACATTAGGAGATTGATTATGAAAAATATTAAACGTATTCTTTTAGCTTTCGTTGCAGTTTTTGCAGCCGTCCTCTTGGTGGCATGTGGTGCCAAAAGTGATAACGGGACTTATGTCTACAAACCATCAAAAACTGAACTCAAGAAAATTCTTGAGGAGCAGGGCTTATCAGGTAGTCAATTAGAGTCTATTGGAGACGTTATTAATTTTGAAGTTTCTATTAAGATCAAAGATTCTAAAGGAACCCTCAGCATCGCGGGTGAAGTCGCTGGTCAAAAGAATGAGCGATCTTATGATGTCAAAATCAATCAAAAAGAGAAAACAATCTCGTCAAATGATGGTAGTGGAGAAAAGATTACATATAAGGTCGATGGTGACTATTTGACATTTGATCTTTCTAAGTTAAGTAATAGCAACCAAGGGGATCTTATGATTCTTAAAAATGCAAAACTCAAACGCACGAAATAATTCAAGTGAAGAGCGGGGAAACCTGCTCTTTTGCTTTACTTTTATGACTGGTTTGATATAATAAATAAGAATACAGATGGGACTGGGGCAGGAATGATTTTCTTTGAAAATGATTTCGTCTCGCTCCCTCTTTTCTGTGTGATCAAGGTTATTATTTATGAAAAAGGAGAATCATCTATGCTATATATTTGGTCTTACTTGAAAAAGTATCCCAAGTGGCTAGCCCTGAATCTATTTTCAGCGGTCCTGTTTGTTATTGTCAATTTGGGCTTGCCAACGATTCTAGCTCGCATGATTGATGAGGGGATTAACCCGCGTGATGTGGATCGGCTTTATTTCTGGGGCTGGGTCATGTTTGCGATTATTTTGCTTGGGATTTTGGGGCGGATTATCTTGTCTTACGCGGTTGGTCAACTAACGACCACTATGGTCCGTGATATGCGCAATGACCTCTATGCTAAGTTACAGGAGTACTCGCATCACGAGTATGAGCAAATTGGGGTATCGTCATTGGTCACTCGCTTGACTTCTGATGCCTTTGTTTTGATGCAGTTTGCGGATTCTATGTTGAAGATGGGGGTCATCACACCCTTGATGATGGTTTCCAGTGTTCTCTTGATTCTGACGACCAGTCCTTCTTTAGCGTGGATTGTAGCGGTTTCTGTACCATTTCTTGCTGTCGTCGTCTGGTATGTAGCAGTTAAGACACGTCCTCTTTCTGAGAAGCAACAAAAGACACTCGACCATCTCAACCAGTTTGCACGTGAAAATTTGACTGGACTTCGTGTGATTCGTGCCTTTGCCCGCGAAGAATTCCAAGAGGATAAATTTGCGGCTGAAAATGAAGTCTATGCGGAAAACTCGAATAAATTGTTCAAACTAACTGGTTTGACAGAACCCCTGTTTGTGCAGATCATCATTGCTATGATTGTGGCGATTGTCTGGTTTGCTTTGGATCCTCTTCATGACGGTAGTTTGAAAATTGGGGATCTGGTTGCCTTTATTGAGTATAGCTTCCACGCGCTCTTATCCTTCCTCTTTTTAGCCAATCTCTTTACTATGTATCCTCGGACTGCGGTTTCTAGTCGTCGGCTCAAGGAAATCATGGACATGCCCATTTCGATCGATCCAAATGAGAATGGTGTAACAGAAACAGCATCTCGTGGCTATTTGGAATTTGACAATGTCACCTTTGCTTATCCAGGTGAGACGGAGAGTCCGGTTCTCCACAACATTTCCTTTCAAGCCCAACCTGGCGAAACCATTGCCTTTATTGGCTCAACCGGTTCTGGAAAATCTTCACTTGTGCAGTTGATTCCTCGATTCTATGATGTCACCCTAGGGAAAATTTTGGTGGATGGTGTAGATGTCCGTGACTACAATCTGAAAGCCCTTCGCCAAAAGATTGGTTTTATTCCGCAAAAGGCCTTGCTCTTTACAGGAACCATTGCTGAGAACCTTCGTTATGGGAAAGAAGATGCCTCTGTACAAGAGCTAGAACAAGCGGCTGAAATTTCCCAAGCCAAGGAATTTATCGACAGTCGTGAGGAACGCTTTGATACCCATTTGGCAGAAGGTGGTAGCAACCTTTCAGGTGGTCAAAAACAACGCTTATCCATCGCTCGTGCCGTTGTCAAAGATCCAGATGTCTTTATTTTTGATGATTCCTTCTCTGCCTTAGACTACAAGACGGATGCCACTTTGCGGAAGCGTCTCAAAGAAGTCACAGGAGATGCGACCGTCTTGATCGTAGCGCAACGCGTGGGAACCATTATGGATGCGGATCAAATTATTGTCTTGGACCAAGGGGAGATCGTTGGTCGAGGAACCCACGATGAATTGATGGAAAGCAATGAGATCTATCGTGAAATTGCCAATTCGCAGCTCGATAGTCCATCATTAACAGAGGAATAGAAAGGAGAAGCAGATGAAACAAGAACAAAACAGTTTTTCTAGACTATGGACTTACTTGAGAGCCTATCGCTTGGAAGTTTGCTTGTCCATTTTCTTAAAAATCCTGAGTGTCGTCATGAGTGTTGTCGAACCCTTTGTTTTGGGACTTGCCATTACTGAGTTGACAAAAAATCTCATGGATATGGCAAAAGGCCTTGCGGGAGCTGGTCTTAACACCTCCTATATCGCGATCATTATGACGCTCTATCTATTCCGTGGGGTTCTCTATGAGTTGGGATCTTATTATTCCAACTATTTCATGACCAATGCTGTTCAAAAAACCGTTCAGGACATGCGAAATGATTTGTCTCATAAAATCAATCACATTCCGGTTTCTTATTTTGACCAGCATCAGTTTGGAGATTTGCTCGGACGTTTTACTAGCGATGTCGAAACCGTCTCTAATGCCTTGCAACAGTCCTTTTTACAAATCGTCAATGCTATCTTTACCTTGCTCTTTGTCATCAGCATGGTCTTGTACTTAAATATCCAATTAGGGATGGTGGTGATCTTGTCCATTCCGATCACTTATTTCAGTGCTCGATTTATCATGAAAAAATCTCAGCCTTACTTTAAAGAGCAGGCAGATGTTTTGGGAGCAATGAACGGCTTCGTTCAAGAAAATTTAACAGGTTTTAATGTCCTTAAGCTCTATGTCCGAGAAAAATCTTCCCAGGAAGAGTTTCATGATATTACCCATCATCTACAAAAGGTAGGATTCAAGGCCAACTTCATTTCCGGCTTAATGATGCCGATTTTAAATGGGATTTCAGATTTGACCTATCTGATGATCGCTTTGATGGGGGGCTTGCAAGTGGTAGCGGGTCGTTTGACAGTCGGGAATATGCAAGCCTTCGTTCAGTATGTCTGGCAGATCAATCAACCCATTCAAAACTTGACCCAATTAGCCGGCCAACTCCAAAGTGCCAAATCGTCACTAGATCGGATTTTCCAAGTCATGGATGAACCAGATGAAGTGGCAGATGTGACAGAAACACTCTCTGGAGATTTGACAGGGCAAGTTAGCTTTAAACATGTTGATTTTCAATATGTAGCGGATAAACCCTTGATTCGTGATTTTAACCTAGAAGTGAAACCAGGTGAAATGGTGGCTATTGTCGGACCTACCGGAGCAGGGAAAACAACCCTGATTAATCTGCTCATGCGCTTTTACGATGTGACTGCGGGATCGATTACGGTGGATGGTCATGATATTCGCCATCTGTCTCGCCAAGATTACCGTAAGCAATTTGGGATGGTACTTCAGGATGCCTGGTTGTACGAGGGAACCATCAAAGAAAATCTTCGCTTTGGTAACCTAGACGCAACGGATGAAGAAATTGTTGAAGCTGCAAAGGCAGCTAATGTTGATCACTTTATCAGAACGCTTCCTGGTGGTTATAATATGGAAATGAACCAGGAGTCTAGCAATATTTCTCTAGGGCAAAAGCAACTCCTAACGATTGCTCGTGCGCTCCTGGCTGATCCTAAAATCTTGATTTTGGATGAAGCGACGTCTTCTGTCGATACGCGTTTAGAGCTCTTGATTCAAAAAGCGATGAAGAATTTGATGAAAGGCCGGACTAGCTTTGTCATTGCTCACCGCCTGTCTACCATTCAAGAAGCAGATAAAATCCTTGTCCTCAAAGATGGCCAAATCATCGAGCAAGGAAATCACCAATCCTTGTTGGCAGACAAAGGATTCTACTATGAGCTCTACAATAGCCAATTTTCAAATAAAAAAGCCGAATAAGCTTGTGTCATCGAAAGAGGTTTGAGAAAGCATTCTCAGCCTCTTTTTCTTACTCACTTTTATTACTACATAAAAAGGTTAACATATCTGCAACAAATTGATACAGAATATTCACACAATTCACCTTGTTTGTCATGATAATTTTTATTAGGATAGAATTGTTGTAAAAAATAAAAGGAGAAATGTGTGATGAATCATTTAAACAAAGATATCGTTTTTGGTATTCGCAAGTCTAAGCTTGGAGTCTTTTCTGTCGTGATTGCGATCATGGGGGCTTGTTTTTTGACTGGACAATCTGTGGCAGCTGATCAAGCTGGAGAGCAGGCACAAGTCCAAACACAAGGGCAAGAAGCGACAACCTCTGATCCCGCAAGTTCTCAAGTAGATACCAGCAAATATGGAGCATCTATGCCTTACACCCGTTATGAGGCTGACAAAGGAGATCTCCTTGGAAATGCAGAGGTGGAGCAGTCTCAAGACAGTCACTCAACAGCTATTGAAGCTTCTGATCAGACTTATGTCGCTTTAAAAGAAAAGGGAGATGGTGTTTCCTTTAAGGTCAATGAACCAGCCAATGCTTTAACCGTACGCTACACGGTACCAGATGGTGCAAGTGGACAACTCGATGTACAGGTGAATGGTCATAGTGTTCAACAATTGAATCTTTCGTCCTCATCTAACTGGCAGTATTTGAATGACAAAGGTGTACACGATAGTGCACAGGCTGATACACGTGCCCGCTTCCAATTTGACGAAGTGCATAGCCTGCTTCCAGGCATTCAACTTCAAAAAGGAGATGTGGTTTCACTCGTAAAAAACAAAGCAGACGACGTCCATTACGGCCTTGACTTTGTGGAATTTGAGCAAGCTCCGGACCCGATTGCTCAGGGAGACAATGCCATCAATATCATTTCTAAAGGAGCTACGCCAAATGATGATACCGATGACAGCCAGGCCCTCTATGATGCGATTTATGAGGCAAAACAAACCGGTAAAAATGTCTATATCCCAGCTGGGCGATTTAATCTCAATCGAAAAGTCGGTATCGATGCTTCTGATATGAAGATTTCAGGGGCTGGTATCTGGCATACCCAACTGCATTTTACTAGTGACCAAGCTGGTGGCGGTGGATTTGACTTCCTTCACCAAGACAACCATGTTGAATTTAGCGATGTCTATCTATCCTCCAACCTCCGTTCACGCTATGGTGAAAATGCTCAGTACAAGGCCATTTCTGGAACGCCAGGGAAGAATTCTCATATTCACGATATTTGGGCCGAACATTTTGAAGTCGGCATGTGGATTGGCGATTATGCTGGAAAAAATGATATGAAGTACACAGATGGTCTAGTAGTAGAAAATGTCCGTTTGCGCAATAACCTGGCTGACGGAGTCAACTTTGCCCAAGGGACTAAGAATTCGATTGTCCGCAATTCTAGTATCCGTGGAAATGGAGATGACGGACTAGCCAGCTGGTCAAGTATTGCGGATGGAACAGAATCAGCAGTAGCAGAAAATAATAAATTCTTGCACAATACGATTGAACTCGGTTGGCGCGCTGGAGGTGTGGGAATCTTTGGTGGAAAAGGCCATGAAATTGCCTACAATCGGATTAAAGACAATATCGGGGATGCCGGAATTCGCTTGACAACTGTCTTTAAGGGCCATAACTTTGATTTGAATGAAGAAGGAATTCGGGTTCACCACAATCTCTTGGAGCGTACAGGGACGAAGAGCGATATCTACAACAAGCATCGTGGATCGATTGATGTTGAAACGCGCTATGGAGATATTAAAAATGTCACCATTGAGGACAATGTATTTGTAGCGCCATTTGATACAGGTGTGACCGATCACCTCAATCCAAATGGAGGTATCCTAAACCATGTCGAAGTCAGAAACAATCAAACCATGAGTCAACTCTCTCATTCAGCTCAAGCAGGACTATCTGCTCCTGCTTCAAAACCAGTTGTACAAGCCTTGAAGGTGAAAGAAAAACCCCTTCAAGCAGGCGCAGTTAAAGCTTCCCTTCAACCGTCTAAAAAACAAACCGGCCTGAATCTTAAACAGGCTAAGACAGTCACCAAAACAGTCAAACCTAACTATGTGCTAAAAGCAACAAATTCCAAGCAAAAGAGCTTTTTGAAGGCTCCGAGTGCTTTATTCCTTTACCGGATGTTGTGATTAAGTCAAACGGTTTAAGAAGGATGGAAATCCTGGATACAATTCCAGGATTTTTTGCTTGCTGCTAGTCCTTCATTGACAGTGAGAAGGCATATCGGTATACTAGGTATAATCTAATGAGGAGGCCACCATAATGATTCGACCCGTTCAGCTCAGCGATGCAGCAGCTATCCGAGCGATTTACCAACCTTATGTGACAGAGACAGCCATTACCTTTGAGGTTGATGTGCCGACTGTCCAGGAATTTGAAAGTCGCATCGTAAAAACGCTGACCCAATTTCCTTATTTGGTCGCAGAAGTGGATGGGAAAGTTGTGGGGTATGCCTATGCTTCGACCTATTATGCACGCGCTGCCTATGATTGGACCACTGAATTGTCTATTTATGTAGCAAAAGAAGCGCGTGGACAAGGGATTGGATCGGCCCTTTATACGGCCTTAGAAGAGGAGTTGCAATCACGAGGCTATTTACGCTTTCTGGCTTGTATCGCAGTTCCGAACGAAGCGAGCATTTCCATGCATGAAAAGCGAGGGTATGTCCAAGTGGCTCATTTCCCAAAGATTGGCTATAAGTTTAACAAATGGCATGATATCGTCTGGATGCAAAAGACGATCGAAGGGCCGGTGAGAAAAATCAAGTAAGAGCTGATAAGGAGTAGTAGCTAAATGAAATGAAAGCTCCATATCACTTGAAACAATCCATAAATTATTCAGCATAGAAGATGTTTTTATACGAAAGAGGTTTTTATGACTCAAGAACAAAGTGCTAGACTGTTACCTCAAAAGGCCTCAAGATGGGCTAAAATTCTACTTAACCGAAAGGTTCCCATTCTTCTGTTCTTCTTACTGGAATTGGCCTTTCTTGTCTTTTCATATCTCAGTCTACAAGAGCATTTCCCATCCATTATCTTATGGGAACACTTGTTGAGTGTCTTTACCTTCTTTTACTTGCTCAATCGTTCCATGGATTCTCGTTCCAAACTGTCCTGGGTGATTATCATTGCCCTCTTTCCAATTTTTGGGACGGCTCTGCTCTATTTTTCGTTAGCTGATTTGGGTGTAAGACGCTTGAAAAAACGACTTGAGGATGCTACAGTGCAGGCATCCGACTATCTAAGCACCGATCCAGGAGTTGCTGATTATTTATCCCAAAGTGATCGCCAATTACAGAAATTAGCTTATTTTTTGGAGCATAGTCCAGCACAGTTTCCTATCTACAGAGACACAGAGGTTACCTATTTTCCACTTGGAGATGACATGCTTCCAGCCTTGTTGGAGGATTTGAAAAGGGCGGAGCGTTATATCTTCATGGAATATTTCATTATTGACGAAGGGATCATGTGGGGTGAGATTTTAGCCATTTTAGAGGAGAAGGCCAAGGCAGGTCTGGATGTTCGTGTCATGTTTGATGGGATGAATGAGATGACTACCTTGTCCTACGATTATATCGAGCGATTGCACAAGGTTGGGATTAAAGCCCAGGCCTTCTCACCAGTCAAGCCTATTCTATCAACCTATTACAATTACCGAGACCATCGAAAGATTACAGTGATTGATGGTCAAGTTGCTTATACTGGTGGCGTTAATATCGCTGATGAGTATGTCAATAAACGAGAACACTTTGGTCATTGGAAGGACACGGCCCTTCGATTAGATGGTTCAGCAGTTCAAACGCTAAAAGCTCTCTTTTTGACCATGTGGACAGTGACTGGAATAGAAGATAAAGCGGATATGGAGCACTATCTACAAGAAAAACCTCAACAAAGAAAGAGCCAGGGCTTTGTACTCCCTTATGGCAATTCACCATTGACCTATCACAAAGTGGCTGAGGATGTTTATCTTCATTTACTGAATACATCGACCGATTATGTTCACATCATGACCCCTTATTTGATCTTGGATGACGAATTGGTTAGAGCCATGACTTTTGCGGCCAAACGAGGAGTAGATGTTCGGATCATTATGCCAGGGATTCCAGATAAACAGTATGCCTTTGATATTGCGACGACCTATTTTAAAGTGCTCTTGGATGCTGGCGTCCGTATTTTCCGTTATACCCCAGGCTTTGTCCATGCTAAGGTTTATGTTTCTGATAGCCAACAAGCGGTGGTAGGAACCATTAATACAGACTACCGAAGTCTCTATCAAAATTTTGAAGATGGGGTTTATCTCTACAAAAATCTGGAAGTGCTTAAGATTGAAGAAGATTTTGAGAAAACCCAGGCTCTCTCAGAGGAAGTTACTCTGGATAGCTTGTCTAAAATGCCTATAGCTCATCGTCTGGGTGGCTATCTCTTTTCTTTGATTGGACCTTTGATGTAAAAAAGGAGGAATCATATGGATACAAAAATTCTTTTGAAATTGTTAGAAGACCAAGCTGATCCAGCGAAAGTCCCAGCAATGGAAGCTTATATGAAAAATAAATTCAGCTTTCTTGGCGTTCAAAAACCAATTCTCAAAAAGATTGAAAGAGAGTTTTTTAAACCTTTCATAAAGGATCCAATTGATTGGACTTTTGTGGAAGAGTGTTGGCAGCAACCTTATCGTGAGTTTCAATATATTGCTATGGATTATCTGGATAAAAAGAAGAAGGAGCTTAGACCTGAAGATTTTCCAAAGCTAAAGGAATTGGCTCAAACCAAGTCCTGGTGGGATAGTATTGATCAGTTGGACCGCATCATCGGAGAGATTACTTTCACATATCCAGAAACCAAACAGGTTATGCTGGATTGGAGTAGGGATCAGGACTTTTGGTTGAGGCGGATTGCCATTGATCACCAGCTTATGAGGAAAGAAAAAACAGATACGGATTTGTTAGAAAAAGTGATCCTCAATAATCTAGGTCAAAGCGAGTTCTTTATAAATAAGGCAATTGGCTGGAGCTTACGCAACTATTCCAAGGTCAATCCGGATTGGGTAGGGGTCTTTATCGACCGCTATCGAGATCAGTTGTCACCATTAAGCATTCGGGAAGGAAGCAAGTACTTACCTTCTTGACAGTTTGTGGATGTTCATGGTAAACTAGATTCATGCGATGAGTCGATTGGCTCTTAGGAGCCTTTTGCGCTGAGGAGGTCTACATTCAATTGTAACGCAGGAGCGGACCTTGAACAGTTGTGTGAACCGGCTGTTCTCACCGAAAGGTGCCTCAAATCCTGGTCTTCGGATCAGGATTTTTTTGTACCTTCAAAATACCAAAACTATTATAATACAGTTGCTACAAAGTTATGTTGGTGTTATAATATAGTAAAGTGCCTAGGTCAGAAAGGAGTGGAGTTGATTGGGAGATTTCTATCATTCTAATGATTCAGCATCTACAGACTATTCGCAAAAAATTGAAGAGCTTGAAAACTCCAAACAATTTCAGGATGCCATCGGATTGATCCGAGAACAGATGAAGAACAATCTTCAGTGGAATGTTTTGCGATCTTTTGGTATTATTTGCGCCATACTGTCTCTCATTTTATTGCGTTTTGCAGCTATTCCTTTGATCCTTTTAGTTGTTGGTTTGTATTATTGGCCGCAATATAAAAAACGAAAAGCCTTGTTTGGGGATCGAATTCGTTCGAACGATGAGATCTATCTTGATGATATCCTGTCGCCTGTATTAAAGGAAGTTTTTCCTAAGGCTTCGATCAAAGAGGACGGTTCCATCCCTTCTGAAGCTCTCTCGCATTTATGTCCTCGATCGACTGATTTTCTATGTTTCAAAGAACTATCGTTTCATGATGACAAAGAGCTAACGGTGTCAAATCTCTATGCCCATCATACGGAGACTCGTTACCGGACGTCTAATGGACATACGAGGACGGAACATGTGGAAGTTACAGATTTTCTTGGACAAGTGTTCTCTTTATGTCTACCGATCAATTTCTCTGGTCATCTTCGGGTGGTTCCGACCAAGAAATCCTTTCTTTTTAAGAGGGAGGTGAATGGGGTTTATCCTGGAGCCAGAGGGGATGAAGTGCAGATTGAAACCGAGGATATTCGCAATAACGAAAATTACAATATCTACTGCACGGACGAACTGTCTGCCCGTAAATTTCTCACCCCTAAGATGTTGGAATGGTTTGATCGACAAATTTCTCAAAATGCCATGTGTGTATTTTTGAAAGACAAGAAACTATTTATTTCTTTGTATACCGATCGCTATATCTTTCCGACTCCCCAAAAACCGGAAGATATTGATCAACTATCTTTTGTATCTGAATATCATAAATTATGCAGAGAACTAGCTTTAATTAAAGAAATAACAGCAATTTTTGAAGGAGAAGCATCATGAATCTCATTATCGGCTTAATCATATTTGTTGCCCTATTGGCTATTTGGTTTATTAGTGTAGGAAATCGTCTCAATCGCTATCTAGTGACCATTGAAGAATCAAAGAGAACGGTTGATATCGTCCTCGTAAAACGCTATGATACCATTTCGGAAATGCTAAAAGTAGCCAAAGCCTATGCAAAGCACGAGCAACAGATTTTCACTGATTTAGTTTCTTTACGCCAAGGAGCGACTATTCAAGAATCCAATCAAGTCATTACCAATCAAAATGATGTCTTGGCACAAATTCGTGCAGTCGGTGAAAACTATCCAGAGCTCTTGTCTTCTAACCAATTCTTGGCCCTACAAAAGGAAATTGCTGACGAAAATGAAGATCTTGCTGCAGCGAAGCGAATTGTTAACAGTAATGTCAGCCACATCAATCAAGAAATTGTTTCCTTTCCAGCGTCTATCGTAGCAGGTGTAAAGGGGATCCATCAAGTTCCATTTCTTGCTGAAGAAACACAAGGTAAGAAAGATTTAAGTGACTTGAACTATGACCTGAATTAAAGAGCTTTTATGATAAATAACCATTAAAAATCCTGGTCTTAGAATCAGGATTTTTTCCTACTGTTGGTACTTTTCATTTATGCCAAAAAATTGTATAATAGTACAAATACTCAATTTTTAGAAAATTTTGAAAGAGGATTTACTATGGGATACACAGTTGCTGTTGTCGGTGCTACAGGTGCCGTTGGTGCTCAAATGATCAAAATGTTGGAAGAATCAACACTTCCAATCGACAAAATTCGCTACCTTGCGTCAGCACGTTCTGCAGGAAAAGTCTTGCAATTTAAAGGGCAAGACGTGACCATCGAAGAAACGACTGAAGATGCTTTCGAAGGGGTTGATATTGCCCTTTTCTCAGCTGGCGGTTCAACATCTGCTAAATATGCACCATACGCTGTGAAAGCAGGCGCAGTGGTGGTGGATAACACTTCTTATTTCCGTCAAAATCCGGATGTCCCATTGGTTGTTCCTGAAGTGAATGCACATGCGCTTGATGCTCATAACGGAATTATCTCTTGTCCAAACTGTTCAACGATCCAAATGATGGTCGCTCTTGAGCCAGTCCGTCAAAAATGGGGATTGGACCGTATCATCGTATCCACTTACCAAGCTGTATCAGGTGCTGGTATGGGAGCAATTCTTGAAACCCAACGTGAGTTGAAGGAAGTCTTAAACGACGGCGTTAATCCACGTGATGTCAAAGCTGAAATTTTGCCTTCAGGTGGAGATAAGAAACACTATCCAATCGCCTTCAACGCTCTTCCTCAAATTGATGTCTTCACAGATAATGACTACACATATGAAGAAATGAAGATGACAAACGAGACTAAGAAAATTATGGAAGACGATAGCATTGCCGTGTCAGCAACATGTGTGCGTATTCCAGTCTTGTCAGCTCACTCTGAGTCAGTCTACATTGAAACTAAAGAAGTGGCACCAATTGACGAAGTGAAAGCTGCGATTGCTGCCTTCCCAGGTGCTGTCCTTGAAGACGACGTTGCTCACCAAATCTATCCTCAAGCAGTTAATGCTGTCGGTTCACGTGATACTTTCGTTGGACGTATCCGTAAAGACTTGGATGCTGAAAAAGGGATCCACATGTGGGTGGTTTCAGACAACCTTCTAAAAGGTGCCGCTTGGAACTCCGTTCAAATCGCAGAAACCCTTCATGAACGTGGACTCGTACGACCAACAGCTGAATTGAAGTTTGAATTGAAATAGGGAGAAAAACAGAAATCAGTAACTCGAAGAGTTTGATTTCTTCATCAGCTACCTAGCAAATCAACTTGTTTTATGAACAGATCATGAGGCAAAGGCAAGCATGCCCCAGCCTCTTTCTTGTATAGAGAAAGGTTTTTCTATGTCTTATAATGATTTAAAAGATTGTAAAATCATCACTGCATTTATCACCCCCTTCCATGAAGATGGGACCATTAATTTTGACGCTCTTCCTGCCTTGATCGAGCACCTCTTGGCTCATCATACAGACGGGATTCTCTTAGCTGGTACGACTGCGGAAAGTCCAACCCTGACCCACGATGAGGAATTGGAGCTCTTTGCAGCTGTACAAAAGATTGTCAATGGTCGAGTTCCTTTGATCGCTGGTGTCGGAACCAATGAAACTCGCGATTCGATCGAGTTCGTTAAAGAAGTGGATGCTTTTGGTGGCTTTGCAGCAGGGTTGGCTATCGTCCCTTACTACAACAAACCATCCCAAGAAGGAATGTATCAACACTTTAAAGCAATTGCGGATGCATCTAATCTTCCGATTATTATCTACAATATTCCAGGGCGAGTGGTTGTCGAAATGACACCAGAAACCATGCTTCGTTTGGCAGAACACCCAAATATCATTGGGGTAAAAGAGTGTACAACCCTGGCTAATATGGCCTACTTGATTGAACACAAGCCCGAAGAATTTCTCGTCTATACAGGGGAAGATGGAGATGCTTTCCATGCTATGAACCTTGGAGCTGATGGGGTGATCTCAGTAGCCTCTCATACAAATGGAGATGAGATGTATGAGATGTTCCAAGCCATTGAGCACAACGATATAAAAAAAGCTGCAGCCATCCAACGTCAATTTATCCCTAAAGTCAATGCTCTCTTTTCTTATCCGAGTCCAGCTCCTGTCAAAGCTGTTTTAAACTATATGGGCTTTGAAGCGGGGCCAACTCGTTTACCATTAGTGCCAGCTCCTGCTGAGGAAGCGAAGCGCATTATCAAGGTTGTAGTGGATGGGGATTACCACGCGACCAAAGAAATCATTACGGGAGTTCTTCGTCCGGATTATTGATGTCTTAGATTCTTGACAAATCCCCTATTTATTAAGATAATAGAAGTATATTGATGATCAAGGAGAATAAGATGGAAGTCATTAAACGTAGTGGTGAAGTTGTAGAATTTGACCCAGATAAAATCTATCAAGCTGTTTTGAAGGCAGCACAAACAGTTTATGTCTTGACGGATGATCTTCGCCAAAACTTGGCGCAAGTGACCAAGAAAGTTGTGATGGATTTGGAAGAAGCTAAAGTGGAACGTGCGACGATCAGCATGATCCAGTCAATGGTTGAGCACCGTTTACTTGGTGCTGGTTATATTACCATTGCTGAACACTATATTTCTTATCGCTTGCAACGTGATTTGGAACGGAGCGGCTATGGTGATCATATCGCCGTGCATTTGCATTTTGAGCAAATTCGCTAGAATATAAAATAGAAGTTACTTAGGTAGCTTCTTTTTTAGTATTTTTCTTAATCACAGTGATTTCAGAAAACATGGTATAATAGAAGAGATTGAACTGGAAAGGAATGGAGAACATGGCAACTATACAATGGTTTCCTGGACACATGTCCAAAGCTAGAAGACAAGTACAAGAAAATTTAAAATTTGTGGATTTTGTGACGGTTCTGGTAGATGCTCGTTTACCCCTATCAAGCCAAAATCCTATGTTAACGAAAATTGTTGGTGATAAGCCTAAATTAATGATTTTGAACAAGGTAGACTTGGCAGATCCTGTGGCAACAAAAGAATGGCAGGACTATTTTGAGTCTCAAGGCATCAAAACCTTGGCTATCAACTCCAAAGAGCAATCTACGGTTAAGAAGGTCACAGATGCTGCTAAGAGCTTGATGGCCGATAAAATTGCCCGTCAAAAGGAACGGGGAATTCAGATTGAAACCCTTCGGACCATGATCATCGGAATTCCTAATGCCGGGAAATCAACTTTGATGAACCGCTTAGCAGGGAAAAAGATTGCTGTTGTTGGGAATAAACCAGGGGTGACCAAGGGGCAACAGTGGTTGAAAACCAACAAAGACCTTGAAATCTTGGATACTCCTGGGATTCTCTGGCCCAAGTTTGAAGATGAAGAAGTGGCCTTAAAGCTCGCTTTAACAGGTGCCATCAAAGACCAGTTGCTTCCAATGGATGAAGTGACCATCTTTGGTCTTAACTATTTCAAAAAGCACTATCCAGCTGTTTTGCAGGAACGTTTTAAACAAATGGATCTGGAACAAGAAGCTCCTGAAATCATTATGGAAATGACCCAGAAATTAGGATTTCGAGAGGATTACGACCGTTTTTACAGTTTGTTTGTCAAGGATGTACGTGATGGTCGTTTGGGACGCTATTCCCTTGATCGTGTAGGTGAAATAGATGCCAACGATTAAAGAAATCAAAGAGCGTTTGGCAACGATTGACGATCTAGATCATCCCTTATTTGAAGAATTGATCCTTGATGGTCGAGCGGGGGTTCAAGCGGCTATCAGCAAACGAAAACGCGAACTCCAAAAACAAGTGGATGAAGACTTGCGTTTGGAAAAAATGCTAGCCTATGAGAAAGAACTTTATGCTCAAGGGATTGATCTTATTGCAGGTGTGGATGAAGTGGGACGCGGCCCATTAGCGGGTCCAGTTGTTGCAGCTGCCGTGATCTTGCCGAAAGCTTGTAAAATTCTGGGACTCAACGATAGTAAAAAGATTCCAAAATCCAAACACAAAGAAATCTATGAGGCTGTGCTCCAAAACGCCATTGCGATCGGAATCGGCATCAAGGACAATCAAGTGATTGATCAGGTTAATATCTATGAAGCTACGAAGCTAGCCATGATGGAGGCCATTGGTCAGTTAGAGCCTCAACCCCAGCATCTTTTGATTGATGCCATGAAGTTGGATCTTCCTATTCCCCAAACTAGTATCATCAAAGGGGATGCCAACTCCTTATCCATTGCTGCAGCATCCATCGTAGCCAAGGTGACTCGGGATCAGATGATGGAAGAGTTTGATAAAGAATATCCAGGTTATGATTTTGCTCAGAACGCTGGCTATGGGACGGCTAAGCATCTGGCTGGCCTCGACAAGCTGGGAGTGACACCTATTCATCGGCGTTCATTTGAACCTATCAAATCAATGTGTGAGGATTAGGCTATGCTATTTACCATCGATATCGGAGGAACCTTTATAAAGTATGGTCTGATGGATGCGGACTATCAATTGGTTCATACAGACAAGATCCCAACACCACCCACGATTGAGGACTTTTGGCAAGGATTAGAAGAAATCGTTGCACCCGTAAGGGAAGAAATCGAGGGGATCGCCATTTCATGCCCTGGTGAGATCCAAAAGAGCCTTGGCTTTGTCTTTCGAGGTGGTCTCATTCCATATTTACGAGGCATTCCTCTAGCAAGTAGACTCGAACAAACATTTCAAGTACCTGTCACCGTTCTCAATGATGGAGAAGCCGCTGGTCTAGCGGAAGCAAGGCTTGGTAATCTAAAAGATTGTCCTTGCGGTGCGACCTTGGTCTTGGGGACAGGAGTTGGCCTTGCTCTTCTTTCTAATCGTGACCTATTGAGAGGATGGCAACTGACAGAATACATTCGGTCTATTGATAAGTCAGAAAGAACACCAGAAAATCGCCGCTTTCATCGCGGACTCTTTTTGCAAGGTATTTCCAATCTTTTGGAAAACACCGGTTCAGCTGTTCAATTTGTTGAGAAGGCTAGTCACATCTTAAACCTAGAAAAGGCAGATGGTATAGCCGTTTTCAAGGCTCTTGATCAAGGAGGCCATGAGGAGCTGAAATCCTTGTTTCGGGAGTATTGTCATGATATTGCTATTCTGATTTTTAATCTTCAATCATTGCTCCTGCTTGAGAAGGTGACAATTGGAGGGGGCATTAGTAGCCAACCGCTACTGATCGATGAGATCAGTCGACAATACCATAACCTACTCTCTCAAAAAGGGCATAAACAATTTGAGGCCTTGCCGATCCAAGCGGCTCGCTTCCATAATGAAAGCAACTTGATTGGTGCCGCATCTTACTTTTATTCTTCTACATATCAAAAAAAGTTCTAGAAATAGAGCTTTTTTTCCATTCTTTTTCGAATAAATAAGTGAGAGGAAGTAGAAGGTGACCATGGAGAAATTTGAAATCTTTAAATTAAAAGAAGCTGGTTTATCAAATGAGCAAGTCTTGAGAGTTTTGGACTACTGTAGGAAAGACCAAGCCTTACCAAGCTTAGAAGAGATAGCAAGGATCGCTCGCTGTCGCAGTATTATTCATTTTGTAGACAAATACCGGCAGCTGGATGAAGAGCATTTACACAAGGAGTTTGAACGGTTCCCATCTCTATCCATTTTTGATCCTGAATACCCGGAGGAATTGCTACAGATCTACAATCCTCCTGTACTCCTTTTTTACCAAGGAGATTTGGAGCTGTTAACCAAACCGAAGATTGCAGTCGTAGGAGCTCGGGAAACGACGCGAGAAGGGGTGCGATCTGTAGAGAAGATTATTAAAGAACTTGGAAATGAACTGGTCATCGTTAGTGGACTTGCTAAGGGAATTGATGCGACAGCTCATTATGCCAGTATACGAAATGGTGGCAAGACCATCGGAGTGATAGGAACGGGACTGGATGTCTTTTATCCTAAAAGCAATCAAAGACTGCAGGCACATATGGGGGAAAACCATCTGATCTTGAGCGAGTATGGTCCAGGGCAGGCCCCACTTAAGTTTCATTTTCCTGAGAGAAATCGCATCATTGCAGGTCTCTGTCAGGCAGTGATTGTGGCAGAGGCGCGACTCCGTTCAGGGAGTTTGATTACTTGTGAGCGTGCTATGGAAGAAGGCCGAGACGTTTTTGCTATTCCAGGAAATATTTTAGATGGAAAATCTGCAGGCTGCCATCATCTGATTCAAGAAGGTGCAAAGCTTGTCACCTCAGGCCAGGACATTCTTGATGAATTGAAATACGAATTGTGATTTTCCTATAGGAGAAGTTCCTAGTTGACATCTTTCTTAAAATGTATTAAACTCAATGAGATTTATACAATACAGAGGGATAAAACGTGGTAACAAAAAAGAAAAGCAGTACAACCAAGAAAAATTTGGTGATTGTGGAGTCTCCTGCTAAGGCGAAAACAATCGAAAAATACCTTGGTCGTAACTACAAAGTCATGGCTAGTGTTGGCCATATTCGGGATCTGAAAAAATCTACGATGTCTATTGACTTCGACAATAACTATGAACCGGAGTATATCAATATTCGCGGAAAAGGTCCCTTGATCAATGATTTGAAAAAAGAAGCTAAAAAAGCCAAACAAGTCTTTCTCGCAAGTGACCCGGACCGAGAAGGAGAAGCTATTTCTTGGCATTTAGCGCATATTTTGAACTTGGATGCCAAAGAAAAGAACCGCGTGGTCTTTAACGAAATCACCAAGGATGCAGTAAAAAATGCCTTTAAAGAACCGCGCCAAATCGATATGGACTTGGTCGATGCCCAACAAGCCCGTCGTGTCTTGGACCGGATTGTAGGGTATTCAATTTCGCCTATTCTTTGGAAAAAGGTTAAAAAAGGACTTTCTGCAGGGCGCGTGCAATCAGTTGCCCTCAAATTAATTATTGATCGTGAAAACGAAATTAATGATTTCAAGCCGGAAGAATATTGGACCATTGATGGTGTCTTCAAAAAAGGGACCAAACAATTCCAAGCTAGCTTCTATGGGATTGATGGCAAGAAGATGAAGCTCAACACCAATGAAGAGGTGAAAGCTGTTCTTGAACGCTTAGATGGCAAAGATTTTACTGTTGAAAAAGTTGAAAAGAAAGAACGTCGTCGGAATGCACCACTTCCTTACACCACCTCTTCTATGCAGATGGATGCAGCCAATAAGATCAACTTCCGTACACGCAAGACCATGATGGTCGCTCAGCAATTGTACGAAGGAATCAATATCGGCTCTGGTGTTCAAGGTTTGATTACCTATATGCGTACCGACTCCACACGGATCAGTCCGGTTGCGCAAAATGAGGCAGCTAACTTTATCGTGGATCGCTTCGGTGAGAAATATTCTAAGCATGGAAGCCGTGTGAAGAATGCTTCTGGTGCCCAAGATGCCCACGAAGCGATTCGTCCGTCTAGCGTCTTCAATACTCCTGAGAGCATTGCTAAATACTTGGACAAAGACCAATTGAAACTCTACACCTTGATTTGGAATCGTTTTGTCGCTAGCCAGATGACGGCAGCTGTTTTTGATACTATGAATGTCCGTTTAGGTCAAAATGGGGTTCAATATACAGCGAATGGGAGTCAGGTAAAGTTTGACGGTTATTTGGCGATTTATAATGATTCAGACAAAAACAAGATGTTGCCGGACATGGTAGAAGGCGATATCGTCAAGCAGGTCAATAGCAAGCCGGAGCAACACTTTACCCAACCACCTGCTCGATATTCTGAAGCAACCTTGATTAAGACCTTGGAAGAGAACGGTGTTGGACGACCTTCAACCTATGCTCCGACGATTGAGACCATTCAAAAACGCTATTATGTGAAGCTGGTAGCTAAACGCTTTGAACCAACGGAATTAGGGGAGATCGTTAATAAACTGATTGTTGAGTTTTTCCCAGATATTGTCAATGTGACCTTCACAGCGGAGATGGAAGGGAAACTCGATGATGTCGAACTCGGAAAAGAAGAGTGGCAAAAAGTCATTGATGCCTTCTACAAACCATTCTCTAAAGAAGTCGCCAAGGCTGAAGAAGAGATGGAAAAAATCCAAATCAAAGACGAACCAGCTGGTTTTGATTGTGAAGTCTGTGGCAGCCCGATGGTGATTAAATTAGGACGTTTTGGTAAGTTCTATGCTTGTAGTAATTTCCCAGATTGTCGTCATACTCAAGCCATTGTCAAAGAAATCGGGGTGGAATGTCCAAACTGTCATCAGGGACAAATCATCGAGCGTAAAACCAAACGAAATCGTATTTTCTATGGCTGTAATCGCTACCCAGACTGTGAATTTACTTCTTGGGACAAGCCAATCGGCCGTGACTGTCCAAAATGTGGTCATTACTTAGTTGAGAAGAAAGTCCGTGGCGGTGGCAAACAAGTCGTTTGTAGCAACGGTGACTACGAAGAAGAAAAAGTGAAATAATCTTTTAAATGATTCGATGTCTATTATAACGGCAATTTTCTTAAATGTCTGTTATAATAGACATTTTTGCTTTTTTTCGTTATAATAGACATAAGGAGGTGGGCTTATGTATCTTGCTTTGATTGCAGATGTCATTGATTCCAAAATGGTTCAAGAACGTCTTGACCTGCAAAAACAGGTAGAAAAAACGCTTCAAAAGATGAACGAATTATTTGGAGATTACCTGGCATCCCGTTTTACTTTGACCTTGGGGGATGAGTTTCAGGCGCTTTTAAAAGTGGATGCTCCAGTTTTTCAAATCATCGATACCTTACGTTCAGAACTAACCCCTACTCAGCTTCGTTTTGGAATTGGCCTTGGGGAGATTGTAACAGCTATTGATCCCTTGCAAAGTGTTGGAGCAGATGGTCCAGCTTATTGGAATGCACGCGCAGCCATCAATTTTGTTCATCAGAAAAATGACTATGGCAATACACAGATTTATTTTTCAAGCGGGAAGGAAAACCAAGACTTTTTTGTGAACGCCCTCATCGCTTCTGGAGAAGCCATTCGTTCAGGTTGGCGGGATAGTCAGGAAGAGATCTTGCTCAATCTTCTAAAGAGATCCGTATATAGCGAGTCCTTTAGTCAGCAGGATTTGGCCCAATCACTAGCTATCAACCCAAGTGCCCTCTCTAAACGGTTGAAGAGTAGCAGTGTCCGTGTTTATTTACGGGGGAGAGCAGCTGCCCTGGCCAGTATACAAAGCATAGTGAAAGGAGAGGAAAATGAGCGGATTGTCTAGTATCGTAGTGAATCCATACTTGATTCTCTTGTTGATTTGTCATTTACTATCAGATTATTATTTTCAAAGCCAAAAGATGGCGGATCGCAAGGATCAGGATAAGAAGGTGCTAGGGCTTCACATTCTATATGTAGCTCTGCCTCTGATCGTCGTTTCCTTCTGTCATCTAGATTTGTGGTGGATTTGCTTGGTTATTTTACTGACCCATGCTACAATAGATTTCTTAAAACCGATCGTGCAGAAGCAATTGAAATTACCAACCGCATGGACTTTTGCCTTGGATCAAGTCTTGCATATCGCCATCATTAGCTGTCTAGTCCTTTTAGGAGCGAAGAATGGCACGACCTATCTGCCAATAGACACTTTAAATCTGATTTTTTATGTTCTTCTAGTTGGGAAACCAAGCAATATTTCCTTTAAAATTATGTTTGCTAAGTATCAACCCACCAGCAAGAAGAAAATGGATACGATCACTGGGGCTGGTTCCATGATTGGTTTTTTAGAGCGTTTGGTGATTGGTGCCTGTCTCGTCTATGGGCAATTTGCTTCTATCGGCCTAGTATTTACGGCCAAATCTATCGCCCGCTACAATAAAATTTCGGAAAATCCAGCCTTTGCGGAGTATTACTTGATTGGATCCTTATTCAGTATCCTCTCTGCCCTCCTAGCAGCCTGGTTGTGTCTATGAATCTGGAAGGATACTATGTCAAAAAATATAGATAATTTTATAAGATCACCAATCAACTGGAAATTGATCCCTTTAAGATTCTAACTGTAACGAAAATAAGGATTTTGTTTAAATTGCATGCTAGGAGGAGAAATGAAAAGAAAAGCGATTAAGAAAGTAATTAGTGTACTCTTACCTATGCTGACATTATTAATATTGTCATCATGTAACAACGGAGTAGATAATGATTTAGCGAATGCGGCTATATCAAATATTCGTTCCGTAGTAGAAGCTGCAGGGCTAAAAGCGGAAGGATACTCGACAGCTGATACGTTCGGCTATCAGGGATCTCCAATTTACATTGAAGGAACTGAAAAATTTGTTGATGTCTATGTAGATTTTGAAAAAGATTATGTTGAGAAAACTCCAGTCCTCAGATATAATCCGAAACTTAAAGAAGTCGAGAAGAAAATTTTCCTAGGTTTTTCGAAGAAAAAAGTCTATCGCCTAGAAATGGAGTATGTTTCTGGTGATGACAATTATGATAGGCTAGACGAAGCATACAATAAGCTACTTCAGAGCGGTAGCTTGATTTCGACATTTTTAAGCGATGATGCGATTAGGAAACTTTATATTAAAAACTCAATTGAATTGAAGTTCTTTAACTCGAGGTATTCTTTGGTACCAAAAGAAGAATATAGTGGAAATCCAGAAACTTATCTTGAGGAGCAAGAAAAAAGAGAGGCCATTTTAAAGACGGATATCAAAGAACTAGCTCCGTTAATCAAGCAGCTAGACCCAAGAAGAGAAAAAAATCTAGATGATGATATACTTATTCGTAATCGCGAAATACTCTTAAATAGAGTTGCTGATAATCGTTCGACCTTTAGAATTGATATAGACATTGATATAAAAGAGGTACGAAAACAAAACCTACAAGTAACTAATGAAGATATTGAAAATTGGACGGATTCTGATTTTCAATACTTACTTGCTCAAATACTTCAAGTTGATAAACTACCTAGGAATACAGAAGTGGGCTTTAGCATTAGTTACGAAGACAAAAATCAGCTGAATGCTTATAGATCATTCAGCTTCAATAAACAATGATTTTCGAAGACAGTCAGGGTTTTTCCTGTTTGTCTTTTTACTTGGCTTTTTGGTATAATGGACCAAGTAGAAAATTAGAAAGATTTGTGGGTGTCTAACAGTTCAGTGAGGTGTTTTGATACCCAAAGAGGTATTAGTGTCATGTCTCAATCTTATATCAATGTGATCGGTGCAGGCCTCGCCGGCTCAGAAGCAGCTTACCAGATTGCCCAACAGGGAATTCCGGTCAAGCTTTATGAAATGCGGGGGGTTAAATCCACTCCGCAACACAAAACAGACAACTTTGCGGAGCTAGTTTGTTCCAACTCTCTTCGTGGGGATTCTCTCACCAATGCTGTCGGGCTCCTCAAAGAAGAAATGCGTCGTCGGGGTTCTGTCATCCTTGAAGCAGCGGAAGCGACTCGTGTACCAGCCGGTGGAGCACTTGCTGTGGACCGAGAAGGTTTTGCTAGCCGGGTGACGGAGAAGGTGTCCCAACACCCGCTTATTGAAGTCATTCGTGATGAAATTACTGAATTGCCGACAGATGCCATCACAGTGGTCGCAACGGGGCCTCTAACCAGCGATGCCTTGGCAGAAAAGATTCACGCCCTTAATGGTGGCGATGGTTTCTATTTTTATGATGCAGCAGCTCCAATCATCGATGTCAATACTGTCGATATGAACAAGGTCTATCTCAAGTCACGCTATGACAAGGGAGAAGCAGCTTATCTCAACTGCCCAATGACCAAGCAAGAGTTTATGGACTTCCACGAGGCCTTGGTCAATGCTGAAGAAGCCCCGCTCAACTCTTTTGAAAAAGAAAAGTATTTCGAAGGCTGTATGCCCATTGAAGTCATGGCCAAACGTGGTATCAAAACCATGCTCTATGGTCCTATGAAGCCAGTTGGACTCGAGTATCCAGATGATTACAAAGGGCCACGTGATGGGGAGTTTAAGACACCCTACGCAGTCGTTCAGTTGCGCCAAGACAATGCGGCTGCCAGCCTCTACAATATCGTCGGCTTCCAAACTCACCTTAAATGGGGCGAACAAAAACGGGTCTTCCAAATGATTCCAGGTTTGGAACATGCGGAGTTTGTCAGATACGGCGTCATGCACCGCAATTCCTACATGGATTCTCCAAATCTGCTGGAACAAACCTACCGCTCGAAGAAACAACCAAATCTCTTCTTTGCAGGTCAAATGACAGGTGTAGAAGGCTATGTTGAGTCAGCGGCCTCAGGTTTGGTAGCTGGAATCAATGCCGCTCGCCTTTTCAAAGGAGAAGAAGCAGCGATTTTCCCTGAAACGACAGCTATCGGAAGCCTGGCTCACTATATCACCCATGCAGATAGCAAGCATTTCCAACCCATGAATGTCAACTTCGGGATTATCAAAGAGCTAGAAGGACCACGCATTCGGGATAAAAAGGAACGTTATGAGAAAATTGCCGAACGTTCTTTACAAGATTTGGCTCAGTTTATGGAAAAATAACCCAAGAAAGGAAAAAGTTTGGAGAAAATCCAGACTTTTTCTTCTAAAAATGGTATAATGAATAAAATTTAGAATATAGAGAGTTTTCTGACAATGAACAAATCCTATTTTTATTTAGATATGAAGACACACGAGTTGAAAGTGCCTTATACCGGAAAACTCCGTCGTGTGAGAGTCTTATTACCTAAGAATTATGAAACAGATACCGATCGACGCTATCCTGTTGTCTATTTTCATGATGGCCAGAATGTTCTCTATAGCAAGGAAGCTTTTGCAGGTCATTCCTGGAAGGTGATTCCAGCCATTAAGCGGAATCCTGATATTAGCCGCATGATTGTCGTTGCTATCGATAATGATGGTTTCCAACGCATGAATGAATACTCTGCCTGGAAATACAAGGAATCTAATATTCCTGGAATGCAATTTGGTGGCAAGGGCGTTGAGTACGGAGAGTTCGTTATGGAAGTGGTCAAACCTTTCATTGACCAAGAATACCGAACGCTTGCTGATCGAGAACATACAGCCATGATTGGTTCTTCCTTGGGTGGAAATATTACCCAATTCTTGGGCTTAGAGTACCAAGATCAAATCGGTTGTTTAGGGGTCTTTTCATCCGCTAACTGGCTGCACCAAGATGCCTTCAATCATTATATCGAGCGTAAAAAATTATATGCAGATCAACGCATTTACATCTATGTGGGGACGGAAGAGGCTGATGATACCGATAAAACCCTAATGGCAGGGAATATCAAGCAAGCCTATATTGACTCATCTCTTCGTTACTATCATGATGTCATTCAACAAGGAGTAGCTTTAGAAAATATCGCTATTCGGATTCAGTCTGGGGCTATCCACCATGAAGAAGCCTGGGCAGAGCATTTACCGGAATGTCTTCGTTTCTTAGCAGAGAAGTGGGACTAAAGCTTTTAAAGTTTTATAATAAAGAAAGAGGGAACCTATGAATATTGAACATCTAAGCCACTGGAGTGGCCAACTTAACCGCGAAATGTATCTAAACTGTTATGGACATGCAGGGATTCCTGTAGTAGTCTTTGCTTCATCAGGGGGAAGCCATAACGAATACTATGACTTTGGTATGATTGATGCCTGTGCTCAGTTCATCGAAGAAGGACGGGTTCAATTCTTCACTCTTTCGAGTGTCGATAGTGAGAGCTGGCTTTGTGATTGGAAAAACCCACACGATCGAGCTGAAATGCATCGCGCTTATGAACGCTATGTGATTGAAGAAGCCATTCCTTTTATCAAACACAAAACAGGCTGGTTTGACCCGATGATGACAACTGGCTGTTCTATGGGAGCTTACCACGCGCTCAATTTCTTCTTGCAACATCCAGATGTCTTCAACAAAGTGATTGCCTTGAGTGGTATCTATGACGCTCGTTTCTTTGTTGGTGAGTTTGGAGGCGATGAAGCCATTTACCAAAACTCTCCATCTGATTATATCTGGAACCAAAATGATGGCTGGTTTATCGATCGTTACCGTCAGGCCGAAATCGTTGTTTGTACTGGTTTAGGAGCTTGGGAGCATGACGGGCTTCCATCTTTCTACAAACTGAAAGAAGCCTTTGATCACAAAAACATTCCCGCTTGGTTCGCTGAATGGGGCCATGATGTAGCCCACGATTGGGAATGGTGGCGCAAGCAAATGCCCTATTTCCTAGGGCAAATGTATCTATAAGTCAAAAGGAAGGAGACCTCTATGAATTATCTTGTTATTTCACCTTATTATCCACAAAATTTCCAACAATTCACCATTGAACTAGCTAACAAGGGAATCACTGTCTTGGGGATTGGTCAAGAGCCGTACGAACAGTTAGATGAGCCTTTGCGCAATAGTTTGACAGAGTATTTCCGTGTAGAAAATATGGAAGACTTAGATGAAGTGAAGCGTGCAGTAGCCTTCCTCTTCTACAAACACGGGCCAATCGATCGCATCGAGTCCCATAACGAGTACTGGTTGGAATTAGATGCGGCGCTTCGGGAGCAATTCAATGTCTTCGGAGCTAAGCCAAAAGATCTGAAGAAAACCAAGTTTAAATCAGAAATGAAGAAACTCTTCAAGAAAGTAGGAGTTCCTGTCGTTCCTGGTGCCGTGGCTAAAACAGAAAAAGACATTGATAAGGCCGTGAAGAAGATTGGGTTACCATTGATTGCCAAACCTGACAATGGAGTAGGAGCAGCAGCGACCTTTAAACTTGAAACACCAGAAGATGTAGATCATTTCAAGGCAGAATGGGATGGACATACGGAGTACTTCTTTGAGAAATTCGTCACTTCTAGCGAGATCTGTACCTTTGATGGTCTGGTCGATCGTGATGGCAACATTGTCTTCTCAACGACTTTTGACTATGCTTATACGCCACTCGATTTGATGCTCTACAAGATGGATAACTCTTATTATGTCCTTAAAGAGATGGATCCAAAATTGCGTCAATACGGGGAAGCGATTGTCAAAGCCTTTGGCATGAAAGAGCGTTTCTTCCATATCGAGTTCTTCCGTGATGGGGATGACTATATTGCAATCGAGTACAATAATCGTCCAGCAGGTGGCTTTACCATCGATGTCTACAATTATGCTCATTCCATCGACTTGTACCGAGGTTATGCTGCCATCGTAGCAGGAGAACCTTTCCCAGCTTCTGAGTTTGAGCCCCTTTATTGCTTGGCGACTTCTCGCCGTGCCAATGCAACCTATGTCCTTTCAGAGGAAGAAGTTCTGGCTAAATACAGTGATCAATTCCGTGTGAAGAAAGACATGCCTGCTGCCTTTGCAGAACTTCAGGGAGATTACCTCTATATGCTTACAACACCTAGTCGTGAAGAGTTAGAACAAATGATTCACGACTTTGGTCAACGCCAATCATAAGATGCCGACCGGTAGGATAGGATCCTATCGGTTTTTTATATGTATAGCAAAACTATGAGAAATAAGTTTGTGAAATATTGAATTTATATTAAAAAAAGCTTATAAAACCTTCTTCCAATGAATAAAGTTTGTGAAATCATTTGAGTATTATTTTTGACAGTGCTTTCATTTTTGGCTAGAATGAAAGAGAATGAATAAATGCTAAGAAAGGCGAAATGATGGCAACATTAGATAAAAGTCTCTTATTGGATATGTTCCGTAAAATGGAAGAAATCCGTCGCATGGACTTAAAAATTGCACAGTTAGTAAAAAAAGGAAAAGTGCCAGGAATGACGCACTTTTCTGTTGGGGAAGAAGCGGCTAACGTTGGGGCTATGTTGGCTTTAAACGACGATGATTTGCTGACATCTAACCACCGTGGACACGGACAAGCCATTGCTAAAGGAATCGATTTGAATGGTATGATGGCTGAAATCCTTGGTAAGTATACTGGAACTTGTAAAGGTAAAGGTGGATCAATGCACATCGCCGACCTGGATGCAGGGAACCTTGGTGCTAACGGTATCGTAGGTGGTGGTATGGGGATTGCAGTAGGTGCAGCCCTTACTCAACAAATGAAAAACACTGGTAAGATTGTCGTCTGCTTCTTTGGGGACGGCGCAACCAACGAAGGTGTCTTCCACGAAGCGGTGAATATGGCTTCTATTTGGAATCTTCCAGTAATTTTCTACTGTATCAATAACGGTTATGGAATCTCTGCTGACATCAAGAAAATGACCAATATCCAGCATATCCATGAACGTAGTGCTGCTTACGGCATTCCTGGAATGTTTATTCCTGACGGGAACAACGTTATTGATGTCTATGAAGGATTTAAGAAGGCAGTCGATCACGTCCGCTCTGGTAAAGGCCCTGTCTTGATCGAGAGTGTCACCTATCGTTGGCTTGGTCACTCATCTTCAGACCCTGGTAAATACCGGACCCGTGAAGAAGTCGAAGAGTGGAAGAAGAAAGATCCAATCGAAAACCTTCGCAAGTATCTCCTTGAAAATGAAATCGCGAGCGCAGAAGAATTGGATCAGATTCAAGAAGAAGTGAAAGAAGCAGTGGAAGCTTCAGTGAAATTTGCGGAAGAAAGCCCATTCCCTCCACTCGAATCAGCTTTCGAAGATATTTACGCAGACTAAGGAGAAGTAGAGAAATATGGAAACAAAATTAATGTCTTTACGCGATACCATTATCCTTGCAATGTCTGAGGAAATGCGTCGCGACGAAAATGTACTCTTGATGGGTGAAGATGTCGGTGTCTTCGGTGGAGACTTTGGTACATCTGTAGGTATGCTTGAAGAATTTGGGCCAGAACGTGTTCGTGACTGTCCTATTTCTGAAGCAGCCATTTCTGGTGCAGCTGCTGGTGCTGCTATGACGGGACTTCGCCCAATCGTTGATATGACCTTCATGGATTTCTCCGTGAATGCCATGGATGCTATCGTTAACCAAGCTGCTAAGACTCGCTACATGTTTGGTGGAAAAGGGCAAGTACCGATGACAGTCCGCTGTGCCACTGGTAACGGAGTTGGATCTGCAGCTCAACACTCCCAATCTTTGGAATCATGGTTTACTCATATTCCTGGTTTGAAAGTTGTTGATCCTGGAACTCCAGCGGATATGAAGGGACTTCTCAAGTCATCTATCCGTGATAACAACCCCGTTATCATTCTTGAATACAAATCAGAATTCAACCAAAAAGGGGAAGTGCCAGTTGATCCAGACTACACGATCCCACTTGGTGTCGGAGAAATCAAACGCGAAGGAACTGATGTAACAGTAGTAACCTATGGAAAAATGCTACGTCGTGTTCTACAAGCGGCTGAAGAATTGGCTGAAGAAGGCATCTCAGTTGAAGTAGTAGACCCACGTACTTTGGTTCCACTTGATAAAGAAATCATCATTAACTCAGTTAAGAAAACAGGAAAAGTAGTTCTTGTCAACGACGCCCACAAAACAAGCGGCTATATTGGTGAAATCTCAGCTATTATTTCAGAATCAGAAGCATTTGATTACTTGGATGCACCGATCCGCCGTTGTGCAGGTGAGGATGTACCAATGCCTTACGCACAAAATCTTGAGAACGCAATGATCCCAACAGTTGAAAGCATCAAAGATGCTATTCGCAAAACATATAACAAAGAATAATACATAATATAAGTTATGTAAATTAATTGATAAGACGAGAAGCTTTGTATCTAATAGATGCAAAGTTCTCTACGTCCTTAGTATCTTAGATTAGAGCACGGGCTAAAAGCTCGGAAAAAAGATAAATCTCCTTGACTTCATCGAAGTCTGTGTTGATTTCCTATTTTTCGGTCGCTTTTAAACGCCCTTAGTATCATGTAATTGAATTCGGACGGAGGTCTGTGAAAAAAAGATAGATTTCCTTGTGTTCATCGAACACATCGTCAATCTCCTATTTTTTCATTGCCCTCTTCGTCCTTAATATCTTAGTATAGAATAGGAGAGGTCATGGCTGATGATAAGCTAAGAGCGACTCCTGCAGCTAGAAAATTAGCGGATGATTTAGGAATTAATCTCTACGATATTTCTGGCTCAGGCGCAAACGGTCGTGTCCACAAAGAAGACGTGGAAACATTTAAAGACACTAATGTGGTTCGCATTTCACCACTTGCAAAACGAATTGCCCTTGAACATAACATTGCATGGCAGGAAATTAAAGGAACTGGTCATCGTGGCAAGATCATGAAGAAAGACGTCCTTGCATTCCTTCCTGAAAATATTGAGAATGAGACCATTAAGTCACCTGCTCAAATCGAGAAGGTGGAGGAAGCTCCAGATAATGTGACACCTTATGGTGAGATCGAGCGGATTCCGATGACACCAATGCGTAAGGTAATCGCTCAACGGATGGTGGAATCTTACTTGACAGCACCAACCTTTACATTGAACTACGACGTCGATATGTCTGAAATGCTCGCCCTTCGTAAGAAAGTCCTTGATCCAATCATGGAAGCAACTGGTAAGAAAATTACCGTTACAGACTTGCTTTCACTTGCGGTTGTTAAGACTCTTATGAAACACCCATACATCAATGCGTCATTGACAGAAGATGGCAAAACCATCATTACTCACAATTATGTCAACTTAGCGATGGCAGTTGGGATGGACAATGGCTTGATGACTCCAGTTGTCTACAATGCTGAAAAGATGACCTTGTCAGAGTTGGTCGTAGCCTTCAAGGATGTTATCGGACGTACTTTGGATGGTAAACTAGCTCCAAGTGAATTGCAAAACTCAACCTTTACTATCAGTAACTTAGGAATGTTTGGCGTTCAATCATTTGGACCGATTATCAACCAACCAAACTCTGCCATCCTTGGAGTTAGTGCAACGGTTGAAAAACCAGTTGTTGTGAATGGTGAAATTGTCATTCGTCCAATCATGAGCTTGGGCTTGACCATTGACCACCGCGTTGTCGATGGGATGGCTGGTGCCAAATTCATGAAAGACTTGAAAGCCTTGATTGAAGACCCGATTTCAATGTTGGTCTAATCAACGAGAGAGAATAGAAACAAGAAAAAGAGGGAAATAAAATGGCCTTAGAAGTAATTATGCCAAAAGCCGGCGTAGATATGACCGAAGGACAAATCGTTCAGTGGAATAAAAAAGTCGGCGAATTTGTAAAAGAAGGAGAAGTTCTCCTTGAAATCATGACAGACAAAGTCAGCATGGAGTTGGAAGCGGAAGAAGATGGGTACTTGATCGCTATCCTGAAAGGAGACGGCGAAACTGTTCCTGTAACAGAAGTGATCGGTTATCTTGGTGAAGAGGGGGAAAACATCCCAACCGCTGGAGCAGCTGCACCAGAAGCAAGTCCAGCACCAGCTGCAGCAAGTGCTTCAAACGATGACAATAAGAGCGATGACGCTTATGATATCGTAGTGATTGGTGGTGGTCCTGCTGGTTACGTATCTGCTATTAAGGCAGCTCAATTAGGTGGTAAGGTTGCTCTTGTTGAGAAATCTGAACTTGGTGGAACATGCTTGAACCGCGGATGTATCCCAACTAAGACTTACCTCCACAATGCTGAAATTATCGAAAATATTGGTCATGCAGCAAACCGTGGTATTATCATTGAAAATCCAAGTTTCTCAGTAGATATGGATAAGGTTCTTGAAACCAAGAACAAGGTCGTAAATACCCTCGTCGGTGGTGTTGCAGGACTTCTTCGCAGCTACGGAGTGGATGTTCATAAAGGAATCGGTACTATCACTAAGGATAAGAATGTCTTGGTCAACGGTTCTGAATTGCTTGAAACGAAGAAAATCATCCTTGCTGGTGGTTCAAAAGTCAGCAAGATTAACGTTCCTGGTATGGAATCATCCCTTGTCATGACCAGTGATGACATCCTTGAAATGAACGAAGTTCCAGAAAGCCTTGTCATCATCGGTGGTGGTGTTGTCGGGATCGAACTTGGTCAAGCCTTCATGACCTTTGGTTCAAAAGTAACAGTCATCGAAATGATGGACCGCATCGTTCCAGCTATGGATGCGGAAGTATCTAAGAACCTTCGTTTGATTCTTGAACGCAAGGGGATGACCATCTTGACCGATACAAAACTGCAAGAAATCATTGAAGAAGACGGAAAACTCCGTATCAAGGTTGAAGGCAAAGATGATATCATTGCTAACAAAGCTCTTCTATCAATCGGACGTGTTCCAGACCTTGAAGGTATCGGTGAAGTCGAGTTTGAATTGGATCGTGGACGGATCAAGGTCAATGAATACATGGAAACATCTGTTCCAGGCATCTATGCGCCAGGCGATATCAACGGTACCAAGATGTTGGCTCACGCTGCCTTCCGTATGGGTGAAGTAGCGGCTGAAAATGCTCTTAAGGGAAATCATGCTGTTGCAAAATTGAACTTGACTCCTGCAGCCATCTACACCCTTCCAGAAGTTGCAGCTGTTGGTTTGACAGAAGAACAAGCTCGTGAGAAATATGATGTCCAAATCGGTAAATTCAACTTTGCGGCTAACGGACGTGCCATTGCATCAGATGCGGCTCAAGGATTTGTAAAAGTAATTGCAGACAAGAAATATGGTGAAGTTCTTGGGGTTCACATTATTGGTCCAGCAGCAGCTGAATTGATCAACGAAGCTTCTACTATCATTGAGATGGAAATCACTGTAGAAGAAATGCTCAAGACCATCCATGGGCACCCAACCTTCTCAGAAGTGATGTACGAAGCTTTTGCGGATGTACTTGGCTTGGCTGTTCACTCACCTAAGAAGAAATAATATTTGAAATGATAGAATGGCTGGACAGCAAATGCTGGACCAGTCTCTATCGTATATAAAGGAATCTTATGAAATACATTATTAATTATTCAAATGATACTGCTTTTAATATTGCTTTGGAAGAATATGCTTTTAAGCACCTCTTGGATGAAGATCAAATCTTCCTTCTTTGGATTAACAAACCTTCTATCATTGTTGGTCGCCACCAAAATACTATCGAAGAAATCAACCGTGACTACGTTCGGGAGCATGGGATTGAAGTGGTTCGTCGGATCAGTGGTGGTGGGGCTGTTTATCACGATTTGAACAACCTCAACTACACCATCATTTCAAAAGAAGATGAAAACAAGGCTTTTGACTTCAAGAGCTTCTCAACTCCTGTGATCAACACTTTGGCTCAACTTGGGGTTAAGGCTGAATTCACGGGTCGTAACGACTTAGAGATTGATGGCAAGAAATTCTGTGGAAATGCCCAAGCTTACATCAATGGTCGGATCATGCACCATGGTTGCCTTCTTTTTGACGTTGATTTGTCAGTCCTTGCCAATGCTCTCAAGGTATCTAAAGACAAGTTTGAGTCCAAAGGGGTTAAATCAGTCCGTGCTCGTGTGACCAATATCATCGATGAATTGCCAGAAAAAATCACGGTTGAAGAGTTCCGTGACTTGCTTTTGGACTACATGAAGAAAGAATACCCTGAGATGACAGAATATGTCTTCTCGGATGAAGAATTGGCTGAAATCAATCGTATCAAAGAAACCAAGTTCGGCACCTGGGATTGGAACTATGGAAAGTCTCCTGAATACAATATCCGTCGTGGCACAAAATTCCCAAGCGGTAAGGTGGAAATCTTCGCTAATGTCATTGAATCAAAAATTCAAGATATCAAGATTTACGGTGACTTCTTTGGTATCGAAGATGTTGCAGCAGTAGAAGATGTTCTTCGTGGCGTTAAATACGAACGTGAAGACGTCCTCAAAGCCCTTCAAACCATTAATCTAGGCCGTTATTTTGCAGGTATCACTGCAGAGGAAATTGCTGAAGCTGTGGTGGAATAAAGTCAAAAGAGATTCGCAGAAGCGGATCTCTTTTTTGAAACTAGTTTCACATAGAAATTATTGTTTTACTAAGGATTTTGTGGTATAGTAAAGGTGGAAAAGTGTATTCGCTTACAAAGAATGTAACTGTAATTTGTAAAACTCAGTAATTATTAAACAACGAAATTAATTGACTAGCTAGGTATTACTTTCCTTTTCTGCTTTAGAAAGTGTGATGATATGAAACGTGTCTTTATTATTTTATCAAACCTTTTCATCTCTAGCTTTTTGATTTGGATTGCCTTTATTTCTCCAAATACGCTTATCCACCGCAGTCTTCCGGTAGTAAGTGTGCAGAGACAAGAAAAGAGCGTCACATATGAAGACTTATCTTCCAGTTTAGACCGTTTGGCAAGGGAAAATCATAGTATAATTGCCGGTCAGATACAAAGAACAGATTCTAAAGGGCAAGTTGTTTTCACCTATGATATCTTCGGAGAGGGAAAACTTCCTTCTGGAATTAAAAAAGAGAAGAAAGAACTGGCTGCCAAAGAAAGCCTGCTAACGAATTATTATGTATTATCAGGTGAATTAGAAACTGAAAAGCTGGATCAAACGCTTCATACTCTTGGTTTCTCACAAACTTTTATAGAGAAACCAAATCCTCTGCAGACCTTTATTGCCTTTTTTGGCTCCGGTTCACAATCACTTGCCTTGGTTATTTTTATCATTAGTTTTAGCGCTTTGACGATTATCCAGAAAACACTTGAAATGAGAAGCGCTGGGATTCGATATATCTCAGGAATGAGACGCTTGCAACTTTTTGGACATTCCTTAAAAGATGATAGTATAGAGTTGCTTTTTGGATGTATTGTCACAAGTATAATGGGTGCGGTTCTGATTTATTTTTTTCAATTGACACCCTTTTCCTATTCCATCATCATTTCGAGTAGTATCATTTACAATGGGATGTTACTTATTTTATCTGCTATCTTATCCTTCCTCTTTGCATATAGTATTCAAACAATGCATTTAGTCACCCTTCTAAAAGGGAAAGTTCCATTAAAGCGCATTTTGGTTTTCCTCTTTATTTGTCAATTTCTCGCTGTCACACTAATTGGTCTTGCAGTTCATCGAATCAGTATTTATGGATCCGTCTGGCAAACTTACCAAGAGGGAAGTGAGGCTTGGTCTAAACAGTCGAACTGGGTCCAAATTGGTACAAATCGAGAATATTTCTATCAGAATATCAGTAAAGAGGGTCTGAAGGAGGATGTGGAGAAATGGTCCAAGCTCATCGAGTCTGGTATTGAAAATGGTGGTCTTTTAGCTTATCATAATCTCGTATTTTTTAGTTCAAAAGGAGTTATGACGGATCCTAGTACAGGTAAAGAGTTTTCAATCACAGATTACGATCCACTTGCACGAACTCTCTATGTAACTCCAAATTACCTAGAAATCCAAGATGTTCCAGTATCTCCTGAAGAAAAAGATTACTTAAATCACTTACAAGCAGGAGAATTTGGTCTCTTGCTTCCGGAAAAATTAAAAGGTCGAGAAGATGAGATGATCAAACGATATGAAGATTATCTATCTCCTCGAGATGATCAAGGAAATATCACCTTATCAATGAAGGCGCATGTAACGTATATTCCGAATCATCAAAAACGCTTTATCTACAACAACACACCAATCAGCTATAAACAATTCTTTACAGATCCTGTTTTAGTGGTTATTCAACCTGAAAGTTTTGGAGGCTATGTGAATCCATATTTCACCCATCTAAATCCCTACCTTTATTTTAATGGACTTCAGAATAGTAAGAAGCTAATCGCTGAGTATAATCTTGAAAAAAGTGTTAGTCAGTACGACTATGCAGTGGACGTTTACCAGCAAATGGCCCAAAACATACAAATAGAAAATCTCATGGCGATTGCAGGAGGAGTCTTTGGTATAGCAACCTCTGTTCTTCTTTTTAACACTATGAATTTCCTATATTTTGAAGAGTTTAGAAAACAAATCTTCTTGAAGAAGATTGCAGGTCTGGGATTTGTAAACATTCACCAAATGATTTTGATCTCAGAAAGTGGCCTCTTACTATTAGGAAGCCTCCTGGTATTCATTCTCACTTCGGAATGGTGGATTGCTCTTGTCACTCTCTTGCTATTTATTACTAATGCTTGGTTCATTCTCCTGTACCGGTCTCATAAAGAAGACCACTTGTTAGCCACTGTACTGAAAGGAGCCTAATATGATTAGCATAGAACATTTAACCAAATCATTTGGCCAACGAACGGTCTTTCAAGATTTGAGCTTGCAATTTACAGAAGGTAAGGTCTATGCTCTGATCGGAAATAGTGGGTGTGGTAAAACAACCTTGCTTAATATCTTGGCGAAGATAGAGCCTTATGAAAAAGGGAGTATAAGCTATAAAGGGCAAGAACTGAAACAAATCAAACAGCATCACTTCTTTAAGCGTGAATTAGGTTATCTCTTTCAAAACTTTGGCCTGCTTGAAAACGAGACTATCGCTACAAATTTAGATTTGGGATTGATTGGGCAAAAATTAACGAAAAAAGAGAAGAAGCAGCAAGAAGAAGAAGTGCTCAAAAAAGTAGGATTGGCTTACCTTGCTCTGGATCAAAAGATTTATGAATTATCTGGGGGAGAGGCGCAACGTGTCGCATTAGCTAAAGTCATTTTAAAAGATCCACCTTTAATTTTGGCAGATGAACTAACTGCAGCACTGGATCCAGAAACCTCACAAGAGGTGATGGACTTGCTCTTAATGTTAAAGAATCAAGAGCGTATAATCATTATCGCAACCCATAATCCAGTAATTTGGGAAAAAGCTGACGAAGTGATAAAACTCAACTAGTCCATGGCTGAAGAATGGTAGGATCTTCTGTATTATCTTTTATAGTTAGCTATTCATGAGGTAAGAGCTGATGAAGAGAAACATGTCAAACAAAAATTTTTAAGATTTATCATCAAAAGTTAGTTCATGACACGGCTTCTTTTCTTGATATTCAAAAATAATGAGAGTAGAATATAGAGGAAATCTGAACAAAAAGGGGATCATATTCGATGATGAAAATTCCAGTTGAAAAACTTGGTCTATTTGAACAGTTAGATCGTATAGTAGTGGCTTTTTTTAGAAAGCAACAACCTTCAAGTCCATATGATTTGAATATCAGTATTACACAAGAACACCTTGACCAGAAAAAGCAAGAGCTAGAACCATTAGGCTATCAAGCTGTCAAGCTACCATTAGGAATGGCTTTAGATAATGTCATCCAGCAACCTCATTATCAAAATTTAATCATTGGTGGACTTGCTCCCGACGAAATTATAGTCAGCAAAGAAGAATTAATGCCTTTGAAAGATATTGTGGACAGTTTTTGTATTATGTACGCTGCAGCGAATAACAGACTGGAAAATAGTAAGGCTTATGAATTAATGAAAGATAAGACGGTTTATTTTATTGGTAAACTATTTACAGATTTTCCAAAAGCCGGTGATGAAATTGCGTATTTAGGAATTGATCGAATAGCGAGCGATGGCACACCATATGAAGCAGTTAAATGCTTTCTAACAGAAGAGAGTGCAGAGAAGTTCAATGGTGAAAAAAGACCGGTCACTCCTGCAAACTTGGCCTATCTAAAATCATTCTGGGGAAAACCAGTCATTATTGAGCCACACCGTAATTATTGGATCGAATTTTTATAGAAAGAATAAAAGAGCGTAAGATACCATAAAAAATCTTACGCTCTTTTTCTAACACTAAAATATTACATAATTTATATTATGTGTCTTATAAACTATCCAAGGCATTTTTCTGTTCATCATTAACGATATGCGTATACAAGTCGGTAACTTGTGTACTAGCATGTCCCAGTTGGTGGCTGACCAAAACTTGAGATTTGGTTGCATCATAGAGACGGGTTGCAAGAGTATGGCGCAGTTTGTGGGGGGTTACGCGGACTTTGAAGTCTTCAGAATACTTGGCCACCATCTTTTCAACACTAGAAGCATCAATCCGGTTTGGAACACCTCGATACAAGGTTAAGAAGAGGGCTGTATCAGTCTTTTCTGTCTTATAACGTTTGTCTCGAATAGCAAGATATTGCTCTAAATAAGGCTTAGCAAAGGCAGCAACATTGACTGAGTCTCGTTTTCCACCTTTTCGAGTAACGTCAATCACCATCATCTTAAGATTGAGGTCTCGAAGATCGAGGTTGACGGCCTCAGATAAACGGACACCAGAGGCAAGAAGGAGTGCGATAATGGCTAAATCTCGCTCTTTATTCTTATTGAATGAAGATAAGGCGCGATTGGAGAGTGTTTGAGGGTATTCCTGGTCGATATAGTTAAGGAAACCTTCTGTCTCGTCACCTAAAAAGAGTTTTTGCTTGATATTTTCAGCTCGGGCCGCCAAGGTTTCTTTCTTTTTCTTGGTCGCAACCTTCTTCATGACATTGCGGTAGAAATAAGGTTCCCCTTGCTCATTTTCAACTTCCTCAGTCAAATATTTATATAGACTAGAAAGTGCCGAAAGGGTACGGTTAATGGTTGTTTGAGAAACCCCGTTTTTCGTCGTATTGGCATTGAGCAGAGGACGTTCACGTAAGTAAAGGATAAATGATTCCATGTCTTTCTTGGTCATGTGCTCCAGAACGTCTAAGGGAATATTGGCCATAGTGTCAGCATCCGATATACCAGATTCCAAGACCCAGGTGAAAAATCGATCGTATTCCTTTAAGTATTCGTATAAGGTTGTAAAACTGTATGGAACGGCCAGTTTTGATTGGTAATATTCTAAGACGTACCAAGGCATGACTTGTTTGAGTTTATCAATCCGTTCTAATAAGATCTCGCGTTTCATGTTTTTCTCCAAATCTTGCTATACTAGTAGTATAGCATAGCCAGATATATTTTTCAAGAAAATTATAGTTTTTCGGAAAGATGTTATAGGGGCTATATAGGTCTGTTTCGTTTCCCTTTCTATTCTAGATCCCTTTTAAACACAATAAAATCAGCAAATCTCATGGATTTACTGATTGTTTTTCTTTTCTAACTTATTTTTCTACATATCGAAATGGAATCTTGCTACCACAGAGCCAATTATAGACTCGATCATTGACTTGAACATTCATAGCTTCGTGGGCATATTCTGGCATGATTAAATGCTCTTTTGGACCTTCTAATCGATTATAAATGGCAAACTGCGTTTCAGGATAACAGACATCATCATCTAGACCTGTAATCATGTGAACCTGTCCTTTGATACGATGGGCAAAATTTTTCACATCAATATAGGCCAAAGTCTGCATCAAACGATCTTCCGTTTCATGGAATGGATCATGGAACTTGAAATAACGGAAAAGCTCGTCATAGGCCTCACTGGTATTTCCGATCTCTAATACCCGTCTGAAATCCGATAAGAATGGATAAATGGCGACTGTTCGTTGGATTCGGGGATTTAATCCAGCAGCAATCAGGGCCAGGGCACCACCTTGAGAGGCTCCGTAGCTGGCAAGTTTGCTGTCATCTACTTGAGGAAGGTTGGCTACAATTTCAATTAACTGGTAAAGGTCTAAGTAGATATCTTTATAAAAGAGCTCATCCGGACCTTCCACGGCTCCACGGATAATCTGTCCTTTTACCGTATTCCCAAGTGGTGAGCGATCTCCGTCCGTTGAATAGCCTGATTGCCCTCTTACGTCCATAGATACAACACCATAGCCAGCTACTGTATAAGCCAGCATGTCGGACCAATCCCAACAACGGCCCATATAGCCGTGAAAATGGAAAACAACGGGAACCTTTTGATCCGTTTTTGGGAGGATCATTCTTGAATAGACAAGGCCATTTCTGGTTCCTTTAAAGGTTAATTCATAACAAATCACATTTGGAATGCTGAAATCTCGTTCTTCGAGCTTGTATTCTGGCAGTTCAGTAATCTTTGCTAGGGCTTGATTCCAAAAAGCATCAAAATCTGCGGGAACCTCATCCCGTCCCTTGTAATCTTTCATTGTTTCTAATAATTTGGGATCTTTCATAAAATCCTCCTTAAGCATGTGTAATCGCTACCAAAAATGTACCATATTTACCTAAGGATTGCAAGAGACAAATAAAAATTACATAACCGAAATTATGTAATTTAATTATAGATTCAAAAACAGACTTAATTGTTTTACTAGATCTGGATTAGTGGGTAAAGCTGAATGATGAGCCTTACGACCATTTAAATTCACTTCTGTATAGGTTTGATTGTCAAAAATAGATTTTGCTGCTTGGGCACTAGAGAGAGGAACGATGCCATCTGATTTCCCAGCAAAGCTACCGACAAAGTTAAGGACCTCTACTTCTTTATCTAATCGATGCTTCCATTTTTGAAAATCGTCATACATTTCTTGATTGAATTGGTAAGGACTACCAATAATAACCAGCTTGCTCACGGTCACCTTCTTTTTCTCTAAAAAGCCACTTTCCAATAAACCAGTCAAAACCAGTCCACCATTAGAGTGACCCACTGCCTTAAACTCAGTAAAATGATAGTGATCAAGAAGATAGGTTAAAGCAATTTTAAGGGATTCGATTTGCTGCTTGATATTGCTGTAGCCATCTCGATTATTCTCAAAGCCAATCACAATCATAGGGTTTGGCTCTTTTGTATTTAGTCTTCCTTCCATCTCTATAGAATCATCTTTATTGACCTTTATTTTTAAGAGACTTTGCTTTTTTCTAGAAAAGCGATGGAGCATGCGGATGGTTCCGTTGAATCGCTGGATACTGGCTGAACTCCCAGGTACAAAGATAATCGGTCTGATGGGTGGTTTCTTCGATCCTTTAGGAAATTCAAAGGGCTTTCTGTGCGAAGAAAACAATCTTGTAAAGAAACGAATGACTTGTTGAAATAGTTTTTTTAACATCTTTCCTCTAGTAGTAGTTTCTAAAAGAACCCAGAACAGTGTGTTCCAGGCCCTCTTAGAAACGATTATTTCCGTTTTTTCTTATTTTTGCGCATTTGTTTGGCCATCTTGTTCATTGCCCGTTTCATCATAAATTCGCCGGCTTTTCCTTTGAGACCACCGCCAAACATTTGGCTCATATCAGGCATTCCAGCGCCTCCACCAAGAGCTGACAAGTCAGGCATGCCACCTTGTCCCATCAAGCCTTCGAGGGCAGACATATCAGGCATTCCACCAGGCATATTCTTCGGCATGTTATTTGGATTGAGCCCCATTTGTTTCATCATCTTATTCATATCGCCAGAGAGGACGCCTTGCATCATCTGTTTGGCTTGGTTAAAGTCCTTGATGAATTTATTGACTTCGACAAAGCTATTTCCTGAACCAGCAGCAATCCGACGACGACGGCTTGGATTTAACAAATCTGGATTTTCTCGTTCAGCTGGGGTCATGGATGATACAATTGCACGTTTGCGAGCAATTTCTCGTTCATCAACCTTAAGGTTCTTCATAGCTGGATTGTTGGCCATCCCTGGAAGCATTTTGAGCAGATCTTCCATTGGTCCCATGTTTTGAACTTGGTCTAACTGATCGATGAAATCGTTGAAGTCAAAGGTGTTTTCCCGCATCTTCTCAGCGAGTTCAAGAGAGCGTTTCTCATCGTATTCTTGAGAAGCCTTCTCGATCAGTGTCAGCATATCCCCCATACCGAGGATCCGGCCAGACATACGGTCTGGGTGGAAGGTTTCGATATCCGTGATTTTTTCACCAGTACCAGTAAACTTGATTGGTTTCCCAGTAATCTGACGGACAGAAAGGGCTGCACCACCACGGGTATCCCCATCGATCTTGGTCAAGATGACCCCAGTCACTTCGAGTTGTTCGTTAAACTCACGCGCCACATTGGCCGCTTCTTGACCGATCATGGCATCGACAACCAAGAGGATTTCATTTGGCTCAGCAAGGGCTTTGACGTCGCGCAATTCACCCATGAGTTTTTCATCGATTTGCAGACGACCAGCCGTATCGATCAAGACATAGTCATTGTGGTTGGCTCTCGCTTGCTCCAAACCTTGACGAACGATCTCTACTGCAGGGACTTCTGTACCGAGTGAGAAGACAGGGACATTGATCTGTTGACCAAGGGTCTTCAACTGGTCGATGGCTGCTGGACGATAGATATCGGCCGCAATCATCAAAGGACGTGCATTCTCTTCCTTGACCAATTTGTTGGCTAATTTACCCGCAAAAGTTGTTTTACCAGCCCCTTGAAGACCGACCATCATGATAATGGTTGGAATCTTTGGAGATTTGATAATTTCTGCTGTTTCTGATCCTAAAATCGCTGTCAATTCTTCATCGACAATCTTCACGATTTGTTGGGCAGGGTTGAGGGTTTCGATGACTTCATGACCTACAGCCCGTTCGCGGACCCGTTTGATGAAGTCTTTTACAACAGGAAGGGCAACGTCGGCCTCTAAGAGGGCTAGACGAATCTCTTTGGTTGCCTCTTGGACATCCGCTTCAGAGATTTTCCCTTTCTTACGAAGATTTTTAAAGACGTTTTGTAAACGTTCGGTTAAACTTTCAAATGCCATTATTTTCTCCTATTTTTTCAATTCAGTGGAAATCGTCCGAAATGTTGCAAACATTCTAGTTCTTCGGGTGTGACTTCTTTCATGATTTCTTTTGGATATCCCCAACAGCTAAAACCTATTTGCATAGCTTTGGAGATATCATTGGGCGAGATAATCTGTAGTCGAGTAGGAAATACTTCCTGTGCGACTAATAGTTTGCAAGGTATTCCTTGATAAATGACGAGACTGCCCATAATCACTCCCGATTGTCAATGCTTGATAAAATTTCAACCTGCTCTTGTAGAAAAGTATCTTCCGGATAGCGTTCTAAAATCTGATCAAAAATCTGGCTGCGTACAATGTAATCGGAATACATATGGAGTTTCATTTCGTAATCTTCCAAAATCTTTTCTGTACGTTTAATATTGTCATAGACCGCTTGACGGCTCACTCCAAACTCTTCTGCAATCTCAGCCAAGCTGTAGTCATCTGCGTAGTAGAGCTCGATGTAGTTCATCTGCTTGTCCGTCAAGAGCGCTGCATAAAACTCAAAGAGCGCATTCATTCGGTTGGTTTTCTCAATTTCCATACCTTTCATTATATCAAAAAAGCCCGCTAAAGACTAGCGGGACTTGATGCTTTTTGAGCTTGAAATAAGAGGATTCATCATTAAAGTTTCAGTGCCAACATATTGACCGTCATCCCTGCTGCAGTTCCCATCAAGAAGATGGTATCTCCTTCCTTCACATAGCCATGATCCAGTGCATAGGCTAGGCCGAAAGGTACGGCTACCGAAACCATATTTCCATAATCACTGACAATATTGAGGTACTTGTCTTTGCCGACGCCCAATTTGTCCATGACAAGTGGTAAGGCGCGACTTGCTTGGTGAGGAATAATATAGTCTACAGCATCTTTAGAAATGCCTGATTTTTCTTGGAATTCTTGGAACATTTCTGGAATAACACGGGCAGAAAGTAAGAGGATTTTCTTCCCTTTCATATCAAACATGAAATCAGTCTTGGTTGCTTCAGAGTACAATTTCGGATGATAAGCTGTCAAACCACCACGAATTTCAGTATCATGGGCTCCCTCAGACCAGGTACGTTGCATACTGGCAATGATTCCTTTATCTTCCTTTGTTGCTTCAAAAATAAAGGCTGCAGCTCCATCACTAAACAATTCAAAGCTTTCTTTTTGTTTAGGATTCAGCCCTAGGCTCCCTACTTCACTAGATACAATCAGAACCCGTTGGTATTCACCACCTTCAATCAGATAAGAAACAGTGCTTAAAGCAGATACAAAACTGGTACAAGTGGTATTGATATCCATAGCAGGAATCGTCAGTCCCTTGGCCACGCGCTCATGGATCAGAGCTGCTGTACAAGGAATGGGCTGAACGCCAACCGCACTAGCCGAAACCAGGCAGTCGATGTCTGCCATCTTAAGTCCTGCATGGTTTAAAGCCGCTTCAATCGCACGCGCTGCAAGATCAATCTGTGTTTCTTCTCCTTCTTTCACGCGGTAACGAGTTTGGTCTTTGAAAGTCACGGTATGAGCTGGAAGCGCTGTTCCATAGCCTTTAATTTGCAAATGTCTTTTTACAGTAGTCATAGGATTCTCCTTTTATTGAAGTCGTTGAACACGTTTTAATTTACGTGTTGGGTCCCATTGGTAATCGATAAAATGAATACTTGGGAGAATGAATTGTTTCTGCTGAGCTAAGAGTTCAAATTGAGCAAAAATCGCTTGCTCCATAGACTCTGTCCGGTGACTCAAGGCAATGGTAATGGATCCATCTGTCAACTGAGTTACTTGATAGTCCTGAATATTTTCGACAAAGAGAATACACCGTCGAATAAAATCCGGATAGATCATTTGGCTACTGCCATCGTCTTTTTTGAAATAGAAGATATCATCTGATCGTCCTTCGATCTTTGCGATTCGAGTAAAGACGGAACCGCAAGGGCAAGGAGACTTTTCTTCCACCAAAATATCATTGAGGCGGTAGCGATAGATGGGTTGACTGGTTCGTTTGAAATCCGTAATAATCGGATAAAAGCGGCTATCATCTAGATACTCTTTTTCGACATACAAAATATCTTCGTTGAGATGTAGATTGCCTTCTGAACAGGTACAAGCTAAAAATCCTTCTGTCGCTTGGTAGACCTGATCAAGCTTGTCTAGTTGAAAAGCTTTGGCTATGATCTGAGCATCTCGATCTTCTAGGATCTCTGCGACAGAAACGACCTTGACGGGTTGAATCGCAAGTTGCTGATTGCTGACATAGTTGGCTAACTCAATCAAGGTTGAAGCTGGTGCAACCACAATGGTTGGTTGATAGTCTTTGAGACGCTCTAAATGCTCCTTGCTATCCTTGAAAATATCAAAATATTCCAAGCGAATCAGGCCTGAATTAATGGTTTGATAGAGTTCATTGTCCGCTCGTAAGAAAAAGGCAATGCGATGACCAAAGAGTTTTCCTTTCGGTAGCATCTTGGCTAGAATCGCTGCAGCCCACATACTTCTTTCTTTTTCTGTGGTGACAAAGACTCCTCGGTGGCCGGAAGTCCCCGAAGACAAGCCCACTGCTACTTCTCCATTCATCTCAGTAAAATCTCGTGTTTGTTCTCCGCGAATCGCCATCTCTAAAGCCTGATCTCGATCCACTCCCAGGGTATTGAGTTCATTGAAATGTGTCATCATGAAGGTTTTATCCATGGTTCCAAAGGATTCGGGAGAATGGGTTTGAAAATAGGGGGATTGAGAAGTGATAAATGCAAGGTAGCGTGCCAATTGTTTATCTTGGTATCGCTTCAAGGCCTCCTTAGAACGGAATCGATGGCACCATCTGGTTTCAATAAAGGTTTTCAGAAAGACTGTTTTTTTCATTTAAAATCCTTTCAATCCGATCTTGCGGGTCGTGGCTGACCACAACTTGAATGCCATCTTGCAAGAGTGTTTCCAGCAAATCAGCTCCTTTTAAATAAGCCTTCTTATCATCCTGAACCAAGGAAGGAATCAGTCGCATTTGCCCTGTGTAAGGCAAGAGGTCTACTCCCCAAGAAAGATCTGCTCCGATGAAGAGTTTAAGCTCATCCAGATAAAGACAGCCTTGCCCTCTCGCATGTCCATCGATAGATGATATAAGAATGCTCCCATCACCAAAAAGATCCGCAGTCGGGCGATATGGGAAAGTAGGATGCCTTTGATCTGCTTTGAGACAAGTCACCCGATCTTTGAAATCAGCTGGCAAAAACTCTTTAAAAATCAGATCTTTAAATTTCGGTTTTTGGTACACCTCATAGACTTCCTGGGTAACAAAGAAATGAGCATTTGGAAAAAGTGCTGCTCCGCCAAGATGATCCGGGTGCAGATGCGAAAGAATCACATAAGTAATTTTTTCCGGATCAATTCCCCTCTCTTGCAATAAATAATCGATTTGGTCTTCTTTTTTCATTTGCATTGGGGTGGCTAGACGGTACCAGAAATATCGAGCTTTTTTCTTAATCTCGTAGTGATAACCGGTATCGTACAAAATATAGCCTTTTTCACGATGATGAATCAAAAAGACACCTGCTGGAAATTGCATTTTTTCATTCGGAATCCCTTTAAATAAGAGACCAGAATGACTGCTGCAATAGCCTGCTGGAAAATAATCAATGTGCTTGATCATGTTGGACATAGTTGTCAATCCCTTCTTCAATGGTCATTTTTGAATAGTAGCCAAGTTCGGTTTGAGCCTTTTGAATATCGAGGGTTTGGCTATATCGAAGGAGATAATAGGTATAGCGAGTCAATGGGGGTTCGGCTTTCAGATGAAAAAATCGATACACCCCTTCAAGGCTATAAGCCACACCTGCTACTAGACCTGCTGGAATTTTCCGATAGCGAATCGGTTCTCCCAATCCTTTTAGTGTGGTTTCGATCAAATACTTAAAGGTCTTTGGTTCCCCATTTGTAATATTATAAACTTGCCCGTGTGCTTCTTTTGCTTCCAATGCCAAACGAATGGCTAGAGCGACATTTTCCACACAGGTCATATCCATGAGCTGTTCTCCCCCTCGAATCAAAGGAATTCCAATTTTTCGACTGAGACGTAAGACACGAGGCAAAATGCTGGTATCTCCCACACCAAATAATCCTCTAGGTCGCAAGATGATACTTGGCACATCTGAATAGTCAGAAAAAAGTTTTTCAGACGCCAATTTACTTCGGATGTAATTGTTGAGGTGATTTTCTTTGGGAGCATCGCTTTCCTTAATGTTTAATTGGTCTTTTCCAGCTGCGTAAATACTGGGAGAAGATACGTAAACCAAGCGTTTTACCGCATATTCACGGCACAAGTCAAGGACATTTTGAGTACCAACTACATTAGCCTGATAGAAGGCCTTCCAAGGTCCCCAGGCAGTGGATAAAGCTCCAGCGTGAACCACAGCATCAACAGACTGAAAGGTTTGTCTTAATTCCTCAATAGCGCTCAAATCCCCTTTGATAAATTGGACGCGCTCACCTTCCAGAGCCTTCCCAATTTTTTCGTTTCGGCCAAAGGCTACAATGGAATAATCGTGAGCCAACAACTCATCGATCACATATTTTCCAAGGAAGCCAGTCGCACCTGTTACAAGAATTTTCATAGTTTACCATCCGTTCCACGTCTTAATAATCGTTGAATCTCAAACTCCAAGGTATCCAACGGCTTGTAGGTTTTTGAAAGTTTGTTTAGTCTTTCTAACTTTTCCCAAGATTCTTTTTCTAATAGAGCCTTAAAACCTGCTTGAATCTCTTCGGTGCGATTGCGATGTGCTTGAAAGGCAATTCCTGCTTCTACTCCTCGAATCGCATAGTCAAATTGGTCATAATCATGTGGCAAGATCAAGGCTGGTTTTTTAAATTCGATACACTGATAAAAGATTCCAGCTCCTCCATGGTGAATGACATAGTCCATCTGCGGAATATATTCTTTGTAGGGTAGATATGAGACGACCGTCACATTTGGCGCTACTTCTTCTTCAGAGAATTCCTTTGCTCCATCTCCTAAGGTGACGAAAAAGTGACATTCTGGATGCTCTTTGGCCAACTGCTTAGTTTGCTCTAGCAAGTTCTCCTTCGCCCAAGGCAACTGGGTTCCACATGTCACGAGTACCTTCGTCTTGTCCTCGTAAGGACTGAGATCTAAAGGATAATCTTCAGCTTTTTCAAGAGAAGTTCCCAAAGGGCCAAGCCACGCATATTGATGAGGGAAGTGTGTCTTCAACTCTAGCTCCATCATCCCAATTCCAAAGATGGCATAAGGAGAGTAGATGGTCTCCACTCCATTTTGATTGTACAACTTGAAATTGTAACGTTTTAAGCGTTTGCGTAAGAGGAAAGCCCCACAGTATTTTCCAATGCGCGTGAGTTTTCGGCATAGTGCTTGTACCTTCTCTTCCTTCTTTGTGCGCGCGACTCCCATCCCTCCGAAGAAGCAAGGAGGACCATAAGGAGTTTCGATGGCAAATTGTGTCGCCATGGTGGTAATCCAAGGAATTTCCAACTCTTCTGCCACAAACCCTGCTGATAGAGTGATAAAGTCAGCAATCACAATATCTGGACGATTGACGCGCCACTCCTCTAACAATTGATCCGATACATGATTAATCAAATCCAGACTCTTGGATAATTGCCGATAAGCTGAAAAAAGATTGAGTTTCTTATCGTTATTAGCCGCGCGTTCAAATTCTTCTACTTTGTCCTCTAGAATTGGAACGACAGTGAAGCCAAGACTTTCTGAAACGGCCTTTTTCTGAGGTCCTGTGAAAACCCGGATCTCCATCGAAGGATCATCTAACAAGGGTTTAACGAGATTTAAAGTTGGGTACAGATGCCCGCTCAAGGGAACAGCTACCACATCTATTTTAATTTTTTTCATTTTTTCCTGCCTTATATCTCTTATTAAGCTTTAAAACCTGCTTCTATCTATTAATTCGTAAAAAAAATAAAAAATTGAAGAAAAAATAAAAATTTTTTTAAATTTTTTTAAAATATTTCCATTTTGCCTTTACTATCACTATTTAGAAAGAATGTCTTCAACCTAAAAAAGCTCCCAAATGCCAAAGAGAGAAAGTCTCCCAAACATTTGAAGAGTTTTTTTATTACTGTGAATTGCGAGCTTAGTTATTTTCCAAATAAAATTCGAACCGTTCACCGACATACTGACTTTTTACATACTCAAAAGCCGTCCCATCTTCAAAATAGGAAACCTGTGTCAGACCTAAAATAGCTTGCCCTTTTGAAATCTGTAAATAGTCCGCAATCTTATCCTTGGCCAATCGCGCATAGATGGTCTGGTGCGACTTTCCAATCTTATAGCCATGACGCTCCAGGGTTTGGAAGAAATGGCTGGTAACCTCTTCTCGATTGAAATTCTTAATAAATTTCTCTGGAATAGAGGCCACTTCATAAACAACAGGGATCCCATCAGCATACCGGACCCGTTCCATCCGAATAATGGTCTCTGTCTTATCAATGCCCAATTTGTCCACTTCTTGGAGGCTAGGAATGGTTTTCCTGTAAGAAATCACTTGGCTAGAAGGTTCCTTGCCTTGCGATTTCATAATTTCTGTAAAACTGGTTGTGCCCCGCATTTTTTCTTGAACGCGCGTGCTGGTGATAAAGGTACCACTTCCTACCCGTCTTTCAAGCACTCCTTCTTCAACCAGAAGGGTAATAGCCTGCCTAAGCGTCATCCGACTCACCTGAAATTTCTCAGCCAGATCGCGTTCGCTGGGAAGACGCTCCCCGATTTTCCATATTTTTTGATCAATCTCAGACTTAATCTGATCATGAATTTGAATGTAAGCTGGAATCATAACCTTGCTCTTTCTCTGTGTTATCTCTATTGTAGCGTAAAATTCCTAATTCTTCAATCAGAGATTGGTAAAGACAAGGCTTTTGTGTTAGAATAGAGGAAAGTAAATTTCTTTAAGAAGGGGATAAGATGACAAACCTATCAACTGATTTGCATGATGTTGAAAAAATCATCGTGCTTGACTACGGTAGCCAATACAATCAGCTTATTTCACGGCGTATTCGTGAAATTGGAGTCTTCTCAGAGTTGAAGAGCCACAAGATTTCTGCTGATGAAGTTCGTGCAATCAATCCAGTTGGGATCGTTCTTTCAGGTGGACCAAACTCTGTATACGAGGAAGGTTCTTTTGATATCGATCCTGAAATTTTTGAACTCGGTATTCCAATCCTTGGAATCTGTTACGGGATGCAATTGTTAACCCATAAATTGGGTGGGAAGGTCGTTCCTGCAGGTGATGCTGGTAACCGCGAATATGGTCAATCTGAACTGACTTTGACAGAATCTTCTGCTCTTTTTGCCGGCACACCAGACAAACAATTGGTCTTGATGAGCCACGGGGATGCTGTTACAGAAATTCCGGCTGACTTTATCCGCACTGGTACTTCTGCTGACTGTCCATTTGCATCGATTGAAAATCCAGACAAGAAAATCTACGGAATCCAATTCCACCCTGAGGTTCGTCACTCTGTTCACGGTTATGACATCTTGCGTAACTTTGCCTTGAACATCTGTGGGGCTAAAGGTGACTGGACCATGGACAACTTCATTGACATGCAGATCAAAAAAATCCGTGAAACCGTCGGAGACAAACGTGTCCTTCTTGGTCTTTCAGGTGGTGTTGACTCTTCCGTTGTTGGGGTTCTCCTTCAAAAAGCCATCGGCGATCAATTGATCTGTATCTTTGTAGACCACGGTCTTCTTCGTAAAGGCGAAGCTGATCAAGTGATGGATATGCTTGGTGGTAAGTTTGGTTTGAACATCGTTAAAGCAGACGCTGCAAAACGTTTCCTTGATAAGTTAGCTGGTGTATCTGATCCAGAACAAAAACGGAAGATCATCGGTAACGAGTTTGTTTATGTCTTTGATGACGAAGCAAGTAAGCTCAAAGATGTGAAATTCTTGGCACAAGGAACTCTCTACACTGACGTGATCGAGTCTGGTACGGATACTGCTCAAACCATCAAGTCTCACCACAACGTTGGTGGACTTCCAGAAGATATGCAGTTTGAACTGATCGAGCCACTGAACACTCTTTATAAAGATGAAGTTCGTGCGCTTGGTACTGAGCTTGGTATGCCAGACCACATCGTATGGCGCCAACCATTCCCAGGTCCAGGTCTTGCGATCCGTGTTATGGGGGAAATCACTGAAGAAAAACTCGAAACTGTTCGTGAGTCAGACGCTATCCTTCGTGAAGAAATCGCTAAAGCTGGTCTTGACCGCGATATCTGGCAATACTTCACTGTTAACACTGGCGTTCGTTCAGTAGGTGTTATGGGAGACGGCCGTACTTACGACTACACTATCGCTATCCGCGCTATCACTTCGATTGATGGAATGACAGCTGACTTCGCTAAAATTCCTTGGGAAGTTCTCCAAAAAATCTCAGTCCGTATCGTTAACGAAGTTGACCACGTTAACCGCATCGTCTATGATATCACAAGTAAACCACCTGCAACTGTAGAGTGGGAATGACATAAGCAAATATGTCGCTGCTATAAAACCATTGAAAACAGTGGGTTTTAGCGATTAAATGGTGCAAAACACTCTTGAGTGATACTATTTTGATACTAAAAGGTTGAAATAGTACGTTCAAAAGGAAGTTATTGAATGTAGCTGAATTGTTTAAAAAGCCTTCCACTGATATGGTGGAAGGCTTTTGTGGAAATAGTGTAAAAGGGAAACTGGGCAGATCAGATGGACAATAAATATATCAAAATAAATATCTTTCCAATTATTACTGAAGTACTGTTTGTACTAGCATGCTTGCTATTTCAAGGATATTATATATACATCAATTTTTTGTTTTATATAATTTTAGCAATATATTTCTGGTTAGGAAAAGATTTTTTAATCAAAGAGTGGATAGCTTCTATAAAAGGGGGGATTGCTTTTTGGAAACAGGTTATATTGACGACATTATTCTTTTGTCTTGCTTTCGTATTTACAAATATCTTAGAAAATATGTTCCCATATCTTAGTACGGAAATGATTCATTTGAAAGCGGATAATTGGTTAAAACTTATTCTATTTGCAGCATCTACAATAATACTGCCACCAATCGTAGAAGAGGTGTTTTATAGAAAGAACCTTATATCTTTTAAAAATGGGAAAATGTTAATTTTGACAACCTTGTTTAGCATGTTTGCATATGCTTTAGAACACACATTTTCAATTTGGGGAGTTTTCTTATGCATGATATGGGCTTTGCCCTTAAGCATATCTTACATTAAAACCAAAAACATCTATGTTACAATGACGTCACATTTTATATGTAATTTTGTTATAAACGGAATTGCTGTTGTTAAAATATGTGATTATCTATTGAATTGATTATCTGCACAAAACAATATTTACATTGTTAAAGCACATAACTTTAAGATTGTAAAATCTTTCAGCTATGTGCTTTTTCTGTGCCTATTTTATATTCGGTGGAATTTTGGCTCCAATGCTACTTTTATAGAACTTTAGATCGCTTTCCCAAAAAGGAATGTAATCTTTTTCAGGTTGTCAGGAGTGCTCTATTTTTTTTAATTTATCCAACCAAACCACTAAAGAATTTGACAATGGCATTCCAGATGGCTCCGAAGAAGCCAGCAATGGCATTCCACGCATCTGTGAAGAAGTTGCCACTATCTTTTAAAATGGCATTTGTATCAAAATTGAGATTGATATTGTTAAAGGTATCGCCTGCCTTGTCTACGATACTATCTTTGAGGTCTGTCAAGGTCTTTGTGAAATTTTTGCTGCTGATGACGCTACTCTTTGAGAGGTTCACTGCGAAATTTACGATCAAATTGATCTGGTTACCTGTCACAGTTGTATCTAGCTTATAATTTTTGAGCGTTTCTTCGACGATTTTCCGGATATCATCCTTACTCAAATCCTGATTGTTCTGTTTGGCATTGGCTACTGCTGTTTTAATATCGGTCAAAGCGACGTTTAACTTATCTGCATCGAAGTTTTTCTTGCCAGCGTTTTCGTCGTTGATCCCGGATAGAGTCTTTAACTCTTCTTGAGCCAGATCTTTGCTTTCTTGCGAAACCTTAGCACCATTTTTCTCAAGCGAGTAATAGATACCAGCTAAGGCACTTTCACCTGTTACTTGGACAGGAGATGCGACTGTAATTTGAGCATGCTCCAATCCAAGTGTAACGGCTGCATTACGATACATATCTGCGGTAACCTTGGTGATGTTTTGAGGCGTTACGATATTCACTTCTAGAGCCTTATTCTTACCTAATTTTTGAATTTTAACGGAGGAATAGAGTTCTAGACTATCATCGTTCGCAACGTTCATAATCGAAGAGTAAACCTCTGGTGTCATGGTCTTCCACTCTTCTTTGTCTTTTGAACTATCGTAGTTCAGCAAACTCAAGGTTTGCTCAATTTGACTTTGGTCTAGAGAATAACCCAAAACATAGTCTGGCTTGACATAGGTTTCATCGATAACTTTTTGTACATTACTATCTGCGGAAACTCGCGGGACAGCGGTAAACAAGGCTAAAGTCGTCGTTACAAACAATGCAATCTTCTTTAATTTCATCTTTTTCTTCTTTCTAACTCAAATCAAATCTGGGCATCTCTTATTCTTATCTCACCTCACTAGGGATGAAAAAAGAAGTAAATAAAGAGTTTACCCACTTCGATTTTTATTATACAGTTGATTTCTTAAAACTAGCTTACAGTTTTTTTAAGAATGCATGACATATTTATTTTCCCCAAAGAAACTGGATCAACAACTTATCTACTATTGGATTTTCATGAAGTTGGCTGTGCTGAGCACCTTTGCCATCAATCTGTTCTTCACGGTAGCTTTTTGCACGTTCTGCTACTAGGTAACGAAGGGCTTTTGAAGAAATATTGAGAACCGATCCATCCGTTTCTCCACCGATATCTCCATAGATATTCAGTACATCAATTTGATTTTCAGGATACACTTCCCGAAGAGCTAACAGATGCTGGTACTGCTCATTTATTGCGGAGGGGTTACCAGTTTGCGTATCTAGAGTCAACCCTTGGGGAAGGTTCATCCCTTCGAGTCCAGCGACATGGTTAGCAATGGCGACCTGCTTGACAATTTTTGGCAGATTCTCATCACTTCCATGTTCCAGAAGATAATATAAGACGGACATATTTCCCATAGAATGAGCGACGACGTTCATCTCTTTAAAATGGTAGGTATCTTGAAGTTTTTTAACTACCTGATAGGCATAATGGCTGATGACTTTTGGATCGGGCGTGCGATTGTTTTGGTATTCCACTTTAATAATTGGATTGACCGCACCTTTGGGAATGGTCCCTATCAGCTTTACTTGTCCATCGGTAGCCACGTTTGCAGTAATGACGGTCTCTGTAACCCCTGCTTTTTTTGCCGCATCTGTCATGTGTTTTTCTGCATTAGCACTCGAGCCATAACCATGAAAAAATAAGGTAGGACGAGTATTTTGTAGGTAATTCGTGTGGTCCAGCTGCGTTTTTTGTTGAGACTTCCCCCAAAAAGCGATACATAGGAGAATCAACCCCAAAAGCAGCCCGTAGAATAATTTTTTGTTCAATAGGAACTCCTCAAGATAATTTAAAACTAACTAGTATTTTATCATAGCTATTCAATGATTTCAAAATATTGAGAATGAAAGAGCCAAAATACACAAAAAGATTTATAGATTATAAGAGAGGCTGGGACAAAAGTCCTAGCCTCTCAATTATTTTTGGATTGTCGAGCAAGACGCAGTGGTTGAGTGGGCTCTACTACGCTGATTTCATCAGCTGTTACAGCTCTACTCAACTGTGCGGAGGTGGGACGACGAAATCAAATTCTAACGAATGACCGATTTCTGTCCCACACTCTCTGACTTGATTGATTAAAACCATGAAAATAACTTCATAATTGTCATATTGGTTTCTACTAAACGAGAATAATAAATGTTACCCCCATTAATGTAGAGTTCCATCCCATTTAATAGGGAAATAGGGTGAAGATAAAGATAGGTTTCACCAGTTACATTGCCAAGGCTTGGCGCTACTACATCCCGCGAATAAGCGCGGGCCAACTCTAGGGAATTGGTTCCGCCGTGTTTAGCCACATAATCGATGTAGTCCTTCCCAAAATTATAGGCTTGAACGGCTGTCCAGCTATCAACCCCTTTTTTTTTGGCTTCTTTTAACTCATCTGAAAGAGTCTGAATACCTTGGCGAATGCTGGCCTTATTATCACTAATGGTATTGGTCTCACCACTTGCACTCTCACTAGCCTGCATGACATCGTCCTCTCGACCTTTGGTCTCTGTATAGATCATAGCCAGAATGAGGTTTTCATTGGCTGTGGTATCCTCCTCAGCAAGGACTTCTCTAACCAGGGAGCGATACTGCATGACTTGTTTAACGTCATGATGGATCTGAATTCCCTTGTAGATTCCAAATATTAGTAAGATGAATAAGAAGATCTTCACTATACGTTTAATCATTATTTACTCTGTATATCCTCAATATTTTTGATCAAAATAGAATAGGTCCCGTTATCGTTTAGAATGAATTCAACAGATTCTGCATCTTCATAGACATTATTCGGAACGATCAGTTCAATTCCATTTGACAATGACAATTTCTGATTTTCGAACTTCTTCAACTGGCGACTGGCATCAATCTCTTCAAAGGTGACAGGCTCTGGTACAGCTTCTTTAACTTGGTCAATAAAACTAAGGCGAGCTGTCAGATTGTCGTCGAAGAGATCATCCGCTAATTTCTCAGGAGAGAGTTTATTTTCTTCCTCAATATGGTTAAAAATAGCTGATTTAACCTTTGATTGAAATTGAAAATCATCTGTGTTAAAGCTTTCCGCAATCTTCTGGGCTGTTTTTTCTAGTGCCTTGATCGATTTTTTAGGAGAGATCTTGGGTTGCGCCTGCAACAGATTCTCAGAAAAATAGTTCAAGAAAGTCCCATTGTACTTGATTCGTTTTTCAATCAAGTGGTATTTGCGGCTTTGAAGATTGATGACCAAAGCTTCATCTGCACCAGTCCCAAAACCAGGTAGATTATTTTGCGTCAACTTAATCGGATTGTCCACTTCACCACCAAGATGCGTCAGGGTTTCCCGTAAGGCAATCCGAAGAAAAGCAAAATGGTCCACCCCTTCTTTTGAAAACTCAACAAAAACCAAATCGTTAGTCTTTTGATTCTCAGAGACGACAAATTCTTCCTTCCAACGATTCGCTACTGCGACTGAAGTTTCTAATAGGTCATCTGAGATCATCTCAAGAAAAGGATTGTCCTCTTCGAAAATACCGGTTCTGGCTTCATCGGAGTAGACCCGTTCAATCTTCTTACGCAAGTATTCCTCGATTTTAGGCGTGATATTGAGAAATTTATCTGCTAGATAGAGATCGGTATCGTCTGGGCTAAATTGATGAATGATGGCTTTTTTTACGTAAATATCCATAAGATGGTTTAGTCCTCGTAAAGTGGAAAGGCGTCTGTCAAGGCTTTGACTTGGCTGCGCACTTCGTCTAATACTTCTTGCTTGTCCGCATTCTTCAGCGCTTTGATCATGAGTTCAGCAACGGTGCGACTTTCTTTTTCACCAAAACCACGAGCAGTGATGGCTGCTGCACCAATCCGAATCCCACTGGTCTTAAATGGAGACAAGGTTTCATAAGGAATAGAGTTCTTGTTGAGGGTAATATTGACTTCATCCAACAAGTTTTGCGCCACTTTTCCGTTTTCAACGACTTTAGTGACGTCAACAAGGAAAAGGTGGTTCTCTGTTCCGCCTGAAATGACACGGAAATCAGGATCTTGCAAGAAGACATCAGCCATGGCCTGACTGTTCTTAATTACGTTAACTGCATACTCTTTAAAGGCAGGATCCAAGGCTTCTTTGAATGCGACAGCTTTGGCTGCAATGACATGCTCCAACGGTCCTCCTTGAATACCAGGGAAAATAGCAGAGTTAATTTTCTTAGCTAATTCCTCGTCATTGGTCAAGATTAGGCCTCCACGAGGTCCACGAAGGGTCTTGTGAGTGGTCGTTGTCGTGATATGTGCATAAGGAACTGGACTTGGATGTAGACCTGCTGCTACGAGACCAGCAATATGGGCCATATCAACCATGAGCTTAGCTCCTACTGCATCTGCAATCTCACGGAATTTTGAGAAATCAATGATATGAGAGTAGGCTGAGGCACCAGCGACGATGAGTTTTGGCTTCACTTCTTGGGCTTGTTTTAAGATGGCGTCAAAATCCAAGAGCTCTGTTTCAGGATCTACACTATAAGACACAAAGTTATAGGTTTGACCAGAGAAGCTCACAGAAGCTCCGTGCGTCAAATGTCCACCGGCAGCTAGATCCATTCCCATAACAGTATCACCAGGCTCAATCAAGGCCATATAGGCAGCACAGTTTGCCTGACTTCCTGAATGCGGTTGAACGTTGGCAAATTTAGCACCAAAGATTTCTTTGGCCCGTTCGATCGCGAGACTTTCGACCACATCGACCACATCTGTCCCGCCATAGTAACGACGGCCAGGGTAGCCTTCAGCATATTTATTTGTCAGAATAGACCCTTGAGCAGCCATCACTGCTTTAGAGACGACATTTTCAGAAGCAATCAACTCAATATTGTTTTGTTGACGCTCTTCCTCTTTAGCGATCGCATTCCATAGGTCTGCATCATAAGCTTTGTAATCTTCTTTATCAAAAATCATCGGTCTACTCCTTTATAAAAAATTATTTATGTACATTATCACTGAGGAAGTTCATCTTCCTCAAAAGAAAGCTCCGGCACTTGTGCAAGCAAATCAGCTTTAGTAATCGAACCTTGCCGCAAAATCCTGGCCTTGGAACCAGAGATATCCAAAATAGTTGAATCTTGTCTAGTCAAGAAGTCATCATCCTCGACACCAGGAACCACTTGATCAAACTCGCTTATAATATCCTGATACTTTGTTCCACTTGCATGACCTGAAAGATTGGCCGAAGGACCAACCAAAGGGCCGAATTTACGAATTAATTCCAACGTTTTTGGGTGAGCCGGAATACGGAAACCAACTGTATCCAATCCTGAATGAATCCAGTCTGGCACCTTGTCATTCGCTTGAAGAATAATAGTCAGAGGCCCTGGTAAAAATGAATCAATCAGTTTTGATAAATAACCAGGTTGATTTTTCGAATAAAATCGAATCGCTTTTTCGTCGGCTACATTTAAATTCAGAGCCTTGTCTCTTGGTCTACGTTTTAATTCGTAAATGTAATCAACTGCCTCTTGATCCAAAGCTTTAGCGAAAATACCATAGACTGTTTCAGTTGGCAGAATAACCGCACGTCCTGCTTCTAATTCTTTCTCAATGTGATCCATTGTCTACTACTACCATTCTATCTTGTCCAAATTGGTCTTTCAGAACGCGAACTTGTTTGTTGGGAAACGCCTCTTGAAAAAGCTCTTTTACCTTGCTTCCTTGCTTATAACCAATTTCTAGGTAAATTTTACCATCTGCTGTTAAAAGACTTGGTGCTTGCTGGGCAATCTTTTCGTAGATGGCATATCCATCACGATCCGCAAAAAGAGCTAAGTGGGGTTCAGAGGCTAAAACATTGGCTACGACTTCTTCTACATCATCCCGAGAGATATAGGGAGGGTTGGATACAATCAGGTCATAAGGACCTTCTAGTTCGTCCAGTACATCTGACGACTTGAATTCAAGGGCAGCTTCTAATTGCTTGGCATTTTCTTGAGCTAGGGCTAATGCCTCTTCTGAGACATCACTAGCTTGAACCTGCCAGGTAGGTCTAGCAAGGGCTAAGCTAATAGCGATAGCACCACTTCCTGTACCAATATCCAGAACTCGTAAGGCTTTCTCATCGTTTTCTTCGAGAATTAGAGCCACCAACTCCTCTGTTTCTGGGCGTGGAATCAGCACGCGCTCATCCACTGTAAAAACATGGCCACAGAATTCTGCACTACCAATAATATACTGGGCAGGGACGTGATGTTTCAACTGCTCAAAGATGGATAGAAGCAAGGCCTGATCCTCTACTTCCACTTCTTTTTGCAAGGCAAGGACAAAGTCTGTAAAAGTCCAGTTTTTTAAAGCACGATACGCGAAGGAGAGGCTTTCTGCTTCCTCTCCAACGGCTATTAATTCTTCTTCATACTGGGCTAATAATGGTCCCAACAACATTATTTGTTCAACTCTTCTAGTTTTTGTGTTTGATCATACAAGACCAAAGCATCGACCACTTCATCTAATTTACCAGATAAGATGGTATCCAGTTTTTGAAGGGTCAAGCCAATCCGGTGATCGGTCACACGGTTTTGAGGGAAGTTGTAAGTCCGGATCCGCTCGGAACGATCACCAGTACCGATGGTTGACTTCCGTTCAGCGTCTTGCTCGTCTTGGGCAATCTGAGCAAAGTGGTCAGCCACACGCGCACGGATGATCTTCATGGCTTTTTCGCGGTTCTTCTGTTGGGTCCGTTCTTCTTGCATCTCGACCTTGATATTGGTTGGCAAGTGGACGATACGAACGGCTGTTGCGACCTTGTTGACGTTCTGTCCACCTGCACCAGATGCGTGGTAGATATCAATCCGTAGGTCTTTTGGATCAATGTCGTACTCGACTTCTTCGATTTCTGGCATAACTAGAACTGTAGCAGTCGAAGTATGGACACGACCTTGGCTTTCTGTCACAGGAACCCGTTGTACCCGGTGGGCACCAGATTCATACTTGAGTTTTGAATAAACCGATTGACCAGAAACCATGGCTACAACTTCTTTGATCCCACCAACGCCATTGTAGGAAGCTTCCATGACTTCAAAACGCCAGCCTTGGCTTTCCGCGTATTTTTGGTACATTTGTAAGAGGTCGCCAGCAAACAATTGGGCTTCGTCTCCTCCAGCTGCTCCACGGATTTCCAAAATAATGTTCTTGTCATCGTTTGGATCTTTTGGAAGAAGTAAGATCTTCAGTTTTTCTTCGTACTCTTCTTTTTCAGCCTTAGCATCTTTTAGCTCTTGCTTGGCCATTTCTTCCAAGTCCGCATCGCCGCCTGCTTCCTTAATCATTTCTTCAGCGTCAACAATGTTTTGAAGGACTTGCTTGTACTCTCGGTAGGCTGTCACCGTATCACGAGTGGAAGCTTCTTCTTTTGAAAGCTCCATAAATCGTTTGGTATCAGAGACCACATCTGGGTCACTCAACAATTCTCCTAACTCTTCATAACGGTCTTCTACAGCTTGTAGTTGATCATAGATATTCATGTTTGCTCCTTAATTCTAGGTTGTTAGATCATAGATTGCTACAATTTCGTCTTCTATGACTTCGCCAGTTTCTTTAAATCCATAATGGAGATAGCAAGATCTCGCTTGATTATTTTCCGGTTCATAAGATAACCAAAGACTTCTTGCTTTTCCAGCTGGCTCTGTTCGAACAAAGTCAATGACTGCATCCATAGTCGGTTTAAAATAGCCTAAACCTTGAAATCGTTTATCGATCATAAAACGAAATAACAAGTAGTTCCCCTTGCTAATCCCAATTTTCTGGTCATAGGCAATCATAACAAAACCAACTAATACTTCCTTATCATAAACTGCTAAGGGAGCTATAAAATCACCATTTTTATCATATACATAGGCTTCAGCTAAGCTAATGGAATTGGATGCAATAAAATTCCTTTGGTTTGGATGAACTTCTAGATTTAAAACGTCAAAATAATTCTCTATTGTAATATCTTTTAAACAAATAGACATTATTATCCTCTCTAAAACGTTCTAGACGCTTTCAGTTGGAATGTCTGGATTAAAATAATGCTTGCGGCAAACGGAGATATAGGTCTCGTGTCCACCGATCTGGATCTGCTCTCCATCATAGACAGGTTTACCTGCTTGGGTACGCAAGACCATGGTTGCCTTGCGGGAACAGTATTGGCAGATGGTTTTGATCTCCTCGATCTTGTCGGCTAACAAGAGGAGGTGTTTGGAACCTTCAAAGAGTTCATTTCGGAAATCATTTTTGAGGCCAAAAGCCATAACCGGCACATCCAGTTCATCCACGACTCTTGCCAAGTCATAGACATGGTGGCGTTTCAAAAACTGAGCTTCATCGATTAACACACAGTAAGGTTTGATTGTTTGGTTTTTAATAAAGCCAAAGATATCCGTATCGTCTTCAATTGCAACGGCTTCTCGTTTCATACCGATCCGACTAGAAACCACTCCTACTCCATCTCGTGTATCGATTGCCGAGGTCATGATGACGACGCTCTTTCCTTGCTCTTCATAATTATGGGCCACCTTCAAGATCTCAATGGTTTTCCCCGAGTTCATGGTCCCATATTTATAATATAATTGTGCCATTTTCCTTTTGTTCTCTCTAAAATGTGTTTCATTATCATTTTACCATAATTTCGCTAAGCTTTGTATCCCAAAATGTGATAAAATAGTCCTATAAAAAATTTAGGAGGTGGCCATATGCCATTTGTACGAATTGACCTATTTGAAGGACGCACCTTGGAACAAAAGAAAGCCTTGGCCAAGGAAGTAACCGAAGCTGTTGTTCGCAATACTGGTGCTCCTCAGTCAGCAGTTCACGTCATCATTAACGATATGCCTGAAGGAACCTACTTCCCTCAAGGTGAAATGCGCACCAAATAATGGTTCCACTAAAAAACCTTTCTTGCTTGTGATATCACATAGCAGGAAAGGTTTTTTCTTATTTTTCTTGGGCTTGACGTTCTGCTTTCCGTTCTTCGAATTCTTCGTTACTCATCAAGGTTCCGCCGACGTTGGCTGATTTGGCAAAGGCTGTATAGCGACGCAACCAACCGCTGGAGATTTTTGATTTGAAAGGTTTCAAATGTTTGCGACGTTCTGCAAGAGTGGCATCATCGACAAGCAAATCAATAGTACGATTTGGAAGGTCAATCACGATTTCGTCCCCATCTTCGATTAGGGCGATATTACCACCTTCTGCTGCTTCTGGAGAAACGTGACCAATAGCAATCCCACGAGTAGCTCCTGAGAAACGACCATCCGTAATCAGTGCCACATCCTTACCAAGACCGCGTCCGACAATCTTAGAAGTTGGTGCCAACATTTCTGGCATACCAGGTCCACCTTGAGGACCCTCGTAACGAATGACAACAACATGTCCCTTCTTGACTGTTCCATTGTCAATCAACTCAAGGGCTTGATCTTGTGAATCGCAACAAATAGCTTTACCACGGAAAGTGGTCACAGACGGATCGACCCCACCGACCTTGATAACAGCTCCATCCTGAGCAATATTTCCGTAGAGGATCGACAAACCACCTACAGGTGAAATAGGATGCTCAATTGGATGGATAATTTCTTGATTTTTGATTTCAGCACCAGCTACGTTTTCTTTCAAGGTTTTACCAGTAACTGTGATACGATCACCCTTAATGGCACCTTTTTTGATCAACTGATTGATAATGGCTGGAACACCACCAGCTTCATGCACATCATGCATAGTGTAAACACTTGAAGGGGCAATTTTAGAGAGATAAGGTGTCTTCTTAGCAATCTCGTTGATATCTTTGAGATCATAGTCAATCCCTGCTTCACGCGCAATAGCCAGCGTATGAAGCACCGTATTGGTTGAACCACCCATGGCCATATCGAGCGCAAAAGCATCGTTGATGGCTTCTTTGGTCACGATATCCCGTGGACGGATACCCTTTTTAATATTCTCTACCAATTGTTTGGCTGCTTGACGAACCAATTCCCGGCGTTCATCTGAAACAGCTAGGATAGTACCATTTCCAGGAAGAGCAAGGCCTAATACTTCCATCAAACAGTTCATGGAATTGGCAGTAAACATACCAGAGCAAGAGCCACAAGTTGGACAGGCATTTTTTTCCAAGAAATCCAGCTCATCCATGCTCATATCACCAGCTTGATAAGTACCTACAGCTTCAAACAAACTTGAGAGCGTCGCTTGATGCCCCGTCATGTCAACGCCGCCCTTCATGGGTCCACCAGAACAAAATACGGCTGGTACATTGGTCCGCATAGCTGCCAAAATCATACCTGGTGTAATTTTATCACAGTTGGGAATATAGAAAACACCATCAAACCAGTGGGCATTGATGACTGTTTCAGCAGCATCTGCGATCAACTCACGAGATGGCAAACTATAACGCATCCCGATATGGCCCATCGCAATCCCATCATCGACACCGATGGTATTAAATTCAAAAGGAATCCCACCAGCCTCGCGGATAGCTTTCTTGGCAACATCTGCTAACTCACGCAGGTGAACATGGCCTGGAACGATATCAATATAGGAGTTACAAATGGCAATAAAGGGCTTTTGCATATCCTTTGCTGATTTTACTTGCCCTGTTGCATAGAGGAGACCACGCGCTGGTGCTCGGTCGATCCCCATTTTGATCATATCACTTCTCATCTTGTTCTCCTTCTAGTTCTTCATTTCTACCTCCTAATCTTACCACTTTGACATCAATTGTCAAGAACTTTCAGAAAATTTATAATATTCACGGTACACAAAAAGCCTGGTTTCCCAGACTTCATTTTAGTTTGTTTGCTTTTTTTCGATCTGCCAGAGCCGAAGTTGGTAACAAATTCCACTCACGACAAGGCTAGAAATAAGGCCGATCCAATAAGCATAGGGACCAAGGTTGATCACATGATCAAGGAAAATCCCTAGTGGGATAGAGATACACCAATAACTAAAGACACCTAATAAGAACGGAACCGTTGTATCCTTATAGCCCCGCAAAATCCCTTGTAAGGGTGCTGCAAAGGTATCGGCTACTTGGAAAAATAAACTATAGGTCATGAAAATCGCTGTTTGCTGCACAAAGACTGGATCCTTCCCGTATAGTCCTGCTAGTTGGAAGCGGAATGTATAGAGAAAGACCAGGGTGACAATGGCAAAGCCAAAGGCTGTCAGCCGTCCCAAACGGCAATATTGTTTGACCACTTCTGGTCTTCCTGCTCCCAGTTCGTAAGATACGATAATCGCCATGGTACTGGAGATACTAACTGGGAAAGCATACATCAGGGTAGAAAAATTCATGGCCGATTGGTGACTAGCAATGGTCAGTGATGGGAATTTTGCCATTAACAAACCAACGAGCGAGAAGATGATGACTTCTGCAAAAACAATTCCACCGATTGGAAGCCCAAGGCGCAATACTTCTTTCATCCCTTGAAAATCATAAGGTTGCGGCTTCCACAATTGGAAAGGTGCTACCTTGGGATGCTTGCACAAGATCAAAACCGCAATAACCAGCAAGACCCAGTAGGCCAGAGAGGTTCCAAGACCTGCTCCTGCTCCTCCCATCTCAGGAAAACCAAATGCCCCATAGATCAGGATATAGTTAAAACAAGCATTGAGAGGCAAAAGCAAGAGCATCAAGTACATGGATAGACGCGTCATTCCCAAGGTATCGAGGAAGGTCCGCACGATACTAAAGAGCAACAAGGGTAAGATTCCCAGAGAAAGGAAATATAAATAGCGAATGGCTATTTGGGCAACAACATTTTCTAAGCCGATCTGCTTGAGAATCATGGGTGCAATCCCCCAAACAAAGCCTATTAAGAGAATAGCCATACCAAATGACATATAGAGGAATTGGTAAAAATCGCCAGCAATCCTTTCTTTATTTCCCTTGCCTAAATGATGCCCAACAATCGGCGTCAGTGCGGAGACAATCCCTGTCAGGAAAGTAAAAAATGGATTCCACAGACTGGTAGCTGTAGAAACACCAGCCAAATCAAGGGTCCGGTACTGACCAGTCATGGCTGTATCGACAAAGCTGGCCGAATAATTGGCCAATTGATAGATTAAAATCGGCAAAAATAGACTCAAAAACAAGCGCAAGCGCTCTTTAAAGTGATAGGTTACATACATGATTCTAACTCTCTTCTCATCAAATAAGATTTTCTCCTCTTCCACTCTACTATATGTTTCTTTAAAAGTCAAAAAAACCGAAGATCCAAGGACCTCCGGTTCATGTGAGATTAGTTTTTGTTGCGGTTTAAAATAGCATTGAGAATGATCGCCAAGACACTGGCAACGACAATTCCGTTCGCAAAGAACATTTGGAATCCTGTTGGAAGGCCATTGAAGAGGGTGCTGTTGTTCAAACCAACCCCTGCAGCAATCGATACAGCAGCGATCAAGAAGTTGTGCTCATTGTGTTCAAAATCAACACGCGCAAGAATCTGCATCCCTTGAATCGATACAAAACCAAACATGACAAGCATCGCTCCCCCAAGAACTGGGCTTGGGATGATTTGTGCTAAAGCTCCAAACTTTGGAAGGAGACCGAGTAGAACAAGGAAACCAGCCGCATAATAGATTGGAAGACGAGTCTTGATACCAGACAATTTCACTAAACCAACGTTTTGTGAGAATCCAGTGTAAGGGAAGGTATTGAAGATACCACCGAGAAGAACGGCCAACCCTTCAGCACGATAGCCATTACGGAGGCGCGTGCTATCAATCGGATCTTTGGTAATATCTGAAAGTGCAAGATAAACACCAGTTGATTCGACCATGGAAACCGTCGCGATAATACACATCATTAAGATTGAAGTGATTTCAAACTTAGGTGCTCCAAAGAAGAATGGTGTTGGAACGTGAACGACTGGTGCTTGCGATACAGGTGTGAAATCCACCAAGCCCATTGAGGCCGCAATAGCAGTTCCTGCAATCAATCCAATCAAGATAGAGATAGACTTGATAAAGCCAGTCGTATAGATATTAACGAACAAGATAATGAGAATGGTGATCACGGCTAAAATCAGACTTTGCACCGTTGGTTTGGCTGCGTTATTCCCCATGTTCCCAATCGCTACCGGAATCAAGGTCAAACCAATGGTCGTAATGACCGATCCCGTCACAATGGATGGGAAGAGGTTGGCAATTTTCGAGAAGAATCCTGAGACCAGAACCACGTAAATCCCTGAAACAATCAAGGCACCAAACATGGCCCCACTACCATGGCTAGCCCCGATCATGCTGAGAGGTGCCACAGACTGGAAGGCAACCCCAAGGACGACCGGAAGACCGATCCCAAAGTATTTATTGAGTTGCACTTGAAGGAAAGTTGCCACCCCACACATGAAGATATCTGTAGAGATGAGGTAGGTCAGCTGATGAGCGTTATATCCCAACGCTCCCGCGATCATGATCGGCACCAAAATTGATCCCGAATACATGGCTAATAAATGCTGCAAGCCTAGAACAGCGGCCTGTGAATGGCTTTCTTGTTTTTGCATTAGATGTCTGCCTCCTTAAATACAACCTGACCATTTTCAAAACGGTCCAAACGCGCGAGGGATACAACTGGATATCCCAACTCTTCTAATAATCCCCGTCCATCTTGGAAGGATTTTTCAATGACGATTCCAACGGCTTCCACTTGTGCACCAGATTGTTCGATGATCTGAATCAAGCCCTTAGCCGCTTGACCATTTGCTAGGAAATCATCAATAATCAAAACCTTATCCGCTGGATCTAAGAATTTACCAGCAATTGACACCGTACTAGTGACTTGCTTGGTAAAGGAATAAACCTCAGCGGTCAAAATCCCCTCATTCATGGTGATGTTTTTCGCTTTCTTCGCAAAAATCATAGGGACATCAAGTGCTTCCGCTACATAAAGGGCTGGCGCGATCCCAGACGCTTCAATGGTGACGACTTTGGTAATACCCGCATCTTTGAACCGGTCCGCAAAGGTCTGGCCAATTTCTTTCATGAGTTTGAAATCCACTTGGTGGGTCAAAAAGGAGTCCACCTTGAGGATATTCTCACCTAAAACGTTGCCATCTTTTAAGATGCGTTCTTCAAGTAATTTCATACTTCCTCCTACTTTCTATAAAATCCGTTACTTCTTCACAAAACACAAAAAGGCCTGCAAAGCAAGCCTTGAATATCCTCTCACAAAAGGATTTATCTCGACTTACTTATTGTTAGGTGTTCCGGCACCTTGTAGAAACATCACGCCCATTCGTGAAATAAATAAGTAATTCAATTAGTGTGCATCGCCATTCCAGATGGAATTCTTAACGATCACATAGTCAACGTGTTTCAAATCTGCTAATTTTCGGCCTCCAGCATATGAGATCGAACTTTGCAAATCTTGTTCCATTTCTGTCAAGGTGTCTTGCAAATGACCCTTGGCAGGCAATAAAATCTTCTTGCCTTCGACATTCTTATAAGCACCTTTTTGGTACTCTGAAGCAGATCCATAGTACTCTTTGAAAGACTCTCCATCGATCTCTACTGTTTTACCAGGACTTTCGATATGACCTGCAAAAAGAGAACCAATCATGACCATAGACGCCCCGAAACGAATCGATTTGGCAATATCACCATGGGTCCGAATCCCACCGTCCGCAATAATTGGCTTACGCGCTGCTTTTGAGCACCAGCGAAGGGCAGCCAATTGCCAACCACCTGTACCAAATCCAGTCTTCACTTTGGTGATACAAACCTTACCAGGACCAATCCCGACCTTAGTCGCATCAGCTCCCGCATTTTCTAATTCACGAACAGCTTCAGGTGTTCCAACATTTCCAGCAATGACAAAGGTATCTGGCAATTCCTTCTTGATGTGTTGAATCATCCGAATGACACTATCCGCATGACCATGTGCGATATCAATGGTAATGTACTCAGGTGCATCTGCCTTTAATTGACTCACAAAGTCGTATTCGTATTCCTTAACACCAACCGAAATGGATGCGATTAAACCTTGATCATGCATGCGTTTGACAAAAGGAATCCGACCTGCTTCATCAAAGCGGTGCATGATGTAGAAGTATCCACCACGCGCCAACTGCTCTGCTACATTCTCATCCAAGATCGTCTGCATATTAGCTGGAACAACTGGTAGCTTGAAGGTATGCTTTCCAAATTGGACGGTTGTATCTGCTTCTGACCGGCTATTGATGATACATTTGTTGGGAATCAACTGAATATCTTCATAGTCGAAAATAGGAAATTCATTTAACATAGATTGAAAAATCTCTTTTCTAAAAACTGACCTACCTATGCGCAAGCGCATCGCTACGTCTCTTGACGTTTCCTTGATAGATTATACCAAAGATACGGACCTAATGCAATGGGAATGATTTTATAGGAAATAACGTTCGGAAATTACAAGGTAAAAACCCGTTTCAAAAAGAGAAACAGGTTTTATTTATGAACATTTTGGAGCCAATTGTTGACTTCTCTAGCTACAATTTCAGGCGCCTCTGTATATAGTTCGTGCCCCAAACCATCTAGCAAGACTTGCTCGATCTGAGGATCTAGTTGCTCCAGAGCTTCTTTTCTCCATTCCGGTTCTTCTTGGTATCGAGGGCCAATAAAGAGGACAGGCAGGTCCGCCAGTGGAATCTGGTAAGTCTTGATCCGACGCCGTAGACGCAATAAAGCCATGACCTTTTCGAGATCCAGATTTAATTCATATTGTTCACTTGCTGGATTCCAGCGAAAGCTAGCCTCTACTGCTTTTCGCGCTATAGGAGTAGGATCTTCTCCATCACCAAGTTCTGATAACACGGCTTCTTCTAAAGTTGCAAAAACTTGCTGCTGCATGAAGGACGCCGTTCCTTCTAGTTCTTCTTCAAGAGGCAGGATCTTTTCCATATCCAGATAACCCCCATCCAGGAGAATCAAAGCCTGGATCTGAGGAAACTCAGTAGCCAGATAACGAGCCAAATCTCCACCCAAGGAATGCCCAAATAAGCAGATCTCTTCAGCCTGGCCAACCCGACCTTGGAACCAATCACGAAGATCGTTTTCTGTCTGAATCATTTCCCTATAGGGATCTAGAAAGGTCACAGGAAAGCCTAGCTCATCCATTAGTGGAGCCAGATGGTAGCTATTACCACCTAGGCCACCGATAAAATAATACTGCATGTGTTTTGTCCTTTCTTTTTCATTCTATTTCATTGGTTAGCGCTACTCTCTCGCGTCTCCTTTATGGAGTTCCGTATTATAAACAATTTCTGCACCAGGGCTTCCTTTATCATCCTTTACGACTCCTATTAACTGACCATCTTCTACTAATAATTCAATATTTTCATCTGTACTACTTGCCTCTGTGAGTATAGCTCTCTTAGGCAAATGCTCCTCATTTGAAACGTCTACAGGTTTGCCATTTGAGTCCAGTAACTCAATGACTTCATTGCCACCTCCATCAAAATCAAGAACAATGTCTGAAATCAATCCATAACTTAATGGAATAAATTTCTTTATTTTATCTCCCAGAGTAGCTTTATTTCCATACTTGTCATAGATCGTCGGACGCACATAGGCATTTGAGAATGTTGACCCTTCTTCAGTAACGTAGATTGGGGAGAACTCAATCTTCTCAATCCCAGTATAGTGTTCTTTGATGTAGGTTCCGATTTGTTCTTCTAGCAAAAGAAAACCATGCTTATAGAGCTTTGTTGTTTTCGGTCCAAGATTCGGCTTCGTTAGTTTATTGTAGACAAAGTAACTACCGGATAGGATGAAAATTAAAATAGCAATGATCTTTACCCACTTTCTGCTCATCAGTCGCTCCTCCTTCTATCTACTTCAGTATAGCATATTTGGTTGGCTTTCCATCGCTATTCCTAACGAAACGGAATATAAAGATTTGAAATGTGGCGAAATTTTAAAGCATTTCACAGTCTCATGAAATACTTTTAAACTGTATTATTTTTATATGAATAGAAGACTAGTTCCTTCAGTTTTCTTGGTCTCTTCAATCCAATATTGCTCCTCTTTGGGGATCAAATGATCAAAACGTCCTGAAAAAAACTTCCATCCGTTTGGCACATATCTTTCGTAGTTTTTCATCCCCAGATGGTTTGAATAAAATTCTTCTTTATCAAAATCGATGAAAAGATCCGGAAGCAAGGCTTTTCCTTCCAGAATAATCTCTGAATTCAAGTTCTCCTCTTCCATTGAACGTTTGATCATTGAGATCAATTCTTCAACCGTCACCTTCAGCCAATCATCTTTATACATTTCTAAGTAGCTCTCAAGATTGCTTTTTGTAATCACATGAAGATTCTGCTGAATCTCAGGTAAATAGGAGAAATCAACATCCAGACCTGCTTCCTGGTATGCCTGAATATATTTATCGATATCCATTGTCCACATTTCGTTTGAACAAATATACCAGTTAAACTGATGATTTGCAATAACCCCAACAATATTTATTTCTGGTTTCTCTATCAATTGGTCTTTATTCACTAGTTTTTTCTCCCCTTCTCCTATCTACTTGTTCCGAACTGACAATAGGACTTACTTACCAAACATTATATATCTATGATACCGAATTATATTTTGACAAGCAAGTTAATGACCGAGTCGCTAACAAAAAAGCCAGCTAAAAGGGTTTAGCTGACTGATGTCATATCTAATAAATCTTTCTCTGCTCGATCATCTAGCAGAGAAAGCAAGTATCCCACATTCTCTTATATTCTATAAAACAAAAAAGCACTCTGCAAAAACAGAGTGCTATCGTCTTTAATACTTTATATTCCGTTCGACAAACTTGAAGTTGTTTACTTACAGTACTCCTCTATTTTGTAGCTATATTCTTTTAGAAGTCCCCGTGAATAAATTTTTTTATTTTTTGAATCTCTAACTTCATTCCAAAGGATAGCCGCAACTTTTAACTTGTTGGAGTAATGATTGCTAAATTCATCGGCACAAAAGTCTTTTAGAAATTGATTCCATTGGCAAGCTGAATTATCATACTTGGCGTAGTCTGACTCTCCATAGTATATTTTAATCATATCTTGGATTGTAAAATTTATGTTGTTGTCCCGTTTTACTTTTCTCCAAGCAGTTGCCATATCAGCATTAAACTTAAACGGATTAACACCTGTTACAGCTGAAAAATAATCACGAAATTTCTGATTAAAGGAAAACCCACATTCAAGTAATGATGTATTTAGGGTTATTATTTCGGTTTGATTTTTGTTTCTTTTCCTCAAAACTTTTTCTACTCTATTTCCCCTAAAATATTGTTCTATAATATGATTTAATTCTTTTTTTGTACATCTGTATTCTAATCCAAGGTACTTACAAATTTGTGAAAGCTCTTCTCGATACCAGTAGTATCTGTTAAATTCTTCAAATGATTTTATATCTCTAAAATCAGGTCTATGTTCTTCCAAATGCTCGCCTCTACAACTCCAAATTTATCTCATTATACCATAGATAATAAAAGTCATATCAATTTATACCCATGCCACATAAAGCTATAACAGAATATATTACAATCTTGTAATTACTGTATTTCTATTAAGCTTAACATTCTTATAAAATAAATAAGAAAAACAAACGATATAGTCCATCACTAGTAACAAGAAATACTAGAAGTTGAAAGATATAAAAACATTTAAATGGAAAGCATAGCAATAAACAAAACAGTCAGTAAAACGATGGTTTTGTTGTGTTGTTTCACTTGCTTTCTAATTTCCTCTTTTGACTTTATCCGCAGACGCCCTTTGTATTTTGATTTAGTCATGGAACTTCTAATAAGTTCGCTGACGTCCGTACTCACTTAAGGAAAGTTTTTTATATGACTTTATCTTCAATCTGAGACCGTTAAAACCTCTTTGTTTGAATCTTTCTAACTGAATTGGACACAAAAAATCCACTCACTCGGGGTGAAATGGATTGTTTCTTCATTAACGGTTCAACAAGAAATTGAACAATTTTTCGACAATTTTTACGACCAACCAGCATAAGAATCCGATATAGCTAAAATAGAAAATGAGTGACAAAATCGTAATAATCATGGTTTCCTCCTTCGTCGATTGCAAGTACTTGTCTTATTATACCTTTTTATGCAATCGAACTCAATAGAATTTTGAAAATTGTCTGATTATTCTTTTTCTTCTTTAGCTTCTTTGGCGTCTTGATCTGCTTCTTCACTGCCTTTATTGACAGCTGTCTTAAATTCAGCAAACATTTTGCCGATAGACTGGCCCAACTCAGGCAGGCGTTTTGGTCCAAAAATCAAGAGGGCGCCCAGGATGATGATGATCAAACCTGGTGCTCCAATATCACGTAAAATTCCCATTAGTTTCTCCTTTTTCTTGAATAGATGACTTTACTGATGGCGACACTGACTTCAAATAAGAGGATCAAAGGGAGTGTCATGGCCAAGTCACTGATAAAGTCTGCAGGGGTTAACACGACGGCTAAGACCAGCAGAACAAAGTAAGCGTAACGTCGGTAGGTTATTAAAAACTGTGGTGTCAAAAGTCCAATCGAGGTCAGAAAAGCGACCAAAACTGGTAACTCGAACAAGACCCCTAAAGGCAAGGTAGTATGCCATAAGAAGGTTAAATAATTTTGTGCTGTTAATTGGGTATCAAACAGCCCTTCTCCTAAACGCATCAAGACCTCTAAAATAGCTGGACTGACAAAGACATAACCAAATGCAAGCCCCAGCACAAAGCAAATAAAGCTAGCTGGGATGTAGGCAAAGATTGCACGCGCCTCCTTCTCCTTCAGAGCCGGCCTTACAAATTGCCAGATCTGGTAGACAATAAAGGGCAAGGTCAGGCTAAAGGCTGTGAGATTGGCCAGCGATACATAGATCCAGAGGATATCATTCGGTCCCAGCACCAGCAGTTTTTGATGCAGGCTAGCCGTCAAGGCTTGGTAGAGCTCTCCTCCAAATACAAAGGCTACGATGAAGACGATAATATAACATAAGACCACTGCGATCAATCGTTTTCGAAATTCGACCAAGTGCTCAACAATGGTCATTTCATCTGCTCTACTCTTTGCCATGTTGTCTCACCGTGATGAGGGCGATCAGAGCCACAAAGATTAGTTGGGGAAGAAGAACTTCCCAGCTTGGATAGATGCCCGCCCAATCGATGGTTGGAAGTCCATTGACCAAATTGCTTGGTAGGATATTGGTCAACTGCAGGGCGTGGATGCTGACACCGAGCATCTTGAAAGCCAAGACGTAAATCAACCATGTCAGAATGAAAAAGATTCGATGAGGTTGGATAGCTTGACTAGCCTTGGTCATGGCCACTGCAATGATGATGAGCACAGCTATAGCAAGCCCGATTCCCAGTAAGAAATTCGCGGTCGTAATCCGCGGAATGATCCCGACATAAAAGAGAATGGTCTCAGCCCCTTCACGAAAGACTGCTAAGAAACTGAGAGCAAACATAGAGACAAAGCTTCCTGTAGCCGTCACGGTCTTCATTTGACGGTCCATAAAGGCATTCCACTGTTTGACAGAGGACTTGCTGTGGAGCCAAATTCCGATGAGAATCATCATGACTACAGCGAAAATCCCAACGCCACCTTCAATGATTTCCCGGTTAGATCCCGAAGTAACGGCTGGAAACGCTACTTGCAAAACAAGAGCGATCGCTGCACTGGCAAGAACACCAGCAATAGCTCCACCGTAAACCCATTTGAGTCCTTTCCTCATCTTAGCGGCCTTAAGGGTCGTCACAAGCGCCATCACGATCAGAAGGGCTTCTACTCCTTCACGCAGAAGAATCAACATGGCATCAAAGGCGTTGTAAGAAGCTGTCGTATCGATCGCAGACAGGTCTCTGATCAAGGCTTGTAATTTCTCTTGATAGGTCTTTTCTTTCCCCTTGACCATAATGACCGGGGATTCGCTCTCTACGCGCGTGTAGAGACTGGGATTCGTCGTGCTGACATCCCCCTCGATGGTTGGCCAGATCGTGATGAACTGCTTCATAGTCGCTGCTGCAGATTTGTCGTCGCCGGATTGGAATTGGCTTTGCGCCTTCTCCAAAAGCTTGATCCCATCGTTCAACGTCAAATCCGTACTAGCACTGCTAATGGCTTCTCCTTTTACAAAGGCATCAATCCCGTTTTTGAGATCATCATAAGAGGACTGGATGTTGGTAAAATCGGTAGGCTCTGTTTCAATACTACTGCGCAAGAGTGAAATGGCCGTCTCGATTTTGCCATAGTAGGCTGTGCTATGATCTCTTACCACTGCTTCGTTTCGCGTCCAGGTATTATTGAGATCGGCATAGGTTTGACGAGTTTTATCCAGATCCTTAGCTGTAATGGCCTCTTGTAGATTCTTAAAGTAAGGTGCGAGGCGACTCACGAGTTTGTCTTTTTCCGCCTCTAAATCGACCGGATTTTGCTCTTTTTCAAAAGCGAGCAAGGCTGATGAGATCTTGGTGAGATCCTCTTTGGTTACCTCCCCTTTTATAGCCAGGGCTTGGCTAACTTTTTTCCCTGCTTTGGAATCATGGTGGTCTTTGGATTCAAAATCAGCCTGAATTTCAGCAATCAATTCCTTGGCCTTTTTCTGGTCCTTATTTTCTATAGCGGTTGTTGCATCTGTGATCTTGATAAAGAGATCGCTATAAGACTCCGCAGCCACTGGATGAGTCCAGAACAAGGCAAGAAGGCCTAACAAGATCAAAAGTTTATTCAAAGAGTGCTTGACCAAGGTAGCCTCCTTTCTCAACACCTGCAAAGCAAGCAAAGAGTCCACTTCCGATATGGGTGATGTACTCGTTCATTTTATCCTCTGCACCTAGATTGGTTTGGATTTTAACAAAACTGTTTGGATCTTTTTGAAAGGCGATAAAGATCAAGCCAGCATCAAATTGCCCAGTCTGTTCATTGATGCCATCCGAATAAGAATAAGAACGCCGTAAAATCGGTCGATCCACTTCTTTGGCCAAACGAACATGTGAATCAACTGGTAGTTTAGATAAATCTACTTCATCAAATTCGTTGGTTTTACCAAAGGGAGCACCGGATTCCTTGTAGCGACCAAAGGTATTTTCCTGCTCCTGCAAATTGGTTCGGTCCCAAGTTTCCAAGTGCATTTGCACTAGGCGAAGAGCCATATAGGAACCACCCTTCATCCAATCCTTGCTATCAGTCCAGACGACCTTGTCAAAATCCTTCTCCGTCGTGACATTTGCTGTTCCATCCTTGAAACCAAAGAGGTTGCGGGGCGTTTCTTTTCGGTCACCAATAGCTGCAAATCCTGATTTGCTCCACTTCATGGTAATGGTATTGCGACCCTTACGAATCAGATTTCGCACCGCATGAAAGGCTACTTGCTCATCGTCTGCACAGGCTTGAATGACGATATCGCCACCTGTATATTTGTCCTGCAACTGCTCCTTTGGAAATGGGGGCAAATCACGAAAGAGTTTCGGACGTTTGGACTCCAAGCCCAGTTTCTTTAGAAAGGAAGCCGATACCCCAAACGTCAGGCTCAAGCGATAGGGGTTGAGTCCCACTGTTTCACCAGTATCTGTTGGTGGCAAGAGGGCATTGAACCCATCTTTTTTGACCAATTCTCCTTCGACTAATTTACTACTATAATCAGTCCAGTCTTTAAAGAGCTGGATGACTTCTTTTTTGTCCGTCGTGTGAAGGTCTAACACCACCAAGTAGCAAGCCTTCTGCATGGCCGTTGTAATCCCTGCTTGGTGCTTGCCATAAAAGGAGATGTCTTCATCCCCATCATAAGCTTTTTTGCTGGAACTGTCTTGATTAGCGAAAAAAGCAGATGCACCAGAGAGACCTAGCGCTAGACCAGCCCCTCCAATACCTGCTTTTTTAAGAAATTCACGACGGTCCATTTTTTTATCTAAAAATTTTTCGTCAGCCATTTTTCTTATTTCCCATCTAAAATCACACCCATTTGAGACAAAGGTTCACCAAGTTTGGTCACCGCTTCAGCCAATTCCTTAGTATCTTCCTTGGATAAATCTGTGTAAGACTTATAGTTTGAATCATCTGTCATGTGTTTGTCCAATAAAGCATTAACATTCTTGAATTCTGCTTCCAAGGTTTTAACCAATTTAGCATCTTTTTTCTCAATCAAAGGTTTAAAGAGAGAGAAGATCTTTTCAGCCCCTTCAATATTGGCACGGAAGTCGTAAAGATCTGTATGAGAGAAGACTTCTTCTTCACCTGTAATCTTTTGCGTTGCCACTTCATTGAGCAAATCGACAGCACCGGTCAACATGATATCCGGTGTGACTTCTACTGTAGCAATTTTAGCTTTCAACTCCTTGATATCGTTCACCAGTTGGTCAGCGTATTTGTCTGTTCCATCTGTGGTATTGTTTTCCCAAAGAATGCGCTCAATCCGGTGGAAGCCAGACCAGCCTTCTTCTGATTTATTTTCATCCACATAGTCTACCAAACGGTAGTCAATCTTCACATCAGACTCCCCAAAGGTTTCAGCAATCGGTTCGGAACGTTCATAGGCCATGCGGATCAAGGGATATTGTTTTTTAGCTTCTTCCAAATTCCCAGCTTTTAGGGTATCTCGGAAACCTTCTGTATCCTTAAGCAATTGGTCGATTTGCATTTCAACAAAGTCTTTGTATTCAGCTGTCGCATTGTCCAAGGTCTTCTGGTCAGCCTTTGATAACTGCACCGTTGAGCTGGTTTGCGTCTTTTGACTGGACTGTTTGCTAGTAGAATTCGCACACCCTGCTAAAAGAGCAACACTCAATAAGAGTAGACTATATTTTTTCATGAAAGACTTCTCCTCTTTTGTTCTTGGACTTATTTTACCAGAAGTTTTCTCATTTTTCAACAATTGTCTGAAAATTTAATAATAGAAAGACTTTCTAAGAAACTGTCTTTTACAAAAGAATATCCTTGACTCGTCCAATTTCAGATTCTTTCACCACCACAAAGATGCTATCACCTAGATACAAGCGGGTCGCACCATTGACCATATAGCTTTTACCACTTCGCATTTGCGTGGTGATCAAAATATCTTGGGGGAGTTCGAGTTCATGAACTTGTTTCCCTGCAATCTTTTCGGATACAGGAATCTCAATCAAGGTCAACTCTCCTTCTTCTTGCGCCTTATCAGGTAAGAGTTGCTCCAGCATGGCTTCATAGACTGGTGCTCCATGGAAGAGATCCATGATCATGTAAGCCAGCAAGGTGACCATACCCAGTGGCATTAAACTACGAATATCACCGACCATCTCTGTTACCAAAATCATCGCTGTTAATGGCGCTTTTGAAATAGCCCCAAAATACCCACTCATTCCTAAAATAATGAAGAGAGGTAATTGATTTTGGGAGATAAAGCCAATGTTTTGGAGGAAAGTTCCAACGATCGCGCCTAAAAGAGATCCTAAAGCTAGAATGGGCAAGAAAATTCCGCCAGGTAGACCACTACCATAGCTCAACATACTCCAGATAAAACGGATCGTAAAATAGAGAAGGATCGATAGAACTGGATACGGTACTCGAGCTAAATCCAAAACCAATTGGTTCCCGCCACCAAGAATTTGTGGAAGGAAATAGCCGATTGGAAGAATCGAGACAAAGGCAAATAAGGAAGAGTAATGAGAGGGAACATGAAAAATCTTCTCAAGTAAACGATACAATCGACCGATATTCAGCACCACTACTTCATAGACATAACCTGCTGCCCCCAAAAAGACTCCAAGAAAAAGGTAAATCCAGTACTGAGACAAATGGAGCGGCGGAATATTTTGCGGCATATGAAGTACGGGTGTTTGACCAAAGACATTGAGTGAAATAAAATTAGCAGTCAGACTAGCGGCCAAGGTCGAAATCCAAAAGAATCGAGAAAAATGATGGTAGACTTCTTCCACGACAAATAAAAGTCCTGCTATAGGTGCATTAAAGGCGGCTGCAAGGCCTGCAGCAGCTCCACTTGCAATCAAAGACCGCTCTTCAACTGGGCTGACCTTCAAATGATGGGCCACTCCTTTTCCACCCATAGCCCCTAATTGAATACTAGGACCTTCACGACCAAGCATCAAGCCACTTCCGATGGCCAAGACACCTAAAATATACTTCTTCCACAAGGTATCCCACCAGCTCACCGCCAAAAGACCCTTGAGCTCTGCTTCGACTTGCGGAATTCCCGATCCCTTGATATCCCGATTGGTGCTTATGAGACGACCAGCAATCAGTACGATCACCCCATACCCCAACAGCATCGCCAGCAAATAAAGTGGTTGACCAGACATCTCCTTGTAGACGCCTTGAACAAAATGAAAAATATGTTCGATTAAAAAGCGAAAACTAGAGACGACACAGCCCACAACGATCCCAACCAGAACACCTCTGACAATATGGGCCACAATCGAACTAGAGGCAAAACGAAATTCATTTTTTAAGGCTTCTTCTTTTTCAGACATTCCCTAACTCCTTCAAACTCTTATCCTATTCATTATACCTTATTTCACTGACTCTGAATACTTGGAAAGACAAAAAAAACAAAACTAGCACCGCTAGCTTTGTTTTTCATTTAGCCATTATTCAGCAGTTAAAGCTGCCATTGTGATGTAGTTATATGGTTTGTTGAAGTGTGGCAAGAAGAACAAGTCAGTCAAGGCTAACTTATCAATTGTCACATGTTCTTGAATTGCAAGTGAGAACATGTGGATGGCCATTGAGATGGCGCTATCACGTGATACCATTTGAGCTCCAAGGATTTGACGAGTGTCTTTGTCATAAACAATCTTGATGCCAACCTCATAGTTATCGTGTTTGATAAATTCTGGTTTTTGAAGGTCATTGAAGCCTGTTTCAGTGGCATTGAAGCCGGCAGCTTTTGCTTTTTCAAGAGTCAAACCAGTTGAAACCATGTGAAGGCCATAAATAGAGATACCGTTAGAACCTTGAACACCGATTCCTTCCAATTCATGACCAGTCGCATTGTAGGCACCAACAATACCTGAACGAACCGCATTAGATGCAAGTGCGATGTAGCTCATTTCACCACGTGCATTGTCATAGATAGTCGCACAGTCACCAACTGCATAGACACCTGGAAGTGAAGTTTCTTGTTTCTTATCGACAAGGAAGGCACCGTTGCGGAAGAGTTCAATCTTACCATCTGCAAGAGCTGTATTGGGACGGAAACCAACAGCCAAGATGACCATATCTACGTCGAAGGTTTCTTTATCGGTTACAAGACGTTCTACCTTACCGTCTCCTTCAACCGCTTGAACCGTTTGTCCAAGTGCCAAACGGATGTTGTGGTCTTCCAAGTTTTTCGCCATGATGTCAGTGAAGTCTTTGTCGTAGTAACCATTCAAAACAGTGTCCACGATATCCACCAAGACAACATCTTTACCAAGACGTTCGAAAGCTTCAGCAAGTTCAACACCTATGTAACCACCACCAACGACGGCGATACGGTTCAAGTGTTTGCTGTTGTCTTTCAATTTTTCGATCACTTCTTCAGCGTTTTGGTACAATTTAACAAATTGAAGATTTTCGAGAGTTGCTTTGAATTCGCGGTTACCAGGAACGATTTCAACTCCTTTAATTGGGGGAATAATTGGTGTTGATCCAGTCGCAAAGATCAATTTTTCGTAAGATTCTTTGTGTTCTTTTCCATCAACTTCCGCTGTAACCACTTTGTTGTCATAGTCAATTGAAAGAACAGGAGAGTTCATGTAGACTTTTGCACCTTTTGCTTCCAATTTTTCTTTGTCAGAGTAGAAAAGACCTTCAGGACCATCGATTTGCTCACCGATCCAAAGCGCCATCCCACATCCAAGGAATGAAATGTTTGAGTTTTGGTCAAAAACTACAATTTCATTTTCATTTCCGAAATTATCTAACATAGTGTTGATACAAGCTGTTCCGGCATGGTTAGCCCCTACAACAACGATTTTACTCATAGAATAAATCCTACCTTTAATTTAATTTACTTCTTGAGTATATCATAAAAATGATATCGGTTACAATTATTTTGCTCAGAATTTGTGATCTTTTTTTCAATTTTCCAGAAAATCACATTTCACATGTTTCAAAAAATGTCAAACAATATGCTTGAAAGGATTGTGAAAACGATATCTTTTTGATATACTGTAAGTAAGTGAAAATAGGAAAGGATAGATTTTTAGTGGACCTAAGTAGTCGATCCGAACGGTTGATGGGAACGACCATCACTGTTTCGATCTGTCACCCACAAGCGAATGAACTCTTAGCCCGCTGCTTTGAACTTCTTCGCTCCTACGAACATCGCTTCAGTGCTAATGATGCAAGTTCTGAACTCATGGAAGTCAATCACCAAGCTGGTATTGCTCCTGTCCAAGTACATCCAGATCTTTTTGAACTGATTGCATTAGGAACCTTGCATAGTCAAGCTCAGAACAGCCATTTAAACATCGCCATTGGTCCTCTTGTACAGACCTGGCGAATTGGATTTTCAGATGCTAGACGTCCCCAGCAAGGGGAAATTGATCAAGCTCTGACCATGATCGATCCTCACCAAATCCAGCTCGACCCAGAACATCATACGGTCTTTCTGACGCGTCCTGGAATGAAGATTGATTTAGGAGCCTTGGCTAAGGGCTATAGTGCAGACTGCATTGCGACCTTTTTAAAGAGCCAGGGAGTAACAGATGCCTTGATCGATCTTGGAGGAAATATCCTCACTGTCGGTCAACATCCCGTCAAACAACAGCCTTGGCGGATTGGCATTCAAAATCCAGTCGAAAAAAGAGGTCAGCACCTACTGGTCCTCTCTGTCAAGGATAAATCTATTGTCACCTCTGGCATCTACGAGCGTCATTTAGAAGTTGACGGCCAGTCGTTTCACCACATCTTTGATAGCGCGACGGGCTATCCGGTCGAGACAGACTTAGCCAGTATCACCATCATATCTGATCGATCCGTAGACGGGGAGATATGGACTACCCGCTTGTTCGGGGAATCTCCTACTTCTATCCTCAACACTGTTGAATCACTTCCTGGTATAGATACCTTATTGGTTTCTCAATCAGGCAAGATCGCCTATACAAGTGGGCTTCAATCTTATTTATAATTCTCCTATCAGAAAGGAATTTTCCATGATAAAACTTATTGCGATTGTGGGGACTAACTCCAAACGTTCTACAAACCGTCAACTGCTTCAATACATGCAAAAACATTTTGCTGACAAGTCTGAGATCGAATTGGTTGAAATTAAAGATATCCCTGTCTTTAACAAACCAGCCGACAAACAAGTGCCTGAAGCTGTCTTGGATATTGTTGCAAAAATTGAGGAGGCTGATGGAGTCATTATTGGGACTCCAGAATACGACCACTCTATTCCAGCGGTCTTGATGAGTGCACTCGCTTGGCTCTCATACGGAGTCTTCCCATTGTTGAATAAACCAGTCATGATTACTGGGGCTTCATACGGTACGTTGGGATCTTCACGCGCCCAACTCCAACTCCGTCAAATCTTAAACGCTCCAGAAATTAAGGCGAATGTCTTGCCAGATGAATTCTTGCTTTCTCATTCATTGCAAGCCTTTGATCAAAATGGAGACTTGGTGGATTTGGATGTCATTCAAAAATTAGATGCCATCTTCAATGATTTCCGTGTGTTCGTGAAAATTACAGACAAATTGCGCAATGCCCAAGAATTGCTTCGCAAAGATGCTGAAGAATTTGACTGGGAAAACTTGTAAGATAGGAGACAGGAAAGAATGAAATTTGTAGGACTTGTAGGATCAAACTACGATCAATCATATAACCGTAAACTTTTGGAATTCATTCGCCGCCAATTTAAGATCAAATTTGAATTGGAAGTTCTTGAAATCGATGAAGTTCCAATGTTTAACCAAGATGAAAAATGGGACGAAAGTTTCCAATTACGTCTTTTGTACAATAAAATTACTCGAGCAGATGGTGTCATCATTGCTACTCCAGAGCACAACCATACGATCTCTGCTGCTCTTAAATCTGTTCTTGAATGGCTATCTTTTGAGGTGCATCCATTTGAAAACAAACCAGTAATGATTGTTGGTGCTTCCTACTATGATCAAGGGACATCACGTGCTCAGGTTCACCTCCGCAAGATCCTTGATGCTCCAGGTGTCAATGCTTATACTCTTCCAGGTAATGAATTCCTTCTTGGAAAAGCAAAAGAAGCTTTTGACGAAAACGGCAATATCATCAACGAAGGAACCGTCAAATTCCTCGAAACCTGCTTGGATAATTTTATGAAATACGTTGAGGTTGTATCTAAATTGAAAAAACCAAAACCAATTGAACCAGAAGACTTGGATTGTAATCATCCAATCGCTACAACTGTTACTGAGGTCGATCCTGACGATCCAGATTGGGTAGAAAAAGTAGCTGAAATCACTGGTGCCGTTTCCGGCGATACCTATGTCAAACTCGACCACGGTATCCTAACCGTTAACCAAATTGATATGTTCTTAAAGGCTATGCCATTTGAATTGACCTATGCCGATGATAACAACCAATTCCTCTACTACAACAATGCCCATCAAGATCCTGATACCATGTTTGCCAAACGCGTGCCACCTCAATCAGGAAGCCGGATGTCAACCGTTCATGGTTCCCTACCACCAGCACGTATGAAAAACGTGGAATGGGTGATTGGTACCCTTCGTAACGGTAACCAAGACTATGTTCGGACTATTGTTCCAGGATCTCCTGAAGGCGTGATCAACACTCACAACTACCAAGCTATGTACTATGAAGATGGTTCATACGCTGGTATCAATGAGATTGTCTTCAACTTCAAACCATGGTTGGACTGGTACCTGCAAACAACCGGCCAACGTCTAGTTGGCGGAAGCGGTCCATTTGCTCCTGCTGGTGGACACGGTAGTGCAGATGCAACTTCTGGTGCTTCTGATGCTGGAGGACATGGTGACGGAGGGCACGGAGATGCCGATGCAACTTCTGGTGCAAGCAACTAATAAAAAAATGAAGCTTCGTGCTTCATTTTTTTATTGTAACTCTTTGATGATCTTCTTAGCATCTTCATTTGAAATAGCCCCTAATTGGACATGTCCAATTTTCCCATGACTGTCTATAAAGACCTCTGTAGGAATAGAGCGAACCTGATAATCTGCAAATGCAGAACCATCTGGATTGTACAAGACCGGTACGGACTTGTAATCTTGTTGATCAAACCATTTAACAAATTCTTCTTCTGTTTTTTCACCTTGGAGTCCTGGTGCCATAATGGTCAGAATTTCAAAGTCTCTATCCGTATCCTTGACCAATTTCTCTAATTCGGGCATACTTTGCCGGCAAGGGCCACACCAGGTTGCCCAAAATTTCAAATAAAGCTTCTTCCCTTTGTAGTCTGAAAGTTTGACCGTATTCCCCTTCATATCCTTTAGTTCAAAGTTACTAGCGTCTTTTCCTACCAAAGGATTCTTATTCGTTGTTGTATTCATTGTTGTCTGATTGTCCATACTAGTCTCACTGGATTGATTCATGGAACAAGCTGACAGCAAAGCTAAAGAAAGAACTGAGAAACAAGCATATTTAAAACCTTTCATCATGCATTAAACCTCCGATTATTTTTATGAAAAGATAGATGACAAACTGTTCAATTGTCCCAAGAGTAAGAGAATTCCCATCAGAATAATGATGGCTCCGCCGATTTTCTTCAGCAATAACAAATGGGGTTTGAGACGATTAAAGTAAGGTAGGACCAGACTAGATGCTAAGGCTAACAGTAAAAACGGAAGAGCCATTCCCAATGTATATACAAGGAGATAAATAGCACCCATAAGAGCATCTTGCCCATCTGATGCTGCTAAAGCAAGGACTGATCCTAATACCGGACCAATACAAGGCGTCCAACCAAAACTAAAACCAAGACCAAGGAGAAAAGCTGAAAACAATTCATTCTTCTGTTTGTTGGCTCCAAAATCCATTGTTTTTTGCTTTTCAAGGAAATGAAAATGAAAGACTTCCATTTGATGAAGACCAAGGATAATGATGAGGGCTCCCATCAGATAACGGAACCAATTGGTGTACATGATCTTTCCAAGCAAGCCCGCTCCAAAACCAATGAGGAGGAAAATAACAGAAATACCGGCAATAAAACAAAGGGTTTTCAACAAGCCATGCCAGCGAATTTTTTTCCCGAACAATAGGATAGCCTTTTCCTGATCACTTCCTAGCAAGATTCCAATATATACCGGTAGCAAAGGAAAGACACAGGGAGAAAAGAAAGACAGAATACCCGCAAGAAAAACTGTCAATGAAAAAATGATTGGATTCATAGTTCACTCCGTATATTGATATGCTACATTCAGTATAACATTGACTGACCTAAAATAAAAATTTCTGCTACGTTTTTTTACTAAAGTTTGGATTTAGATACTAGTTTCAAAAGAAAGACCCTAAAGCCAATAACTTTAGAGTCTAAGTTGTGGTGAAAAACTAAAAGAATATATAAGGCACATTCAAGTATACATTGAAACTTTCCGCCGTGAGAAAAGTGCT
>NZ_KV794411.1:418328-436983 GCF_001808725.1 Streptococcus sp. HMSC074F05 | reverse complement strand
CTTTCCGCCGTGAGAAAAGTGCTAGAAACAGTGATGTTTCTAGCACTCGGGAGTTTTGAAACCTTAGATTCAAAACTAAGTCATGGAACTTCTATGAAGTTCGCTGACGTCCGTACTCACCTAAGGAAAGTTTCTAAGAAGATATTATCTTCAATCTATTTCTAAAGCATAAAACTTTAGAGTTTCTAATATAACTTATTCTTCTGCCGTTTGTTTATTTGGTAATACGAGCGATAAAAGAATTCCGATAACTACTGGCACTAACCATGGAAGAGATTGAGCCGCAAATGGAAGCAAAGCAATCCACTTTTCTACAAGTGAAATCTTAAAGGTACTTGCCAGAACACTCGCAACAGAGACAAAGCTGGCCAAGAAAATAGTCAGTTGCATTCCTGGTTTTGAAAGAGCCACAAATTTATTCACTATCACAAGCAATACAATGGTAATGGTGATTGGGTAAAGAATCATCAAGACTGGCAATGAGAAAGCAATAATGGCATTCAAGCCAAGGTTTGCAATCGCAAAACCAATCAAAGTGAAGACACTTGCATAGACCTTGTAAGAAACCTTAGGGAAGGTGCTTTGGAAGAATTCACTGGTAGAGACGATTAAACCAGCAGTTGTGGTAAAGCAAGTTACCGTCACCATTCCTGCTAGGAAAATCTGAGCAGTCGGACCAAAGATCGCTTTGATCGCTTCTGATAATACATACACCCCTTTATTGCTATCAGATGCCATAACAGAAGCTGGAATAGGAAAATGATTCCCCAGATATCCTAAACCGATATACAGCACACTAAAACCAAGGGCTACAACAATTCCAACCAACCAAATAGTCTTGATGTATTCTCTCTTACTTGAAAATCCAAGTTGATTCAAGGTAGTCACTGCGATCACACTAAAGGCAACAGATGCCAAGGCATCCAAGGTATTGTACCCCTCTAAAAATCCTTGCCCAAAGGCAGATGCCTGATAGGCTTTTGTGGCCACCATTGGAGCGTGTCCACTATATTTAAGAGCTCCAAGAACGACCAAGATCAAAATGAGAATCGCAAAGATCGGGGTCAATATACGACCAATCCGATCTAGAATCTTAGATGGATTCAAAGCAATCAGAAAGGCTAGCAAAAAGTAGACCAGGGTAAAAATGAAAAGTGCTAAACTGGCATTCATTCCACCTAATAAGGGGGCTATCCCCACTTCGAAAGATACCGTCGCCGTTCTTGGAATGGCAAAGAAAGGACCAATCGAAAGATAAAGCGCAACTAAGTATACAATCGCGAAAACAGGTGAAATCTTACGAGAAATCTCATCAATATATCCTTTGGGATTAAGTGTACCGATAATCAAGGTCACAATGGCAATTCCCACGCCTGAAAGGACAAACCCAGCAATAGCTGGCCAAAATTGATTACCCGATAAAGCACCAAGAGCCGGTGGGAAAATCAGGTTTCCAGCACCAAAAAAAATACCAAACAGTAATAAACCTGTCAGGGAACCTTTTCGTAACATACGATCTCCTTAAAAAGTAATAAGTTTTACTTTATCAAAATTATGGCACTGATGCAACTAATGTGCATACTCATTTAGGAACCCTCATCAAAATTAAATAAAAAATGGAGATTCTAGTTTTCCCTAGAGATTCTCCATCTTTTTTCTAGTGGTCACTAAAGCGTCTATATTTAATGCGGAAATCGAAATAATTTTCTTCCTGCAGTTTACGGAAAATATCGCGATAAGCCTCTTCGTCAAAGTGGTCACCCCGATAGAGAATTTCAAAGCTAAGTCCTTCGTATTCTAAAAAGGCATTGGCAGTTTTAAATCCATTTCGCTTATAGAAATCCATCCGAGACTGACGTTGCTCTAGATTGTCACATTCTTCATCTAAACGTTCCACTTCAAGAATCATGGTTCTTTGGTAAAATTCTACCAATTTTTCAATGATTTCTTGACCATAACCGTGGCTACGTAGGTGGGGCATAATGGCAAAGAAGCTAACATAAAAAGCTTTCTGATTATAGATAGAAAAAGCAAATCCGACAAATTCTTCTTCGTTATAAAAAGCAAAAAAATTAGCATCGTCATTGTCCGTATAACGCAGGTATTCCGACAAAGGGACTCGCTCTTCTTCTGGGAATGCCTCGATATTCAGCCTCTCGACCTTGTCCAGATCTGGGAACGTTTCAGTGATTAATTGGCTGGTTAAGCTCATAAAAGCCTCCTTTTCTGCCCTGATTATACCAAAAAATGTAAGGGCCTTCAACTATCGACGCTTGTCGCTGGTTCCTGAAGTTGGTATAATGACACTATGAAAAGAATTCAACGTGTGGACCTCATAGATGGTCCTATTTTACCCGCTCTATTGAGTTTTGCCTTTCCTATTCTTTTGTCCAATATCTTTCAACAACTCTACAATACCTCGGATGTTATGATTGTAGGGCGTTTTTTAGGTCAAAAATCATTGGCTGCCGTTGGAGCAACCTCTGCCATATTTGATTTGATCGTTGGATTTGCTGTCGGTGTCGGCAATGGGATGGGCATTATTATCGCAAGAAATTATGGAGCCAAAAACGAGGACCAATTACGAAAATCTGTCGCAGCAACTGCTGTTATTGGTAACATCCTCAGTCTCTTTGTGATCTTCATTGGTGCCGTGGGGCTTTATCCAATGCTCCAATTTTTAGGGACCCCATCAGCTATTGTAGCTCAGTCTTATCTCTATATCTCCACTATTGTCAATGGTGTAGCTGTGACCTTTGCCTATAATCTTTGTGCTGGACTTCTTCGAGCGGTTGGCGATAGCCTAGCAGCACTCTATTTCTTGATTATCGCTGCCATTCTCAATATTCTTCTTGATCTTTATTTTATTACCCAACTTCATCTTGGAGTTCAATCTGCTGGGATTGCGACCATCATCGCCCAGGGTATTTCGGCCCTTCTTTGTCTTCTCTATATTCGTAAGAAGGTCCCTTTTCTGCTCCCGCATCGCAAGGATTTTGTTTGGGACAAGGAGCTTTATCAGGATCTGCTAAGTCAGGGCCTTGCCATGGGCCTCATGACTTCCATCGTTTCGATTGGAACGGTTATCCTCCAATCCGCTATTAATCAGCTTGGAACAACCATTATCAGTGCACAGGTCGCAGCCCGTCGTATCATGTCCTTTGCCGTTTTACCGATTACAGCTATCGCCTCAAGTATCACAACCTTTATCTCGCAGAATTTTGGCGCAGAGCAATTCCAGCGGATCAAAAAAGGCGTTACCATTGCCAACCTTCTTTCTTGGGTTTGGTCTGTCTTGGTTGCTGCTCTTCTATTCTTCACAAGTCCGTCTTTAACCAGCTTTATTTCCGGCTCGACAAATCCTGATCTCATTGCAAATGCCAGTCTTTATCTCCAGATCAGCTCTTGCTTTTATCCTATTTTGGCGAGTCTCATCATCCTGAGAAATGCCCTACAGGGAATGGGTAAAAAATTAACCCCACTCACATCCAGTTTTATTGAATTGTTTGGAAAAATTTTCTTCGTTCTGTGGATTATTCCTCACACCGGCTACATGGGGGTCATTCTCTGCGAACCCCTTATCTGGATTCCCATGACCCTACAGCTCATCATAATCTATCGAAAAATCAGGTACCAACTCCTTACTGAATAATGATAGATTAACAAGACCAAAACAACTTCTGCTCATTTGAACAGAAGTTGTTTTTAGATATCTAGCTATTAGAACAAACCGATGGCTGTTCCATCAGCAGCCACATCCATATTCAAAGCAGCTGGACGTTTTGGTAAACCAGGCATGGTCATCACATCCCCAGTCAAAGCTACAATAAAGCCTGCTCCCAATTTTGGAACCACTTCACGGATAGTGATTTCAAAGTTTTCAGGAGCTCCCAAGGCATTTGGATTATCAGAGAAGCTATATTGTGTTTTGGCCATACAGATTGGCAACTTATCCCAACCATTTTTCACGATTTGGGCAATTTGTGTCTTGGCTTTCTTCTCAAAATTCACCTTAGTACCGCGATAAATTTCTGTAACAATCTTTTCAATTTTTTCTTCAACAGAAAGGTTATTATCATACAAGCGTGTGTAGTTAGCTGGACTTGTTTCGATGGTTTTAACCAAGGTTTCAGCAAGTTCAACTCCACCGTCAGCACCATTCGCCCATACACTCGCAAGCTCAACTGGCACCTCAATTTCAGCACACAATTCTTTCAAAGCAGCAATTTCTGCTTCTGTATCGGTGATAAATTCATTGATGGCAACCACTGCAGGAATGCCAAACTTACGGATATTTTCAACGTGACGTTTCAAGTTGGCAAAACCAGCACGAACAGCCTCTACATTTTCTTCAGTCAAAGCATCCTTGGTCACTCCACCGTTCATCTTAAGAGCTCGGAGAGTCGCTACGATCACAACCGCATCTGGTGATGTAGGCAAGTTTGGAGTTTTAATATCAAGGAATTTTTCAGCGCCAAGGTCAGCCCCAAAACCAGCTTCTGTAATCGTATAGTCGGCTAAATGAAGAGCTGTCGTCGTTGCTAATACAGAGTTACATCCATGGGCGATATTGGCAAATGGACCACCGTGAACAAAGGCAGGTGTACCATAGATGGTTTGAACCAAGTTTGGCTTGATCGCATCTTTGAGGATCAAGGCAAGTGCCCCTTCCACTTCCAAATCACGGACATAGACCGGGCTACGATCAAAACGGTAACCAATCACGATGTTGGCCAAACGACGTTTCAAATCTTCAATATCTGTCGCCAAGCAAAGGATGGCCATGATCTCAGAAGCAACGGTAATATCAAATCCGTCTTCACGCGGAATCCCATTTAAAGTACCGCCAAGACCGACAGAGACATGACGAAGAGCACGGTCATTCAAGTCCACTACCCGTTTCCAGATAATCCGACGTTGGTCAATTCCTAGCTCATTTCCTTGGTGCAAATGATTATCAATCAATGCCGAGAGGGCATTATTAGCCGTTGTGATCGCATGCATATCCCCTGTGAAATGAAGGTTGATGTCTTCCATCGGTAGAACTTGGGCATAGCCACCACCAGCAGCACCACCTTTAATCCCCATAACTGGACCTAAAGAAGGTTCGCGAATGGCAATCATGGTTTTTTTACCGATTTTATTCAAAGCATCTGCTAAACCAATGGTGATGGTTGATTTCCCTTCTCCAGCTGGAGTTGGGTTGATCGCAGTGACTAAGATAAGTTTTCCTACTGGATTTTTCTCAACTTCATGAATCTTATCAAAGCTCAATTTTGCCTTGTATTTTCCATACAATTCAAGATCATCGTCAACCAAATCAATTTTCTTCACAACGTCCACAATCGGTTGGAGTTCAATGCTTTGAGCAATTTCGATATCTGTTTTCATAAGGGACTCCTTTATATTTGATAGATCTATTATACCTAAAATTCGCGAAAATAACATGGTTTTTCCACCTTTTGAATCGAACGTTCGTTTTTTATCTAAATTTTATGGCTATACATAGTTAATCCTAATAGCTTCAGAACTTTACTTACGTATCTTTTTTGTGTAAAATAAGCATATGCATATTTTAATTACATCAGGTGGGACGAGCGAAGCCATTGATAGTGTTCGTTCGATCACCAATCATTCCACCGGGAGCCTAGGGAAAATCCTTGCAGAAATGGCTCTTGCAAAGGGACATCAGGTGACCTTGATCACAACGCCTACCGCGCTTAAACCCGATCCTCACCCACAGCTTCGACTTCTATTGATCCAGAATGTCGAAGAACTTCTCGCACAAATGAAAACGGAAGTCCCTCAACATCAGGTTTTGATTCACGCTATGGCTGTTTCAGACTACACACCTGTTTACATGACAGGCCTTGATGAAGTTGAGAAAGCTCAAGACCTTCATAGCTTTATCCATCGCGAAAATCAGGAAGCTAAAATCTCTTCCAAAGAAGAATACCAAGTACTCTTTCTAAAGAAAAATCCGAAGATTATCTCGCTCGTCAAAGAATGGAACCCTGCTATTCAACTGATCGGCTTTAAGCTATTAGTCGACGTTTCTTCTGAAGAGTTGATCCAGGTAGCACGTGAAAGCCTGGTTAAAAATCATGCCAGCATGATCGTTGCCAATGATCTGACCAAGATTCAGAACGGTCAGCATCAAGCCTATCTAGTAACAGATGATCACGTTCTAGAAGCTTCTACGAAAACAGAAATCGCAGAGGCTATCCTACGTTATATCAAATAAAAAGGTACATATGACACACATTACTTTAGCGGTTACCGGTAGTATTTCCGCCTATAAGGCTGCTGATATTACCAGCCAACTAACCAAATTGGGATTTGAAGTGAAGGTCCTCATGACTCCTTCAGCCCAAAAATTTATCACCCCTTTAACCTTGCAAGTTCTTTCAAAAAATCCAGTAGGCCTAGAGGTTATGGTGGAAGACGATCCACAGCGGATCGAGCACATCGACATTGGGAAAGAAACTGACCTCTTTCTTGTAGCGCCGGCCAGTGCCAACACCATTGCTAAATTGGCCATGGGACTTGCAGATAATATGGTCACAAGCACAGCTCTAGCCTTGCCTCAAAGGACTAAAAAATTACTGGCCCCTGCTATGAATACAAAAATGCTAGATCATCCTGCTACCCAACGAAATCTAAAACTCTTACAAGACTATGGTTACCAGATCATCCAACCTCGAGAGGCTACTCTCGCTTGTGGAGATCAAGGTTCTGGAGCTCTAGCCACTGTCGACACTATCATCCAAGCTGTTAAGGAGAATTGTTTATGAGAAAATCAGCCTCTATTTCACGAATTGCCATCTTTTTTGCCGTGATGATCACCATTCACTTTGTGACGTCCTTCATTTTGCAATTTGTCCCATCAGGAATTCAACCAACCTTGGTTCATATTCCTGTCGTGATCGCTTCTATTATCTACGGACCTCGAACTGGAGCAATTCTAGGACTCCTCATGGGACTCTTTAGCCTCACCATGAATACCCTGGTTATAACACCAGCCAGCTATCTCTTTAGTCCCTTTGTCCCTCACGGGAATCTCTACTCCCTTATCATTGCCATAGTCCCTCGGATTCTCATTGGGGTAACCCCTTACTTCGTCTATCGCTGGATTCGCAATCGTACAGGACTTATGATCGCTGGAATTGTCGGCTCTATGACCAATACTGTTTTCGTTCTAAGTGGGATTTATTTCTTCTTTGGAAATAGCTTCGGTGGTGGAATTCAACATTTCCTAGCCTTGATTATATCTACCAACTCTCTCATCGAAGTCATTGCTACAGTCCTCATTACCAGTGCCGTCGTTCCATCTCTTGAAAAATTAAAATAACCTTTCAAGCCAAGACCAATTTATCTTGGCTTTATTTGATGGTGAATTAGCTCTATTTTTTTGAAAAGATTTACATTTATCGCTAGAATTTTCAGAAAAAATTTGCTATAATGTAAGCGATTAAATTATAAGCAAAAAGGAGACGCTTGCATGACCTATCAAGAAAACTACCAAAAATGGCTCGACTTTGCTGAATTACCAGCTTACCTTCGTGATGAGTTGGTCGCAATGGATGAAAAAACAAAAGAAGATGCCTTCTATACCAACCTTGAATTCGGTACAGCTGGTATGCGTGGATTAATCGGTGCTGGTACCAACCGTATTAATATCTATGTTGTTCGCCAAGCAACTGAAGGGTTGGCCCAATTAATCGACTCAAAAGGTGAGGAAGCGAAGAAACGCGGTGTTGCGATCGCCTACGACAGCCGTCACTTCTCTCCTGAGTTTGCTTTTGAATCTGCTCAAGTTTTGGCTGCACACGGAATCAAATCTTATGTATTTGAAAGCCTACGTCCAACACCTGAATTGTCATTTGCTGTTCGTCATCTCCACACATTTGCTGGGATTATGGTAACCGCTAGCCACAACCCTGCTCCGTTTAATGGATATAAGGTATATGGTGAAGACGGTGGACAAATGCCACCTGCAGATGCCGATGCTTTGACAGATTACATCCGTGCTATCGAAAATCCTTTCACTGTACAATTGGCTGACCTTGAAGAAAGCAAAGCTAGTGGCTTGATTGAAGTTATCGGTGAAAACGTCGACGCTGAATACTTGAAAGAAGTGAAAGGCGTTAACATCAACCAAGACTTGATCAATGAATACGGTCGCGACATGAAGATTGTCTACACACCACTTCATGGTACTGGTGAAATGTTGGCTCGTCGTGCTCTTGCCCAAGCTGGATTTGAAGCTGTTCAAGTTGTTGAGGCTCAAGCCGTTCCAGATGCTGACTTCTCAACTGTTAAATCTCCAAACCCTGAAAACCAAGCTGCCTTTGCTCTTGCTGAAGAACTTGGCCGCAAAGTAGACGCTGATGTATTGGTTGCAACTGACCCAGATGCTGACCGCCTTGGTGTTGAAATCCGCCAACCAGATGGTTCTTACCTCAACCTTTCTGGTAACCAAATCGGAGCGATCATTGCTAAATACATTCTTGAAGCTCACAAAACAGCTGGTACCCTTCCTGCCAATGCTGCCCTCTGTAAATCAATCGTATCAACTGAGTTGGTGACTAAGATTGCAGAAAGCTACGGCGCAACTATGTTTAACGTCTTGACTGGTTTCAAATTTATCGGTGAAAAAATCCATGAATTTGAAACACAACACAACCACACTTACATGCTTGGTTTCGAAGAAAGCTTCGGTTACCTGATCAAACCATTCGTACGTGACAAAGACGCTATCCAAGCCGTTCTTATCGTTGCTGAAATCGCAGCTTACTACCGCTCACGTGGTATGACTTTGGCAGATGGTATCGAAGAAATCTACAAACAATACGGTTACTTCGCAGAAAAAACCATCTCTGTTACCCTTTCAGGTGTGGACGGGGCTGCTGAAATCAAGAAAATTATGGATAAATTCCGTGGCAATGCTCCTAAACAATTTAACAACACAGACATTGCTAAGACAGAAGACTTCTTGGAACAAACAGCTACTACTGCTGACGGCGTTGAAAAATTGACAACTCCTCCAAGCAACGTTCTTAAATACATCTTGGCTGATGATTCATGGTTTGCCGTTCGTCCTTCAGGTACAGAACCAAAAATCAAATTCTACATCGCCACAGTTGGTGAATCTGAAGCAGATGCTAAAGAAAAAATTGCGAATATCGAAGCAGAAATCAATGCTTTTGTAGGCTAAAACATGAGGCTGGGACAAAAGTCCTAGCCTCTCAATTATTTTTGGATTGTCGAGCAAGACGCAGTGGTTGAGTGGGCTCTACTACGCTGATTTCATCAGCTTTTACAGCCCTACTCAACTGTGCGGAGGTGGGACGACGAAATCGAATTCTAACGATAACCGATTTCTGTCCCACTCTCTCTTTCTTTCGTAGCAAATACCAGCGATTTTATAGAAAATATGGCATACTAGACATAGAAGAAAGCGAGGTAATCTCATGGAACAATTTTTAGAAGATATTAAAGATCTTGAAGTCACAACTGTCGCGCGTGCGCAAGAAGCGATCGATCAAAAAGAAACAGCGACCTTCTTTATCGGACGCAAGACTTGCCCTTACTGCCGGAAGTTCGCTGCTAAATTAGCAACTGTCGTAGCTGAAACAAAAGCTCATATCTATTTTATTAATAGTGAAGAACCAAGTCAGCTAGACGCATTACAAGCCTTCCGCTCAACTTACGGCATCCCAACTGTCCCAGGATTTTTACATGTCGAATCTGGTGAAGTCAGTGTTCGTTGCGACTCATCCATGTCTGAAGAAGAAATCAAAGCATTCGCTCATCTATAAAAAAAATAGCTAGAGAATAATCTCTAGCTATTTTTCATTTTCCGTAAAAGTCGTCCAAATCTTTTGCTGGGGTTTAGCAAAAGGATAGTCCGAAAATTCTTCTGGTGTTAACCAAACAGTCGATTCACTTGCTGGTTGCTCTCCTTCTTTTACTAGGCCGTAACGAAGTTGAACCTGCCACTTGCGATGCGAAAAGACATGCTGGACGATAGGATACGATCTGTCCTGCCATTCAATAGCCAAGTCATAGTCTTGTTCAAAGGAAAGAATTTCTGGGTTGACTTCTGCATGACCTTGCCCATTCAGTAGGGATAATTGACCTAGGTTCTCAGATAGGCCATCCACTTCAATCAAGGGGAAATGCCAAAAACCAGATAAAAGCCCTTCTCGCTCATTTTTCTCCAGCAAGTAGCGGCCTTGACTATCCTTGATAATAAAAGCTGTTAGATAGACAGGTACAGGTTTCTTCTTAGGAGCCTTGATGGGATAACGATCCATGGTCCCATGTTGGTAGGACGCACTAAACTCCTTAACAGGACTCTCTTCCGGCCGTGGATTGACTGGCGATTCAATATCGGATCCCAAATCCATCAAAGCCTGATTAAAATCACCCGGCCGGGCCGGATCGATCAAGATTTCCATCATGGTTTGAAAAATCTTGCGATTGGTCGGAACTCCGATATCGTAGTCCACTTCAAACAAACGGGATAGAACACGCATGACATTGCCATCTACTGCTGGCTCTGCTAATCCAAAGGCAATACTAGCAATGGCACCAGCTGTATAAGGCCCAATTCCCTTAAGTTTTGAGATAGCCTCATAGCTTGATGGAAACACACCACCGTGATCTTCCATCATCTGCTGAGCAGCTTTCTGCATGTTGCGAACCCTTGAGTAATAGCCCAAGCCTTCCCATGCTTTTAAGAGCCTTTCTTCAGGAGCTTGAGCCAAATCAGCGACAGTTGGAAACCAGTCCAGAAAGCGCTCATAATAGGGAATAACCGTATCGACACGTGTCTGCTGGAGCATAATCTCTGAGATCCAAATTTTATAAGGATCCTGGGTCCTTCTCCAGGGGAGATCCCGTTTATTGGCATCATACCAGGCTAATAACTTTTCTCGGAAGGAAGCAATTTTTTCATCCTCCCACATGATAATCCCGTAATCTTTTAAATCCATCATATTCCTAGTATACCATAGAACGGCTTAGAGTTTAGAAATTCTGATTTTATAAAGAAAAAGGCTCAAGATCATCCTGAGCCTTTCAATCATTCTTATTGTTCTACTGCTTGTGCCGCTGTAATCAAGGTCAATTTGTACACGTCATCTGAATTACAGCCACGAGAGAGGTCGTTCACTGGTTTGTTCAACCCTTGCAAGACAGGACCTACCGCTGCAAACCCACCCAAACGTTCAGCCATCTTGTATCCAATGTTACCTGCCTCAATACCAGGGAAGATAAAGACATTGGCTTGTCCTGCCACCTTGCTTCCTGGAGCCTTCAAGGCTGCAGTTGCTGGGACAAAGGCTGCGTCAAATTGCAATTCCCCATCAATTTCAAGGTCTGGACGAAGTTCATGAGCAAGCTTAGTCGCTTCAACAACCTTATCAACACTTTCCCCAAAACCAGAGCCTTTGGTTGAATAGCTCAACATGGCAATTTTTGGATCAATGCCAAACATCTTAGCTGTGATAGCAGAGTTGATGGCGATTTCAGCCAAGCCTTCAGCATCTGGATTAATGTTGATGGCACAATCCCCGAACAAGTAGCGTTCGGATCCACGTACCATAAGGAAGGCACCAGAAGTCCGTTTGACATTTGGACGAGTTTTAATAATTTGAAGAGCTGGACGAACCGTTGCAGCTGTTGAGTGAATCGCACCTGACACCATCCCATCAACGATTCCCAGATGTACCAACATGACACCAAAGTAGTTGACATCGTCTTTCAAGATTTGACGTGCTTCTTCTTCTGTCATTTTTCCCTTACGACGATCTACCAAGGAAGCTACCATCTCTTCAAAACCTGGATAAGAATGCGGATCAATGACTTCATATCCATCCAAAACCCCTTCAATTTCAAGGTAAATCCGAATTTTATCCGGATTACCAAGCAAAACAGGGGTTACCTCTGTCTCCTTTACAAGGCGTTTGGTCGCTTGGAGAATACGAGGCTCTTCACCTTCTGGTAATACAATACGTGCATTCTTACCAACGAGGTTGGCTTTGAGATTTTCGAAAACTTCCATGAGTTTTACTCCTTTTAATAATTAATAACTAGTTTGAAGCTGTGTTAATACAGCTTGGAAATCTGGAGGCAGTGGACTTTCTATGACCAATTCTTCCTCTAGAAATGGATGATAATAGGATAGACGATGACAATGAAGGGCTTGGCGCTCAATGCCGTCTTCTAAACTTCCGCCATAGAGATCATCTCCCAAGAGCGGAAAACCAATATGGGAAAAATGAACGCGGATCTGGTGGGTTCGACCTGTGTGTAACTGAATAACCACTAGGTGAATATCACCAAAAGATTGAACAACCTGGTAGCTTGTATGAGCATACTTGCCACCTTTAGCTACCTTTCGGGTGATAATTGAATCTTCATCACGCGCAATCGGAGCAATAATCTCTCCGACAGGATCAAGCTTCCCAGATCCCTTGACCAAGGCATAATAGCGTTTCTGAATCGTTTTAGACTGCAATTGCTTATCCAAGCGAGCATGGGCATAGCCATGTTTGGCAAAGAGCATAACGCCACTTGTATCCTTGTCCAAACGAGTAACAATGTGAACCTGCTGGTTCTCGTAGCCCTGCTTCACATAGTAGCCCTTTACAAAATTTGCTAAGGTATTGGAATGAATCGCACTTGGAATCGATGCGATCCCAAAGGGTTTGTTTAAGACCAAAAAATGATCATCTTCAAACAAAATATCCAAAGGCCGATCCATGGGTTTTAGAGTTTCGAACCCTTCTTCTGCTGGAATATCAATGACCAAGCGATCCCCAATATCCAACAAATAAATCGCATTCTCCGGACGTCCATTGACAAGGATCTTGCCACCACGAAACTTAATCTTTGCTAAGAGCCCCTTAGAAACCTCGTGTTTTTTCAGAAAAGTCTTGACCTTGACATGCTCATCGACAATGAATTCAAATCTCATTCTCTATCATCTCCGATAAAGGCATCCTTGACCCGATTCCAGAAACTGGTATGACTGGAGCTTGCCACGAAATTAATCTTATGGTTGTCGATCTGGTATTCTACCTTTGCAATATTGCGGTAAGAATAGGTTGAATTGTCGACAGAGATAATGTGGAAGCCAGGACGCGTCGGTGTAATCTCGATCTTATCCTTTTTAGGGACAATAACAGAAGAACCCAAGGTACGATAAACACGGTTGTTGAGACTGGCAATTTCCGCAATCTGCAGCGCCTCAATAGTTGGGTGAAGGACTGCTCCTCCCAAGGATTTGTTGTAGGCCGTACTTCCTGTAGGAGTCGAAACTGTAATGCCGTCTCCTCTAAAGCGCTCAAAATCAACTCCATTGATGGTAAGATCGGCAACCATGGTCCGGTCGCTTCTCTTGATTGTTGCTTCATTCAAGGCTCTCATGGTACGGGTTTCCCCATTGTCAAAAGTGATCTTGACATTCAAAATGGGGTAGGAAACCTTGGCTCCAGTATCATATTTTAAGTTCTCAACCAGCTTATCGATTTCACTATCTAAGTAATCCGTATAGAATCCTAAGTGTCCGGTATGGACGCCAACAAAGCGAACTCGATCCAACTGGTGTTCATACTTGTGAAAGGCTGATAGCAACATCCCATCACCACCAATTGAAATCACAATATCCGGATGCTTCTCCGTCAAAATAAAATTATTTTTCCTAAGCTTGTAGCGCAACTGCTGAAAAACCTCTTCACTTTGACGCTTGCGATTGCGAATAATGGATACTTTTTTACCTGTAGTCTTCATCTGTGTCATCACTATTTCCAACGCCATCATTTAACTTACGATGAAGTGGATCAAACAGGGCTTGAGCCTCCTGAATCGCATCCCGAATTGCCCCCATCTCTTCATCCAAGAGATAAGCCAGGTTTGCTGTCGTCTCTAAGCGTTTTTTGATCTCGTCTGGAAAGTCTCCTTTATATTTATAATTGAGCGAGTGTTCAATGGTTGCCCAAAAATTCATGGACAAAGTCCGAATTTGAATCTCTGCTAAGATCGTTTCATTTCCATCAATGGTATCGACCGGGTACTCGACCACAACGTGGTAACTCCGGTAGCCACTTGATTTCTTATGGCGGATGTAGTCTCGCTCTTGGACCACGTGCATATCCTGCCGTTGTCTCAGAACCTCTAGGATCTCTTCGACGTCATCTACGAACTGGACCATGATGCGAAGACCAGCAATATCTTGCATATCCTGAGCCAAATTTTCTTCAGAAATATTTCTTCGGATCATCTTTTCGCGGATGCTCTCAATCGGCTTGACCCGTCCTGTGACAAACTCAATTGGAGAATGCTTTTGTTGCTTACGATATTGCTTACGAATCCCACGCAGTTTGATTTTTAATTCCCCAACTGCTTGGATATAAGGATCTAAGAAGTTTTCCCAATCAATTGCCATCCTACCACCTTGTAATCTGAACCATTTTTGTATACAATAAACACATCTCTTATTATATCATGAATCGCTTTCGAAAAAAAGCAAAGGACTACAAATGAACCATTTAGAAATTGAATACAAAACCTTGCTAGATAAGGAGGAATACCAATCCCTCCTTCCACTTTTTGCTGATACAGAATTGGTTGTCCAAACCAATCACTATATCGATACCCCCGACCAGCTCATGCGTAAGGAAAAAATGGCTTTGCGGGTGCGTACTTTCACAGATCAAGCTGAATTGACTCTCAAGGTTCCTGAAGCAGTTGGCCATTTCGAGTACAATCAAGACCTCAGCCCAGAAGAAACCGAAGCGATCCTTCAACACCAACAGTTTCCTGACGGGGAAATCAAAAACCTCTTGATATCTAAAGAAATCCCTGTTGAGCAACTCGCTGTCTGGGGAAGCCTAACAACAGAACGCTTCGAAAAAGAAACAGCTGCAGGATTGGTGGCACTAGACCACAGTCTCTATTTAGACACTGAAGATTATGAATTAGAAATCGAGGTCGAAACTGCTGAGCAGGAAGAAAATTTCCATCAGTTCATCAAAGAGCATGGAATCGTCTACAAAGCAGCAAAAAATAAAATCGCTAGATTAGCGGAAAGATTGTAAAATAGCTGAAATTATCGCAAATTTTTGCTAAAATAGTGCTAAGATTAAAAATCTAAATGAGGTTGGAATCACATGTCAGATAAAAAAAATATGAAGCTCTTCTCTCTCAATTCAAACCCAGAGATTGCGCAAAAAATCGCGGATCATGCTGGGGTTCCACTTGGGAAAATTTCATCCCGTCAGTTTTCAGATGGTGAAATCCAAGTCAATATTGAGGAAAGTGTTCGTGGATATGATATTTATATCATTCAATCAACCAGTTTTCCTGTTAACAATCACTTGATGGAATTGTTAATCATGGTGGATGCTTGCCAACGGGCTAGCGCAAACACCGTCAATGTGGTCATGCCTTATTTTGGCTATGCTCGCCAAGACCGAACTGCTGCTCCTCGCGAACCAATCACAGCTAAGCTCGTCGCAAACATGTTGGTCAAAGCTGGGGTGGATCGCGTCGTCACACTGGATCTCCATGCAGTGCAAGTTCAAGGTTTCTTCGATATTGCCGTAGATAACCTCTTTACCATTCCACTTTTTGCAGAGCACTACATCAACAAAGGTCTAACTGGTCCTGATGTTGTAGTCGTCAGCCCTAAAAACTCAGGTGTTAAACGGGCTCGTAGTTTAGCTGAATATCTTGATGCACCGATTGCGATCATTGATTACGAGCAAGATGATGCAAACCGTGATTATGGCTATATTATCGGGGATGTCAAAGATAAGAAAGCGATCTTGATTGACGATATCCTCAATACTGGTAAGACATTCTCAGAAGCTGCGAAAATCGTCGAACGCGAAGGTGCTACTGAAATTTATGCTGTATCAAGCCATGGTTTATTTGTAAAAGGAGCTGTTGAATTATTAGACCAAGCTCCGATCAAAGAAATCTTAGTAACCGATTCTGTTGCTCCAAATGGACCAACACCAAAAAATATTAACTATCTAACAGCTAGCGAACTGATCGCTGAAGCTATTGTTCGCATTCAAGAAAGAAAACCTGTTAGTCCTCTATTTGCCTACCACAAGAAATAAGGTCTTAATGTGATATATTTTGATAATGCCGCAACAACTCCCCTTCTACCTGAAGTCATTGATAAAATGTCTGAAACTATGAAGACCACTTTTGGAAATCCATCGAGCCTTCATGCTCATGGACGGATGGCTAGTAAACTCCTCCGAGAATCTCGCGAGCAGATTGCTCAGTCTCTCCATACTCTTCCAAATCGTATTTTCTTCACTTCAGGTGGATCAGAAAGTAATAATACCGTTATAAAAGGCTACTGCTTGAAACACCAAGCAGATGGCAAACACATCATTACGACCGCTTTGGAACACCATGCGGTTCTCGAACCCATCGAATACCTTGTAGAACGTTTCGGATTTGAAGTTACGATCGTCCAACCAAGAGATGGACGCATTCAGGCTAGTGATATCAAGGCTGCACTTAGACCGGATACCATTCTTGTCTCTACCATGTTTGCCAATAACGAGACAGGCGATCTTCTACCGATTAAAAAAATCGGAGAATTCTTAAAAGATCATCCAGCTGCCTTTCACGTTGATGCGGTCCAAGCAATCGGAAAGGTCCCTGTCTATCCCGAAGAGTTGGGAATTGATTTTCTCAGTGCTTCTGCCCACAAATTCCACGGACCAAAGGGAGTCGGCTTCCTTTATGCAGCCGTCCCAGATTTTGATAATCTCATCCATGGTGGGGATCAGGAAAGTAAGATGAGAGCCAGCACGGAAAATCTTATTTCTATTGTCGGGATGGCAACCGCGCTTCAGCAAGCTACACTTCATCAAGAAGAAAATTTCAACCAGGTTCAAAAACTCGGCCAAGAGCTAGTCAATGGTTTAGCAGCCTACGACTACTACGTAAATGCGAATGACGATCATCTTCCATTTGTTTGGAACCTTGGCTTTCCGGGTTTCCAAAATGACGTTTTACTGATGCGACTCGATCTTGCTGGAATTTCTGTCTCTACAGGTTCTGCTTGTACCGCTGGTACAGTTCAACCCAGCCATGTCCTTGAGGCGCTCTATGGAAAAGATAGCTCACGCCTAAAAGAATCCCTTCGAATTAGTTTTTCAGAACTCAATACCATAGAGGAGGTCCAAGACTTCCTCACAAAACTTAAAGAAATTTTATTATAGGAGAACAATATGGCTTTTGAAACAAGTGTTTCATTGAAAGACTGCAAATATACCTATAGTCTACACCCAAATGTTAAAAAATATACCTTACGTGACAATACATTCGCTGTTACAAAAGTTGGAAATTACGAGTTAAATCGTTTGCTCGAAGCCGTTCCAAATAGCGGCGAAGGCTTCCTACTTAAAATTATTTTCAATAAAGATTTGACAGGTTTTAAGATCAATATTACAGACAAGTCTGGACTTCGCCTGGTTAATATCTTTAAAAATCCAGAAAATGACATTATCCAACAAAAATTCTATTTCTTAATGGATAGTCTTGTCGAAAGAGAAATTTTCAACAAAACAGAGGCCTAATATGGTAACCTTAACTTATATCGACGCTTACCAAGTAGAACGAACAACTACTTATCCCAACCTTGCAGCCTGCATTCTAGCTTTTTCAGGCTGTGTAACCTTGCCTGACTCTTACTCAATCGTATCCATTGAATACAAGGGGAAAAAGCTCCCCTATACAGGGCGAGTCGATGGACTCTATGCTTTTTTGAAAAAGGTAGAACAAGCTGAAAACTAAGCTGATGCTGATGGAACTCTCCATCGCCATCAGCTTTTTCTTTAGACAAAAATATTTTTGAAAAACCGCTCTAGATAGTTGATTTTTTCACAATCTTCCTATACAATAAAAGGGAAAGGTTGTGATATTGTGAAACATGATAAAAATACTCCAATTCCACGCGCAACAGCAAAACGCTTATCGCTCTACTACCGCATTTTTAAACGCTTTAACTCTGAAAAAATAGAGCGCGCCAATTCCAAGCAAATTGCTGATGCAATTGGGATTGACTCTGCTACCGTTCGCCGAGATTTTTCTTATTTTGGTGAATTAGGAAGACGGGGATTTGGTTATGACGTAAAAAAACTGATGAACTTCTTTGCCGATCTTTTAAATGATAATGCCATTACCAATGTCGCTATTGTGGGGATCGGAAATATGGGAAGTGCGCTCCTCAATTATCGCTTCCATGAACGCAATAAGATGAAAATTGTCATGGCTTTTGATGTAGATGATCATGAACTGATTAATACCAAAAGTAAGGATGGGATCCCCATTTATGGGATTTCTACGATCAAAGAAAAGCTCAAACAAGAAGACATTCAAACAGCAATTTTAACTGTCCCAAGTATTAAAGCGCAGGAAGTTGCTAGTCTTTTAGTAGATGCCGGTGTCAAAGGAATTCTAAGCTTTTCTCCGGTCCATCTGACAGTTCCTAAAGACGTTGTTGTCCAATATGTCGATCTCACTAGTGAATTGCAAACACTCCTTTATTTCATGCGAAAAAACGAAGAATAAAGACTTATAGTTTAACAAGAAAAGAGGCTGGGACAAAAGTCCTAGC
>NZ_KV794411.1:373980-418228 GCF_001808725.1 Streptococcus sp. HMSC074F05 | reverse complement strand
TACCGATTTCTGTCCCACTCTCTTTTTTATACCAAATAATCAGTTTCTTCTCGGTAACTATAATAGTTTTCTTCAGATACAATCAAGTGATCCAATAGGGTTAAGCCCATCACTTCACAGGCCTCTAAGACTCGATGCGTTACTTCATCATCATTTTTACTTGGAAATACGGCACCAGATGGATGATTGTGAGCCAAAATGATGGAGGTTGCCATGTGTTTTAGTGCATAATGCAGGATTTCACGTGGCTCCGCAATACTTCGATTCACGGTTCCAATAAATATGGTCTGTTGATGAATAATTTCATTTTGCGTATTTAAATAGAGGGCAACCAGGTGTTCCTGTTTCTTATGGCCGATTTCCTGTTGAATTTTATGGGCCAATTTCTGACTGCTCATGATCTGTTCAGAACTCATTAATTCATCTTTATGAATCCTTCGTCCAAACTCAATCACAGCCTGAAGTTCGATGGCCTTCACCCGGCCAATGCCAGAGATTTCCTGTAGCTCCTCTAGGGTTAATTGACTTAACTCCTTTAAACTATTAACCGAACTCAAAAGACCTTGTGCAATCTCATAAACGCTTTTTTGCTTATTGCCTGTCCGTAAGAGAATGGATAACAATTCTTGATGACTCAGCTTATCCACCCCTTCAGAAACCAAACGTTCTCTAGGAAGCAAAGATGGTTCAATAAATGATATGTCGTACATAATTTCCTCCTCACTTATTAATTCGTAATAAATGGAGAAAACGACGATCTTTCATTATTTACTGGCAATTTCTTGTTTCAAATCATCTAACACTAAGACTTCATCTTTATTAAAGCGGATCTGGTAACCTGTTTGAACTTGCTCAAGCTCCTTTAAAAACTGTTGAATTTCACAGCGGATCAAGTACTCCTGACTCTGAGGAATGGCCTCTAAAGCTTGGTAGACCTGCTCTACTTCGTAGATTCCTTTCGTAATTAAACCATTTCGTGGAAAATCATTTACTAAGAGATTGTAGAAATGATGCAAGAGATGATAAATTCGCTCTTTCGTCACTATTCTACCTCCTTATCATACTCTTTCTCCTCTTATTATATACTGATTTTCCCTTAATATTATGACAAGTTCCTTACATTATATTACCAATCTCTTACAATTTTACAAGAATTTCTCCCAGCCTCCTACATAGAAAAGGCCCAGACATCTCTGCCTCGGGCTTTATTTTCTTAAAGTTGCATTTGATTATAAGACTTGCTGAATGAATCCAGGATGTCTTTTGGAGCCTTGTCATAGTCAATAGAGGTTTCCAAATTCCCTTTTACAATCGTACGGTAAGTCGCTGCAGCATCCTCACAAGTCACCAAGGTGATCTCATTAACGCCTTCACGATCTTGAATAACATCTACACGGTCTGGAGTCACGGTCTCAACAGATGAGATGACATAAGTATAGATTTTTTCTTTGTCCGTGATGTAGATCTTCATACCCGCCTTGGCTTTCTCTAATGGTGAGAATAACATGGCATTGGCTCCAGTTAGGCCAAATACGTGGTGACTAGCAAGAGAATAATTGCCTTGCCCCATGACTTGGTTTTCCTTCATGGTCCCTGCTCCGTAGTAAAGGGCTACATTTTCAAGTCCCTTAAAGATCGGAAGGTTCATGTTTAATTCAGGAATCGAAATTCCCCCAATTACTGGTAGCTTTTGAGCTTGCCATTGGGCATTGATGACGGCTTCCGTCGAGAGTGACTGGACATGTTGGAAATCAAAGCTCGTCTTCACTTCTTTATTCTTTTCAATGGTTTTTTTATCGACCTTGCTAACCTGGTATTGGTTGGTATGCCAAACCATAATCATATTTCGGATCGGAGCATTGAAAATCAAGAGAAGCGAGAGAATAATCAAAAGTGTTGCAACGATGTTGATAAGAGTATTGCGTAAACTCTTTTTCTTTTTTCTTTTGCGTGACATGCTGTCCCCTTATCTATTCGTTTTCTTCCACTACTTCTTCATCTTTTTCATCGGGCTGGACTGTTGTAAAGGTCACAATTTTCGCATCCTGATCCAGTCTCATGACTTTCACACCCTGAGTTGAACGACCCGTTTGAGAAATGTTAGCCACACCTATCCGGATCATAACTCCGGTATCGGTAATGATCATCAGATCTTCATCCCCTTTAACGGTTAAAAGACCAGCTAAAGGACCATTTTTCTCTGTAATATTGGCTGTTTTGATACCTTTACCACCACGGCCTTTGGTTGGGTATTCGCTAGCCATTGTACGCTTACCATACCCTTTTTCAGTGATGATCAATACTTCATCTTGATCCGTAACGACACTAGCCCCAACAACCTTGTCTCCTTCGCGGAGATTCACACCACGTACACCTGTGGCAGAACGTCCCATATTGCGGACTACAGCCTCATTAAAGCGGACAGAATAACCATACTTGGTACCGATAATGACGTCAGCATTGCCATCTGTAAGGAAGACATTGATCAATTCATCCTCATCACGCAGATTCAGAGCTTTGAGACCGTTCTGACGAATATTTGAAAATTCAGCTACATTGGTCCGCTTAACTAAACCTTGTCGCGTCGTAAAGAAGAGATAAGCTTCGTCACTGCGGTCTTGCTCCACATTGATAATGGTTTGAATCGATTCACCTTCGTCCAATTTTAAGAGATTGACGATTGGTAATCCTTTAGCTGTCCGGCCATATTCTGGAATCTCATAACCTTTCAGACGATAGACACGTCCCTTATTGGTAAAGAAGAGCAAGTGATCATGGGTGCTCGTAGAGACCAATTCACGGACAAAGTCATCATCTTTGACACCAGTTCCTTGAACCCCACGTCCACCACGTTTTTGAGCCGTAAATTCCGCTTGGTCCAAACGTTTGATGTAGCCTTTGTTAGAAAGGGTGATCAAGACATCTGTTTCTTCAATCAAGTCCTCATCTTCAAGAGAAAGGACTTCTCCGATCATCAACTCAGTTCGGCGAGCATCGCCAAACTTGCGTTTGACTTCTTCCAGTTCTTCCTTGATGATGGTCGCCACACGTTCTGGTTTCGCCAAAATATCAGCCAAATCAGCAATCAAGGCAACCAAATCATCGTATTCACTTTGGATCTTGTCTCGTTCCAAACCGGTCAAACGACGAAGACGCATGTCCAAAATAGCTTGGCTTTGACGTTCAGAAAGCTTGAATTTAGCCATCAATTCAGCTTGTGCTTCAGCGTCTGTCTGGCTATTGCGGATAATCCGGATCACTTCATCGATGTGATCCAAGGCAATGAGCAAACCTTCTAAAATATGGGCACGTGCTTCCGCTTTTTCTTTATCAAAGATAGTCCGGCGAGTCACCACTTCTTTCTGGTGCTCAATATAAGCACCTAAAATTTGGCGAAGAGAAAGAATCTTTGGAACACCATTTTGGATCGCCAACATATTGAATCCAAAATTGGTTTGCATTTGTGTCATTTTAAAGAGATTGTTCAAAATAACGTTAGCCGAAGCATCTCGGCGGACCTCAATCACAAAACGAACCCCCTCACGGTTTGATTCATCACGTACAGCTGTAATCCCTTCGATCCGTTTTTCTTGCACCAAGCGAACGATGTGCTCGTGCACCTTGGTTTTATTGACCATATAAGGGAACTCAGTGACAACAATCCAATCACGGCCACTCTTGGTTACTTCAATCTCTGTACGAGAACGAAGAACGATTGATCCTTTTCCGGTTTCATAGGCTTTGTGGATACCTGATTTCCCCATGACCAAAGCACCTGTCGGAAAATCTGGACCAGGAAGAACTTCCATGAGTTCACGGGTCGTTACCTCAGGATTATCCATCATCAGCTTCACTGCATCAATGGTTTCTCCCAGATTGTGTGGAGGAATATTGGTTGCCATCCCAACGGCAATCCCTGTAGCACCATTGACAAGAAGATTAGGAAAACGTGCAGGTAAGACCAAAGGTTCACGCTCGCTGGCATCATAGTTATCAGCGAAATCAACTGTATTTTTGTTGATATCCCGCAGCATTTCAAGAGCAATCTTACTCATACGAGCTTCGGTATACCGTTGTGCAGCGGCGCCATCACCGTCCATAGAACCAAAGTTACCATGGCCATCCACTAACATGTAACGGTAACTCCACCATTGCGCCATCCGAACCATGGCTTCATAAATCGAGGAGTCCCCGTGTGGGTGGTATTTACCCATAACATCCCCTGTGATACGGGCTGACTTCTTATGTGGTTTATCTGGCGTAACACCCAATTCATTCATTCCATACAAAATACGACGGTGAACAGGTTTCAAACCATCACGAACATCAGGAAGGGCACGAGCTACGATAACACTCATCGCATAATCGATAAAACTCGTCTTCATTTCTGATGTTAAATTCACATCAATTAGATTATTATCCTGCATTCAAAAAATGCCTCTCTTTACTTAATTCACCATACTATTATAACACATTTTAGCCTATTTTTCTTCTTAGGAACACAAACGTAAAAACGTTTACATCAAGGATTCATACTGTTTCAGATGACAAAGACTTTCAAAAGTGGTAGAATGAAGTCGTATGAGAATCTATCTCAAAAAAAAATGAAGGAGACGTTTAGACTCATGGATTTGACTAAACAACACAAAAAAGTTATCCTTGTCGGTGACGGTGCCGTAGGTTCATCTTATGCATTTGCACTTGTCAACCAAGGAATTGCACAAGAGCTTGGAATTATCGAAATTCCTCAATTGCACGAAAAAGCTGTCGGAGATGCGCTTGACCTTAGCCACGCCCTTGCCTTCACTTCACCTAAGAAGATCTATGCGGCTGAGTACGCTGACTGTGCGGATGCTGACCTTGTTGTAATTACTGCAGGTGCTCCTCAAAAACCAGGTGAAACTCGCCTTGATCTTGTTGGTAAAAACCTTGCCATTAACAAATCAATCGTAACACAAGTTGTGAAATCAGGATTTAACGGTATCTTCCTTGTAGCTGCTAACCCAGTTGACGTTTTGACATACTCTACATGGAAATTCTCAGGATTCCCTAAAGAACGCGTTATCGGTTCTGGTACTTCTCTTGACTCAGCTCGTTTCCGTCAAGCACTTGCTGAAAAATTGGACGTTGATGCTCGTTCAGTGCACGCCTACATCATGGGTGAACATGGAGACTCAGAATTCGCTGTATGGTCACACGCTAACATCGCTGGTGTAAACCTTGAAGAATTCCTTAAAGATACTCAAAACGTTCAAGAAACTGAATTGATCGAATTGTTCGAAGGTGTTCGTGATGCTGCTTACACCATCATCAACAAAAAAGGTGCTACATACTACGGTATCGCTGTTGCTCTTGCTCGTATCACTAAAGCAATCCTTGACGATGAAAATGCAGTACTTCCACTGTCTGTATTCCAAGAAGGTCAATATGGTGTTAGCAACGTCTTTATCGGTCAACCTGCCATCGTAGGTGCACACGGTATTGTACGTCCAGTGAACATCCCATTGAACGATGCGGAACAACAAAAAATGAAAGCTTCTGCTGATGAATTGCAAGCAATCATTGATGAAGCATGGAAAAATCCTGAATTCCAAGAAGCATCAATCAACTAATTCAATTAAAAAGACTCTCATACTTTGAGAGTCTTTTTTGAGCTTTGAAACGAACAAAAAAGGCTGAGAGTTCTCAACCTTTTTTCTTTCCACCCTGAGGGAATCGAACCCCCATCTCAAGAACCGGAATCTTACGTGATATCCATTACACTAAGGGTGGCAACTGTTATAGTATATCAAATTCTCGAGAATTTTACAAGTAAAAAAAGCTTACCGAGAGGTAAGCTTTTTGAATATTACAATTCGATATCGCCAAACAAGTCAGCCATTGAGAATCCAGTTTGAGTTTCTGGAAGATCAAAGTCGCGTTTTTCTTGTTTTGGACGACGTGGGCGAGATTGACGTTTTTCTTGTTTTTCGCCTTCTTCTTGAGCTGGACGTTCTTCAAGAGCTTTGATAGAAAGTGATACACGTTCATCTGCTGCATTTACTTCAAGAACTTTAACAGTTACTTCTTGTCCAACTTTAAGAACATCTTTTGGATTTTCAACACGTTTGTGTGAAATTTGTGAGATGTGTACAAGTCCGTCGATACCTGGCAATACTTCAACGAATGCACCGAAGTCAGTCAAACGTTTAACAGTTCCTTCGATAACATCACCAGCAGCCAATTTTTGTTCAACGCCATCCCAAGGTCCAGGGGTTGTAGCTTTCAATGAAAGTGATACACGACCTTCTTCTTCGTTCAAGTCAAGAACTTTCACTTGGATTTCTTCACCAACAGTTACAACTGATTTAGGTGATACGTTGCGTTCGTGTGACAATTCTGTCAAGTGAACCAATCCATCAACACCACCAAGGTCGATGAAAGCACCGAAGCTTGTGATACGTGCAACTTTACCAGTTACGACATCACCAACGTTCAATTTACCAAATACTTCTGCGCGTGCTGCAGCTGATTCAGCTTCAACAACTTCACGACGTGAAAGGATAAAGCGGTTTTCTTTTGGATCTACTTCTTTGATTTTAGCATCAAATTCTTGACCTACGAAACGTTCAGTGTTACGTACAAAACGAGTATCAAGCATTGAAGCTGGAATAAATCCACGAAGTCCTTCAAATTCTACTGAAAGTCCGCCTTTAACAGCGCGAGTTCCTTTAACAGTAACAACTTCTTCTTCACGTCCAACCAATTTGTCCCATGCTTTGCGAGCTTCCAAACGTTTTTTAGATACAAGGTAAGTTACTGTATCAGTATCTTTACCAACTACTTGACGAAGAACAAGCAATTCAAGTGTTTCACCTGGTTTTACCAAGTCGTTGATGTCAGCATCACGATCGTTTGTCAATTCGCGAAGAGTCAAGACACCTTCGACACCAGTTCCAGAGATTGCAACGTTAGCTTGGTTCGCGTCAACTGTCAATACTTCAGCAGTAACAACGTCACCTGGTTCAACTTGGCTAACACTGTTTAGCAAATCTTCAAATTCATTCATCTAAAAAATCCTCCAACAATCAAGTTTTCTAAAACTTGACATACTTATAATTATTTTTCCTAAGCAAGCACTCGCAATGAGATCAACTACAATCTTTAACGACTCATCCTATAAAGAAATAAAATACCTGGATAGATATTTTATCACTTATCTGATATTACCTAAGAACTGGGGTAGCTGGATTCGAACCAACGCATGAGGGAGTCAAAGTCCCTTGCCTTACCGCTTGGCTATACCCCATGGATGAAATGGAGAGAGAGGGATTCGAACCCCCGAACCCGAAGGAGCGGATTTACAGTCCGCCGCGTTTAGCCTCTTCGCTATCTCTCCATATAAATCAACAGGATCTATTATACCATTGATTTACTATGATTGCAAGCCCTTATTTATTCAAATTATAATTTTCTATTAAAATTTCAACGGCTTTTTCAAGTTTTTTGTAAAGAGAATCCACATTTCCATTTTTGATAATGGCAAATTGACCAGCCATGTCTGCAATTTCACCAATCGTTTTCTTTCCAATGGACAAAGTGAAACCATCAAAAGTGTCTTTTCCGACAGTTACTTTACTATCAACGATTTGAATCTCAATTTTCTTATCTTTTTTACTCATTTCAACCCTCTTTTCACTTTTTCTATTTTACAAAAATTCTCTTGATGACGCAAGAGAAAAGGGAGTGGGTCAGAAAGAATTTAGTTAGAAATTCCTTCTTTATCCCACCCCCGCAAGAGTCATTTGTCACTCTTCTATTCCTAAAAGCGAATGAAGAGAAACATTAGCTACTGCGTCTTTTCGTTAAGACTTGTTCTCATTGAAGCCTGGACACTTTTGTCTCATATGCTTTCGGTTTAATCGACTTTGACAATCCATCCTTCTGGCGCTTCAACATCACCAAATTGGATACCGGTCAACTCGTCATAGAGCTTCCGTGTGATAGGACCTACTTCTGTTTCAGAATAGAAGACATGGAAGTCATCACCGTGTTGAACGCCTCCGATCGGAGAGATGACAGCTGCGGTACCACAAGCTCCTGCCTCTACAAAGCGATCCAAATCATTGATAAAGACATCCCCTTCAATTGGTGTCATACCAAGACGGTGTTCTGCCAAGTAAAGCAAAGAGTACTTGGTGATCGATGGCAAAATAGAAGGACTCAATGGCGTTACAAATTCGTTATTAGCAGTGATACCAAAGAAGTTTGCAGAACCAACTTCTTCAATCTTGGTGTGCGTCGCTGGATCAAGATAAATCACGTCAGAGAAGTTACGATCATGCGCAATCTTACCTGGCAACATACTCGCTGCGTAGTTCCCACCAACTTTTGCAGCCCCTGTACCATGTGGTGCAGCACGGTCATACTCATCTTGAATCAAGAAGTTCGTTGGAACCAAACCACCTTTAAAGTAGTTACCGACAGGCATGGCAAAGATGGTAAAGATATACTCATCTGCTGGATGCACACCAATAATATCACCAACCCCAATCAAAAGTGGACGAAGATAAAGTGTTGCACCAGTACCATATGGTGGAACGTACTCTTCATTGGCTTTTACCACTGCCTTACAAGCATCTACAAACATATCTGTTGGAACTTGAGGCATCAACAAACGATCTGCTGTACGTTGCAAACGTTTGGCATTTTGATCTGGACGGAACAATTGGACGCTTCCATCTTTTGTACGGTAGGCTTTCAACCCTTCAAAGGCTTGCTGACCGTAATGCAAACTTGGAGAGGATTCGGACAAATGCAAGGTCGCATCTTCTGTCAATTCCCCTTTTTCCCAAGCTCCATTGCGATAATGTGCCAAATAGCGATAAGGTAAATTCATATATGAAAAGCCAAGGTTTTCCCAATCAAGTGATACTGTCATGATAGTGCTCCTTTTAATTCTTTCTATTCCTAGTCGATCTGATGCAGGTCGATTCAGTTTCTCAATCTATGTACACTATTGTACACCAATTCATGAGAATTTCAAGCGAAATTTTCAATTTTCAGAAAATTTATTTTCAAAGAAAGTCAGTCCTAGAATGGACCGACGCTTTCTTTTATTTGATAGTAGCTGAAAAAACTTCTTGATCCGAAATGGTATCGTTGACAAAGGATCCATTGCTTGTTCTTTCAGAAATGCTTAATTGTGTCAAATCAACTTCTGTCACCTGACCTGTTGTAGAAGTGATCTGAAGGATTTGATTTTGTTCTGCCACTTCTTCTTGGCTCGTAAAGAGATCAAAATCTCCCTGGTCAGTGAAGACTGGACCTGCCTTGAAGACACGGTGTGGTTTATTTTTCAACTCACGCAAGACCTGTAGTCCCCGTTTAGCCCGACTGGTCACAGGAATATCGTCTTGTAACATCCGTTTGAGACTGCCTCGTTGAGTCAGAATGTACATGCTTGGAGTTGTCGACTTAAAGGCGGCAGCAACTTGATCTCCGTCTTTCAGGTTAATGGCTTTGACCCCTGCTGCTTTGGCTCCTACGACAGGGACCTCCTCAATATTGAAGCGCAACCCATACCCATTTTTAGTAATAATCATGATGTCTTCAAGGACAACTGGCGCAACTGCTACGATACGGTCGTCTTGATCTTTTAGCTTAGCATACTTAGTCGATTTAGAACGATAAGTCCGCCATGGGCTCAATTCCTTGCGTTCAAAGCGCTTGATTTGTCCTTGTTGAGTTGCTGCAAAGTAAGTCACTCCTTCAAACTGATCCACAATCTCCGCAAAGAGAATTTCTTCCTCTTGCTCGAAATTGGTTAAAGTTTGACTGAGGTGCTCTCCGATATCCTTCCACTTGGTATCTGTTAATTCGTGAATTGGTCGATAAATGGCATTCCCCAAGTTGGTAAAGAGTAAGAGATGCTGAGTGGTCTTAGCAGGCTCTACGAAAATCAACTCGTCATCGTCTCGCTTACCGACTTCTTCCAGTGTTGATGCATTGAAAGAACGAGGCGAGGTCCGTTTGATATATCCAGCACGGGTTACGCTGACGAAGGTTTCCTCTTCAACAATGAGACTAGCTGTATCAATCTCGATCGTTTTAGCAGTGTCTTGCAATTCACTGCGACGCGGATTTCCAAAGAGCTTCTTGACTTCACGCAATTCCTTCTTCATGAGGTTGAACATGGTCCGTTCATCCCCAATGATGGCTGCCAAGGTCGCGATTTGCTCCTTGAGACTGGCATGCTCTTCTTCCAAGGTGACGATATCGGTATTGGTCAAGCGGTACAATTGCAAGGTAACAATAGCTTCTGCTTGTTCTTCCGTGAAATCGTAGCTGACCTTGAGGTTTTCTTTAGCATCTGCCTTATTATCAGAAGCACGGATCAAGGCGATGACTTCATCGAGGATGGAAATGACGCGGATCAAGCCTTCTACGATGTGGAGACGTCGTTCTGCCTTTTCCTTATCAAAGCGCGAGCGAGCGACAATGATATCCCGACGGTGTGCAATGTAGCTAGAGAAAATCGGTATAATCCCCACTTGACGAGGGGTATAATTGTCAATCGCCACCATATTGAAGTTGTAGTTGACCTGCAAGTCTGTGTACTTGAACAAGTAGTTCAAGATCAAGTCTGCATTGGCATCTTTTTTGAGCTCAATGGCAATGCGAAGCCCATCTCGGTCAGACTCATCTCGAACCTCAGCGATACCGGCAACCTTGTTGTTGACACGAACATCATCGATCTTCTTGACCAAAACAGCCTTGTTGATCTCATAAGGAATTTCGGTAACCACGATTTGCTGCTTACCACCTTTGAGTTGCTCGATTTCTGTCTTAGAGCGGACAACCACCCGTCCCTTACCTGTTTCATAGGCTTTCTTGATCTCGTCTCGCCCTTGGATAATGGCACCCGTTGGGAAATCAGGTCCAGGTAGAAACTCCATGAGCTTGTCTACCTTGGCAGATGGATGGTCGATCATGTAGACCACGGCATCGATGACTTCTGCAAGGTTGTGTGGCGGAATATCAGTCGCGTAACCAGCTGAAATCCCTGTAGCTCCATTGACCAAGAGGTTTGGAAAGGCTGCAGGCAAAACAGTTGGCTCTTTTTCTGTATCGTCAAAGTTCCAGGCAAATGGTACTGTGTTCTTTTCGATATCTTGCAGGAGATATCCTGCAATTTCAGATAAACGCGCCTCGGTATAACGCATGGCTGCTGGTGGATCACCGTCCATGGAACCATTGTTTCCGTGCATTTCAACTAAAATCTCACGGTTCTTCCAGTCCTGAGACATGCGGACCATGGCATCGTAGATGGAACTGTCCCCGTGAGGGTGGAAATTCCCCATGATATTTCCGACAGACTTGGCAGACTTACGGTAGCCCTTGTCATGGGTATTGCCGTCCTTATTCATAGAATAAAGAATCCGCCGTTGAACAGGTTTCAAGCCATCCCGAATATCAGGAAGAGCCCGTTCTTGAATAATGTATTTGGAGTAGCGACCAAAGCGCTCCCCCATGATGTCCTCCAAGGACATATTCTGGATATTACTCATATAAGATACAAAGCCCGTAAAATACAAAGTGAAAATTAGAAATTTATCTTTTTCACACAGCACTCAGGGCGTGTTCAACTCCTTTCAAAGAATGTTGAGTAGTCTTTTGTAGAAAAAGGAATTCAGTCACACCAAGTAACCAAACGTTCCTTTCTGATGTTTAAAATAGATTCATTAATGATTAGAAAGTTTCTCTTTAGCATAAGAAATCATTTTCTCTGCAACTTCCATATCGTAAGTAAATCCCATCTTTTGAGCCAGAATTTGAGCTTCTCGATTGAATAGCCCCATGGTAGCAAATAAAGAATGAGTGATTTTATCGAAACTAGATAAATCAAGCAAAGCTGAGAACTCCTTCTCTTGCTCAGCTGGTAGATAGTGGAAGAGGTACTTGTAGTTCTTTCCGATGTCAACTACTCCCCTATAGCTTGTCACCTGCCAAGCTAAGACCTTGAGCAATTCTTGCTGGCAAATGCCATAGAGGTGATCAGTCGCATAGATCAGCTGATTTCTTCGAATGGCCTTTACGACATAAGCCGATACCCACCAAAATTCATTGCAGGTGGCTACAAATTCCTCTTCAGTAGGCGGAGCGGTCCAGTAGCGCTTCAGATTAAGCTGATAGGCTTCAAACAAGCCTTTGTCGTCCTTTATAACTTCAAAATTTGCTTCACTGTCCACCCACTCTTGAATGTACTCTTTGGGGCAGAGGGTCAAATCGATGCGATTGCCATCTTCAAAGAGCATGAGATAAAGATGACGGTGTCCTAGAGCAACTTCTTGCTCAATGATGCGTTTACTAAACTGGTCCAGCCAAGATAAATTAGAAAGCAAATATTTTAGATTATCGACTATATAGACTACATCATAATCTTGGAACTCGTCCTTGGGAGCCTTTGGGTTTGTCCGCGAGCCGGACATGGCGACTGCATCGACCTGTAGAACTTTTGCGGTTTGCAAAATCACATCAAACATCTCAGTTTCAGTTCTCATGGGAATACCTGCTTTTTAGTGGAAACTCTTGATTCTGTATAGGACATGTCTATAAAGCGGACTGTCTGCTGGAACTTTTTCAATGCTAGTTCAAGCGAATCTGTCAAAACCAGTTTGTTGTCAAGCGTCATTGGCTGTCTCCTTTCATTCAGATTTTCTAAATCCTGTACCAACAGGCTTAAAACTTATTGCCCGATAAAATCCATCTGCTTCAGATATTAATTCAATCCGTGTCAAAGGATATTTTTTGTGGATCTCCTCAATCAGCTGCTGTCCCAGTCCTTTTCTGCGGTGGGATTTATCAATAATTATTTCAGCTAAAAAGGTCGTCAGCACTTCATCCGTCAGATAACGGGCAAAGCCAAGGATTTTCTGGTTCTCTTCAAGCACCAAGTAATGAGACAGATTTGTTGAAAATAGAGATGTCACTTTTTCCTCTGTAAAAGAAATCCATTTTTCACTTTGATAAAGGCTATAAATAGCTTGACAATCTTTTCTGATTGCAGGTCTGATAATCATCTTCTATTCCTCCAAATCTGTCAGACTTAATTAACACTCCCCACTGCTTCCGTTACCTTCATATCAGGTTTGCGTTTTTTATAGCGACTACGGATAGCGTTGAGATGGTCACGGAGATCGGAATACTGCTTTTTATCTGGATAAGCATAAGCGTTGATTGCAGTAAAATCCACAAGGAAGTCATAGATTTCTTGCAGTTTCGCTCGGACTTCCTTGTTTTGACTAGGTTCCTTGCCCTTTTGCTCAGTCAAGCGCTCCTTATAGGCTTTCTCAAACTGAGCCTGCGCCTTTGTCAAAGTTTCTACATGAGTTGTCAAATGCAGGGTTGCAAGCGCAGTTTGGTAGTCAGTATCTTTTAGCTCCTTGAGCAAATGGTTAACAGCTTCTGTCTCTTTCTCGTAGCTCATACTCGTTAGCCCAGCATAATTTTTGAAAAATTCGCTGAGTTTGTCGTAAGCTTCCTTGCTACCTGCCAAGCCAAGACTTTTAACAACTCTTGCTGACAAATACCGTAGAGATGGTCCGTTGCATAAATGATTTGCTTGCGACAAATTCCTTTGACAACGTAGGCTGACACCCACCGAAATTCATTGCAGGATGCTATAAATTCCTCTTCGGAGGGCGGAGCAGTCCAATAGCGCTTAGGATTAGGCGGATACGCTTCAAACAAGCCATTGTCGTCTTTTATAACTTCAAAATTTGTTTCGCTGTCCACCCACTCTAGGATATACTCCTTGGGGAGAGGGTTAAATCAATACGATTCCCATCTTCAAAGAGCATGAGGTAAAGACGACGGTGTTCAAGGACATTGTGCTGTTCAATCAGCCGTATTCCAAACTGGTCTAGCCAAGATAAATCAGATATCAAGTCCTCCAGATTCTCAACAATATAGACCACATCATAATCTTGAAACTAATCTTTGGGCGTCCAAGGATGAGTTCGTGATCCGGATAAAGCAATTGCTTCTACTTCAAGAGTATCAGCTATTTGCAAAATCAGATTCATCAGTTCATTTTCAGTTCTCATTTTGATACAATCAATTGTATTAATTTTAGTTTTATAAAATAAAGAACTGTATATTGAGTGTTATATAATGTAACATCTTATTATATATTTCTTTGAAACTATTTCAGTTCTTTCAACTTTTCGCGAAAATTTATTGGGAACTTAGGAAAAAATATACTTCCAACAATGCTGTACGTTGAAAAAATATAAATAAAATAGAGATGTGTCTTAAAAAGTTAATTAAATAATTATTGAGTCATTAAGCCCATTTACTCGATAATATACAGACTATAAATCCAAAACTTGTTTATACATGATCTGTTAGTATTAGTATTTGGATTAATTAATATCTTTATTACTTCCTAGCATTCTTCATTTTGCTTGATTATCCGTAATAATTTTTCAGTACTTAGTAGTTTATCTTTATATTCTTCACCACCGTGATAGTAGCAATCTTTTAAATTAGTATAATTAGGAGTAGCTGAAAGTAATTCTCTTTGGAATAATTTATCAGCTTTTTTATAATTTTTAGAAAGACGATAAGAAATATACATCGAGGTAAATACAGTGTGAATTACTAGTGTCAAAAGAATGAATCCGATTGGCCTTACTTTTTCAATATCAACTCCAATGATGAAAGTAGGAATTGATAGAATTATTAGTAATACTTCATTTTCAGATTTAATATCTTCTAAATCGAAAGTGTTTTGCTTTTTAAAAAATAAATATGAAGATAAACAAGAAATAAAAAATAGTAAGATAGCAAGTAACCAAAAATTCCATATTTTATTATCAAATAATTTATTCAAATCAAATTCTTGAAAAAGATTCTGAAATAAGTTATTTGTAGAAAGGAAGGGGACAAAAACTAAACTACAACAAATTAAAGAAATAAGTATAAAACTAATTACAATACGTAATTGATTATACCAACGCCAAGGAATCATTCCAAAAAAAATATAGGCATTAAAAATTAAAAAAATTATTAACAAAAGTGATAATGTAAATAAGATTACACTAAGAATATGATTTACATTATCAATTCTATTTAGTCCAATCGGAATAGTTAAAAATAATATCAGAGCAACAAAAAAATTTCCCGCTGCACAATACAAATATAAAGGTACTTTATAACGTAAACCATCTTTCAGAAATTCATTATTATCAAGTATTCTAAGAGAACTTTTATTTGTATAGGAAAGATACGATTCCCTCTGACTATCATTTAAAATTAATTTAATAACAAAATCTTTAACATTATCTATTGAATTACTAAATCTTTCCATAATCAAAACACCCCATTTTCTTCCAGCGTAAACTTAACATTGTCTTCAATCCATTGACGACGTGGTGCCGCCTTATCCCCCATGAGGACGGAGACGCGGCGTTCTGCACGAGCTAGATCATCAATGGTGACACGGATCAAGGTGCGGGTTTCTGGGTTCATGGTGGTTTCCCAAAGCTGATCCGCATTCATCTCCCCCAACCCTTTGTACCGTTGGAGGGTTGCCCCACGACCAAAGGTCCGACGTAGGTCTTCCAATTCACTGTCTGTCCAGGCATAAGCCACTTCTTCTTTCTTCCCTTTGCCTTTAGACATCTTGTAAAGAGGAGGCATGGCGATATAGACACGTCCTGCTTCGACCAAGGGACGCATATAGCGATAGAAGAAAGTTAGGAGCAAGGTCTGAATGTGGGCACCATCGGTATCCGCATCGGTCATGATAATAATCTTATCGTAGTTGGCATCTTCCACTGAGAAATCTGCCCCAACTCCTGCACCAATGGTGTAGATCATGGTGTTGATTTCCTCGTTCTTGAGGATATCACTCATATTGGCCTTTTCAGTATTGAGAACTTTCCCACGAAGAGGGAGAATCGCTTGGAACTTACGGTCCCGTCCTTGTTTGGCAGAACCGCCAGCAGAGTCTCCTTCGACTAGATAGAGTTCATTTTTCTTAGGATTTTTAGACTGGGCTGGTGTCAATTTACCAGATAAAAGTCCTTTGTCCTTTTTGCTCTTCTTGCCATTTCGGCTTTCATCCCGCGCTTTTCGAGCTGCTTCACGCGCATCCCGGGCCTTAATAGCCTTGCGAATGAGATTAGAAGCCAACTCTCCATTTTCCATGAGGAAGAAGGTCAATTTATCAGAAACAATGCTATCAACGACTGGACGAGCCAAGGGACTTCCTAATTTGTCTTTGGTTTGTCCTTCAAACTGCAAATGAGCTTCTGGAACCAAGATCGAAAGAACAGCCGACAAACCTTCGCGGTAGTCTGATCCTTCCAGATTTTTGTCTTTTTCCTTGAGAAGTCCTGTCTTTCTTGCATAGTCATTCATGGCCTTGGTAATGGCTGTCTTCAGACCTGTCTCGTGGGTTCCCCCATCTTTGGTGCGGACATTATTTACGAAGGACAAGATATTATCTGAATAACCATCATTGTATTGCATGGCTACTTCTACCTGAAAACCATCTGATTCGCCACTAAAGTAGAGAACAGGTGTCAAAGTTTCCTTATCTTCGTTCAAGTACTCTACAAAATCTTGGACACCATTTTCATAATGAAAGGCCACATGGTTATCTTCTTCCTTACGAAGGTCGGTCAGCGTCAGCGTCACGTCCTTAAGCAAGAAGGCTGATTCTTTGATCCGCTCAGCAATGGTATTAAATTTGAAATCCGTCGTTGAAAAAATGGTTGGATCCGGCATGAAGGTGACCTTGGTCCCTGTCTTAGATTTGGGAGCCGATCCTATCTTCTCAAGAGTAGTGACAGGCTTCCCGCCATCTTCAAAGCGTTGCTTGTAGACAGCTCCATCACGGGTAATTTCTACCTCCAGCCAACTAGAAAGGGCATTGACGACAGAAGATCCCACTCCGTGAAGACCTCCAGATGTCTTATAGCCTCCTTGACCAAACTTCCCTCCGGCGTGGAGGACCGTAAAAATCACTTCAACGGTTGGTTTGCCCATAGCATGCATCCCAGTCGGCATTCCACGTCCCTGGTCTTCTACCGATAGAGAACCATCTTTATTAATCGTGACATCGATTTGTGAGCCAAAGCCAGACAAGGCTTCATCGACCGCATTGTCAACGATCTCCCAGACCATGTGATGCAAGCCGTTTCCATCGGTCGATCCGATATACATTCCTGGACGTTTACGGACTGCATCCAACCCTTCTAGTACCTGAATGGCATCGTCATTATAATTATTAATATTGATTTCCTTTTTTGCCACAAGGAACCTCCTGTTTGTTCATCTTTTCTATATTACAGTTTTTTAGGAAATTTTGCAAAATTTTTTCTCTTTATATGGAGATTTCTATATCTCAGTATAAAATGCTGGCTGAGCATTTTCTTCAGATGTCACACTTGAACTCAAAAAATTGCTTTTTCTATTGATGGCTTTTTGTTATAATGAAAGTATGATAAAAGAAATAAGTGTTTTAATTTTAGCCTATCTATTAGGCTCCATTCCTTCGGGATTATGGATTGGGAAAATCTTTTTCAATATTAATTTACGGGAACATGGCTCGGGCAATACAGGAACGACCAATACCTTTCGGATTTTAGGGAAGAAAGCTGGGATCATCGTCTTTGCGATTGATTTCTTAAAAGGGACTTTAGCCGTTCTCCTTCCGACTTTCTTCGGAATTCAAGGGATCTCACCGATGGTCTTTGGTCTCTTAGCTGTTTTAGGCCACACTTTTCCAATTTTTGCTGGATTCAAGGGGGGAAAAGCAGTGGCGACAAGTGCTGGTGTCTTACTTGGCTTCTCGCCTATCCTACTACTAATTTTAGCTGTGTATTTTGTAGCCAGCCTGTATTTAACCAGTATGATCTCGTTTTCGAGTGTTACCGTTGCGCTACTCGCCATTCTATCTGTCCTCCTTCTCCCCTTGACTGGATGGATCTTGCACGGTTATGATCCGCTTTTTACAGTCATTGTCTTGGCCTTAGCGACCTTGATCATTCTTCGTCACAAAGACAATATCCAACGAATCAAAGAGAAAAAAGAAAATCTCATCCCTTGGGGAAAGAACATCACCCACCAACAACCAAAAAACTAGAGCCTGCGCTCTAGTTTTTTTGATTGGATTCTCCTTATACTTTTGAACAGATCCTCATTATAAAGCATCGACTAAGTCCATCAATATTTCCATAGGAGTTTTTCTCCTACGACCATTAACAGTTTCGATCATGTGATAAACTTTTAAACGATTGTCATTGCTAAAAACAAACTCAAAGCGAAATTGGCGTCCATTGGGTGCCACTGTATCAAATTTTGTTTTATATTTATCATGAACAGGGCTAACTGGAAATTTATTGAAGAGCAAGCGTCGTTTCTCTCCTGCTTCTTTCAGACAATTTTCTAGTTCCTGACAATAGTTGTAAAACAGCTGATAGAGGTCTACTTCTGAAATTCTTCTTCTCCGAACCAATGATTTAAAATCCGAAAAATTTCTGCGCGGGATTTCAATGCTAAATGAAAATCCCTCCCGATTGATTCTTTCTAAAAATGCATCTCTTGAAATCATAGAACCACTCTTTCTTTTATCAATCTGTAGTGAACCCTTATTGTTTCTATAAATCGTCAATCCATTATGTAATCAAGCAAATCCATCAAGGTTAGTTTCTTCCGACCATTGACTGTCTCAAATAGATTAAAAACTCTTAGTTGTTGATTCTTTTTGAATACAAACTCAAAGCGAAACTCCCGACCATTGCATGCAGCTACATAAAATCCAGTCTGATACTTCCTCTTATCCGCTACTACTTTCATTTGCCGGTGTTCTACCTCTCTACAAAGTAAAAGAAAAATCTGATAGAGTTGCTCCTCAGAGAGCCTTTTTCTCCAAACCAATGACTTGAAGTTATTGTACCGCCACCATGGGATTTGGATGTTGAAGGAAAAACCTTCCTGATTGGCTTTGTCGATAAATGCTTTTCTGGAGACCATACTAACTCCTCTTCTAATGGAACATCGTTTGACTCTATTATACCATCTTTTAACCTTTCACAAAAACAGCATCCCAAATGGAATGCTTTTTTCTGTTTCTTAATAGTATTCCCCTTGGCGGTAGTTCCAAGAGTTGAAATGATCAGATAAGTGCATCATGATCTTATCGATATCCAATCCTTTACGGATCACAACTGGACAAGTATTGACAGAACGGCTACCTGCTCCTTGTTCTGGAATCAGTTTTCCTTCGGCATCAACCATAGAGACCATCACACCTTGTTCATAGCGAGTTTCAATGGTCTTGTCTGGTTGGATAGAAGCTACATAATCATCTGCTTCGATGATCAAGTCCACGGCACCTTCGATACGTTCACCGATTCCTTCGACCTTCCCGCGGTTTCCTTTACCGGAAGGGTTGGCTGAAGAAGCGTAAACCATCTTACCTTCTTTTTCCCACATTTCTTTGGCAATTTGCTCACCAGCTTTACCAAATTTGATGACAAAGCATGAAGTTCCACGAACGTCTGTCATGAGTTCTTCACGTCCATCTCCGAAGGCTTGCAATTTTGCATAGGCATCTTCACGCCAAGGAAGGATACAACCAAGCAAGATATCTTCATCCCAATGTTTTTGGTAGAAGGCTTCGATTTCAGGATTCAATTGCGCAAGGGCACGAAGTTCGTCCATGCTTCCGCAAAGAACCACACCTGGTTTGTTGCGGTTGCGTTCTTTGGCTTCGAATTTACGTTCCAAGCCAGCCTTGTCACTGGTCATGATGATATAGCCAACTTTGGTAGGGCAGACGATACAGCCACCCTCTCCATTTAGAATATCAAATCCTTCTTGTGAAAGTTGTCCGTCCCATTGAATGTGTTTTGTCATAAGTCTCTTTCCTTTTCTATTCTTTTTAGTATTGTATCAAAAAACAGTCTCAAATTCAATATATTTTCAGAAAATTCGTAATTCAGTATACAATTTTATCATTGCCAGTAAGCTGGCCTGTTCTTCTCATAAGCTGCGATCAAGTCTTCATACTGAAGTGTAATCCCGATATCATCCAACCCGTTGAGCAATTTGTGCTTCCAATCTTGATCGATCTCAAAGCGAAACTCTCCTACAGGCGAGATGATCTTCTGCTCTTCCAAATCCACCGTCACTGGATCTGTCGGCTTCAAACTTGCCAATTGTTGACAAACCTCAAGTGGTTGGACAATCGGCAGCATGCCATTATTAAGCTCATTATTGTAATGGATATCTCCAAAAGATCCAGCGATAACGACTTTAAAGCCATAATCAGCTAAAGCCCAGGCTGCGTGCTCCCGAGAGGAACCGGCCCCAAAATTGTCACCAGTGATCAAAATGGTCGCCTTGCGGTATTCTGGCTTGTTAAAGATAAAATCTGGATCCTCAGTATATTGGTCATCCAAATAGCGCCAAGCATACATGAGGTATTTCCCAAAACCTTTTTTATCAATCAGCTTTAAGAATTGCTTGGGGAGGATTTGGTCAGTATCAATATTATCGTTCATCAAGGGAACCGTAGTTCCCGTATAACTGGTAAATTTCTCCATGCTTCCTCCTTTTACTCGACTTCCGGCATTTGGCGCACGTCGACAAAGCGACCAGCTATTGCTGCTGCAGCGGCCATTGCTGGGCTACAGAGATGGGTCTTGGCTCCAAATCCTTGACGATCTTCAAAGTTCCGGTTGCTAGTAGAAGCACAGTGGACCCCATCTGGAACCTTGTCTGGGTTCATTCCTAGACACATGGAGCATCCTGGATCACGCCATTCAAAGCCCGCATCCATGAAGATCTTGTCTAAGCCTAATTTTTCGGCAGCTTGCTTAACCGGACGAGAGCCAGGTACCACAATAGCAGTTAAGTTTGGCGCAATTTTTTTGCCTTTCACAAACTTGGCTGCCAACTCCAAATCGCTGAGACGCGCATTGGTACAAGAACCGATAAAGATATAGTCTAATTCAATGTCTGCTGGTTTTTGACCAGGTTCTAGATCCATATAATGATAAGCCCGTTCATCATTCATGTCGCGAATCTCTGGAAAAGGAGTCTCGAAGTCCACTCCCATAGAAGGGTTGGTTCCCCAAGTCACCATCGGAGCAAGATCAGATACATCCATACGGATGACCTTATCATAAACGGCGTCGTCATCACTAACCAGAGTCTTCCAATCAGCTACTGCGGCCTCAAAATCATCTGGCACACATTCGCGTCCCCGGAGGTAGTCAAAGGTCGTCTCATCTGGATTCATGATCCCCATTTTGGACCCGAACTCGATCGACATATTGCAGATGGTCATGCGTTCTTCCATGGTCAAGCGATCAATTGCTTCTCCCCGATACTCTACGACATAGCCAACTCCACAAGCAACACCGTAGCGCGCTATCAAAGCTAGGATGTAATCCTTTGAATAGATCCCTTTTTGTGGGGTTCCGGTGAATTCAACCAACATTTTCTTGGGTTTGACTTGCCAGATGGTTTGGGTAGCAAAGACATGCTCCACTTCACTGGTTCCAATCCCAAAGGCAATGGCACCAAAGGCTCCGTGGGTTGCGGTATGGCTGTCTCCACAGACAATAAATTTCCCAGGCTGGGTCCGACCGGTTTCAGGGCCCACCATATGAACGATTCCTTGCTTAGCAGAACCATGGGCAGCATGATCAATCCCAAAGTCCACCACATTCTCAGCTAATTTATCAATCTGGGCTTTTGAAATCACATCTCGAATATCAAAAATATTGACCGTTGGAACATTGTGATCAAAGGTTCCAAAGGTTAAATCGGGTCGTCGAACCTTGCGTCCTGCGTCCCGTAATCCTTGAAAGGCTTGCGGACTCGTCACTTCGTGGATGTAGTGTTGGTCCACATACATGAGTTGGGGTTGCCCTTCCACTCCTGTAATAACATGGCGGTCCCAAAGTTTATCAAAGATTGATTTTCCACTCATCGTCTTTCTCCTTTTATCTTCTTGTTAGGAAATCCATTGAAGGATTAGAAAGAGGGCACCTGCTAAAAGTAGGCTACTGCCCCACCAGCTAGCTTGAAAATACCATTTCCGCACCTTGTGGTGAAAGAGATATCCGCCTAGTAGAGCTCCGAATCCACCAAGCACCCAGCTCTCGAGTAACAGGACCTTTTCAGGAATCCGCCACCTGTTTTGGATAGCTTTTCGTTTATCTAAGCCATAGGTCAGAAATACGATACTATTCCAAATTGCGATTAGCACTAAACAGCGATCTCTCCAAGTCATCTTAGAGATTCCCAATAATGGCTGCAGTCATCTCTGCAGTAGAAGCCTGACCACCTAGATCCCGTGTCAAGATTCCTTGATTCAAGGTTTGATTGACAGCTTCTTCGATCATTTCTGCACCTGCTGTTTCTCCAAAACTGTCTCGGAGCATCATGGCAACAGAGAGGATCATGGAAATCGGATTGGCAATGCCTTGACCTGCAATATCTGGTGCTGAACCATGAATCGGTTCGTACATACTTGGTCCTTGGTCAGAATGACTGGCAGATGGCATCACGCCTAGTGTTCCAGGAAGGACACTCGATTCGTCAGATAAGATATCTCCAAATAGATTCTCTGTCACTACGACATCAAAGCGGGCTGGATTGGTAATCATGATCATGGCCGCACTATCGACAAGCTGGTGCTCCAAGGTCACATCTGGAAATTCTTTAGCAACTTCTTCTGCCACTTGGCGCCACAATTTAGACGTTGCCAGAACATTTTGCTTATCGATACTGGTCACTTTCTTACCACGTCCTTGCGCGATCTTGAAGGCTTGGCGCATAATCCGACGGATTTCTTCTGCACTGTAATCATTGATATCGCGCGCTATATCTTCTTTCAAGATATGCTCTCCAAAGTAAATCCCACCTGTCAATTCACGTACGACCACGAAGTCGACACCCTCGATACGCTCTGGTTTCAAAGGAGACAAGTGTTTCAAGGCGTCAAAAATCCGTACAGGACGAATATTGGCAAAGAGATTTAATTCCTTGCGAATAGCGAGCAGGCCTTGTTCTGGACGAACAGGAGCATTGTCATACTCAGGACTCCCGATGGCTGCGAGAAGAATAGCATCCGCTCCTTTAGCTGCTTTTAGAGTATCTTGGGGAAGTGGGTGGCCAGCGGCATCAATTCCAGCACCCCCAAAAGGTTTGTCTTCTAGACTATAATCAAAGCCGATTTTGGGAGCGACGGCTGCAAGGACCTCTAGTCCAGCTGCCATGATCTCAGGGCCAATCCCATCTCCTGCAAGTGTTACAATTTTCTTTGTCATATTCAGTTCCTCTTAGGCTTGTGGAAGATCACGGTAGGAGACAGCTCGTCCCATCTCACCCGCATTCTCTTTTTGAACCAGCGTGTTAGCATTGATATAAGCGATGGCAGAGGCTTTCAATACGTCAAAGTCCAAACCAGAGGCATTGAAAATCGTATCGGTATCAACATTTTCCACGGATACCAAGACACGGGCTTGGGCATCGATCCCATCAGTCACTGCATCGATATTGTATGAGGTCAAGCGAACCGTTTGGTTGAAGAATTTATCAATCGCATTAAAGATCGCTTCAACCGACCCTTGACCATTGGCAAGGAACTCAAGCACTTCCCCTTCTTCATTGCTGAGGCTAACCGCCGCTGTAATCGTTTCATCTGCATTGGTGGTTAAGCGGAGATCGTTAAATTGGAATCCTTCTGGATTTTCCACTGCTGTACCGGCAACAAGGGCGCGGATATCGGCATCTGTGATCTCGTGTTTCTTGTCTGCCAGAGATTTGAACTTAGCAAACAATGGCTTGATGTCTTCCTCTGTAAATTCCAGTCCCAACTCATGCAGTTTTTCGACAAAGGCATGTCGACCAGACAATTTTCCAAGAGGGAGACTATTGCTCTTAACACCCACCAACTCAGGCGTAATGATTTCGTAGGTAAGAGGATTTTTAAGAACTCCGTCTTGGTGGATCCCAGACTCGTGTGAGAAGGCATTGCCACCAACAACCGCCTTGTTTTTAGGAATTGGAATACCAGAGTAACGAGAAACCAACTCAGAAGTGTTGATGGTTTCATTAAGGACAATCGGACTTTCAACTTGGTAATAATCTTCACGGATATTGAGAGCAACCGCTACCTCTTCAAGCGCCGCATTGCCGGCCCGTTCACCGATTCCATTAATGGTTCCTTCGACACGACGGGCACCATTTTTAACAGCAGCGAGACTATTGGCCACTGCCATTCCTAGGTCATCATGGCAATGAGGGGAATAGATAATCTCGCGATCTGTCTTGACATGGTCAATCAAGTATTTGAAAATGGCACCGTACTCCGCTGGTGTCGTGAAACCGACTGTATCAGGAATGTTGATGTAGCTAGCACCAGCATCAACTGCAGTCTGTACGACTTGCAAGAGGAAATCCAATTCTGTCCGAGTTGCATCTTCGGGAGAGAATTCAACAATTTCAAATTTTGAGCGAGCGTAAGAAACGTGTTCTTTGATCGTTTCAAGGATTTCTTCCTTTGTCTTGTTGAGTTTAAACTCCCGGTGAATGGGACTGGTTGCGATAAAGACGTGAATTTGTGGATACTTAGCATCCTTCAAGGCTTCATAACAAGCATCAATATCTGATTTGACAGAACGAGCTAGGCCAGTTACGGCTGTCTTGGTCAAGACCTTTGCAATTTCCTGTACAGCTGTGAAGGAATCCGGACTAGCCGCTGGAAAACCTGCTTCAATAGCAGAAATACCCCATTTTTCCAATTGTTTGGCAATAGCAATCTTTTCTTTGATAGAGAAATTAACTCCCGGAGTCTGTTCACCATCCCGAAGGCTGGTATCTAAAAATTCAACTTTACGCATAGGGTCTCCTCATTTCTATGTAGTGGATATAAAGAAAAACATCTCACTCGGTTAACCAAGCGAGATGTTTTTGCCCGCTTGGTAAGCCAAACAGGACTAATGCTTCTGCACTAGCCCTTATACCTCAACAACAAAGCAAATTGAATAAACTTAGCTGTTTTCATGTTTGACTTTCTCCTTTGTTCAATGTCTTGTTTAGTATTTTAGCATAGGGAAAAAGCAATGTCAAGAATTTTCTGTAATATTCTGAATTTTTTGAATAGAAACAAAATAAAGCGTTCAGTTCTAGTTAGATTGAAGATAAAGTCATCTTAGAAACTTTCCTTAGGTGAAGACGGACGTCAGCGAACTTCAAAGAAGTTCCATGACTTAGTTTTGGACCTAAGGTTCCAAAACTCCCGAGTGCTAGAAACAAAAGTGTTTCTAGCACTTTTCTCACGGCGGAAAGTTTCAATATTTATTGAATAAGCCTAATAGTAAGTATCGTTTTTATTTTCAGCATCATTCTAGTTGTTTTATGTAAAATACAATTTTCCATCAATCTGAATAGACCCTGTTACTCTACTTCTTCTGATACAAATCAAAAACGATCTTGTCATTATAGAGGTCAATGGTATTGGCCTTGACATAGATTCCAAAGTCATTGTCGATTTCTGGTAATACAATGGTGATGGTAGACTGCTTGGGTGAGATCTGAACAAATTTTGGGATATTTTTATTTTTACTCAAGAGCTGCAAGACCATCCTTTGTGGAATTTGAAAGGTTCCAACTGAAAAATCCTTCACCGTCAAGAGGATGTTCCCATTTTCCAATTTGGATGGTTGGAAGTAAATATATAAGGGATACTCCTTTCCTAAGAGACTCAACTGCCCTTCTAATAGGATTTGCTGATTGTCCGCATAGACCTTGTAGTCGGACAGCTTATATTTTTTCAGTAGCGATTTGATAGTATCATTGAGTTGATCCCGAGTCGTTGTCATGGTTCCAACTTTGACATCTTTGGTGCCAACTGCTTGATGAAGCTGACTAACATCTTCTCTTGGCGTCGCTAAGCGTCCTTGCACGACTATAGCAAAGGCTAAGAGAAGGCTCACCAATCCTAAAAACAACCATTTCCAAATATTAATTTTTTGAAGGAAGGGGACCTTCTCGTTGATGGGATTATTTTTGACTCCAAGTTTTCTTCGTGGCATTGATTTTCTCCAATATTGCTTGTTTCATCTTTTCATAGCCCGTATTGTTAGGGTGAAAGCTATCCTCTTCATACAGGGCATCATTGATAACGGTAGTCTTCCCGTCACTGACTTCTGATACGCCCATTTTGCCATCAATTCCTTTATAAAGCAGATCATTGATCGGGACGAAATAGACCAGATCAAATTGCGCGATGGTTTCTTCCGTCCTCTCATTCCAACGATCGACAGCCGTCTGGATATTAGTTAATTCAGGAAAATTCAGGTAAAGAGGATTGTAGATCCCCACTACATAAATGGGAAGATGGGGATTGTCCTTTCTGGCCTTTGTAATAATTTCTTTGAGGTTCGCTGTATAATTCTTGAGCGGCTTTTGGATATCCGATAGGGAAAAGTCACTCAGATGATCGACAACGACTTTGCGCAGGTCATTTCCCCCAACCGTTAAGGTCATGACACGCGCCTTTTTGAGATCCTTCTGAAGATCTGTTTGCTTCTTGAGTCGATCTAAGATCTGAGCACTTGTATTCCCAGCTACTCCATAGTTGACAGGCTGGTACTGACCGTCATTTTCATTGGATAGGCTTTGGGCAAGAATGGGCACGAAGCCCCCTTGCTTGGTGCTATCCCCTACTCCTTCAGTCAGTGAATCCCCTAGAGCTACATAAGTATAGGTGATTTCTTTCGCAGCCGTTTTGGGCTTGGTCATACGAGGGGATGCAGTTGGTAGCAGAGCACGAAATAGAAAGACAAAGACAAGAAGGCTGGTTAAAAAGAAAACCAAGCCTTGCATCATTTTTTTAAGATTCATATGAATACGATCGCTTATCCTTGAAAAATCACTTGTCCATCACAGATTGTATAAGCAACTTTCCCTTTTAATGTTTCACCCACAAATGGTGAATTGCCAGCTTTTGAAGCGAAATGATCCGATACCAGACGATCTGCTTCTGGATCAAAGATGGTTAAATCAGCCGGTCCATCCACTGCGATATAGCCAGCATCAAAATCATAGAGACGTGCTGGATTATAGGACATCTTTTCAAGCAATTGCATCAGGCTTAAATGGCCAGCATGCACCAAGTAGGTCAAACCAAGAGAGAGCGAAGTTTCAAGCCCAGTCATGCCAGATGGTGCTTTGGTAATATCAGGAACATTCTTCTCATTTGCATGGTGAGGCGCGTGGTCAGTCGCAATCACAGAGATGACGCCTGACTTCAAGCCTTCAATCACTGCTAGACGGTCAGATTCCAAGCGAAGAGGTGGATTCATCTTAGCATTGCTTCCCTTAGTCAAGAGCAGACTTTCTGTTTTCGAAAAGTGTTGAGGTGCCACTTCTGCCGTCACATGAGCACCTAATCCTTGGGCAAATTCCACCACCTTGACACTTTCTTCCTTGGAAAGGTGTTGGATATGGAGGTGAGCACCTGTCGCATGGGCAATCATGGCATCACGCGCAGCCATTGAATATTCAGCTACACCCGTCGCCCCACAGACATGGAAGTGTTCCTTGGCAATGTTTTCATTCAAACCAAGAATGCCATTCAACTCAGGGTCTTCTTCATGCAGACTAATAAAGGTTCCTAGACGCTTAGCTTCTTCCAAAGCTTGGCGGACAACCTTAGTGCTTTGAAGGGGAATCCCATCATCTGAAAATCCTACTGCACCAGCCTTAAGCAGGCCTTCAAAATCTGTCAGGTGTTGACCGTCAAAGTTCTTAGTCACCGTCGCAACCGTATGAATGTGAAGATTTTCCTTGGCTGCAGAAGCTAAGACTTCCTCTAAGGTCGCAATATCTGAAATGGTCGGATTGGTATTGGCCATCATGACCACTCGAGTAAAACCACCAGCAGCTGCGGCTAAGGCACCCGTATGGATGTCTTCTTTATGAGTTTGACCGGGTTCGCGGAAATGCACGTGAACATCGATCAAACCAGGTGCCACAACCAGACCAGTAGCATCAAGGACTTCTTGTCCATCCGTTGGGAGGTTCTCAGCGATCTCTACAATTTTCTTTCCTTCAATGCGAAGATCACAGACTTGATCCAAGCCAGTCTTGGGATCCATTACGCGACCATTTTTAATGACAACCATTGCATTCTCCTTTATTCATAAAAATCAACATGCGACTCTAACAAGCGGTCGCCGTCATAGCGAAACATTGCTGAAAAGAAGGGTTTATCCTCCAAGAGCCACTCGACAAAGGTGTGGTCCCCTTCCCAGGTTGGTTTTGAGAGGACTTGATCATAAGGCACCCACTCCAAGGTCCCTTCGTTACACTCGATTAGTTCTCCTTCAAAATCTGTTACCTTGAAGACATAGGTGTACCAGTCCAAATCTGGAGTAAACTCCGGAAAGGTAATGATCCCTTTCAAGACTGGCTTGGCTCTAAGGCCCGTCTCCTCAAAAATCTCACGCGCCGCACACTCCTGTGGGGTTTCCCCGCGTTCTAATTTCCCACCAACTCCGATCCATTTGCCTTCATGGACATCATTGGGCTTTTTATTGCGATGCAGCATGAGAAATTCTTTCCCATTGTCAATGTAACAAATCGTTGCTAATTGTGGCATTTTTTCTCCTATCTTAACCAATCAATCGGCTCACGTCCCGCCTCTTTCAAAAATTGATTGGTTTTTGAAAAGGGTTGGGAACCAAAGAATCCTCGGTAGGCCGATAAGGGACTTGGGTGAGCTGATTCAAGGACCAAATGTCGATCGTTGGTAATCAGCGGCTTTTTCTTACGGGCATAAGATCCCCAGAGGATAAAGACAACTGGCTCCTCCAAATCATTGACCACCTTGATCACAGCATCTGTGAAAGGCTCCCAAATTTGACCAGCATGACCATTTGCCTGACCAGCAGGCACTGTCAAACAGGCATTGAGCAAGAGCACTCCTTGCTCCGCCCAAGAGGTCAGATCATGGGAACGCTTCTCTCCGATATCTGAGCGCAATTCTTTGAGAATATTTTGCAAAGACGGCGGCGCTGGTACATGATCCGGAACAGAAAAACTTAAGCCCTGCGCTTGATCCGGTCCATGGTAGGGATCTTGGCCTAAAATCAAAACCTTGACCTGATCCATCTCTGTCGTCTGCAAGGCCTTAAAGACCTTGTCACGCGGTGGATAAACCACTCCTTTGCTGTAGACTTCATTCATAAAGTCATTGATCTGGTGAAAATACCCTTCTGGAAGATGGGATTTGATGGCTTCATGCCAGGGTGAATGCTGCATGGAAACTCTCCGCTATCCAATAAATTCTTACCTTCCATTATACCACATTTGGCGCAGATCCACTGGATAAAAAAGAGGCTGGGACAAAAGTCCTAGCCTCTTTTTCTGTCTGTCAAACAAGCCAGAGCTTTTAGGTATTTTCTTTCTTGGTAAATCCTGCTAGACCGATCGAAGCGACTAGTAAAATTTGCGGTAAGAATTGGATGAGGTAGCGGGTTTTCCCACCTTCAAAGATGGTTAAGAAGAGCAAACCACCAAAGACCGCTAAGGAAAGGAAGTTAAATTCATCTGTATCTCGACGTTTGAGATAAGCTCCAACCAAACCAGCCGATAGGATGATCCAGATCACCTGCTTCACAAATTCATAATACTTGTACTGCGGGCGATCAATGCTAAGGAAATAGGTCCGCACCCATTTTGCCAGACCATTGTTTTTAGTCAGTGGCGCATAGAGAGGATTAATATAAGGTGTCTTCTCATACTCTAAATCTCGGTAAAGCCAACCTAGGGTCCCTTCTGCGACCGTCAAAGATTGCTTGTAGTAGATATGCCCGATCAAACCGAACGGTCCGTACTCCTTAAGACGGCGCTTGATTTCTTTGATCACATTTTCTTTTTTAAAGAGGCCATTGTTGTAATCCGAGCGCTTATCCTCATCAATATAGGCTAGCAAGCCTTCTTTCATATCTTCTTGGTTGTGCCCCATATCTGTCAAGCCCAGATTGATAAACAAGAGCGGTCCTTTAGCCAACCCTTCTTGTTTCAAGATCGGCACAACTGTTTGATGATTGACCGCCGTATTCAATCCTGCAAAGACAAATCCCGTCATAATCACGGTCACCGTAGCAATCTTGCCAAAGGCCTTCCAATTTCCTCTGAAGAAGAGTACAGCCCAAAAGGCAATCATGACAATAATAGTCGTTGGACGGATCAACATGGATAGGCCAGATAAGATGCCCAAGCCAACTATCTTCTTCCAAGAGATGCTTGCTTGGTCTTCCTTCAAGAGATCCAAGGCCCACCATAACTGAAGAGCGATCAAAGGAAGCGGCGGAATGTCCGTGTACATGGAATAGAAATACGGCGAGTAACAGATCAAGCTCACATAGAAGAGATAGACCAGATCAGCCGTTTTTTGATTGAAATGCTTCTGGGACAGCTTGTACAAGAGGACTGCACCCAGATTGACATAGAGGATATTGAGAGCCTGCATGACCCACAGACCGCTAGAGCCAAATAAGACATAGAAAAACTTCTCGTAAAGAAAGAGCGGAATGTTATTGGGATTGCGACTGAGGTAGTTGGTGATAGAGGATTGCTTAAGAAGATCAAAAGCCCCTTTGAAAACAACCGCAGCATCCCGACGGATAAAGAGCTCCGCACAGACCATGACAATCACCTGAAAGACAAGGGCTCCAAACAAGAAGCCTTTTTTATGCCGAGTCAACCAAGCAAAGGCACTCTTTAGCCCATCGCGTTTCAGCCAGGCTAGCAGAAATAGCAATCCAGCACCTAAAATGGCTAGCCATGAAATCTCTCTCAGATAGGTCACACTGATCAAGAACCAGTGGACCATCACTAGCAACATGACAACATGAAGCATCCCAAATAGAATACGTTTACTTTTCGATAACATAGGTCCATTATATCAAAAAAACAGCATTTCTGCTGTTTTGGGGTGGTACGAAATCATTCAGTTCAGGGAAATATCATTGTTATTTTCGATCATCCTTAAAATCAAACTCTATTTCCCGAGGCTCTGTGAATTCAAGGCCCCTATAAAAGAGAACGACCAACAAATATAAAATCAATCCCAAAAACAAGCGCATTTGAACAAAATATGCTAAAAACAGGACTATCATGCTTAAACAAATCAGGGCAAACAATTGACGTTTTCTCATTTTTCGCATTCACCACACCTCGGTTCCATTTGCTGTTTTTTGAAGATACTCTGTAGGCTTTATCTGACCAACTAATGCTAGTTCTGCTCCATTTTTTTCAACAAACCATTTCAACTGCACATATCTGGCAATAGTGACCAACCATAAAGTGATCATAACTGCAAAGAGAAACAAAAGGACATTTATCGCTCCTTCTCTAACATTCAAATCAAGATTTGCTTTCCCAAAGAAAAGATCCATGGGAAGGATCTTTCTATATGTCCTTGCTAATAATAAACCTAATGGAACACCAATCAAAGAAGAAACATTTGCTGGTGCTTTCTTTGAAAAAATTTGATCTTTAAACGAATAACTGGTCTGGTACACTTTTCGGTATCTGTCGAAAGGGATTTTACTATTGCGTTTGATAATAAATTCTTCCCCTTGATCTGTTACCAACAAAAAGTAGCCCCAGAGAGGCCTTTTCCCATTCAAACTGATATTAAAACATGTTCCTTTTGTGAGCATTGAAAATCCTCTCATTCAACCAAATATATATGAATGTGCTTTTTATTTAAGATGGGTCCGAACAATTCAACCTAACAAAGCTAGAATGCATACTAACCCAAGATAAATTCCAACCGTTAGAGTCATTCCGATTTTATAGAAACCGACTAAGCCGGCATACCGTTCGACAAAACCAATCTGTGGGTCGACTGGATTATAAAAGACTGTCATAGGAAACCCAATTGGGAATATCATCCGCAAATCCAGATTTTTACCTGCCCCAAGAACATAGGTTCTATCGAAAACATTGGTTTGTCTTGACTTAGAAGAAGTCTCTCTGAAATAAGCGTAGGTAAAGGTCTTTTGGTATCTTTCACCCTCGACTTGATACTCCACCACAGGCAGAGAAATAAGCAGTTGATTTTTGGAATCAAAAGCAACTACTTCTCCCAGAACTTTTGCGGTTGATTCTGTTTTCACTTTTATTTCACGGCGATACAAGGTGTAAAAGATAAGCAGCATGATCAAGAAAACAAGGGTCAAGATTCCCAAACTAAGCCAGAATGTTGTTACTGTCATTTGTTTTTTACCCTTTCACATAAACTAGTTGAATTCAAACCACTTGAAAAGTCATCTTACTCTCCTCTTTTCAACCAATTCTGTTGCTGTGCTTTTTCTGCAAGATCTTTTGCTTTATTAAGATCCAGTGAATTTGAATCTGATGGGGCATTGGATTCGATTTCTTCTTTCAATTCTTGCAAGGTTTGAACGTCTTTCGGAGTTAAATTAGAGACTGTGCTAGATCTTTTTTCTATTGAATTTTCTGGCACAGACTGGATCTCGCGATAGGTTTTGATCACTTCAGTTCCTGCGTCTGTTGTCGGAAGAGGACGATAGAACATGAAGAAACCAATAATTACAATGATGAAAGATAGAATCGATATCCCATTTCGTTTTTGAATTTCTTCCTGAGGAATTTCTACTCCTTTTGTTGATAAATTCTTCCATTCTGGATGTTCCTTCTCAGCTGCTTTTTTCTCATAAAAGACAGGTGCAATCAATGACTGATTGATGAAGGTGAGAGTTCCAAGACAGGTTATAAAAAAGGGCACTTCACGAGAGTGGCTAAGCAATATCTGAATATAAAATACACTAGCAATTATACCTAGGACGATAATAATTGTAAATCTAATTTTAAATTCCTTCTTCATTTGCAAATAATCTTCTTTTGTCATCTTATTCTCCCTTAAAAATAGTTTTTTCTTCATCCATAAAAACAATTACTACTATCATACCGGATTTTACTTTGAGATTCAAGTTAACCACCAACTAGTGAAAAGAGTATAAAAAAGAAGCGTTAGAAACGCTTCCGTGTTATTATTTATTTTGCCAAGTTTCTTGGTTTTCCTTGAAACGGTGCAACAACTCTAATCCTTCAGAAGTGATGTAACCTTGTTCTTCTGCCAAATGAATCAATTCTGTATAGTTAGACAAGGTTTCAAGTTGAACGCCAGCTTCCTCAAATTTCTTATCAGCTTTCTCCAATTGGTAGGTGAAGATAGCTACGACACCAAGGACATCTGCTCCTTCACGCTTGGCAGCTGCGACAGCATCCAAGACAGATCCACCAGTAGAAATCAAATCTTCCACTACGACCATCTTTTGACCTTGTGGTACACGGCCTTCGATTTGGTTTCCAGCACCGTGGTCTTTTGGTTTGCTACGAATGTAGGCAAATGGCAAATTCATCTTGTCCGCAATAATGGCTCCGTGAGGAATCCCTGCAGTTGCTGTACCTGCAATCACTTCCACTTCAGGGAAAGCTTCCTTGATTTTATCTACAAATCCATTTTCGATCAAGGTACGAGTTTCTGGATAAGCGAGGGTTACACGGTTATCTGTATAAATAGGGGACTTGATCCCAGATGCCCAAGTAAAAGGTTCTTCTGGTTTCAAATAAACCGCTTCAATTTTCAAAAGATGGCTAGCAATATCTTTAGCTAATGACATGACGACTCCTTTTTTACGATTTTAATCATATACGAATTAAATCATTTTTAGATTTAAACAACAACATTAAAGGTTAGTTAACGCGTTAGGGAAGATCCCATCCGACTTCCCGTAGAGCTACTTTAGTAGCGATTAGTCTTCCAACGATTTAGAGGATAAAACGATTATTTTTATCCTCTAAATCTAGTGAATAGTTTAGGGAAGGCCCTATCGGGCTCCGATTATTCCGACGATCACAGAAGAGAAACGATCATTTTCTCTTCTGTAATCTAGTGAATGCGTTAGGGAAGGTCCCATAGGACTTTTTAAATTCCGACACTTAGTTGAAAGAAACGATCATTTTTTTTCAACTAAGTTAGTGAATAGTTTAGGAAAGATCCCATCGGACTTTCCGTAGAACGTCTTGAAGCATAGCTTCTTAGACGTTCTTAACTATTCCACTGTCTCTTAATTTCATGGTAAGCGTCCCATGGGTTTTCTGCTTGGATGATTGGGCGTCCAACGACAATATAGTCAGATCCAATTTTATGAGCTTCTTGTGGGGTCATGACCCGTTTTTGGTCGCCGATTTCAGCTCCAGCAGGACGAATCCCTGGTGTGACACAGACAAAGTCTGATGAAGTGGCATCCTTGATCAAGGCTACTTCATGGGCTGAACAGACAACGCCATCCAAGCCTGCTTCTTGGGCCTTGCGAGCATAATTAACTACAGACTCTTGGACCGTTGTTTGGATGTTTTGGCAATCACGCATGTCTTCTTCACTGGTAGAAGTCAACTGGGTCACGGCTACCAATTTAGCTCCTTCACCAAGAGCTGCCTTGGCTTCGCGCATCATCTCTACACCACCAGCTGCGTGAACTGTCACCATATCTACTCCGAAGGTCCCCAGTACGGACATGGCTGATTTGACTGTATTTGGGATATCATGCAATTTTAAATCAAGGAAAATGCTGTGTCCAAGCCCTTTGAGGTAATGTACAATTTCAGGACCAACTGCATAGAAAAATTCCATTCCGATTTTTACAAATAATTTTTCGTCTTCTGGAAAATGCTCTAAAAAGTTTTTGACATCCTCGAAAGCTGGGAAGTCAAGGGCGATAATAGGACGTTCTTCACGCATGGATTACTCCTTTTTTGATTGATCATTTTGTCTACAAAAAAACCTTGCACGAGGCAAGGTTACACGAAAATTAGGTAGGAACAACTACCATGATTCACCGTCTAGACCTTAGGAGCCTCTCTGGACTGCTTTAAAGGTTTTTATTTATTGTAGTACGATATTTGGGAAAAGTCAAGGATTTACAGTAGATTTTCCCGTACATGTTTTCGGAAGTTCTCAAGGGTGTCAATACCATAGCGATCCATGACCTGTGGCAGATCTTCGATGATGGTTGGACAAGCATAAGGATCGGTGAAATTAGCGGTTCCAACTCCAATCGCAGAGGCTCCTGCAATCATCATTTCAATGGCTGCTTCTGCTGAATCCACACCTCCCATTCCGATAATCGGAAGTTTAGTGGATTGGGCAACCTGGCGGATGAGTTTCAAAGCAACTGGGAAAACAGCTGGACCCGACATGCCTCCGGTTCCATTAGCAATGATAGGCTTACCAGTCTTGAGGTCAAAGCGCATCCCAACCAAGGTATTGATCATGGTTAAGCCGGTCGCCCCTGCATCTTCTACTGCTTTTGCGACCTGCGTGATGTCTGCTACACTTGGTGTTAATTTGACATAGACAGGGACGGAGGATGCTTCTACCGCTGCTTTCACAGCCGCATAGGCCAATTCAGGAACTTGCCCGATTAAAAGACCGTTGTTCCCATGGTCTACGTTTGGACAAGAGATATTGAGCTCAATTGCTTTGACATTTGGCGCTTTCGAGATCTTGCCTGATACCGTTGCATACTCTTCATTGGAGAAGCCAGCTACATTGGCAATAATCGGTAGATCTGGATAATGTTGAGCCAACCAAGGGAGTTTCTCTGCTAGGACCACGTCTACGCCTGGATTTTGGAGACCAATAGCATTGAGCATGCCGGCAGGCGTCTCAGCAACTCGTGGAGTCGGATTTCCGAAGCGAGCCTCAGCAGTTGTCGCCTTGATCATGATGGATCCAAGCAGGTCTAAGTCATAGTATTTGGCATATTCTTGACCAAAGCCAAAACAGCCAGATGCCGGAATAATCGGGTTTTTCAAGTCTAAACCAGGTAAGGATACGGCTAGTCGATTTGCTGTCATAAGGTCCTCCTACATCACAATCGTACCGGTTTCAAAGACCGGTCCGTCTTCACACACGCGCTTATTAGCTGCCTGACTTTCATTTTCCAGATGCACTACACAGGCATAGCAAGCACCCATCCCACAAGCCATACGCGATTCCATAGAAATATAGGCGCGAGGATGGTCATGGAATTTGGTATTGACATATTTGAGCATGCCAGGTGCTCCACAAGAATAGATAGCGTCAAACTCCTGGTCCATCGAATCAACAATTGTTGAGACATAGCCCTTAGTGCCATAAGTCCCATCGTCTGTCGTTACAGTGACATGAGCAACCTGAGAAAGCTCTTCTTCCAAAATGACGGCTTCTTTGGTCGCAAAGCCGACAACCACTTCAACTTCTACCCCTTGCTCATGGAGTTGTTTGGCCACTTGGACCAAAGGAGGAACACCGATACCGCCACCGATGATCAAGGCTTTCTGACCTTGGCCGAGATTGGTAAGATCAAAGCCATTTCCCTGTGGCCCCATGACGCTGAGTTTGCTACCGATTGGCAATTGGGAAAAGATTGCTGTCCCCCCACCTTCGATGCGGTAGATCAAGCGACACGTCTGTGTCTCAGGATCAATCTCAGAAATTGAAATCGGACGGCGAAGGAGCTTGGCCCCATCAGGGACGCGGATATGAAGGAATTGACCTGGCAGCATCTGCGCCACCATTTCCCCCTTCAAGATCATAGAATAGATGCGGGGAGCGATTTCTTCTTGAGCGACGAGCTCCATCTCCTCCATCATGATTTTGCCAAAGCGTTTTTTACAACTGTCACTGACCATTGGTTTCCTCTTCTTTCTTTCAGCAAAAAAGACCTCGCAAAAGCAAGGTCCCACAAACGATCAGCTAGACTCCGTCCGCTGATCTTTATTCCGTCTTTCCTTGCAGGCCTCTCTGGACCTCTTAAAGGTTAAATTTGTCTCATTATATCGCGCTCCTTCTCGCTTGTCAAGTAAAATCAGTAACTTAGGAAACTTTACGGGGATCAAAATCTTCTGGGATCGGTTTGATGTATTGCATGGCAATTCGATTTTCAGGCTTACGATCAACTAGATAAAGAACCAGTAAAAAGAGCCATTCCAAGGGTTTCATCAGGTAATAGATCAGGTCCATAGCCCATTTCTTCTTGATATGTTTGGCAAAGGGATAGCCATAGCGGTCATAATTGCGACGCAAGAAGTGATGGAATCGTGGCGTCTTTTCTTCTAGCACCTGCTCAAAGGCATTGGCAATACAGAGCTGGCGATTCACCACAACAGGATGACCGTGCCGGACTCCCATCCGTTGGGGTTTGACAACTTTTTCATGCCCACCAGCCGCAACCGTACAGAGATAGTGCTCATCAATGATGAGATTCTGAGGAGGGATCTTTTGTGAGAAGGCCCAGTCAGCTGTATTGGTCCAGGCCTTGATCATGGAATCAGGCTGCTGCCCAAAGAGCATGAGTACTAGGACAACAAGAGCAAGGGTTGGAAGGGCGACAAGGACCGCTAGCCAAGGCCAGTTACGCGACTGGTTTAAGAGCCGATGGAGCCATTGAAGTAGACGATTCTCATAGCTTATCTCTGTTCGATCTTGCTGCCACTCCTTGATACGAACCCACAAGAGATGGAAGGAATAGATCAATAAGAAAAAGGTGTGAAAACTTGCTACCTGCAGTTGATTATCAAAAACTAAGAGAAGAACCACTCCTCCTAGAATGCCACTGATGCAGAAGATATTTGCTAACGGCGATAGTGAATTCGCATCCCGGTAGGAATAGATAATCAAGGCTAGTAAAGTAAGAGCTGCCAGTGTGAAGAAGGTCGGATAGGCTCTAGACCAGATCAAGGCATGTTTCTGAGAATTGATCAAGGGCTCATTCCATTCGTAAAAGGTCATATCCTTGACAATGAAAATAAAAATCGCTTCTAGAAAGCAGCCAAAGAGTCCAAACCAAAGAACAATGGTAGGCTGTTGTTTTTTCTTTTTTATAGGCTTAGGACTCGGTGATTCAATTGTGAATGCGTCATCTTCTCTTGCCTCTTCTCCTTCCTTTGGCCCTCTCTCTTCAAACAGATCTGGATCTTTGAGAGCTTCTTCCTCTGCTTCTTTGTACTGGAGGCTAGACCACCGACCGATCCCATAAATGATAACAAAAATATTGGGGACAAAGAGGGCTATGGTTAGACCGTAGGGTAAGATCTCCATCGTGAAGGCAATGATCTCCCAAACACTAAATTGGACGAATGGATCCTTTATTGCATAGATCGACTCACTAACAACAAAATAGATGTAAAAGGCTAATAGAATCAGTGCATTGGTCACAAAATTGATCTGCAACAGACCAGCTGTGAAATGGGTTTCCAATTCCTTATCCTTTTTCTTATACCAGGAAACGAGTTTTTTCATAAGATCTCCTCAATCAATTTTTTACCATTCTATCAATCAGATCTTACCTTCAGCAAGGCAAAACTGTATTTTTCCATCAAAATCAGTCCCCAGATGTAGATTTTGTTTCCAATCTTCTATTTTTTAACTATTTGATCTAGCCTAATTTCTATTACCTACCTCAGCCTGCGTTATTCTCTGATACAGTCCTTGAAAGACCACATTTTACGGGAAAAACGCGCTCTTTTATGTTAAAATAAAAGCATGAGAATACAACAATTACAATACATTATCAAAATCGTCGAAACCGGCTCTATGAATGAGGCCGCAAAACAACTCTTCATCACGCAACCTAGCCTTTCCAATGCCGTTAAGGACTTGGAAAATGAGATGGGAATTGAAATCTTTATCCGGAATCCTAAAGGGATCACTTTGACCCGCGATGGGATGGAGTTCCTCTCTTATGCCCGCCAGGTGGTGGAGCAGATTGACCTCTTGTCCGAGCGCTATAAAAATCCTGTGGGTTCTCGTGAGCTTTTCAGTGTCTCTTCACAGCACTACGCCTTCGTGGTTGAGGCCTTCGTTTCACTATTGAAGAAAAGCGACATGGAAAAATACGAGCTCTTCCTACGGGAGACGCGAACTTGGGAGATCATCGATGACGTCAAGAATTTCCGAAGCGAAGTTGGCGTACTCTTTTTGAATAGCTACAACCGAGATGTCCTCTCTAAGATGCTGGATGATAATCACCTGATTGCCACCCACCTCTTTACAGCGCAACCTCATATCTTTGTCAGCAAGACCAATCCTCTTGCCAAGAAGGAGATCGTCCACTTGTCAGATCTGGAAGATTTCCCATACCTTAGCTATGACCAAGGAACCCACAACTCCTTCTACTTCTCAGAAGAGATTCTCTCTCAAGAGCATCATAAGAAATCCATCGTTGTCAGTGACCGGGCGACCCTCTTTAATCTCTTGATTGGTCTGGATGGCTACACCATTGCGACCGGGATCCTCAACAGCAATCTCAACGGAAATAACATCGTCTCCATTCCCCTTGATATCGAAGACACAATCGAGTTGGTCTACATCAAACATGAAAAAACAGCTCTCTCAAAAATGGGAGAAAAATTCATCGAGTACTTGCTTGAGGAAGTGAAGTTTGATAAATAAAAAATATCTGAGTGTCTCATGTTCACTCAGATATTTTTTATTGTCTTAATTGTGAAAATACTTGGCCAATTTTCCCTTCAATAACCAGGTCTGCTTGTTTGTCTTGAGGGATATTGGTTTTATTGATGACAACCAGCTTCTTCCCTTGAAAATACTGGATCAAGCTAGCCGCTGGGTAGACCACAAGGGAAGTTCCACCGATAATCAGGAGATCAGCCTCTTGGATTGCTTGGGCTGCTTGGCTAAAGACGTCCATATCGAGAGGTTCCTCGTAGAGGGTCACATCAGGTTTGACCACCTTGCCGCAGTCCAGACAGTGTGGAACCGGGCCTTCTAAAGCTAGAAAGGCCTCCAAATCATAAAATCGCTGGCAACCCGTACAGTAATTGCGATCGGCGCTGCCATGGAGCTTCAAAACTTTTTTAGAACCAGCCATTTCATGGAGACTATCAATATTTTGTGTCACAACTGCCTGGAGCTTACCTGTATCTTCAAGCCGAGCCAAATACTGATGGGCAGCATTGGGCTTGGCATCTGGGTAGAGCAAGTACTTCTTGTAAAAGTCGAAAAAGTCCTCTGGATAGCGCGCAAACATGGTATGGGAGACCAATTGCTCAGCTGTCAAATGCCGCCCCACCTGAACACTATAGACACCGTCTGAGCTTCGAAAATCTGGAATATTTGACTCTGTAGAAACTCCTGCCCCTCCGAAAAACACGATCCGTTGACTCTGATCAATCATCTCCTGTAGTTGAGCAATCTTATCCATCTACTTCTCCTTTAGTAGCTTTTCCATGACAGCATTGGCCTGATCAAAATAAAAGTTAGCTTGATCATAATGGATGCCTGTGTAGCTTGCAAGGTCAATCAAATTCTTCATAAAATCCTGAGAAGAGAAACCCGTCGTCCGATGGAGCTCTTCTTCATCAAAGGGCTTGATCAAGTGGGCCAAGGGGTTGCGAACTGATTTTTCTAACTCCCGCAATTGTTGGGCCGCAACTTTGACGCTATCTGGCAAGTCCAACTGCGCAATCAACTCCGTCAAACTGGACGAATTGACCACACTTTCGCTGTGGAATTGCTGCAGGATAGGGTTGTCAGACGCATGCAGGCTCTCAAACTTCCAACGGTCATAACTCGATTCTTTGGAGTTATGAATATAGTTGGTAATATCAGGAATTTTCAACTGAATCAATCGCATAAAGATCCGATAGATGGCTGGGCTAACGGCACGAACAAAGTCAATAATCTGCTCATTTCGCAACTTCGCCTCTAAGTCATAAAGGTAGTTGGCCAACTGCTCGTCTTCTGGATCTTCATGCCAAAAAAGCTGAAAACCAGTCGCTTCTAGCAACTCAGTTCTCAACTTTTGATTCATGACGGGTTGGATATTAAGCTCTCGACGCTCCGCCATTAACTGCAGTAAGCTCACCAACAAATCCGGTACTTCTTCCTGCTGCTTGATAGATCGCAGAGCCCGGCTGTAGTGATAATTTTGGAGATCGTAGAGCCATTCATCATGAAGGAATTTTGCCATTAGTCTGCAATCAAGGTCTCAAGACCAACTTTCATCATGTCTGTGAAAGTAGTTTGACGTTCTTCAGCAGTTGTATCCTCATCTGGATTAACCAAACTGTCTGAAATCGTCATGATAGCAAGCGCATCAACATGGTGTTGAGCAGCAAGATAGTAAAGGGCTGCCGCTTCCATTTCTACAGCTTTCACACCCCATTTACCAAGCTCGATATTCTTTTCACCATAGTTTGAATAGAAGACATCTGATGATAAGACATTGCCGACGTGAGTCGCCATGCCAAGGTCTTTGGCAATGTGGTAAGCTTTGTCTAAAAGATCAAAGCTAGCGATTTGTGGGAAATCGTATTGAGGCCAGTCGTTGCGGATGATGTTTGAGTTGGTTGCGGCAGCTTGTGCCAAGACCAATTCACGAACATGCACATCCTCATTCAAAGAACCAGCCGTTCCCACACGGATCAATTTTTTCACACCGTAGTCGACAATCAGCTCACGCGCATAGATGGAGATGGATGGCATTCCCATTCCAGTACCCATGACAGATACACGGTGACCTTTATAAGTACCCGTGTAACCAAACATGTTACGGACTTCGTTGAAGCAAACAGCGTCTTCAAGGAAATTCTCAGCAATAAATTTCGCACGAAGAGGATCCCCAGGAAGAAGAATTTTATCAGCAATTTCACCCTGCTTAGCAGCAATATGGATAGACATAGTTTATGATACAAAGAGCGACCAGAAAGCGACTGAAAATTAGGAATCTGACGAGAAATCCTGATTTCTCAGTCAGATTATCTATTTTCCGAGCTTTCCGCTCGTGTTCAAATCAGAACACATGCTCTACCTTTCTTTTTTATTTTTTAGAATAGGCGTTAAAGAGGCAAAGTAAAAATAGGAAACTGACGACGCATCGCAGATGCTAGACAGTTTATCTTTTTTACACAGTTCTCCGCCCGTATTCAGTTCAGCGAATACGGTAAACCCATCCTTTCTTTTTTTATTGAGTAATTAGGAGAGCGACCAGAAAGCGACTGAAAATTAGGAATCTGACGAGAAATCCTGATTTCTCAGTCAGATTATCTATTTTCCGAGCTTTCCGCTCGTGTTCAAATTAGAACACATGCTCTACCTTTCTTTTATATTTATTTTGTTAATGAGTCCAAAAACGTAAAGAGTTTGGCATTCATTTCTCGATAATCGTAAGCACGAATGGCTTCAGGTTTTTGAACAAAGGTCAATTTTTGACTTTGTTTTTCTATAACATCTTCCCCGTCTGCAGCAATCAAGAGATTGACTGCTTCTGGATCAAATTCCAAGTGAGCTTGGAAGGCATAATGTTTCGGACTAAAGCGGATAATCTGACGTGGACACCCTTGACTGGTCGCAAGAACAACAGCATCTTTTGTCAATCCTGGCATATCGCCATGCCAGTGGCCAGTTTCAAGAGTTTCTCCAAACTCACCGACATGTGGATCTGTAAGTCCTTCAGGCGTCAAGGTCACAGGATAAACCCCAATCTCACGTTCTGGACTGTGTTCATACTCCGCTCCATAAGCAACAGACAGGAGCTGGGCACCCAGACAGACTCCAACAATATAACGATCTGCCTTCATGGCCTTTTGAATCAGTTCGATCTCTGCCTGAGGATCGTAGTATGGAAAAGCTTCCCGATCTTCATCTGGCGATTGAGGACCTCCCATCACAATTAAGAAGTCAATCTCATCCACTGTCTCTGGTAAAGCTTCATTCTCATAGACTTTGGTCGTGGTCACTTGATGACCACGCTCCTGCGCCCATTTTAGATAAGCGCCCGGTACTTCAAAGGTTTCATGCAGTACAAAATGTACCTTCATTATTTCTTCTCCCATCTTTTTCGAATCACGTAAGACAAACCAGCCGCAAGTACAAGCGGGATTGTCAAACTCAAAGGTTGGCCTGTAAATCCAAGACTTAGGGCAATAGCTGTTAAAGGAGCTTCTAGGGTCGTTCCTAAAAAGACGGTCGCTCCAAGTAACATCCCTAGAGCAGGATCCAGATGAATCCCAAGGGCTGTCAAAAGCAAGGTCACTAAATAGCCAGATCCAATCCCAAGGGCAAATGATGGTGTCAAGGTTCCCCCATAGGCACCATTGCGCAAGAGGAGATAAACCAGAAGCCCCTTCACTGCAAGAGTCAGTGGAAGATAAGGAATCGACTGGCTAGATAAGAGGGCTTGCGCTAGTACCTGGCCATTTCCCATAAAGATAGGGAAAAAGGCTACTAGGCTCCCCAAGACTAGAAAGGCTAGAGGAAGAGCCAAAAGAATCGTCCCGTCCTTCCGCCGTTTGTGACTAGCCCGCTTGGCGAGGAAAGCAAAGACCAGAGCCAAGGGAGTGACTAAGAAAGCAATCACAATAGCCTGTAAGAAACTGCTAGCCGACCATGAAACTGCGGACAGGTGATAAATGGCCTCCTGACCAACGATGGACTGAGCGACCCAGGTGGCCAGATAAGTGCTGGTCAAAACCAGTAGAAAGTTCTGCCAACTGTAGGCGAGTCCTAAGGTCTCAAAGACAAATAAGCTACTGGCAAAGGGGACCTGATAGACCGCAGCCAAACCAGCTCCAGCCCCACAGGCGATCAAGACTTTTCGCTCTTTGAGAGCTAGTGAGAATCCCTTCGCCAAGCGACCAGCTAGAAGAGCCCCGATCTCACGTGGGGCTCCTTCTTTTCCGACCGATGCACCTGCTCCGACAATTGCCACCTGCATCCCTGCATGAAGGAGGTGGGCTAAGGGCGCTGGTTCCCTGTCTCCAGGTAAGTCCATTTGCTGGCGAATAGACAGGATCTGATAACGCCTTTGCAGGAGATACCAGAAGCCAGCTGCCAAGCACCCAGTCACACACAAGACCAGAAATCTACGGAGACCTCCAGCTTCTTGGAATTGATGGAGTAAATCGGAACTAGCTTGGCCAAAGGCCAGTCCCTGCACTACTTCTAGTAGATAATGACAGGCAATTCCGACCAGACCTGTTCCTATTCCCAAGGATAAAGTAGCTAGAAGTAACCTCAGTCCGTAGGGCAGACTTTGGAGTCGTACTTTCATTGGATTAGAGTTCAGCAAGAATCGCTTTCAGCAATCCTTTGAAGTCGCCTTTGACGCGCTCTGTCACTTCTACCACTTCT
>NZ_KV794411.1:371257-373880 GCF_001808725.1 Streptococcus sp. HMSC074F05 | reverse complement strand
CACTTCTACCACTTCTTCGTGGTTGAGCTCTTCTTGGAAACCAGCCGCAAAGTTGGTAATACATGAAATACCAAGAACCTTCAAACCAGAGTGTGCTGCAATGATGACTTCCGGAACGGTTGACATTCCGACAGCATCTGCGCCAAGTGTCTTAAACGCACGGATTTCAGCTGGAGTTTCATAAGTTGGACCAGTCACACCGATATAAACCCCATCATCCAATTTGATACCCAATTTGTCTGCTACTTTATGAGCAGTCTCACGATATTCTGGAGTGTAGGCTTTTGACATATCTGGGAAACGTGGACCAAAGTCATCCAAGTTTTCACCGATCAATGGGTTTTGACCAGTCATATTGATGTGGTCTGTGATGGCCATCAAAGTACCAGGACCAAAGCCGATACCACCGGCAGCGTTGGTAACAAGAACCCCTTCACATCCCAAAACTTTCATGACACGAACTGGGAAAGTCACTACTTCTAGTGGGTTTCCTTCGTAGAAGTGGAAACGTCCTTGAAGGGCCAAAACCTTGCGTCCAGCAAGATCACCATAAACCAATTTACCCGCATGGCCGACAACCGTTGAACGACCCCAGTTTGGAATTTCAGAGTAGTCTACTACGACTGGATTTTCGATTTCTTCAGCCAGTTCTCCAAGACCTGATCCAAGGATCAAGCCAAACTCAGGTGCTTCCATTCCTTTGCCTTTCAAAAAAGCAGCTGTTTCATTGATTTTTGCTAATAATGTCATTGCATATCTCCTTTATGATTTCCTTAAAAATTGGCCAATTTTGTCAAATGTATTGGCATTGCGAATGGTCAACAGACGGTAATCCGGCATCTTGAGGACTTGTTTGTGGTAAGCGGTCTTTGTATAGGTCTCTTCTGAGTATTTGCCCCAGTAGATCCCAAGTCTTCCACGATGGATGATTTCATCACCGAGCGAAAAAGAGGAGACCAACTCCCAGACAGCATCCTGATTGAGGCCTTCTGTGTAAAAGAGAACATCCTTGCGGGCCAGATTCTCCTGCCACCAGGCTGGTAGAGCAGCGAGATCTCGCGCATAGTCCTCAGCTGAAAAGAGAGAAAAAGACTGGATAAAGGGATAGTGATCACGAAAGAAATGTCCCAGCAAATCTACCAATTCTTCTTTAGAACCTGCTGATTCAAAGAAGATATTGCCACTATTGATGTAGGTCTCTACCCCATCCAGCCCGATCGTTTGAAGCTCCTCTCGAAGTTCTGCCATCACGACCTTGTTTTTCCCGCCAATATTGATCCCTCTTACGAGGAGAGCGAAGCGTGTCATCTTAGTTCAATTTGTCTAAGAAGCTTTCACCGATCATGGCTTTTTCAACACCAAAGTTCTCTGCAATCGTTGCAGAAATATCAGAGAAATGTCCAACTGGAATCACACCATTGCCCTTGAAGGATGGGCTATAAGCCAAGAATGGGATGTATTCACGAGTATGGTCTGTACCAGCGTAGGTTGGGTCATTCCCGTGGTCTGCAGTGATCATCAAGAGGTCATCTTCACGCATAGCTGCAATGATTTCTGGCAAGCGTTCATCAAATTCGTGCAAGCAATCGCGGTAGCCGTGAGCATTGCGGCGGTGACCATAAAGAGCATCAAAGTCTACCAAGTTGGTAAATGAGAAGCCTTCTTGGAACTCAGGAAGTCCCATGGTCTTAATCAAGGTATCCATACCGTGGCTATTTGATTTGTTGTGGCCCATATCGTGGTTGATACCAGCTCCGTTGAAGATATCGTTGATCTTACCAACCGCATAGGTATCGATACCCGCTTCGTTCAACTTATCCAAAACAGTTGGCGCAAATGGTGAAACAGCCAAGTCACGACGGTTGGCTGTACGTGTGAAATTTCCAGGTTCCCCAACATAAGGACGAGCAATGATACGGCCTAGAAGAGCTGGACGTTCCAAAGTGATGGAACGAGCGTATTCACAGATACGGTAGAGTTCATCCAAAGGAATGATGTCTTCGTGAGCTGCGATTTGAAGAACAGGGTCTGCTGATGTATAAATGATCAACTCACCAGTTTCCATTTGGCGTGGTCCAAAGTCATCGATGACCGCTGTACCAGAATATGGTTTGTTAGCTTCACGGATGACCTTGCGTCCTGAGAATTCTTCAATTTTAGTCAAAATTTCTTCAGGGAAACCATTCCAGAAGGTATCAAAAGGTTCTGTAATGTCGAGCCCCATGATTTCCCAGTGACCAGTCATGGTGTCTTTCCCAAGAGAAACTTCTTGCAATTTTGTCGCATAGCCAGTTGGGTTGCTTTCAGCTGGCACAGTCTTCAATGGTACTTCACGAGGAATATTTCCAAGACCGATTTTGGCCATGTTTGGTACATTCAAACCAACTGCTTTTGAGATGTGTCCAAGTGTGTCAGATGCGCCATCAGGTACACCTGCATTGACAAAGTTATTGGCATCTGGTGCAGCACCGATCCCAACTGAATCCAGCACAACTAAGTGCATGCGTTTAAATTTTGACATATACTGCCTCTTTCCTTTATTAAACTAGCTATATTATACCATATCCCTATAAGAAGAGAGCGTTGTTTGATCCGAGGCTGGGACAAAAGTCCTAGCCTCTCA
>NZ_KV794411.1:336021-371157 GCF_001808725.1 Streptococcus sp. HMSC074F05 | reverse complement strand
GAATTACCGATTTCTGTCCCACTCTCTATTTTTCAATGATGACAGGGCCATCTGGTGTCCCTACAATCACTTTTGAAATCATGTTCAAGAATAAACCGTGCTCTACGACGCCTACGGTGTGATCCAGTTCATTGGATAGAGCTTCTGCATCCTCGATCACCTTGAGGTCCAAGTCAATGATAAAGTTGCCTTGGTCGGTTACAAAACGTTGATCATCCGCGTGACGGAAATCAGGATGGTAGCCTTTTTGCTCAAAGTGACGGAAAAGATTTTCAGCCCCGTATTGCACTACTTCCACTGGAAGTTTGAATGCCCCAAGAGTTGCGACTTGTTTGGATTCATCCACGATCCAAATGCAATCTTTTGAATTGGTTGCGACGATTTTTTCCATGAGGAGAGCCCCACCGCCACCTTTGATCCCGTTCAATTGAGGATCCACTTCATCTGCGCCATCTACTGTCACATCGACCACTTCGACATCGTCGATAGCCTTGAGCGGGATGCCTAAACTTTCAGCCTGATCATAGGTCACACTCGACGTTGTGACAGCTGTGATCTGCAAGCCTTCTTCTTTGATGCGACGACCCAATTCAGCCACAAAATAATAAGCAGTTGACCCTGTACCGAGACCGACAATCATGCCGTCTTTGACAAACTCAGCCGCCTTAATTCCTACCTGTTCTTTTAGGTTTACCATCATAGACCTCCTTTTATATTCTCTTACAGTATAGCATATTCTGTAAGAGATTTCACTAATTATTTGAAAACCTTTCCAGTTTTAGTTCTAAAAGCAAAACCTTGCCCGTCCGCTGACTTTACGATAGAATAGAGATGAATCTACAGGAAAAGAGAAATGACATGATTACTAAAGAATTTGATACTATTGCTGCCATCTCGACCCCTCTCGGTGAGGGGGCGATCGGGATCGTCCGCTTGAGCGGGACAGACAGCTTTGCCATTGCGCAAAAGATCTTCAAAGGGAAAGATTTAAGCAAGGTCGCAAGCCACACGCTCAACTACGGTCATATCGTAGATCCAGATAAGGACGAGATTCTCGACGAAGTCATGGTTGGAGCTATGCGCTCGCCGAAGACCTTTACCCGTGAAGACATCATCGAGATCAATACCCACGGCGGGATTGCCGTAACCAATGAAATCCTGCAATTGGTCATTCGTGAAGGCGCTCGATTAGCTGAACCTGGTGAATTTACCAAGCGGGCCTTTCTGAATGGTCGGGTCGATTTGACCCAGGCTGAAGCCGTCATGGACATCATCCGCGCAAAGACCGACAAGGCTATGAACATCGCCGTGAAACAACTCGATGGTTCCCTGTCTGACCTCATCAATAACACGCGCCAAGAGATCCTCAATACCCTGGCCCAGGTTGAAGTCAATATCGACTATCCTGAGTACGATGATGTCGAAGAAGCAACCACTGAGATCATCCGTGAAAAGACCAGTGAATTTGAAGCCCTCTTGACCAACCTCCTCAAGACTGCCCGCCGTGGAAAGATCTTGCGTGAAGGGATTTCTACTGCTATCATCGGTCGTCCAAACGTTGGCAAGTCTAGCCTCCTCAATAATCTTCTTCGCGAAGAAAAAGCCATTGTTACCGATATCGAAGGGACCACCCGTGACGTTATCGAGGAATACGTCAACATCAACGGGGTTCCCCTCAAATTGGTCGATACAGCCGGTATCCGTGAGACCGAAGACATCGTTGAGCAAATCGGTGTCGAACGGTCGAAAAAAGCCCTCAAGGAAGCCGATCTAGTCCTCCTCGTTCTCAATGCTAGCGAGCCCTTGACCGATCAAGACCGCCAACTCCTTGAAATCTCTCAAGATAGCAACCGCATCATTCTCCTCAATAAGGTCGACCTCCCAGAGAAGATCGAAATCGACCAACTGCCGGAAGATCATATCAAGATTTCCGTTCTGAAAAACCAAAACATCGATCAAATTGAAGACCGGATCAATGCCCTCTTCTTCGAAAATGCTGGGCTGGTTGAGCAAGATGCGACTTATCTTTCTAATGCCCGCCACATCTCCCTCATCGAAAAAGCTGTTGAAAGCCTGCAAGCGGTCAACGAAGGCCTGGCCCTCGGTATGCCGGTAGACCTGCTTCAAGTCGATCTCACCCGCACCTGGGAAATCCTCGGAGAAATTACAGGAGATGCTGCTCCAGATGAACTCATTACCCAACTCTTCAGCCAGTTCTGTCTTGGTAAATAAATCTATTTTAAGATCCTATACTCTTAGAGACTTTCCTTAGGTGAGTACGGACGTCAGCGAACTTCGAAGAAGTTCCATGACTTAGTTTTGAATCTAACGTTTCAAAACTCCCGAGTGCTTGAAACAACAATGTTTCAAGCACTTTTCTCACAGCGGAAAGTCTCAAATATTTCTTTTAAAATAGAATTTAGTTTACAGCTATAGGATCACCCAGTTTATACAAAAGCAGTAAAACAGTTGGTCCAAAATAAGAAAAATGCGTATGTGTGCAAACATACGCATTTTTCTTATTTTGCTTGTTCTAATCGCTCGACGTCTTGATAAGCTTGGTAGATCAGGAAGAGCCCAATAGCATTCAAGACTGGAATCGCAATCGGCAACTCGGTCACGATTTGTGAGAAAGGTGAATTGCCAACAAAATGAAGTCCGAATCCAGCTACTAAGTATCCCCAGCCTGCTAGACGTAAATCCTTGCGTCCTCTGCTTGCTTGGACAATTAGGAAGAGCCCTAGCATAACAAGACCTGTGTAGACCCAGTGAGACATGGGCGCATTAGCCACACGCCCGAGAATCCCAGACACCGTGTAGGAGAAACCTCCCGGCAGATCCTGACGGATATAGGCAAAGTCCTCCACGATCTGGAAACCAAGACCAGAGGCAATGGCCAAGAGGAAAATCGACTTGATGCGACGGACACTGAACAAATAGAGGACAAAGAAGATGGGAATCAACTTAAATGGTTCCTCAAAGAGGGGCGCAGCGATGGCACTCTCGTACTGGTTCCAAAAGTCGCTATTTGGAGCGATCGCTTGAATCATGTCATGGAAATAGGTATTGGCAAAGCTAGACAACCAACCGGCAACAAAGCCCCCTCCTAATAAAGAAAAGAGAACCGGTACCCAAGACAACTTCCACTTCTTCGCAAAATGAAAGAGAGCCCAAACAGCAGGAAGTGCATAAACCAAAAGGATCAGGGTAGAAAGTCCCACAATCCCGTACTGACTACCAGACATCCAGCCTTCTGTCAGTGACTGGGTCTCATAGGCTAGGCCGATCGCTAGCAAGAGTAAATAGAGAAACAAAATCGATTTGCGTTTCATAAAAGACCTTTCTAAAGTGAAATGAAAAAGGCTGGAAGCCCAGTCTTTTCCGAGTAATATCATTGTAACAGGATCAGCTTAAAAAAACAATAAATGTGGATTAGTGAGAAAAATGTAAAACGTAGATGGCGACAAATGGTTGACTAAATTTAGTTACTTAATCACCAACGCTCCATTTTCCTCCGTCGCCAAGAGCTTCTCATCTTTATCATATATTTTAAGTTTTATACTGCTCGGTTTGTTTTGAGTTGCATTGTATTGCTTTACTATCTCTTCTTTTAAATCAAAAAGCGTCTTACAATAATCTTTTGGATTTATATTTGCTAAAGATAGCATATTTTCTGATACAGAGAAGACAAGGATCAGATACTCTTCATTATAATACACTCTCGCTATCTCATTTTTGCCATTGATTTGATTTTGAAGCATATAAGCAAATACTACATTAGGTTTTTCATTTCCAACCAATGAGGTAGGGGCTTGATTCATCCCTTTGACCACTGATTCTTTACTTTCCTTTGTAGAATCTTTTACACTCTGTTCAGTAGACTGCTCTTTTTTGTCTTCATTCTTCACTTCTTTTTGCGCGCACGATGACAGAAATAGCGAGAGAATGGTCATTGTTGCAAACATAGTTTTTTTCATAGATTACCTCCTCTTAATTTTTAACAAGTCGAAAATGACCTGTAATTGACCACAATTAGATAAAGCTTCCAGTAAAAGACATTCCAAAATTTTAATTTTATAATCTTATAAGTACTTAGATAATTAATAGTTTAAAAATTATCATTTAATATTATTCTACCATAATCTCTCTCTTACTTCAGTACGGCAAGAATCTGACGAATCATATCTGGATCCCCATCTGGCAAAGTCACTGTCTCCGCATGATCCAAGATTCCTTGGGTAAATTGCGTCATAAACTCTTCACTATTAAGCTCATCCGCAGACTGTTGCCAGTGGCTCGGTACAGGATAGATCGTCACCGTCCCATCACCGTTAGATGCGTAAGTGATATTTCCTTCAGCTGAATAAGAACCAAATAGATGACGCACATCTTTGGGATAATCAACGCCCAAGCCACCATTATAAATCTTTGTTCCAGCTGCACTATTTGAAATATTTAATTCTGATGGCACGTTCTTGATCACATAAGCCCAGACACGCGCAGCTTCAACCTGAGCATCGGTGTAGCCTGGATAATCATTTTGATCCGCCTTCTTCGAAGATTTGACCTCGACATCCGGGCGAGTATTCCACTTCTTAGCCTTACTCGTTTTAGACGTACTACTGCTATCATCTGTATCAGCTTGCTCCCGATCTTTCGGCTGCTCTTTCTTGCGATAGTAGAAATTGTCATCATCGCCATAAGCCGGTGACTGACCAGCCCAGATCCGGTCCTTGGACTTATCCGAAGCATCGTCTTTGCCCGCTTTCTGACCTTTTGGAAGGAGCAAGAGACCGTAGCCTCCAACACCCGACTTGGCACTGACCGTCATCTCAGCGACCTGTTCCTTCTGCTTAAAGCTCGATGCATCAAGCTCAACATCCTCGCTGACCAAGCCCTTGTCATCAAAGACCAGCTCATTGCCACGACCATCGATCCAAGTCCCCTTGATACTCGAGTAGTCCTTAGCCTTAATGGCTTTCAAATCCATACCAGACTGTTTCTTTTCCGAAGTGCTGGTCTGCTTGGTATCCGAACTCTTAGGCGACACCGTTCTCTGAGGACGACCACACGAAGCCAAGACCAAAGCAGAAAGCACAATTACCAAACCTTTTTTCATATCAATCTCCCTTCACACACCTACTATTTTAGAAAAATAAGAAAGGAGAGTCAAAGAAAAAGAGGAGGGGGAGAATAAATTAATGACATAAAAGTCTGTAAAATTATGATTTGAATTTCTAAAGAAAAAGAAGCTCAATGTATCGAGCTCCTAGACCATCATTTTTTGTTTTTCTTGTTTTGGGATCATTCGAAAGAACACAGCTCTAAAACAAGGAAACATTGATACTATCAACTCCACACATCCTACATAGACAGTTTCCCTTATTTTTTTAATATGCTTCAAAACTATATCTTGTACAAATTATTTAATCTTTCTAACTCTAATACATTCATACATACTTCTACTCCAGTAACTACCCCCTTACTATAAATAATTCCACAAGAAAACACAATCCTCTTCTGACTCAAAATATTTGACAATATTACAAATGATTCCAAAACATAATCCTCTATAGTAATAAAACAATTATTTTCATCTTTGAAAAACTCTATAAATCCAATATCCTTACACCTATCACCCAAATGAAACCTAAGTGATTTTAAATAATAATCAAAAAACACATCACTTTCCATAGAAAACCCCTTCATTTTTAAAATATTCTGTTATATCATACAAAAAATAAGTTTTGGCACCATTCGAAACAACACAGCTCTAAAACATCAACACTCGGTCATAAGTGAACTACTCCGCAAAAGTTAGACAGAAAAAATCTAACTTTTGGGCTGCAGTTCAACTGTCAGTGTTTTCTTTTCTATCTCTGTCCCCTGCCGAAATATAAAATATGCTTAGAAAGCCTATTCTAATAGGCTTTTAGAAAATTTTGGTCTACTTTTTAACTATCTCATTTTTTGACTGACCTTCGCTTTAATACTTTTAATACCTCATAAATTGATTAATTTTATTCTTCTTAGTTGTTCTTTACTCCGGCAATTCTACCTTCAAGCTCATATCCGTCGGTTGCAATACCTTCTGAACCGCTGCGAGGAAGGCTAAGCCGTTATCTGATGGAGAATATTGGAAGGTGATATGGACGATTTTCTTATCAAACTTATCGCCATATCTCTCCACATATTGCTTGCTTTCGAGGAAGTAAATGTAATTGTTAATTTTTTCCTGCAGAATTTCCAGATGGACTGCTTCTATCTCTTCCTCCCAGCCAACTGGATCCACCAGAAGAAGCTCTAAATGATTATCAACTATACCAATAGCGTCAAGTTCGCTAGGTTCTAGTTCTGAAACAATAGTTTTTTTTACAAGAGCTTTAAACTCTTCAACATCAAACAACTCACGTTGATCTTCTATATTTGGTAGCATAGTTTCAGGATGATTACGTATATAGTTTCTATCAATATCATCTTGCTTACTTAAGGGCCAGTGCCCTGTTTCGGCATAAATCATCACCTCATATGCTTCCCTAGAAGATTGAAATGCTTTATCCATTAGTTCCTTAGTAATGGGATAGCATACTTCTGAGCCCATAGCTCCTCCAACTTCTTTAAAGAAGCTAATTTCGTAATAACCATCTGTTTCATATACAACAAATCCATCGCCTCTATGTACAATCGTATTGGAATGATTATAATCATCTAACTCATCTGCCTTTGGCCAAAGATGATGTTCACAATAAAACATTACTTCTAAAGCATCTTTTTCTGATTTTGAAACACGTTCTGCTAATTTTTGGCTAATGGGAAAGTTAAGCACTTCTTTCCCTCTACTCCACAGAATCTGATAATCATTGTTGTTTTTTAATATCGTACAATTTTTGTATTGTTGAATTTCTGTTGTCATACTATTTCTTTTTGTCTATTTCAATGGTGATACATAATCGTCTGGAAGTTTGCCTCTCCGGTCAATACATTTTTGTTCAGCAAGTGGAATTAATGTCTCAAGCTCTTCCTCAATAGGCGATGCCATCTTTTACCCATTTTCTAGTTTCTAACTCCAAATTAAAATAGAAATCTCTTCGACCAGATTTATCAAAACAATCCTCTTTAAGAGCCTCGCATACAATTCTCAGTTTCTTCTTACTTATCTCAGAAATATATAACATAGTAAATCCTGAAGGAGATTCAATTTGGTCGATTTTCTTACCTTCTAAATTATAAACCTCTAGTTCTGATGGAACGTCAAAATCGCTGGATGAGCGAAATATACTGAAGATACGCTGATATTTAGGGCTAAAGCGAAGATGATGTAAATGATGAAAACTAATCTGATGCTTCCCATTATGATTCCAATCCAGGGTTCCTTCTAGTAAATTTTGTTGCCATAACAATTTTCCTTCTAAACTAAAGTAGAAAATGATTTTGCTTACAAAGTTTTCTCCACTATAGACGATAACAATGTTCTCATCTTTATTATATTCCGCATGAATGATATCTGGTAGTTCTATCTTTATTACGCAACCATCCCACTCCCATGTGACCATCCGTTCACCGTAATCAATTTTCATCATCCTTCTCCTACTCTAACTCAGATAAATTCGAGATGTATTGTTTGCTCAGTCATCATGGAATCCACTTCCTCGACAAGTTTATCTATCTCGTTCTGTGTGATACGAATGTGGTTGTAGGTGGCTCCCAATTCTGTATACTTAACCTATATACAATAAAGCTTCCATCAGTCAACAATTCTACCTCTGCTTTTAAAGCATAGCCTTTTCATAGTCAAATGTGATGGTAGATCTTATACCAAAAATTTTCATTATTCTTCCTTTTCTTATATCTCTTTTAGGCCAAACTTGTAAATCACTTAGAAGTCTTTTAAATTTGGTATTCCAAAATGATGAGACTACCTTAAAAAATCAATGTTACGTTTTCCCCTATTATACCACACCATGGATATTTTATGACCTTTGCCAACATTTGGCTAAAGAAAAAACACTGGCGAATCAGTGTTTTACTTATCTATATTGTCCCCTGCCGGAATCGAACCAGCAACTACTCCTTAGGAGGGAGTTGTTATATCCATTGAACTAAGGGGACCGATAAAAAAAGAAGCGAGATCACTCCCGCCTCCTTGTTCGTCTTAACGACGGATTTCTTTAATACGAGCTGCTTTACCTTGCAATGCACGAAGGTAGTACAATTTCGCACGACGTACTTTACCGTAACGTACAACTTCAATCTTGTCTACACGTGGAGTGTGTACTGGGAATGTACGTTCAACACCGACACCGTTAGAGATTTTACGAACAGTGTACATTTCAGTGTGTCCTTGACCTTTACGAGCGATAACAACGCCTTCAAAGATCTGGATACGTTCACGAGATCCTTCGACAACTTTCGCGTGTACACGAACAGTGTCACCAGGACGGAATGCAGGGATATCAGTACGAAGTTGACCTTCAGTCAAGCTTTGGATTAATGGATTCATTTTATTCTCCTATCTTCGTCAATCTTGAGGGACCTCCCTCAGCGGATAAACTGTATTTTTGTGCTTCCATTACGCACAGAAACTATCATATCAGATAATCTCAGGTTTGTAAAGCTCTTTTCTCTACTTTTTCGCAACTTTTTGACCGGAATAAATGCTCCACTCTTTTGGCAGGCAATAGGCGATGGCGCAAGCAATGACAAAGAATGGCAGATTGGCATAGCCAAAGACTTCTCCTCCAATCAAGATCGGTGCGAGCAAGGTCGTCGTCGCACTGCCAAAGACACTGGCATAACCGATAGCGGCCACGACTAAGACGGGTAACCCTAGCATAGGAGCAAGAAAGACTCCAAGCGTAGCTCCGATCGCAAAGAGCGGTGTCACTTCTCCTCCTTGGTATCCAGCTGAGATGGTCACCACGGTAAAAAGGAGCTTCAAGATCCAGTCATAACTCTGCGCACTACCCTGATGAAAAGCTACATCAATCAGATTGGTTCCAAGTCCACTATAAGTGCCGACCTTGGTCAGCTGGAGGGTCAAGAGGACCAAGCTGAGTCCAGCCCCTATAAGGGCAATCCGGATATAAGGATTAGGCAGGACTTTCGCGACTGTTTTCTTCAACCAGGAAAGGCTAACTGCAAAGAGTTTCCCAGCGAGTCCAAAAGCTAGGCCCAGAAGGGCAACTTTGATCAAGGTCTCTGGTGTCCAGCTCAGCGTTTCTCTAAGTGGCACAGCAAATTTCTCTAAACCAAGGGCATGAGAGGTGAAACTAGCCACGATTGAGGCGATGAGCGCAGGATAGAGAGCCATCAACTGCAACTCCCCAACTGTCAAGACTTCAAGGGCAAAGAAGGTTGCTGCGAGTGGCGTCTGAAAGAGCCCCGCAAAACCGGCTGCCATCCCAGTCATGAGAAAGATACGCGAAGCATCCGGGATCTTGATATGACGGGCAAAACGGTGCGAAAGGGTCGCTCCGATCTGGACCGCTACACCTTCCCGACCGACCGAACCACCAAAGAGATGGCTCATCCAGGTCGTCAGCATAATCAAAGGCACCAAGACCAAGGGGATTTTCTCCTCACGCGCGTGTCCAACATCAAAGATGAGGCCCATCCCTTTTGAAGCCTTGCCACCAAAACGTTTATAAAGATAAACGATAACAAGCCCCGCTAAGGCCAGGAAAAGAATCAAAGGCCAGTGCTGGCTTCGGAAATCTCCAATCAGGAGAAGACCTTGACCAAAAATCATGTCAATGGCACCAACCAAGAGACCAATGAAAAGCGCCATCCCTGTTAGGACCACATACTGTTGTGCTTTTTGCTTGATAGATAGACTAGTCACGCGCCCTCACCTCCTCTTGGAAGTCTCTCGAGCGCTTCATCATATCTTGAAACTGAGCTTGAATGGTCGCACGATACTGCTCATCCATCACGAGAGACCCGACTTTCTCAAGCACTTCTCTCTCCCTTCCTTGATCGAGCACAGGTAAGCCCTGCTGCTCCTTATATTCTACAATCTGACCGACACAGACCATCCGTCTTTCCAGCAAGGCTACAAGCTCTTGATCGATCTGGTCAATGTCCTTACGAATCTGATCTAAATCCATGTGTCTCCTCTTTATTTTGGATATAAATCGAAGCTGTAATCCATCGATCCAGCCTCATTGTCATTAATTTGCTTTTGCTACAAGTTCTTCTGCAAAGGCTTCTAATTTTTCAATGTCTTCATCTTCTGCAGACAAATCAACTTTGACACACTCAGAGCCTTTTTCAGCACCAGTCGCAGCGAAGCAACGGTCGAAATCATCAACTGCTTTACAGAATTCATCGTAGAAGGTATCACCTGATCCTACCACACCGTAAAGTTTGCCTTTGAGATCAAGGCCAGCCAAATCTTCATAGAAATCTTGGATCTCATCTGGAAGCTCTCCATCACCGTAAGTATAAGTCGCTACCACTGCGATATCCGCATCAAGGAAGTCCTCCGCATCCACAGTTGTACATTCATCCACATCTACTTCGACACCAAGATCACGGAATTTGTCCGCTACGATATCAGCAATTTCTTCAGTATTTCCAGTCATACTAGCAAAAACAATCTTCGCTACAGTCATAATTTCCTCCCAAAAGCTATTTCCCGTATTATACCACTTTTTCAAGCATTTTGCACGAAACCTTTCCCGATAAGGTGAAAGAAGGGACACGTTTCAAGAATTTGGACCGATTCAACCTAATCGCCCTCGTTTTCTTCTTGAATTTCTTTAATAGTTCCGATTTCTTCATCCAACTTCTTGTCAAAATTAGACTTATTTTTGAAGGGATACGAATAGGTGCGCCAAGTGTACCATTTGAGGCCTTCTTCACCCTTATAGTACCATTCGATTTTAGTGGGTAAGAATTCTTTGTTGTAGGTGATACGAACTTTGGAAAACTGACTATCCTTGATAGAATATCTACCTTCAAATTCTGGCGGATATTCCTCTTTCAATAATTCTTTATTTACTAAAGAATCTGGTGAGCGTGTAATTTGATAATTATTCTTTTTGATTTCATCTGGTGAAATTTTCAGATTAACTAAAATGGATGATATTTCTCTGTTAAAAGAACGTTGGTACATTTCTTTAGTTCCATAATTTCCATAACCACCATATAATTTATTCCTCTTAATAACTGCAAAATACGAATTGTACAATTCCTTATCTTTTAAATCAAATCCTACTCCAGTACTCCACTCTTTTCCCCAGTCATTTTTATCTTGTACCAAAACAAATCTCTGTTTCTGTAAAATATCATACGCACTACTGGTGGTCTTTCGGATAGAATTGACTTTGAGTATAGTCATAATAGCCAGTATTATTATCAGCACTGCCATTAAGAGATTTCTTAAATTTATTATACTCTTCCACTTTTTCTTCTTCTGACATTCCTTTTGTATTTCGTTGCCATGTTTCATAATCTTGGTTCCCTTTCCTTACAATATCCGCAAATTGACCAACATGTCCTGTATTTTCATCTTTTTTGCCCAAGTCTTTTTCATAACGGAATAACTCTTTAGCTCTAACTCGAGTAGCTGGTTCAGGAGTGCCATCCACATCGAGCATTCCATGTTTACCTTCGTAAAACTTAGTAACATCTGAATTTTGACCTGTTGAGGGACCATAGTTAAAGGACTCCGTATTGGCGATTTCTCTTAATTCTTCATTAGAATATTTTCCTGGATTGGAATCATAGCGACCATCTGCTAGTTTATGATTGTCATAGGCATCCCATTGACTCTCAAACTCGCCGGTATCTAAATTCACAATAAACTCCACCATCCGCGCATTGTTCAAATCTTTTCCTTTAGCTGAATTGCCCTGAGGGACTTGAACCTTCATATTATAGGGACGTTTAAAGCCATCTTTAGGAGTAAAGCGATTATGGTAGTTAGAGCCGGTTGTGTAATCAAATTCAATATTATTTTCTTTACCATATGCTAACAGTTTCTCGTAATCATTTGCGCCTTCGTAGTGACTCCGAATATAGTAAATCGCTTGACGATCCAGATAGTAGCGGAAGAAATGGACTTGCTGCCTAAGTAAATCTTCTTTGTAATTAAGATGTTTATCACCGAATGCTTTTACAACATCACGTCTGAAATACATGTTGAAATCACCATGTGGTGGTAGATTCTCTGAAATCTTATGCGTTTTGCTTGTCAAATGCATAAACAGATTACCATCCGTTTCTGCACCTAATTGCTTAAGAACCAGTTCAACTTTCGCTTCAGAATCGAGTTTACTACTAGCATACATTTCTGTATAGATATCTGATCCAATCTCCTTGGTTTCTGCATACAAAGCATCTCTCCTTGCATTTAACTCACTGCCTGTCTTGGCATCAGCAGTTCTTTTTGAAACGCCTTTAACATAACCTTTGATGGCATCCTTATCCCAGCCATCTATTTCTTTGAGGTTCACTGATTGTTCACGTAATCCCGTAAGAAATTGGTTATATTCGAACGCTGTTACATCCTTTGGTTTCTTTGGCAAATATTCATTTTTAAACTCTTTATTCTTAATCGTTTCATTTACGAGATCAGACCAGGATAAATCCTTTGGAATAGAATACATTCCAGTATTTGGATTCCACGCTACGTTAATTTGATTGACAGCTATTTGAATAGCTTGGGCTAAGACATCAATTTCCCAGAAGATACTTGGCGATGATGCATTAAACGCTCTGAGTTTATTTAATTTTTCTTGTAGTTTATTTTTAGTAGCTTTAAAAATACTTTCTAATACGTTTAAGCCTTGAATCCTCTGTAATCTCTGCAACCTTTGAAAATCTCCAGCACTAGTCGATTTACTAGCAGCAATTTCATTGATCTCTGCATGAAAGATAGCAATCATCCGATCACACTGTTCAATATCAGAAACCAACTTTTCTTCCTGTAAGTCCTCGTCAGCCACCTCCGAGCGATAGGATGCTGGAAGCTTCTTCACACTTTCTTGTGTAGCTTCTGCTAAAGCTACTCCGGCCTCCTTCAATGGCTGGACAACACTTGTCACAAAGCTTCTAAAAGAGTCGTAAGCTTGGCCAGACAAGCGCGAGGCAGAATTTTCTATTTGAGTTAATGATGCTTCTAGTGATTCATAGGCTTTCAATTGTTGCTCAATCATAGTACCTGTGCTACTAGCTTGGCTATCCAAAATACCGCGATAAACTTCAATTCCCATCGTCACACTCCTTTTCAATCATTAATTTTTTCCGTTCATGATAGATATCATTTAAATCATCTTCGACTTTTCTTTTTTGAATAGCTAATTCATCCAGCTCTTCTAAATAACTATTTGAAATTTTTCGCGATTCATGAAGAAATCCCTCTTGAAGTTGGTCAAAAAAATTTCTAGAGGAAGGATAGGATTCAAATGCATCCCATAAATAACGGTGCGCATCAGACCTATAGCCCTCAAAGCGGTTCAACTCATCTTCCAGATTTCTTTTTTCTCTTACAATTTCTCTTTCTTTTTGGGAAAGTTGGTCTTCTTGTATTCTTAATTCCGATAGTTGTTGATCGTGATTCATCTTCCTACTCTTTCAAGCTATTGAATGCTCGCAGCAGTCGCTTCATCCACTGCTGTAAATCCAATTGAAACACTTTGCAAGTTGGTCCCGATTGATTCAATCGCCGCTGCAATTTCTTCTGCTTTGGTTTTAGCAGTATCAATGGCTTGATGGGCCGCATCATTACCAGATAGTTTGGTTTGTTCATCTTTTGAAGCTGATGAAACTCCCGAAAGTGCATCTCCACTACTTTTTAAAGAAGCCGCTAACTCTTGCGCCGTATCAGCATTACTTTTAATTTCAATCATCCTAGTCCCTCCCATACTAAATCTATTTATCCATTCTACCAAAATATTGATCTTCTGTAAAACCGCTTCCACAGCTCCTGATTAGTGATAAATGCTTGCTGGATGGGCCTTTCTTATGTTAAAATTGACAGAGAAAATGAGGTAATGTATGAACGTAATGAATGAAATTCTTGAAAAGATTCAAGCTTATGACACGATTATTATCCACCGTCATCAGAATCCGGATCCGGATGCGATTGGTAGCCAGGTGGGCATGCGGGATCTCCTGCGTGCGCACTTCCCTCAAAAACGAGTCTTGGCAACTGGCTATGATGAACCAACCTTGACTTGGCTTGCTGAGATGGATACTGTCAGCGATGAGGACTATGCTGGAGCTTTGGTGATTGTCTGTGACACGGCCAATACTCCCCGCATCGATGACAAGCGCTATACGAATGGTGATTTCCTGATTAAGATCGACCACCACCCAAATGACGATGCATATGGGGATCTGCTCTGGGTTGATACTGAGTCTAGCTCTACCAGTGAGTTGATCGCACTTTTTTCTAAGGAATTGGATCTCGAACTTCCTGTTAGTGCTGCGCGTCTTCTCTATGCTGGGATTGTCGGCGATACAGGTCGCTTTCTTTATCCTGCTACTTCGACTCGGACCTTTGAGATCGCTGCCTATCTTCGAAGCATTCCCTTTGATTTTACAGCACTTGCTCGTCAGATGGATACGATCAATCTCAAAACCGCTAAGCTTCAAGGCTATGTCTACGACCATCTTGAGATCGATGAACATGGTGCTGCGCGTGTTACATTGACACAAGAGCTCTTGAAGAAATTCGATCTACGTGATTCAGAGACTGCTGCAATTGTTGGGGCACCTGGGCGCATTGATACCGTGTCTGTTTGGGCTATCTTTGTCGAGCAGGCCGACGGTCACTTCCGAGTCCGGATGCGTAGCAAACGAAAAGTGATCAACGAAATTGCCAAACGACATAATGGTGGTGGCCATCCACTAGCGAGTGGAGCCAACTCCTACTCCCTCGAAGAAAACGACCAAATCTACAAAGAGCTACAAGAAGTGGCTCGCACGAACGAAGGCTGAGAATGGATTCTCAGCCTTTTTATCGTTTTTCTGGGGTTTTCAATTCAAGAACCTTATGGTAAAATAAATCTATTAAATTTTTAAGGAGGCTTTTTATGGAAAAAAATCGTTTGTTTATCGTTATCTCTTCTGCAGCGGCGATTCTTGGATCATTCTTACCTTGGGGTACTTATTCGATGGGTATAGTTGGATCAGGTAGTATTAGTGGTCTTGAAGTACATTCTTGGATTGTTATCCTTCTTGCAATTGGCTCCATCATTCTTGCTTGCTTAAACAACGTAAACACACCAATGTCTAAAGATTTCGCAATGGGTGTTATTGTAGCGGGAGCATTCTCAACTATCTTTACACTATATCGCACTATTAATTTTGGTGATGTTACTATAAGAATTGGTGATTATGGCTTTTCAATCGGTTTTGGTTTGATCCTCACTTTAATTGCAAGCATCGCTATTGTTGTAACTGGTCTCTTGGCGATGTCAGGTGGTAAAATCACAAAAGGAACATTCGAAGAACTTGCTGAATCTGGTAAAGGATTTGCCCAATCTGTTGGACGCGTGACAACTTCTACTGTAAAAACTGCTGTAAATGAAATCAAAAAAGAATCACACGAACACACTGAGGGACAAGCTGATCAACCAGTTGAAGCACCAAAAGATCCAAATCAATCTGAACAATAATAAGATCATTATCGCCTTGGTCCTGCCATGGTGATTTTTTTGACCATTAATTTAAATAAAATTAGTGAAAATACTTGTCAAGATCCTGGAAATTTGGTACACTAGCTTAGTAACAATCTATGGCTCGGAAAGAGACCATGGCAGAAAGGAAATATTGCAAAATGAAAAAAGATATCCATCCAGAATATCGCCCTGTTGTCTTCATGGACACTACTACTGGTTACAAGTTCCTCAGCGGTTCAACTAAGTACTCTAGCGAAACAGTTGAATTCGAAGGTGAAACTTACCCATTGATCCGTGTTGAAATTTCATCAGACTCACACCCATTCTACACTGGACGTCAAAAGTTCACTCAAGCAGATGGACGTGTGGATCGTTTCAACAAAAAATACGGTCTCAAATAAGAACCAACACAGAACTACTTCCCTTTCGGGAGTGGTTTTTTTGATCTCCGTTTCTTTTATTGTGAACGCACAAAATAAGAGGTTAGGATGTTGATCCCAACCTCTTTTTTCATCTTAATGGAATTGCATACCACCATCCACGATAATGGTTTGACCTGTGATGTAGTTTGAGTCAGGTCCAGCAAGGAAGCTGACAGCCGCTGCTACATCTTCTGGTTCAGAAAGACGTTTCAAAGTGATATCTTTAGCGAATGTTTGCATACCCCATTCGTCATCTTTACCTGCGTTCTTACCAACTTCATGGGCAATGTCAAACATCATTGGAGTCTTGACGATACCTGGTGCATACGCATTGACAGTGATGCCTGAATCCGCCAAGTCACGCGCCAAAGTCTGTGTGATACCACGAACTGCAAATTTAGTACCACCATAAACAGTCAAGTTAGGGTTACCTACAACCCCTGCTTGTGAAGTTGCATTGATGATTTTTCCGCCATGGCCAAGCGCTTTGAATTGAGCTTGTGCAGCTTGAGCACCCCAAATCACGCCACCAACGTTAATAGCAAATGTACGCGTAAATTGTTCTTCTGTAATTGTATCAAGTGGTGTAGTTGGCGCAACACCTGCATTGTTCACGACAACATTCAAATCTCCAAAATGGTCAACAACTTTTTGGAAAGCTGCAGCTACTTCTGCTTGTTTGGATACATCAGCAACGACCGCAAAAGCATTTTCTGCGGACAACTCAGCAACTGCTTTTTCAGCTGTTTCAGCATTGTAGTCCAATACTCCGACCTTGAAGCCATCTTGCACCAAACGTTTTGCGATTGCAAAACCGATTCCTTGACCAGCACCTGTGACAATAGCTACTTTAGACATATGATTCCTCCTTGGTATCAATGATACCAGCAAACGTTCCTATAGAACAGCAAGGGTTGACAACTAGTTTTGATGGGGTCTATCATAAATTCCCGACAAAACTATGCTAACAGTATACTCTTTTGTGAAAAACATTTCAAACTCTAGCCTGTTTTTTTGAAAAAAAATAGTTTATTTATATGATATTTTTATTTAGTGATAAATGAACGAAAGCGTGAAATAGAGTAAAGCTTTTAGCCAAAACAGATAACTGTTCTATTCTGTAAAAGCTACATGAGGCTGGGACAAAAGTCCTAGCCTCTCAATTATTTTTTGATTGTCGAGCAAGACGCAGTGGTTGAGTGGGCTCTACTACGCTGATTTCATCAGCTTTTACAGCCTACTCAACTGTTCGGAGGTGGGACGACGAAATCGAATTCTAACGAATTACCGATTTCTGTCCCACTCTCTTAAACTATTCGTTTGATTGATCTCTTTAGTCATCAGACTCCGCAAATACTTGAGTGGCTTTGACTGCTTTCTTCCACCCCTTGTACAGCTCTTCCTTTCGGGATTCATTCATCTTGGGTTCAAAGATTTGGGCTGCTCCATGAAGAGATTTTAATTCTTCCAAGTCCTTCCAATAGCCTACAGTCAGTCCTGCTAGGAAGGCTGCTCCTAAAGCCGTTGTTTCCAGGTTTTTCGCGCGGGCAATCGCAATCCCAAGAATATCTGCCTGAAACTGCATTAAATAATTATTTTTCGCTGCCCCTCCGTCTACTTTTAGGACAGGGATAGGGGTTTTGGCGTCTACCTGCATGGTGTCGATGATATCGCGTACTTGATAGGCAATGGATTGAAGGGTTGCCTTGATAAAGTCTTCCTTGGTCGTTCCCCGGGTAAGCCCAAAGACAGAACCACGCGCCTCTTGATTCCAATATGGTGCTCCAAGACCAGTAAAGGCAGGGACCACATAGATTTCATCCTGGTTCTGAGACTTCAGAGCGTAAGCTTCAGATTCAGGAGAACTGTCGATCATACGCAGACCGTCACGAAGCCATTGAATGGCACTTCCAGCGATAAAGATAGATCCTTCAAGGGCATAGTAGACCTTACCATTAATCCCATAACCAATCGTCGTCAGCAAGTTGTTTTCTGACAACTGCATCTCCTCACCCGTATTCATGATGATGAAAGATCCAGTCCCATAAGTATTTTTGACCATCCCAGGTTCAAAGGCCAATTGGCCAAAGAGGGCAGCCTGCTGGTCCCCCGCCATTCCTGCAATCGGCACTTGTCCACCGTAGAAATGGAAAGGCGCTGTCTTGCCATAGATTTCAGAGTTTGACCGCACCTCAGGAAGCATGGCTTTAGGAATGTTGAGGATTTCTAAGATTTCATCGTCCCATTTCAGTTCCTTGATATTGTAAAGCATGGTACGGGCTGCATTGGAATAGTCTGTCACGTGGGCAGCTCCATCCGTCAGCTTCCAGACCAACCAAGTATCAATGGTTCCAAAAAGTAATTCGCCCTTCTCCGCAAGCTCTTGCGCCCCATCAACATGGTCCAAAATCCAACGGACTTTAGTCGCTGAAAAGTAGGCATCGATAACTAGACCTGTCTTTTGATGGAAGGTTTCTACATAGCCTTGGTTTTTAAGTTCTTCAGCCAGTGGAGCAGTTTGCCGTGATTGCCAGACAATGGCATTGTAAATAGGAAGCCCCGTGTTCTTATCCCAAACAACTGTCGTTTCTCGCTGATTGGTAATGCCGATCGCCTCTATTTGATTGGGCTTGATGCCACTTTCAATAAAAACCTCAGCAATCACCGACTGCACCGAGTTCCAAATTTCATTGGCATTGTGCTCCACCCAACCAGCCTGCGGAAAAATCTGAGTGAATTCCTTTTGACTAGAGCTGACTTGCTCGCCTTTTTTATTAAAAATGATAGCCCGCGAACTAGTGGTTCCCTGGTCAATCGCCATGATGAAAGTTTCTTGAGACATAAACTGCCCTCCTGAATTAGGTACTTAAAAATCTTGTTCTTTCATAAACTAGTATACTCTATTTCATCATGGATTTGTATCCATTTTTTAAAGAAAATTCGGTCTAACATTTTCCTAGTACTTCCAGCTCTATCAGACCAAGCAAAAAGAGCCCCGAGGCTCTTTAAACTAGTAGTTCAAATGCTTATCAAGATCTGCTCTGATCTAACCGATTTAAGAACTCCATGGTAGGGCTGTCTTGGTAAAGTTCTTTGAGAGGAATCTTCTGATAGACAGCTATTTCGTCCGCAGTCACACCGTAACGAATTAATAGATCATAAATACGATTTAAATCATGTCGTAATTCATCCGTTATGAGGACATTATCGCTGGTTTCTTTTGTTTTCCAATAATAAGATGGCAGCACTTCCTTGGTTTCTATTAAAATAGTTTGCAATAAAGTTCCCCCATGACTATCCTTCTGAGAGATATCTGCTCCAAGTTCTAACATTTTTTTAAAAACCTTGAAGGATTGGTCAGCCTTTTCCTTAGACGAATACATCTCATATTGACCATTCCAACGTTTGATCATGCGCCTGCAGTCAAATACAGCTCTTCCACCGGCAGTTTGGATAACCGGTTGACAAAATGGATTCAGCTCTGTAGGTTCTTCAATAAAGTTAAGATCTGCCCCTCTATCAATAAGTAAGTCCGCAATATCTAAATGTCCCGATTTAATAGCGACTTGAAGAAGGGATTGGCCTTGATCTCTTTTAGGTTTGTCACCCGAAACAGCATTGACTTCTTCAGGCTTTTTATCCAATATCTGACGAACTCCCTCTAGATCTCCTCTTCGCAACAACTGAAAGGTTTTTTGCATGGTTTTCCCCCTCTCTCATTATAGATAAGAATAACACTGTGTTGATACTTTGATCCTATCGCTAGGTTCTTCGTTAAACTGATTATAGCATTTTATGGACTCTACATTTAAGTCCTAAAGGGTAAAGATGACAGACTCCCACCGAAGAGGTACAACTCTATTTCTCTGATTTTCGTGCAGCCACTAGCCAAGAGGCTACTAGGATTTCGAAAATAACTAGAAGGATAATCTGAGGAAGAGAACTTTGAACCAGCATAAGGACAGCCAGACTATCAATTAGCATATGAGCGATGATACAAGGGACAGCTCCTTTCGAGTACTCCTTGAGCGCTCCAAATAGGAAGGTATTCCCTAAAATCATCAGGTAAAAGATGAGATAGTTGGACGAGCCAGCTGTAATCCAAGGGAGTTGATAGATAGGAATATGCCAGAGGAACCAGACAATGGAAAGAACCATCATTTTAGGTATAAAGTGCTTACTAAAGGAAAGATGATCTTGTAAAAACCAACGCCAACCGACTTCTTCTAGGCCTCCATATAATAAGGTCCAGGGGAAATAAAGGAAGAAGGCCAAGAGGGAGTTCCCAGTAAAGCGAACGTTCATAAGCAGGATGGAAATCCCATAATAGATGACGGGGATGAAGAAAGCTAGGATCCAAGATAGGGAACTTTCTTTTTGAAGAAAGACCTTTTTGAAAAATTCACCCAAGGAGTTGACTTCACTCAACACCAGAGAAAAGACAGCAGCCACAATCATGGGAATCAAGTTCATTAGGATAAACAGTAGTGAGGCACCCAAACTACTCCTATCTGGGAAAAAGAAAAGGATAACTTGACCTACTAGAAAAGTAGCAAGGAGGGCAGTCAATGCATACCAGATAGCGACTGATTGTTTTGAAATAAATTTGCTCATTTTTCTTCCTTTACAGTTACATACTTCTTTCTTGCAATCCAGATTGCTAAACTAATAATAAGAATTTTACTGACGATAGATAGCCATACCTCTTCATTCACTAGAATCTGAGACAAGGAATTGATACAGGCATGGGTTATGACACAGAGCCATAAATTTTGCGTTTTATGATACAAGGCCGATAAGATAAAGCAGTTAATTAGCAAACCTACTAGAAACGGAAACAATTGAATGACAGCTAAAGAACCGTCGATATAAAAGTATAGTAGATGCCAACTAGACCAAGCTAAAAAGGTGATCAAAGTAGCTGAAAAATAAGGTATTCTTTCCTCCAAAGTTGGTTGAAAGAAATAACGCCAGCCAATTTCTTCAACTCCACCAAAAAGAAGAGCCTTGAAAAAGAGCACTACTGGCAAGACCAACGATTGAGTGGTGATCTTACCACCTAAGATAAATGGGAAAAAGTCAAGCAACAAGAAAACGAGCACCAAGCAATAATTTGCCAAACTGTCTTTGACTTGAAAAAAATCTTTTAAAACTTGTTTGAAACTAGATTGATAGTAACTAATGCTTGCAAGACTCCCCCAAAAAACAGATGATAAGCCACCTACAATAATAGTGATGATCCCAAATGATGATGTAAAATCAACCTTGACTCCTCCTGCTCTTAAAAAACAAACCAGAAGGCTGACTCCTAATACTTGACCAAAGGTCCCTAACAAATACATAGATAGGGCTTGCTTTCTATTCATTCGTGATTCCTTTTTCTTTCAATAATTACCAGTGCTATCTACCTTAAACCCATACCTGCCAGCATTTCGTTTGAGCTTCTCAACCAGAGCTTCATTCCGCTTACTTTTTCCAAAAAAGAAGGGAATAGTCTTTCCGTTTCTAAGCTCGATATAGAAAGCATAGCGAGCCCCGCCACCAGATCGTCCACGAAAAATTGCATACGTGATTTGCTTGATCTCTTTCAGCGGGATCCTGCGACGACTGAAACACAGAGCGACATGGATATAGAAGATTCCATAGCTAATATGGAAAGGAGCAAAGAAGGGACCTCCACTACGTCTCACAATTGCCCTTCTTCTCAGGAAAAGGAGAACAGTGAAAACGAGCAAGAAAATGAGCACATATAGAATCGGAGCATACTCCATTATCTTTCTAAATTCTAACACGCTGTCTTTCATCCTCTACTTCATCTCAACCCATTTTTCATTATCCATGATAAAGGGCTTAGCCAGACCTTCGCCTGTGTAGTCTTGGTACTTGGTCTCCAAGTATTTGTAGACATCTTCCTTGGTCGCAAACTTGATGGCTTGATAGGGTTCTTCAAAGGTCAGCTTTTCGACAAAGAGATAACCGTCCTTTGCAGGAACTAAAACGCCGACATGGCCGACAAAAAGAGTATTTCCATCCAGGTTATCATGAACGATAACAGAAAGCATGCGCGCATTTTCATTGAACTTGAAATGAGCAAAATACTCCTCCATCTTCTTGGCATGGACCTTGACATCCGTTGTCGCCTCTGTCGGAACCCGTGAATACAGAATGTTAAAGGCTTCCTTGTCTGCCTCATCGAAGATCTTCCCTTTGTCAATGGCATCATTGTCCACGAACAAGAGTTCACTATCCGCTTTCATCTTAGGAATCTCGATGCGATTCTTCAGAAGAGTATAGCTATTGATCCGGCAGTTGGTCCCGACGAAATCACCCTTTTTCTTGGTCCACAAGTCACTGATCTTCTCAACATTGTAGTCTGTTTTCTTGAAGGTGCTAAAGTCACCCGTCAAGCCGACCGAGCCGACAATGCTATCGTAGTCCGTTACTAGACCCAGAAACTTGTCTACACTTTCCCGATCCAAATAAGCAGACAAGAGAGCCCGCACTTCTTCGACACTCGCCTTGCTGTTGAGGTTGCTATAGCTTCCCTTGTAGCGCTCCTTATCTGAACTAGATTTCTGCACAGTGGAACTTGCCTGCTTTTCCTTGGATTGCTTTTGGTTGCTACCACAAGCCGCTAAAGCAAAGAGCGCCAAGGCACAGCTAGTAAGGAGCATGATTTTTTTAGATGGTTTCATAAACTGGTTCCTTCTCTATTGATTAAAATGTTTGTACCATAAATTTTTCATATTGATAATCCTTCTCCTCTATTATAGTTTAAAACTAGGTTAGCTCCAACTATTTTTTACGAAATAAGAAAAGATTATAAGCAGCGAAAAAGAGCTGGCAACTGTCCAGCTCTTCAATATATTACAAAAATCAAAATTAAAACTATTGTTTAATTCGACCAATCTATTTTGGCATGTTCTATTGCGTACTCGGCTTCTTCTTGAGTAAATTTTCTTTTTTCAACAAGTATTTCTAATATCTTTTCTTTCGTAATCTTGCGACCGTTTGCATAAGATTCCGCTTCTTTCACAGCGTCCTCCTTCCAATCGAAATTAACATGTTCTACAGCATAGTCAGCCTCTTCTTGAGTAAATAGTTCAACATTTATAAGTTGCCAAACTAATTTTTCTTTTGAATAACGATACCTTTGAAGTGATTTTGCTGCTAAAACAGCCTGCTCTTTCCAGTCCATATTAAGCTTATATATAGCGTACTGGTTAGCTCCTTCTGAATAATTATAAATCTTTATTTTATTTTTGATAGCCTGCTTCGAAATAGGAGAATCCTTTGACAGTTGCTTAGCTGTTGCATATGCCCTTTTAAATTCTTCTTCTACTAAAGTTGGATGAAAAAGTTTTTTCACAAGCAAATTAAATAATAATTCTAAATCGTCCTCATTTTCATCACTTGAAGAAGTGTATTTTCTATAATCATAATTCTGTGTACTAGAACTTGAAGTAGCGTATTCTTGTTTTGATGATTCAAAATCATCCTTATTTCCATCACTTGAAGAAGAGTATTTTTGTACAGGATTAGTCAACTGTGATCCTGAACGTGAATTTATCCATTTATTATAATTTATTTCATAATCAATTACTATAAGAGCTAGCATTCCTGCAAATAATCCAAAAATTGTAAAAATAAATATCAAAAACTTTTTCATCATGACTCCCTTTACTTGTTTCTCTCCAATGAAATTTTCATCCCTCTGGAACTGCTTTCATTAGTATTATATCATGAAATATTGTTCATTTTTATTTACTAGTGTAAAAGTCTCTATGGCTAGTAAATAAAAAAGTGACTGCATTTCAACTGCAATCACTCATTCTATGTGAAATAAAAAATGACAAAGTATTATAAAATCTTATTTAATCTTGTGTTTGTTCATCTTTTCTTCAAAGATAGCTGTCATAATCTTGCGGAGCTCTTCTCCTTCTTTTTCAGGAAGGTCCCCTTGACGTTTCGCCACGGCATAGAGTTCAGGGTATTGCTTGGCTACACGCTCAACTGTCTTGGTCGTCGCATGCCCCCTGACAAAGAAAGGAATACGTTTGATCCATTCTTGCGGGACAAGAGCAAGTAATTTCTTCGCTGCTTCCTTATCAGAAAGCTCAGCCGTGCTCAATCCTTGGTTGATTTGTTCTTGTTCTTTTTCTGTAAAATCTTTTAATTCCATAGTAAATTCCTCATTTGTTTATCTAAGGACACATTATACACCTATGTAGTGAAAACTACAACTAAAGGAACCGAAAAATAGAGCAAGGGCAAGTCATCCCTCACTCTATCTCTTAATCGTAAAATCTTATGAAGGATATTAATTTCCGATTTACTGTGGAGCATCACCCTTTTGCTTTAAATAATAGTCACTTGCCTCAGTTAGTTTTTTATAATAATGATCGTAACTCTTACTAAATTGTCTAATCAGCGGAATAGCGACCTCATAGTAGTGATGGTCCATCAAAAATGTTTTCAGTTGATCTTGAATATTTTTCATTGGACTTGTTTTGTAATCATCACTGTTCAAATAGCGATCATAAATAGAAATTGTGTCCTTATTTTCATTATGCCACTTTTCATTACTTTCTATCGTAGCTATTTTAGATTCATCAGCCTCTTTTAAGTTCTTCAAATCAATAGTAAAATTATTGTTTAATTTAACCAATCTACTTGAGCATGTTCTATTGCGTACTCCGCTTCCTCTTGAGTAAATTTTCTATTTTCAACAAGTATTTCTAATAACCTTTCTTTCGAAATATTGCCACCGTTTGCAGAAGATTCCGCTTCTTTCACAGCTTCCTCTTTCCAATCGAAATGAACTTTTTCTATAGCATAGTCAGCCTCTTCTGGAGTAAATAGATCAACATCTACAAGTTGCCCAACTAACTTTTCTTTTGAATAATGAAACTTTTGATATGATTTTGCTCTTAAAACAGCCTGCTCTTTCCAGTCTATATTAAGCTTATTGACAGCGGACTGGGAAGTATACTCTGAATACCTGCCATACTTAGTAAGATAATTTTTAATTTGTTGCTTCGATAAAGGAGATTTCTCTGACCAAGATTTAGCTTTTGCATATGCCCTTGTACTTACTGGTACTAGTAAATTTTCTTTCGGTTCTGGAAAGCTTGATCTATGATGAGCCGCTTCATAAGCTCGAATATATTCATTATATATCATAGCTAACATTCCTAACATCAATCCAAACATTGTAAAAATAAATATCAAAAATTTTTTCATAATGAATACCTTTACTTGTTTTTAGTCTAATTTGTTATTTTGTGCTTAATAAAACAATATTGTCACTCAACACTAGGAGAATTAACTTCTCCAGTCACTCAAAACAATTCCTATAGAATCCTTCAATAACGGTTTTATTAATCCCTGTTTAAATATAGCAACTCATTCTTAATGATGTTAAAAAATGAGTTGGTTCCATAAAAGACTCAACATTTGTGACAGGACCACCAGGCAATGTCATTCCTTGCCTAGACTCTTTCTCACGATCCATAACAAGAACTCTATCGCCGTCTCTTACCATACAAAGATTTGTGAATTCTAGAGTCTCATTCATAGCCCTATTTCCTAGCTATGTTTCCATTTTTTCTTATCGACAGCCTAACATTTCATCCTAGTCACCTTTTAGTTGCACTTGCGTATGGGCTAGCAGGTCTCCTAGATGCCTCTTATCATTTCTAAACATTGTCATTGCCAGTAGCAAAACTGCGAGTAGAGTTGCTGAAAACGAGAGGATAATGGATAACACATCAAAATCACTATAGAAACCATGAATCGTGCCCATATGACCGAGTTGCCAAGGTAAAAATTTGATGACATTTCTAATCAAGCTAGCCTGCACTGTTTTTTTCTGGTAGACCAATTCAAGTCCCGCTTTTACCTTCCCAAAACTGCCACCATTTTTATAATCAAAGAATGTGAAAAGGAGCGTGATTGGCAAAATAGAGGTGAAAAATACAAGCCACTGCGACTGAATTTCTGTAAACTCTGGGACACCATTAAAAAAGATGATGTAAATAAGCATCGAACCTAAAAACAGAAGAACTAGGTAAGCTAAAATGAAAAGATAATCAAACAGAAATTCTGTCATTCTTTTTTTTAACGAAATAGGATTGATTGCTAACATCTTCATCACCGTCTCCCCCTTTATCATTTTCTACTATTATACTATACTGACAACCATAAACCAACCATTTATAAAAAGAAGCCTGCAATCTCTCGATTCCAGTCTACTTCATTCCTAATCTTCTCTATAAATAACAAATCCATTTGGTTGAATGATCAATCGATCATCGGAAATGCTCCCATGACTGATCAGATTTGCTTGTCCTCTTTCTAAGACAACGTCCTTCTTCGAGTGGTTAAAGTAGGCTTTTAGAAGGTGACCTTCATGCTGCCATTCTACTGCTACTACATCTAGCTCTACTTCTTCCAGACTCACTTTACCATACTGAATCATGCTTGCCACTTCTTTTCGGAGCTGGATCAATTCCTTCATAAAGTTCAGCATGTCATTGTCCGCTGACACGCGCTCCCAAGGCATGACACGGCGGCAATCTGGGTCTGGGCCACCGATGAGGGCTAGCTCCGTTCCATAATAGATACACGGCGTTCCCCGTTGCAGATAGAGGAAGGCGAGGGCAGACTTGACAGACTGAAGATCGCCATTGGCCGTCGTCAGGATGCGCTCTGTATCATGGGAGTCTAAGAGGTTGAACATCACCTCAGAGATCTGCTGCCTGTAGTACATAGACTGGCTATTAATCTCCCAAATGAAGCGTTGCGTCTCCTTATGCCCCCGCAGGAAATAATCCTTGATACTCTCAGAGAGAGGATAGTTCATCACGGCATGGAACTCATCACCATTAAGCCAGGGTTGGGACGAATGCCAGATTTCTCCAAGGATATAGAGATCCGGCTTCTTGGCCAAGACCGCCTTACGGAAATCTCGCCAGAATTGATGGTCGATTTCATTGGCCACATCCAGCCGCCAAGCATCGATATCAAACTCTTCAATCCAGTAAGTCGCCACCTTCAAGAGATAGGCCTTCACCTCAGGATTAGCCGTATTGAGCTTAGGCATAAAGCCCGCAAAGGCAAAAGCATGGTAAGATAAGTTGCGACTATTCCACAGATTTTCTGAGGAGACAGGGAACTCTTTGATATGGAACCAGTCCTTGTAAATCGAATCCTCCCCGTATATGACCACATCCTGCCATTGGGGTGAATCATAGCCAATATGGTTGAAGACGGCATCCAGCATGATCTTCATCCCACGCGCATGGGCCTCTTTCACTAGCTGGCGGAAGGTCTCCTTATCTCCAAAATGTCGATCAATTTCAAAATAATCAATGGTATCGTACTTGTGATTGCTCGGCGATTCAAAAATCGGGCAAAGATAGAGCCCTGTAATCCCTAGATCCTGCAAATAGTCCAAGTGATCGATGATCCCTTGCAAATCACCACCAAAGAAATCCAATACTTGAGGAGCAATAGAGGCATCCCAAGGACGAACACCTTCTGGGGAAATGGCTGGATTCCCATTGGCAAAGCGCTCAGGAAAGATTTGGTACCAAACCGTCTGAGCCACCCAATCTGGAACAGCACACCCATCAATCTCATGGATAAAGGGAAGCTTAAAACCGTTCATGACGAAGTCCAGGTTCTCCTTGTTGTAGGCTGCCACACCCCGATCTCCGTACAAGACCTTCTCTCCCGCTGTGTCCTCTAATTCAAAGAGGTACTGGATCCGTGCATGGTGGACAGATACCGACACTTGCCAAGAATCAAAGAGGTCGTCTGTCGTCACCTTGTCCATTTCCTTAGTTGCCTCATAAAGATCCTCTATAAAAATAAAGGGATCCCCATAGTGCAAGACAATCCGTTTGATATCTTCTTTCTTGGTCCGGATGCGAATATGGAGCTGGCCGTCCTTATAAAGATAGGCATACTCCGATTCAGGCCGGTGATAAATCGCTGCTAATTCCATTTGTCCTCGTCTCCTACTATACTCTCTTTTCATCATTTACCGTTTTATGCAAACGATTCCATAAACTATTTCTAGTATACTACTTTATAAAAACGTTTGCAATATGTTGAGAGAGATAATTTTAGACTACTAACTTTATAAGATTGTATTGCACACAAAAAGCCCAGTATTTGGGCTTAAAGATTTTTGTTGAAGCAATGACTTTACCTTATAAGCATCACTTTATACTGTTTCCTACTAAAATATACTACAGATCTATATTTCTGCTAATAGTTTATTGAACAGTTGTTCGAGCTTACTAGTATCTCCATAAACTGTTCCATCCATATATAAGTGATAGATATCATCATCTAAACCAATTGAAATTTCACATTCATAGCCTTTCATCAAAGCTAAAGAACGGATAACTTCTCGTTGAGTACGACCATTTCCTTCTCGAAATGGGTGAAAATAATTTAGATTATCTAATATCTCAGCTAAACTTTTACAAATCTCAATTTTATTTTTTGCGTTAAGTAAATAGTTTGAAAGCAAGGTATTTAAAAATTTTTCTGCCATATCAAAAGACTGAACTGGCATAAAAGCATTTCCACTTTTAGAGATATTTACTTGACGGTATTGACCTGCCCAAGTATACATTCCTTCAAAAAGAAACTTATGAATCTTTAAAATATCTGAAACAGTATTTACTTCAATTGGATTAATAAACAGTTTTAAACTTTGACTTGCTACTAAACGATATTCTAATTCTCGTGCTTTATTATCATTTTTCTCATTAAATTTATTTATGAGAACAGATGAATGGGGATAGGTGTATAAATTATCAGGGTCTATATAATCATACCCATCATATATTTTTCTGACCATTATCCAACTCCTAATGCAACTGCCTCTTCTCTCAGTCGCTCCACGTCTTCTACCGTGGGATGCCATCCTTCAATCATATTGGTGCTCAGAGCAAACCAGACGCTCTTAAAAACCTTTTTGTTGTCAAAAATCACACCCATAATCATCATTTTTTCTTTATCTATATCTAAGGTCATATTCTACCTCCGTCCTATTATTATAGCATATTTTCAATCATTTTAGTTCTCCTATTTAGTACTTACCCTACACAAAGAGCCCAGCGATTGGGCTTTCTCATTATCATAATAACTTATACTCATTCCTTACTTGTATGCCGCTTTCCAAGACTTAGCGCTTGCTCTTCTGACATTTCAACTACTTTCGCAAAGTTGGTATTTCGTGGCATGCTATCTTTAGAATACCAATAAACATCCGCACTCCCATTTCTGGCCACATAAACAACTGGAGCTAGTTGAGGAATTGGTGCTGCAGGCTCGACAGGTTGGACTGGCTGAACTGGCTCTACTGCTTGACTCGGTTGAGGGGCTTGACTTGGTTGCGTCTCTACAGAAGGACTAGCAGGTTGAGGTTGACTACTTGGTTCTGTCGGCACTAAAGATGGCTTGGCAGTCCCCTTGAGATAGTCAATGGTCGCATTCTTAGAGTAGTTGTCCAAGGTAACGGTGGTGATCCCATAAGCATCTACTGACTCTTTGGGACTACTTAAATTGATTGGTAGAAGGTTGCCATCTCGATCAATTCCTACATATTGCAAGGTCACCTGCCGAGGAATTAATTCATCCCCCGTATAGACCGGAGTCACCTTGTAGTCCAGCCAATAATTGGGGTGGGTGGATAGCCAGCTATCGAGTCGTTTCTCGTAGTAGAGCATGCCCTCCACATTGCTATCTGCTGTCCCTTTATAATTCCCCGTATTGGTCCAGGCAGTTAGAGGAACCAGATTTTTCCCTTCATTGGTCAGACCGCTAAACTGATAGCCGATCAAATGCCCTCTATGGAACAACCAGGCCTTCTTTCCTTTATTTCCATAAGCAATCTTATAATTGTGCCAGCCAACCGGATTATAGCTGAGACGTGGTTCTCTTTTTTTCTTTGGCTCATCCTTGTCCTGCAGCTGAATATGAGCGGAGGTTGCACGACCCAAATGATCAAAATCCCCCAGTACTAGCTGCTTATTGCCATTAAAAGGCAGTAGATGAAGACTCTGGTAATCGAGTCCAGTTTGCTGAGCTTGGGCCCCTTGAACAACGACCAAGAACATAAAAACCGAGACTATCGCAACAATAACATTTTTCAAAAACCGTTTTGTAACCATGATAAACTCCCGTATTACTATCTAGTATTATTATAGCAGAAAAAACGGTTACAGACATAGAAGATAGATAATTTCTTCTCCTATTTCAATTATATGTTTTTAATGAGTTTATTCTCACTTTAATATTCTTTAGTATATAAAATACGGACTATTATTTAAATACATAAAATAATACACAGCTTTCCTAAATCAACTTATATTCATACCACTCTTCATCTACTTTCTGAAATCCCAAAGCCAAAAACATTCTTTGACTTTGAGTATTAAAAGGATAAATTTGAGCAGTTACCCTAACCATTTCTTTCTCTTTGGCCATCTGTATCATTTCAGAAATACACCGTCTTCCGATCTGTAAATTCTGATACTCTTTGCTGATCACTATAGAAAGCTCTGAATTATCTTGAAGAGTCACATCTCCAACTAACACTCCCTCATATTGGATATAAAAGCAAGAACCATGTGAAGTTAGATAATCATACATTTTATGAAGTTTTGTAATATCGTAAATCTGATCAGTATTATCCACTTGTTTGCAAACATCACTATCTTGATACCAAAGAAGGGAGATGGCATCATTCCTATAATAAGGTATAAGAGTGATCTGATCATCTACTATTCTATTCATTATTACTTATTCTTATTTCTATTTAGAGGTTTCTTCCGATACTTCAATATTCCCAATCAACCAATTGGACATCTTTTTGCCCTTGTCTTTATAAGGATTGGGAGGAAACAAGGTGAAAGGGGGAATGCTGGCATCTGGGAAGAATAGTTCTACGCTTATCGTTCGCTCGCGATTATGATCAACGTAGGCTGTAAAATAGATATGGTAATTTCCACTAACATCACCACCATTATCATACTCTCCTCTAGCAGTATTTGGTAAGAGCGTCACAGATTTTATGTCTTGCTTTTCCTGAGCTAAGTGTGCGATGATCTCCTCCTTAATAGTAGCCTCATGATTTCTGACGAAATTCCCATCATCACTATATCCAGGATGCTCACTAAGAGAATAGAAAACAATAACCATCAGAAAGGGGAGAGAAATTAAAAAAATAATCAGCTTATTCGATTTTAACATGGAGGTTCCGCATCCTACTTATAAAAAATCTTGACCCAATCCTGCTTTGCACTAAGGATACGAGCAACATACACCCTATGCTTCTCAATATAATAAAATGTAAGATAGTTCTCTATTGGCATATAACGATAGGGTTTTCCATCATTCGTCATCTCACCATAGCCCCGGCTTGATACCAGAGGACAGGCTTCTGGAAAGAGTTCTAGGGTCTCAAGAGCACTCAATAGCAAATCGACTTTGCCATCTGCAGCTTGCTGGCTATAAAAATTCACAAGAATATAGTCGTGAATGTCACGCAAGTCCTGCTTAGCACGATCTGAAAGAAAGACCTGATAACGTTTCAACTTAGTCAAGACCAAATTCCTTTCTCACATCGGCTACAGAAGTAACTTTTCCTTGAGCGATTTCCTGATGCCCCACTAAAATCTCCTTCTTCAAATCTTCAAAGGCTACCTGATACTGTTTGTCCTGCAAATCACTCGAAACAAATTCTTCTGGATCCACAGTCCCATTAGCAATTTTTCGAAGTACTGCATTTAGGACATCTGACACAGAAATTTTTTTATCCGCAAGCACCTCTTTTGTTTTTTGGTAAAACATCGCATCTGCTCGAAAATTCACTGCTTTCGTGTTTGCCATTTCTACCTCTCCTTTGTACATACAATTTGTATATACATACTACCATAAGATAGAGAGGGGAATCAAGTAAAAAATGGATTCTTCTTTCACTAAATCTAATTAAGAGATACCGATAGCTAATCTATATTCTTTCTCTCGTGTCATCTGATACCTCCTAGAATCAACAATTTAAGTAGATTCCACATCTTAATTTGACAACTCCAAGTAATTGTAGTCAATTATATTAGATATATTTTATTAATTTCTTTATAGTAAATTACTATTTCTCTAGCCAAGAGAACGCTTGGTTTAGCATTTCTTTTGCTTGTCCAACTATACACGGTCCATGAGAAATAATAATATTCTTAGGTTCCCATTTCTTTACTATACGATAACTCTTCAATGCCTGTTTTTTACTAAATAAAAAAGTCATTCTTAAATCTCTTGGTGTTTTACCATTTGGATAGTGATTATCGCCTATTTTAAACAGTAGCTTTTCAAAAATCGATACATTCTCAGTTTCTATGTTTTCAATAAGATCCGTTAAAATCAGAGTTGAACTTTCATTATGGAAAAAAACAACCTCTTTTACATAAAAACTTCCCTCAAATGTTGTAAAAAGAATTTCTTCGTTCCAATTGGCCTTGCTTAATTCCTGACCATAATCCAAACTCATTCCCGATTTTCTGGCACGCTTTTGAACACCACTAGCTAGCCAAACTTTTGCTTCAGGAAATAGTTGATGCCATTCATCTATATAACTATAATGTAAGACATTGGGTGCAATAAGGTGTTTTACCTCACCTAATCGCTTGATTTCTAAAAGTAAATTGTCATTAGGCTTAGTCGGTGAATGCACCCAAAGACCACCGTTCTGTAGACGGATAACTGTCATTCTAGTTGAAAAAGGCACTTTGAAGAATTTAAAATCCATCAGTACTTCTTCCCCATCCACAATCCATAGATTATCTGCTATCTTTTTTAAGGAATTGAGGGGACTATATTTTCTGACTTTCATGAAACTCTGCTTTCTAAATTAATAAAGTATAATCAATCGTTATTCTCCAAAAATGGCACCACCAAATCAATCCACTCTTGAGGTAGATAAGCTGATAAATAGCCGTGGTTATAGCCCTTAGCTTCATACAGGATCGTATTGGGATGGAGCTGCTGAAATAATTTCGCCGATGCTTTCACACAGTTTAATTCTTTTTCACCATAGATATACAGAACCTGCGCCTTGCTTGCAGAAATCGTGTCCTTCAGCTTGTAACACCCCATATAGGTTTTGTAAATAGTCACTAATGTTTTGATAGGCGTCTTTGGCAGATCCTCCAAATAATATGCTTTTATCTCTTCTGGATAAGCCAGTTTAGGATAGAGTTTGTCCATCATGCTTAATTGAAGTTTACAAGAGAATTTACTGAACATCAGTTTACCAAATAGGGACACTAGAAAGATGCTGAGTTTAGCTAACCCTGGTTGAGGAATACAGAGGCTTCCGTCTATGATGGCCTTCTCAGCTATCTCGCTGTCTAAGGACAAAAGCTCCATAGCAATTTGACCACCAAGTGAAACACCACCAATCGCAAACACCTTTCCACCACAGTTTGCTTTGATATAGTCTAGAATCTCCAAAGCAGAAGCTTCTGTAGAAACATAATCGAGATGATATTCTTCACCGTGGCCATTCAAGGTGGGTAGAATGACACGGTATTCTTCTGACAAGATCCGTGCTTGACGAAGATAGTTCCACCAAGAACTGCAACCGCCATGTATCAGCAAGATAGGAAGTGAATTCTTATCCCCAAATTCATGGAATTTCATGTTTGAACTCCTTACTGTAAGACTTTAACTCGTAGTGATAAAAATCATCTGTTTTAAAGATAGTTAGATATATTTGAAATTGAGCAAATAATCCTGACATTTCTTCAAATAGATATTTAAACTCTTTTATTATTAAGCCTTTTTCTCAATCAAATACCAACTAGGAATGATTTGCTTCATATCATCATACCATTCTAAAATTTCCTTAGCTTGATGTTGCATTACTGCTATTTCTTCAACTCCGTAAGGTACAGCCCAGGGAAGTGATCCAACTAAGTTATTTAGAATATAGATAGCGAGAAGCTTCCAAAATAAATCCGGAACCTTATGATCAAAATATCCATCTATCATACCAGACGCAAAAGAGGGAGAGACTTGAGCAGACCATACAATACGATTGAATTCCTCCCAAGGATCTCCAAGATCAAATCGATCAAAGTCAATGACATAAATTTCTCCATCTTCACCAATCATGAAATTCCCGATATGATAATCTCCATGTTGGAAAACCTGAGGTCTATCTTTTAACAATTCTCGATTTGCTCTTAAAAAATTAATAAAAATCTGACCATTTTCGTATTGAACGGGACATTCTTTGTATTTGGAGATTTTGTCATCAATTTTTCGATTATAAAAGACCTCCCAATCTTCACGAACTTCTGTAATAGGGAGTGAATGAATTTTTTGAAGGATTCTTCCTACTTCTACTCCGTAAGTGTATTGTTGTTCTTTCGAAACAGTTAAAATGGTTTCTCTTGCATCATTCCCGTCTATCCATTCGTGTAAAGAATGCACTTCGTCATCGCAGAGTTCTATGCTAATCGGTTTACACATCGGAACTCCAAGAGAAGCCACCTTCTCCATCATTTCAAATTCAAATTTTTTAGAATCTAACTTCTCCTTATCAGAAACACGCAAGAAATATTTTTGCTGATTTTGATCTGTCACACAATATTTTTTATCATCTGACCAGCCTTTATTTATGGCTATCTTACTAATAAAATTCATCAAGCACTCTCCGATTCACTTTCCAACACTTCTTGCAATTTTCACTAGTAACCCATCCAGTTCGTCTACACTTTAGTCACCTAGATCCAGATTTACATAATGAAAATTAGACAATTTTCTCTATAATGTTCCCAGATTTATCCAAGACAAGACAGGAATGATCATTTAGTGGAATTATGGGAACATTAACGAGTTCTTCAGCTCTATCCTTATTAGCTTTATCATTCCAGGAATCATAATGGACACTAATTAAAAACTGACTAAAGAGTCCTAATCCATCTTTTATCTTTATCTGATGATCTGCATTATCATTAGGTGAAACATAGACTTTTTCTCCTAATAATAGGGCTCCTGCAGAA
>NZ_KV794411.1:302774-335921 GCF_001808725.1 Streptococcus sp. HMSC074F05 | reverse complement strand
TAGGGCTCCTGCAGAAAATCCCATAACTTTCGCCCCTTTATTCAGCATACGATCGATATAATTTTTGAACTGCTGATTGACGTAAGTAGCTAAATACTTTTCCGTATTTCCACCACCGATAATAATTAGATCAGCATCTAGATAGCTACCAAAATTAATCTGCTCAATGTCCAAGAGTAAGTAATCAGTGTTTAGGTTAGAAAAAAGGCTTTGGAAAACTTCCGTGTACTTTTTCATATACGGTTCCCAATTTTCTCGAAAAACTGTAAAAATGATAATTCTTTCGATCTTCCTTGATGACACAATTCTATTAACAATCGTATGGTTTTCTTTATTGGCGGATTTCCACCCATCAAAAAAATTTGTGCTTCCATTTTTTCTTTGTCCTTTCTCAAAAACGAGGCAAAGATGGTACTCTAACTTTTAATCTGTCCATACAAGTTTTACCGATAGCTCTCAGAAACTCTTCGCATCTACCGAATTTCAGAACAAAGGCAGCTCATTCTGATTTCATATCAGACTCTCGTAATAGTCTGTCTTCTATTTGCTTTTACCTATCTTTTCCTCTGCTAGACACTCTAGTTCCTCGATAGAATGACGATGCCTGTGCTTCTCTTCTGTTAGATAATGCTTGTGGACATGCGAATGCCTTACCGTATGCGTATGGGTACTTCCGCCATGGCTATGCGTGAATGTATGCTGGTGCTCATGGTCATGTTGGCGAATAAACGTATCGACTACCACTAAAGCAGAACCAATGACCATCACGATCAAGGCGATCACATACATCCAGGATAAGGATTCACTTAAAAATACAAAAGCAAGGAGAGCTCCGATCAAGGGATTGACAGCATAATAGGCACTGGTTTTAGCTGCTCCGAGAACATTCTGGGCTCTCACATACATGAAAATGCTGAGTCCGTAAGCCACAAAACCTAAAGCCAAGGCAATGGCGATATAGCCGATTCCTGGAAAGGACTCTCTTTTTATCAGAGCAATGACCAGAGCGCCAAGACCAGAGCATAGGCCTTTTAGCATCACAATTTGATAGGTGCTCTTTGATGATAGTTCTCTAGTGCAGTTATTTTCAAGTCCCCAGCAAACGGTAGCCATGATCACCAGCAAAGAACCATAAGAGAAATGAAAGCTATCTGTTCCTTCAAACGACAGCAGGATACTTGACAGGGTGATTAGTCCAATGGCCAGCCATAATCTTTTGGTTACAGCTTCTTTAAAGAGAATCAGTGCAATGACCGTCGTCGCCACAATTTCAAAATTCCCGAGAAGCGAGGCATTGGCAGAGGAACCATAGCTGATTCCAAGCATCAGAAAAATCGGTGCAGCAATATCGAGAACAATCATTCCGACAATATAGGGAAGTTCTGCTTTTGTCAGGCTCTCAGCTTTCTCCCTGTCCTTCTTATTAAAGAGTGACATCATACCAATACCAATCCCAGCACCGAGATACAGCAATGCTGCCATTGTAGTCGGGCCCACATACTGCAAAAGAACCTTTGATATCGGTACATTTATGGCATAAAAAACAGCTGCCAGAAAGGCAAACATAATTGCTTTGAGCTTATTTTTCTCCATCAATTTTACTCCTCTATTTCATTATTTCTGGTCATGACCTCTATATCACAGCCCAGATCCAAACCAAAGTATCACTCCATCCAAACAGGAATTCGCCTAGAACTCAAAAGGTTTGGGGAGTTCAAATCTCCAGTGGAGCTTTGAAACCTCTCGCCTTGAAATGTCAAAGCGAGTGGTTTAACTGCGTTTTATTAACAAACTTACACACTCAACATGCGCAGTCATCGAGAACATATTCACATACTTTTTAACGATCGCATAAGGTTATCGTTAAATGGTATAACCTAGATAAACTGAGATTTCATAATTTCTTTTTCTTTGGTTTTGGTGCAGGTAACTCATCATACATTGAATTAAATAAGCCGGTTAAATATTCTTTGTTGTCAACATCATCTACCAATAGCATTTCCTTTGCACCTTCATACGGCAATTCGTATTCTACATTCGGCATATACGCTATTGCAGTTTTGACAGGCTTCACTAAAAATCTATCATCATAAATCCCACCCATGATTTTCCCTCGATAATAAATTATATATTCACCCATCATTGCTCTATATGATATTTCTTCCAACTCAGACAATTGTTCTAAAATGAAATCTAAATATTCTTTACTTGAAGCCATTTTTGCTATCTCCCTTAATTACTAAAATTTCAGCAATCCATTTTCATCAAATTGAAAATTGGGTTCCCAAGAAACTTCCCAATAATATCCATCTAAATCCGAAAAATATGCGTGATATCCACCCCAGAAAAGTCCCTGTGGCTCTTTTACAATTTTTCCACCTGCTTTTCATTACTAATTCTAGTACTCGCCAATATAGTATAAATTAAATGACCAATAAAAATGAAGATAAAAATAACATAGCAGCCAGTCTTACAACTTACTACTTTTCATATGATAATTTACAAATGTCTTTCCAGCCACTCGATCTTTTTAAAATCCTTATTGTTATTGTGTTCATTTCTATAGGAGTCTTGAGAAGAAGCTTTGTAAATACTTAGATACTGCTCCAGACTTGGAAGACGAAAAGTGATGCCTTCAATGTGAATAAGCTCTATATCCGATTCCGAAACTCCTGCAAAATCAGGTAAGGAATCGATACTACCAAATTCAACACTCACTCTATCCTTTTGGAATTCATGCTCATGAATATCTATTAAAACGTAGCCTAAGTCTTTCATCACTTTCATTATCTTGTCCCAGTCATAAATTCTGAGAGGATCAGGCGCTTCCCAACCTCTAGGGTCACCAGGCACATGAATGTCAATGTCAGACGGCCCCCAATTTTCTTTCGTTCTAAACTCCAATCCCAAAGACCCCATCAGTGTCGGTGTAATTCCGACTCGATTTAAATGGAAACAAATGGTTTTAAATTCTTCAAATAAGAGACTCATATTTACTCTAAACCTTTCATCTAAATGTTCGTTATTTCTACTTTATTACCTTGAACATAATCATCTTCATTTTCTAGAGTGTATCCATTTATTTTGGATACAAATTCTTTTCCTTACTAATTCTATTACTCGCCAATATCGTATAAATCAAATAACCAATAAAAATGATAATAAAAATAAGATTAATTTTTAACACAAAATAGAGATTTAACAAATTTGCGAACGCATGAAATAATATACAGTAACCCACTGATTGGGTTTGACGGTAAAGAAGTCCTAAAGCAAAACTTAAAAATAATGTATATATAAAAAATAAAATAAAAGGAAATCCTTGATGACTTTCTCCAACTATAAACCATAAAGGCAGATGCCATATTTCCCAAATTGATCCTACAATCAAATTAGATTGCCAATATGTATATTTTTTATCAAGTAACGGCTGTAATATTCCTCTCCATCCTAATTCTTCATGTCCACCACCAAAAAAAATTAATTGAATAAAGAATAGTGGCATTAGATAAATGGATACTCCATTAAATTCTAAGGAAGATACAGAAAATAGTATCAAAATTGCTAACAAATGAATAATGAAATAAATACTACTATTTTCTTTCTTACTAAATAAAAAATGTTTAAATTTTATATTATTCCTTTTCAAATAAAAGCCACTTGCAATAGCTGGTCCAAGTGCACCTACTATATGTAATATTCTTCCTATGATTGTTTCTAATCCCAAAATATGAGATTGAGTAAAGATGGCAAGAATCCCCCAAGATATATAAGTAATTCCAAATGTACAATAAAGATATTTTTTTAAATTCTTTTTGTCAATTTCTGTCATTTTATTGCCCTTATTTTTATTATTTTATATGTAATATTTGTTACTGCTTCTTAGTTGCTCTCGATTATAACTACCTATATTCTATCACAAAAATGCAAAAAAAAGCCCTATAATCAAGGCTTTTCATTATTCATTTCGTCAATACTTTAGTTTCGTAGATTCAGATTCGCATGATTAAAACTAGTCAATTTTCTCAATAATGTTTCCAAGTTTATCTAATACAAGACAGGAATGATCATTTAGTGGAATTATGGGAACATTAACGAGTTCTTCAGCTCTATCCTTATTAGCTTTATCATTCCAGGAATCATAATGGACACTAATTAAAAACTGACTAAAGAGTCCTAATCCATTTTTTATCTTTATCTGATGATCTGAATTATCATTAGGTGAGATATAGACCTTTTCTCCTAATAATAGGGCTCCTGCAGAAAATCCCATAACTTTTGCCCCTTTATTCAGCATATGCTTGATATAATTTTTGAACTCTTGATTGACATAAGTAGCTAGATACTTTTCTGTATTTCCACCATCGATGATAATTAGATCAGCATCTAAATAGCTATCAAAATCAACCTGCTCAGAGTCCAAAAGTAAGTAATCAGTGTTTAGATTAGGAAGTTGACTTTGGAAAACTTCCGTGTACTTATTCATATACGGTTCCCAATTTTCTCGATAAACTGTAAAAATAACAAGTCTTCCAATCTTCCTTGATGACACAATTTTATGAACAATCGTATGGTTCTTTATCGGCGGATTTCCACCCATCAAAAAAATTTGTTCGTCCAATCTTTCACACTTCCTAAAGATACATAAATTTTGACCACGTACTGAAATTATAATTTCTTCTTAAAATGAATAATTCTATTTGCCTCCTGAAATCCAATATTGAGATGAAATCTTATAGAATCCGTATTCGTTAAAGTACAGTCACTTGCAAATTCCTTACATCCTTTATTTTTCGCCCATTCCTCACATTTTGTACAGAGATTTTTAGCAATATCCTTTAAACGATATTCCTCGTCGACAATAATCCCTTCTAAGAATCCAACAGGACTATATTTACAACCTTCAACATAATCAAATCTGAGTGAACATAGTGCTAGACCTACAATTGTGTCACCTTCAACTTCAGTAAAGATTGCAGTATTTTTGCCATTCGTATATCTTTTTACTTCATCAATAGCTTCTTTATCGGTTAATTGGGGCCATAATTGTTTCATTAGTTTAGCCGTTTTTATAGAATCTTTTGTTATTCCATCCATATTGATGTTCCTCCGCAAATTACAGGCAAATGTTTCAAATCATGCTGTTACTTTGTTACTCATTGATTGACACCAATACCATCCCCTTCTATTTATCGCTGTCTCAGATTGGAAGAGCAGTGATACTGCCTCAACTTGTGCTGAGAGCTTTCTTCTATACTAATAGACGAAAGGGTGTGAAAATGATTTTTAAATGATACTGTGGAACGGAACAGTAGCCCTAGTATTGACTACTGTCGTTTCTATTCATATTGGCTATTCTAGGACTGAGATGAAAAAATCTATAAATGCTCAGAATAAAATTGAACCCGCAAATCTCCCCAAAACAATGGTGAGTCATGTACTTGTATTATTCCGAAAAAATACACCTCTGGTGCAGTGAGACAAATTGGTGTATCTTATAGTGGCTTCGTAGATGAAAGCTATACTCTACTATCACTCTTTGATGATGTAGAACAAATTGAAAAAGATAATAGACTTCAGACAGCTATTGATGTTGTCAGAGAACAGTTTGGTTTTTTAGCCATACAAAAAGGAACCGTCCTAACTGAAGGTTCCAGAAATATTGAACGCAGTAAACTTATCGGTGGTCATTCCGCGGGTGGATTGGAGGGATTAAAATGAAACAAGAAAAAAATACAGTACAATTTTCAGAAATCCGTAGCAAAGGATGTAATGATATTGAAATGCTTGAAAGATTTTTACATGGAATCGTTGAAACAGCAACTTCAAAACTTCGTCAGAGAAAACTCAAAACAACTGAAATATCGATACGACTAGTACATGCTAAATCTGAAAACCGATTACCATTGGAATTTACATTTAGCATTAAGCCAACAAGCTCATCTGTGATAATCTATACTGAGGTAATCAATCGCTTTAAAGAATGTTACACAGGTGGGGGAATTCAAGGTTTTACGATTCAATTTGATAAAAATACCCTTGCCTCTGCATAGAAAGGATTTGATATGATTGACCGTTCATATTTACCATTTCAATCAGCAAGAGAGTACCAGGATACAAAGATGCAAAAATGGATGGGCTTTTTCCTATCTGAACATGCATCAGCACTCTCTGATGATACAAACAAAGTAACGTACATGTCTGACTTATCACTAGAGAAGAAATTATTACTCCTCAGTCAAGTATACGCCGGGCAGCTACGCACACGCATTCAAGTGATTGAAAAAAACAAGCGTGTTTCCTACACTGGAACAATACCAAGTCTGACCAAAGATTTCATTTTGATAAAAACTACAACAGGTCACATCAATTTGAAATTAAAAGACATTATTAGTATTGAACTTGTCGAGGAGGTGCTCTATGAATCAGCTTGAGTTTCAGCGTAATCACCTACAAATGGACTATTATAGCGAGAGCTACCAAGATTTTGAACGTGACTTCTACCGCTACTCTAACATGAATATTCCATTGACCTTCCTAACTGATGATATCCTAAAAACAATGGCGACTTCACGTAAGAATTACTTTGTCCTCAATAAGGAAAAGTCCAGAGATAACCGCGATCACTTCTTCATATTTGAAGTAAGTACCGTAGATGAGAATCCGCTAATCTATCATTATACATATAAGAAAACTACAATATATTTAGCAGAAAAATAGGAGCAGTTCAATTGACTGTTCCTATTTTTAATATTCATAAAATCTAAAGTCTTTATACTCTTTAACAATGGAGTCGCCAACCAGAACAGACTATACTGACCAGCGACTACCTTAAATTTAATGTTTCAGATTTATTTTCTTATCTCTAATTTCATAAACTACATCTGCTACATTTTCGAGTAATCGTTTATCGTGGGTGATAAACACGATAGTTCCGGTGTACTCCTTCATTAGTATTTCCAAAGCCTCTAAACTTGGTATGTCAAGGAAGTTACTGGGTTCATCCATTATTAGGATGTTATATCTACCCATGAGCATTTTAGCAAGCAACAATTTTATAATTTCTCCACCGCTTAAAACAGATAAACTTTTTCCAATATCGTTCTGTTTGAACCCCATAGATGCTAGCACTGAACGAATTTCTGATATATTGTAGTCACAATCCTTCTGCATAAACTCCATAACATTCTGATTACTGTTGTACTTGTAACCATTCTGTGCAAAGTAACCTATTTTTGCCTTAGGCGAAATAGAAATTCCTTCTTCATGGTTTAAGATCATTTGGATTAAAGTTGTTTTTCCGATTCCATTACCACCAGTTAACGCCACTTTTGCTCCTAACGGAATTTGAAAAGATGCATTTTCAAACAGAGCCTTATCCCCAAATACTTTATTAATTTCTGCACCGACTATAGGGTATGGATTATGGAGCTCCAATGCTTTACTTTGCCTGAAACGAATTCTGCGAATGCCTTCCGGAGCTTCTACTTTTCCTAAGGCCGCAATCCTGTGCTCTAGGGTTTTAGCAGCATTATACATCTTTTTTTCCTTACTTCCTATTGATTTTTGATGAGCTAAACGCCCTCCGTCTTCAGTACTTTTTTTCTTTGAAGAACCTTTTGCCTTCTGTTCTATTTTACGAGCCTGTTTTCGCTTTTCCTCCGCAGCCCTTTCCAATCGGGCACGTTCCGCAATAAATTGTTCGTATTCTGCAGCTTGGCTCTTACGTTCTTCCTCTTTCTGACGAAGATAATCAGAATAGTTTCCCCAATACTCAGTGATTTTGCCATCTTTCAGTTCCCATATTTTATCTACTATTTCATCAAGAAAATAGCGGTCATGGCTAATAACTAACAGTGCACCTGTAAAATATTTTAGCTGTCCTATTAGAAAATCAATTCCTTCACGGTCTAAATGGCTCGTAGGTTCATCCGCTAAAATACCATGAACCTGTGCCGATAAGGCCTGTGCTATTTTAAGCCTTGTTTCTTCACCACCGCTCATAGTCTGTATATTTAATTGCTCAACACCTAGCTTGCCTACAAGTGCAAAATCTTTTTCCTCCTGCAGAGTTACTTCGTCCAACTGGGGAATATAGGCAAGTTCACCCAGACGATTCATTTTACATCCTGGGGGAGTTAATTCTCCTAAAAGTACCCTGAGTAAAGTGCTTTTTCCAGCACCATTTGCTCCTACTAAACCAATACGGTCATAATCATATACTTCTAATTCATTTATATCTAAAACATCGCGTCCTTTGAATTCCACACGAATGTCTTTTGCTTTTAATATTAATTCCATAACATTTCCTCCTGTCTATAATCGCATGCTTTCATTTGCTTGTATGCAGGGAAAACCCTGCGATTTTAGCAGGAAGAGTTACATGAAAATAAGATACATAAATATTCCTCCAATATTGTTTATTTTAAATCTAATTTTCTAACCTCAGTTATCATTTGGCAAACTATAGCAATGCCAATAATTAAAATACCTGATAGTAAAAACCAATGATTTACACCGATTTTATCAGCAAAGAATCCAGAAAGAATTAACCCAATTGGCATAGCAAGTGACATGATACTTCCGATCAAAGAAAATACACGTCCTAAATATTCAGGCTTAATTTTCTCCTGAAAAAGAGCTGTTTGCACACCGCTATAAAATGGCACCGAAAGCCCCATTATTGCACAGCAAACTACGAATATTACAAATCCATTTGGAGGAAGTATTCCCGAAACGGCTAAACTGGTCCCCATTATAAAAAATGAACTTGTTATTAGTAATACATGCTTTTCGAAGCCCCCTAATCTTCCTAATAATAAGCCTCCTGCTAGCATCCCAAATGCAAAGGAAATTTCCGTAATAGAAATATGCACAGGCGTTCCATTAAAGTGTTCCATGCTTATTAAAGGAAATAGTGCATTGATTGGCATATAAACAAAAGTATATAGTGTTCCTAAGAGTAATAAGGCAAACAATCCTTTGTTTTGTCTCAGAACCACAACTCCTTCTTTCATCTCCCTTATGAAATTTGGTTCTAAACTTTGCACTTGATTACCCAGCTTAGGTATACGTACAATTGCTACCGTAATAGATGCAATCACAGCACCCAATACGTCGATGGCAATAATAGCATTTAAATCCCAAACGGAGTATAAGAGTGCTGCAACTGCCGGACTAACAATATAGCTTATAGACTGCAAAGACTGACTATAGCCTGCGCATTTCGTTAGCTGTTCTTCTGGTACTAAAAGTGGTGTAACCGCATTGAGTGCTGGGGTATGAAAAGCTGTTCCAATGCTACGGATAAACAATACTATCATAATCATCCAGACAGGTAGCTCCATACAGAATGCAACAATAGCAAGCACTGCACCAGCTGCTGCGATAATTAAATCGGCACCAATCATTATCTTCTTCCTATCATGACGATCCACTAGCACACCAATGGCAGGTCCCAAAATCGCATAGGGTAAAAAACCTACTAATGAAGCCATAGACAAGACCATCGCAGATCCTGTTTTTTCTGTAAGGTAAAAAATAATCGCCATTTGCAGGATGGCACTAGTGATTAATGATACTGCTTGCCCTGCCCATATTGCATAAAATTTTCGTTTCCAATTGTTGTATTTTTCCATTTATATTATCTCCTGCATATTATTTTGCTTGAATTTCTATTTTGAATAGCATTCTAGGCAATAAAAAATGCAGGCCAAACCCCACAATGTGGCTTTTGGTCTGCATACATACAATTTGGAAACATTCATATTAAAGACATAGTTAAATAAAGGTATAGTTAAATAACCAATATCCTCACCGTAACTAATGAATGCTCAATATCGTATAAATAAGCACAACAAAAAAGCCTATCATCGGGTATAGATTCTGCTTTTTTTATTGCCAGCTTATCTTAAACGCATTGAGGCTGTCATAGTTTCGGTTCCTCCTACATCTTTGTTTATATCAATTTATAGTATAACACAACAAGATGATATGTTCAATATAAAAGTTATGGAATGAGACTCATACTTCCAATTCGATGCCAGATTTAAAGGATATGACGAAGTTTTCTTCATAGACTGTAACGCTCTGGATTATCTTCCTTAGTAGCAAGCGATTAGCTTTCACAAAATCTTCTGTTTGTAGTTTTAAAAATTCATCAGGATTTTCTAACTCAACCTCAAAATATTTCATTTTACATTCCCTCATTTCATTTATTGATAAATTGAGTTTGCAAAAAAGAGTGGACAATTTTTGTCTACTCTTAACCTTTAAAATAGTTTTTTTTAATCGATTTGAAGTTGCCTAAATTATTACTTATTCGGTAAAATGAAGTATTGCTTTCAACAGATTTCCTTCAACTACACTTCACTTGATTCAAACAAGGTGGGTACATTTCTATTCCCACAAACTCCTTGTCAATGGAAACAAACACGTACCCACAGGGTAAATGGAAATAGAAACTGATAATTTCTAGCTATCACTTCTACTCATTCCAAAAATTTTCTCACTCTGATACTTACCCACCATAAAGCAAAAAGCCTTGCAATCAAGGCTTTCATTATCCCTTTCGTTCAAAGGTTTCTAAGCTTTTACGAGCAGAGCGACACACTCAGCGGTTCGCTATCTCCGTTCTGTCTGCGTGCTAGCACTTGTCAATCACGGACAGCTATCGCATGGGCGGAAGTAAATGCTAATCTTCGTCGTTTTACTCCTTGACTAGCAAACTTACCGCCTCAACATGATGCGTTTGCGGAAAAAGATCCACCGGCTGTACTTTCTTCAATTCATAGCCCAATTCTTGGTAGAGTTTGATATCACGCGCCATGGTCGCGACATTACAAGAGATATAGGCGATGCGGTCAGCTCCTGTTTGGGCACTTGCTTTGATAAAGCTTTCGGTCAAGCCCTTGCGTGGTGGGTCGACCAGGATGGCTGTTGGTTGGATGCCTTCCTTGAGCCAATTCTTCATGGCATTTTCAGCTGTGTCACAGACATAGTGGGCATTGGTGATGCCATTTAGACTAGCATTCTTCTGGCTATTTTCCACTGCTTCAGGGATAACCTCTACTCCATAAACTTCCTTGACATGCTTGGCAACTGACAAGCCAATTGTCCCAATTCCGGAGTAGGCATCAATCACGACATCCTCTGCCCTCAACTCCGCAAAGTCAATGGCTGTCTGATAAAGCTTCTCTGCCATTTCGGTATTAACCTGATAAAAGGCGGGTCCAGAGATTTGGAAGCTATTGCCCAACATTTGGTCGGTAATATAGTCTTGACCATAAAGCGTCCGCCATTCTTTTCCAAAAATAGCATTGGTATTCTGGTCGTTGATATTTTGCATAACGGATTTGATGGCTGGGAATTGCTTGATCAACTGCTCGATCAACTGGTCCACACGGAAAACCTTGGGACGAGTGGTCACCAAAATGACCATGATTTCTCCTGAATGGTGACCTCGGCGAACCACAAGATTGCGAATCAAGCCAGACTGTTCCTTTTCATCATAAGGCTTGAGGTCAAACCGACGAATCAAATCCCGAAGTGCCAAGACTACTTGGTCAATGACTGGATCTTGGATATAGAAGTCTTCGATCGGCATCAAATCATGAGAGTTCCTGCGAAAGAAACCTGTCTCCACCTGACCATTGACACGACGGACAGGGACTTGGGCCTTGTTGCGGTATTGAACAGGATGGTCCATCCCCAAAGTCAGGGGAACGTCGATATCAGAGATTCCTGCCATCTTGTAAAGGCTATCCTTGACCTGTTTGGCCTTGAATTTCAGCTGCTCCGGATAAGCTAGGTGCCCTAAGTCAGCAATGCCGCTTCGCAAGTAAGCCAGGTCTAGCTCTTCATTGCGGTGAGGGGATTTTTCCAGGTACTCCTCTACTTTTCCATAGCCGATCTTCTTGTTGACCTTGAGCACACGCATGCGGATGACTTCTCCAGGCAGGGCATTCTCCACAAAAAAGACCAGGCCATCGACCTTAGCTACTCCTGCTCCTTCGTGTGTCAAATCGACAATCTCAACGGTTACAATTTCATTTTTCTTTAACATCGTTTTCTATCTTTCTACAAATTAAAAGGGGTGGAGTCCAAAACTCCTATCCCCTTATTATATCATCTCAGTCCCATTTGGTACAATTTCTTTTTATAAGCATCGAAATCGACGAGCAAGCCTTGGCCCCCATACATATCGTAGGCATCGACCCAATCCCCATTTTCTGGGATGGTCACTCGTTCAATTCCTTTTCCAGCACTTCCAACCAGGCCAAGTCCATTAGTCAATAGGAAAGAGAAAGGTACATTGGTAGACGTCATAGCAAAGACTTTCCCAAGGGCTTCTGATCCCGTAAAGAGTTTGGTTGGATCCTTGATCTGATGCATGATAGCAGACATGACCTCTTGCTGGCGACGGGTTCGGCCAAAGTCCCCTTCATCATCCTTACGGAAACGCGAGTAATTGAGAAGAGTCCGACCATCCATCCGTTGTTTTCCAACCTTGATGGTTTGTTGCGGAACGACACCGTCTTTCATATTCAAATCGTCTGGCACTTCCACTTCACTGACCTTTTCGCCATCAACCGTTGAAAACTGCGCATTCATCTCGACCCCATTTGGGAAGAGGGTATCGATCGCTGTCGCAAAGGTCTTGAAATCGACCATAGCGTAATATTGGATGTCAATGTCAAAGTTATCTTTGAGCATCTGACGAACCAATTCAGCCCCTTGGTTGTTATTTTGCTCGCCGATAGTGAAGGCAGTATTGAGCTTCTGGTCATAGTAGCCATCATATTCAGGAATATTTTGCTGGCTCACTCCATCAATATGGACCAGTGTATCCCGCATGAAGCTGACCATCTTGATCTTTCCTTCTTTGTTATTGACATTGACCACCATGATGGAGTCTGTCCGGGTTTCATCTGACTTCTCACCGATCCGACCATCTGTCCCCAAGATCAGGATATTGACCCCATCTCGCGACTTCTTACCGTTAAATTTCTCGACGACAGCAGGCTTGGCATCTTTACCAGCTGGTTTACTGTTGAGGCCTTTCACAAACATAAAGACCATGCCACCGATAATGAGCAAGAAAAAGAGAGCTATCCACTTGAGGATCCGCTTGACGCGGATCTTTTTCCGTGGTTTCTTAGGTAGATCGCTCGTCGCAGCGACTGCTTTTTTCTTTGTTTTTCTGCTACGTGATTGGTAAACAGGAAGGTCACCAATCGGTTCAGCAATCTCCCCTTGCACTTCTTCAGTAGCAGCTACTTCAGGCTGTTGAAGGGGTTCTGTTTCCTCATAAACTCCTTGGCTTTTTTTGAGCAAATAATTGTATTCTAGTTGTTCTCGTTCATTCAAATAATGAAAATTTGAGTATAAGTACTCTAATCGCTTTCGCTCATGGTGAGATAGAAAGTTGGATTCGTTACTCATCTTTTCTCCATTCCGTTATCTTTTAAGGTATAGACCTGATACTGACCCAAGACTTTTGTCTGAATGCCCAGACTGTCTAATTCTTGATAGGCAAAGTGCACAAGATCAGGCGCTTCATTTAGGAGGTCAATAATGAAAAAGTATTCTCCTAAAGCTGTTTTTAGAGGGCGACTTTCAATCTTGGTTAAATTGATTCCCCGCCAAGCAAAGGTGGACAACCCCTTATAGAGGGCTCCTGCCAGATTACTAGGCAAGGTTAAAGCCAAGCTAATCTTTTGAAGGACTGGACTTAAAGTTTCTGAAATCAAGGGCTCTTTTGCCCCTAGAATCCAAAAACGCGTGTAGTTGTCCTCGATTTCTTGGATGTCTTTGGCCTGGACTTCCAAACCGTACTCACTTGCTGCTGCCAGAGGGGCAATCGCTGCAATCTCCAATTCTGGATGTTCTGCTACATAGCGGGCTGCATAGGCTGTTGAAGCCGTCATTTCCATGGCCACATCTGGATAATGGGCCCTCAGAAAAGCCTTCCCTTGAGCCAGGGCCTGTGGATGCGAATAGACCGTTCGAATAGGCCGATCTTTTCTAGCCACCAAGAGCTGTTGCTTAATGAGATAGACCACTTCTGCAACGGCCTGGATGGTCCCTTGGTGAAAGAGGTAATCGATGGTCTCGTGGACACTGCCTTCGATAGAGTTTTCAACGGGGACGACTGCAAAATCAATTTCTTGATTTTCATAGGCCTTAATAACATCTGTGATCGTTCGATAAGCGATGCGTTCAGAAGTTGGAAAACTATGAGTCACCACATCGTGGGTAAAAGATCCCTTGGGACCTAGATAGCCTACAAGCATCGAATAATCTCCGCAATTTCGTCAGGTGTTTTGTCCTTAACATCCACAATATGGGTAGCAATCGCTTCATACAAAGGCAAACGGCCATCAAAAATCTTCTTGAATTCTTCTTTGGTATTGTTTAAAAAGAGGGGACGTTGCATAGCTTTGTCATTTTGAATGCGACTGTACAAGGTTTCAAAATCCACGCGCAAATAAATGTTGTATGGATTTTTTTCCAAGAGGGCACGGTTATGAGGATTGACGACAATCCCGCCACCAGGGGAAATAATGGCTGCCTCGTTTTCCAATAAACGTTCCAGCATTTCAGCCTCGCGGCGACGAAAGGCAGCTTCTCCTTCCACTGCGAAATAGTCATTGATCGACATGCCGATCTCTTTAACAATTAATTCATCCATATCATGGAATTTTGGATCAAGAATCCGGCCAACGGTCGTTTTTCCAGCTCCCATAAAACCAAGTAAAATTTTAGCCATGCAGTAAGGTCTCCAAATCTTCAAAAAAACTAGGGTAACTGGTGTTAATGGCCTCTGCCCGATCCAGCATCACATTTCCTTCACTCACTAATAAGGCAGCAATGGCAGCCATCATCCCAATCCGATGGTCTCCAAAGGTCTCTAAGTCAGCTCCATGCAGGGGAGTCGGACCAGTGATGAGCATTCCGTCTTCCGTTGGCACAACATTGGCTCCCATAGCATTGAGGCTATCTGCTACGACCTGGATGCGGTCCGTTTCTTTCACACGAAGCTCTTCAGCATCCGCAATCACAGTTTGACCATTGGCTTGTGTCGCTAGTAAGGCAATAATCGGCAATTCATCAATTAAGCGTGGAATCAACTCCCCATCAATCCGAATCCCTTTTAAGGACGAAGTCTTGACGGTAAGACTTGCCGAGACAGCTTTTTCATCACGATCCTCAACAGTGAGATTTCCCCCCATTTCCTGGATGACATCGAGAATCCCTGTCCGCGTTTGGTTGATGCCAACATTTTCAATCTTGATCTCACTATCTGGAAGGATGAGCCCAGCCACTAACCAAAAAGCCGCACTGGAAATATCTCCAGGAACAATGACTGTTTGACCTTTGAACTCTTGTCCACCCTGGATGTGGATAGTTTTTCCGTCTACCTGGATCTCCCCACCAAATTGGCGAATCATATCCTCTGTATGGTCACGGGTCTTTTCCTTCTCGATAATCGTCGATTTACCCTCAGCCTGTAGAGCAGCAAAGATGAGAGCCGACTTGACTTGAGCCGATGCGACTGGCAAACGGTAATGAAACGGTTGTAGCTGATGGGTTCCTTTTTCATGCAAAGGCGGGCAATCGCGCTCTCCCTGGCCAACAATTTCTACTCCCATTTGACGCAGTGGAATCGCTACACGATCCATAGGCCGTTTGGAAAGACTATCGTCTCCGACCATGGTCACTGAAAAATCCTGGCCCGCTAGGACACCTGATATCAAACGAATAGAAGTCCCTGAATTCCCCATATCAAGGGGAGCGGTCGGAGCTTGAAGGCCCTGAAAGCCTACCCCTTGAATCCGAATCACATCCCCGTCATCCTGGATGGAGACTCCTAAATCTCGAAACACCTGGATTGTAGAGAGCACATCTTCGCCTCGCAAGATATCATAGACCTTGGTTTCACCTGTTGCGAGACTTCCAAAAATAATGGATCGGTGACTGATGGATTTATCACCAGGCACACGAATGATGCCCCTGAGACCCTTGCTATTGGTTCTTAATTTCATTGCCTTCTCCAGATGCTTTTCCTCATATTCTATCATAATTAAGGTATGAATTCAATTTTTGATCAAAAATTTGGAACAAAAAACGAATGTTTCCAAGCATTTTTTGAGCATCTTTCTATCTCTTGACGAACGAAAATACCAGAGTGAATTCACAACTCTGGTAGTCTTCTTATTTGTATAAATCTTGAATAGGTTCAAAAATAATCTTTTCGAGATCCGCAAGATAAATAGATAATTGTTGTTGTTTGGTGAAAAATTCATTCACAATTGGACTTGCTTGGATTTTTTCCATATAGTCCTTCATTTCTTGTTGCACAGCTTCTGTTGGAAGTTGACCGGATTGCATCAAGCCTTGCAGTTGATTTTGAAAAGCGACGTATTCGTCAAACAAGGTTTTCGCTTCTGGATTTGCCTCGATCGCTTGCTTGCTTTCTACAACAGCCTTGTATTCAGGAAGGTCTCGCAGGGTCCGAGAGAGTTCATTTGCGACATCATAAATATTTGCCATTTTATGGGCTCCTTTACTGATATGATACTTCTATTATACTGCTTTTCCCTCAATATTCCTAAAACGAAGCAGACAATTTGATGCAAATCCTTCTGTAGACCTAGCGAGCAAGGACGGTATAAGAGGTCGCCCGGCTGATCAATGTTTGAGCCCGCTCTTGATCCTCTGCATTTTTAAAGGTCAGCTGCAAAATCCCGTGGATATCTTCACGATTCTCTTCATTGATGTGAATATTAACCAAGGAAATCCCTTGTAGAATTTTCAGGATCTCAAGAATGACGCCTTCCTGATCGGGAACATCAATAAAGAGATCATAGGCACTATCGCGCCCAGGACGCTGATAGATCTGCATTTCCTTTCGGTGCTTGCGTCCCTCATGGAAAAATGACCAAATGGCCTCTTCGTTATCTGCTTGAATGGTCTCGGCCACCTGATCCAAACGTTCTTTGAAATCTGCAATCCGTTCTAATATAGCTTGAGGATTGGACAAGAGAATAGAGGTCCACATGCCTGGCTCACTTTCTGCAATCCGTGTCATATCCCGAAAGCCACCAGCCGCAAAACGTCTAGTCATTTCATGCTCTTCTCCATAAGCTACGGCCTGCTCGACCAAGGTCGAGGCTAAAATATGAGGAAAATGACTGATCTGGGAGGTTACCCGATCGTGTTCCTCAGCATCGATTTCGATAAAGCGGGATCTCAATCCACTCAGAAGCTCTTTCAACTCTTCCATGGCACCCCCCGTGGTCAAGCTAGAAGGGGTAAAAATATAATAGGCATTTTCAAATAAGGTTGCATCTGCTGCTGCAGCACCTGTCTTATGACTACCAGCCATGGGGTGTCCTCCCACAAAGCGTACATCCTTATCTGTAAACACTTTTTCAGCTTGTGCGACAATTTCTGCCTTGGTAGAGCCTGCATCAGTCACCAGTACCTGGTCTTTCAAATTCAGGCCAGCTAAGGTTTCTAAGTAAGATTTGGTTTGCTTGATGGGAAGGGCCAAAATAATGATATCTGCTAAAGGGGAAAAGGCTGCGAAATCATCCGTCACCTGATCCACCATTCCTCTTTCAAGGGCGATGGTTCGAGAGGCTTCACTACGATTGTAACCAAGAATGGTCACATGTGGGTGGGCCCTTTTAATCCCTAGCGCGAGTGAAGCACCAATCAAGCCCAGTCCTGCAATATATACAACTTTCTTCTCCAAAGGAAAACTCTTTCTCTTAAAAATTCTTCGTAAAGTCCCGGTGCTTAGCAACAGCTTCTTTCAATTCTTCCAAGTTATCGGATGAGAATTTTTCAAGCACTTCTGTCGCAAGGACTGTTGCGACCACTGCTTCCATCACCACTCCTGCAGCTGGCAGAGCCGTTGGGTCGCTGCGCTCAACCGTTGCCTTATAAGGCTCATGGGTTTCAATATCCACACTCATCAAAGGTTTGTAGAGGGTCGGAATAGGCTTCATGACACCACGAACCAGAATGGGCTCACCATTGGTCATGCCCCCTTCAAAACCACCAAGATTATTGGTGCGACGGGTATAGCCGGTTTCTTGAGACCAGATGATTTCATCCATAACTTGACTACCTTTTAGGCGACCTGCTTCAAAACCAAGACCAAACTCCACTCCCTTAAAGGCATTGATAGAGACCACTCCTTGAGCGATTTTGGCATCCAATTTCTTGTCCCATTGCACATAGGATCCTAGTCCAACAGGCACACCACCAACCAAGGTTTCCACAATTCCCCCTATGGTATCGCCATCTTTTTTCACTTGGTCAATATAGGCCTTAACGGCTTCTTCTTGTTCTGGCACAACGATCGAAACTTCCGACTGACCTGCCTTTTCCTTGATTTCTGAAACGGTTAGATTCTCGGGAATTGCAATCTCGATTCCCCCAAAATTCACAATGTGGCTGGCTACTTCAAGGCCGATCTCTTCTAAAATTCGTTTAGCAACTGCACCAACGGCTACGCGCATGGTCGTCTCACGGGCAGAAGAACGTTCGAGCGAATTACGAAGATCGTCAAAACGGTATTTGATTCCTCCGACTAGATCAGCATGGCCAGGACGTGGCTTGGTGATCTTGCGCAGATCTTTCTTTTTCTCTTCGACCGGTGCTACATTCATGATTTCCAGCCATTTTTGGTGATCCAGATTGGTCACGTTCAGCGTAATCGGACCACCCATGGTCAAGCCATGACGGACCCCTGATGTGATCTCAACACGGTCACTCTCGATTTTCATCCGTGCCCCACGACCATATCCACCTTGTCGACGTTTAAGCTCTTTATTAATATCCTCTTCAGATAAAGGAAGGCCTGCCGGGACCCCCTCGATGATGGCTGTTAATCGAGGACCATGGGACTCTCCTGCTGTTAAATATCTCATACGACCTTATTCCTTTCTTTCTAAAAAGTCCTTCATTTCTTGAAGAGGGATTTGATGAATCGCAGCTTGCCCCAACTCTGGAACAATCACTAATTTCAAGCTAGTACCACGCGCTTTTTTGTCATGGGTCAAGGCTTGATAAAGGGCTTCCTTATCCCAGTTCTCATAGGCCACCGGAAGTCCAAATTTCCGACACATTTCTTCGATTTGTTGGCTGATTCCCTTTGGCATCAAGCCCTTTTCTTCTGCAACTCGTGACAGCTGCACCATGCCCATACTAACGGCTTCCCCATGCATGACCTGTCCATAACCCGCTGTCGCTTCAATGGCATGACCAATGGTATGCCCAAAATTGAGATACAGTCGAATACCATTGTCCAGCTCATCTGCCACCACATGGTCACGCTTCACCAGACAAGAATGAGAAATAATGCTCTCTGCATGCTCTAAAATACTTTCGACAGAGCCATCCATAGCTTCCAACTCTTGCCAAAGTTCCGTATCTTGGATGAGACCGTACTTGATGACCTCCCCCATTCCTTCGATTAATTCACGGTGTCCCAAAGTGCTCAACACTTCAGGATCAATGAACACACCGTCCGGTTGGGCAAAGGTGCCCACCATGTTTTTGGCAAATGCTGTGTTGACTCCAGTCTTTCCACCGATAGAAGAGTCCACCTGGGCGGTTAAGCTAGTCGGAATCTGAACAAAGGAAATTCCCCGCATATAAGTCGAGGCCGCAAAGCCAGCCAAATCACCAACTACGCCACCCCCAAGAGCAACAATTCCATCACTGCGCGTCATGCCCTGGGTAGCTAGAAAGTCATAAACTTTTGAAACAGTGGTCAAATTCTTACTGGCTTCGCCTTCAAGAAACTCAAAGCGCACCACTTGAAAACCAGCTTTCTCAAGGCTCTTCTCTACGATAGAGGCATATAGCTTAGCCACGCGGTTATCGGAAATAATGGCGACTTTTTTATCGCCCCAAAGAGTGCGCAACCAGTCTCCAACCTGGTTGAGACCACCTCTTTCAATCACAATATCATAGGAATGTCCTGGAATAGGTACCGATACGTTCATAGGAATCTCCTTCACGTTTTTCTTTGATTCTATCTTATCATGAAATAAGGTACATGTCTCAAACAAAATGAAAAAGAGACTAGAGCAAGACTGTTTTTTAAAAAATCAGTTCCTGTTCTAATCTCATAAAGTTTTTCAATAGGGAAAGGTAAAACTCTCTCTTAGTCACATACAAATTGGCGATATTCTGTTGTCAATGCTTCCCATACAGACTCTGTAGGAAATACTTTCCCAGTCATTAATTCAAAGGCTGCTTCAGCTTGATAAAAGAGCATTCCCAGCCCATTTACCCTCTGGTTTCCTTGATTCACTGCTAATTGCAGAAAGGGGGTCACTGCCGGATAGTAAGCCATCTCTACGATTAAGGCCTGTGGGGGAAAGGTCAAGTGACTCGCTATCGGAAGAGACTGACCATCCATCCCAACACCAGTCGCATTTAAGATGAGATCGGCTTGATTAAAGGAGCTTTGAACGTCTTCATCTTTCTCAATCGCATACAATTCTATCAAGAAATCAAAGCCTTCTTCAATCAACTGAACTATTGAACGATAATGAACCAATCTTTCCTCTCTCACAAAGACAAGGATACGTTTTACACCTAGATGAATCGCCTGTGCAATAATCGCTAAAGCTGCACCACCTGCACCTAAGAGAACCATTGTTTTTCCCTTAATAGAGAAAGCAGGAGGTAAACTACGAAAGAAACCAATCCCATCCGTATTATAGCCTTTAAGCTTACCATCGCGGTGAACGATAGTATTGACAGAACCGATCTTTCGGGCCATCTCATCCACTTCATCTAAGTAAGGAAAGACCTTCTGCTTGTAGGGCATGGAAATGTTGGCCCCAATCATATCCAACTTACGAATTTGGCTGATGGTGCTTTCTAAGTCTTCTTCAGCAATATCCCAAGCTAGATAAGCAGCATTGGTCGCTGTTAATTCATAAGCTAGATTATGGATGAAAGGAGAAATACTATGACGAATGGGATGGGCAATGACCGCTGCCATCCGAGTATATCCGTCAATCTTCATTTAATAACTCCCGAATTCTTCTCATATTTTCAAGAGGAATTTGACCTGGAGCACTTTCATCTCCGACTCTAGCATAAGACCAAGAAGAGCCTGTCAAATCAGCTGTCAAGCGCGAAATCTTCCCGACCTTGCCCATGGAAATCGTTACATATTCTTGCTCAGGGTTCAGTGTCTTGAAACCACGCGTATAATTCATCAAGTCAAGAACATCTTGTTCATTGTGGGCCATGACAGATACTTTGACTAATTTTGGAGAAAAGCTGGTCAATTCCGATAAGATCTCCATCATATTTTCCGGAGTTTCTTGGAAATTGTGGTAGCTAAGAACAAGATTTGAAAATTCCAACATCTCTTCAAAGACTTCACGGTGACTATAATACTCGAAATCGATATAATCCGGATGATAGATGGATTGAATATCTTTCAGGATCCCAACATATTCTTCATTAGTCAGCTCCATCCCTCCACCTTCAGCTCGAGTCCGCAAGGTGAATAAAATCTCGCGTCCAGCAAATTTCTCAAAAACTGCAGGAGCGACGGTTAAGATCTCGTTTTTTTCTAAAAAGTCCGCACGCCACTCAATGACATCCGCATCATCGTAACGCGAACCATCTAGTTGTTGCGCCTCTTCTAAGGAGCGAGGCATAATCGACACAACTAACTTCATACATCCACCCTAATCGTAAATACTTTTAAGTAATTACTACTTTCTTCTTTCTTGTTCCATCGAAAATCTCCCGGAAGGCCGTATTCTGCTACATAACGATGTTTACGCCCTTGAAATCCCTTTTCGATTTGTTTTTTAAATTTTTCTTTGGTCACATTTGCCGCATTGGTACTGAGAATCACGGTCCCACCTGGATTTAAAATCTCGAGGGCCTCGCTCACCAACCGATGGTAATCTTTAGCGACTGAAAAGGTCCGTTTTTTATTCCGCGCAAAGCTAGGCGGATCGAGTACGATCACATCATAGCTTAGCTCATGGCGTTTGGCATATTTGTAATAGTCAAAGACATCCATCACGACAAAACGATGAGCATCCAGCGCCAAGCCATTTGCCACAAAATGCGCTTCTGATAATTCTCTACTTCTCTTAGCCAGATCGACCGAAGTCGTCTCTACTGCTCCGCCCATGGCAGCTGCAACAGAAAAAGCAGCTGTATAAGAGAACATATTGAGCAAGGACTTACCAGCAGCGAGCCCCTCAACTAAACTTCCTCGGACTTCATGCTGGTCCAAAAAGATCCCCGTCATCAAGCCATCATTGAGAAAGACTTGGTAAGAGACCCCATTTTCAAGAATCAAAAATTCTTGCGGAGCTTCTTCTCCATAGACATGAGCCGATTCATAGTCCAAACCTTTAAAGCGAATCTTTTCATAGCCGCCTCGGACTTCTGAAAAAGCTTCTTGAAAGGCTGCTAGAATGGTTTCCTTAATCTGAAATACGAAGGGATTGTACCAAGAAAAAACAACAAACTCACCATATAAGTCAACCGTAAAGCCACCAAAACCATCTCCATCTTGGTTAAAGAGACGAAAGGCCGTCGTCGTTTCATCCGCATAATAAGAACGACGGTATTGCTTGGCTTTGATGAAAAGCTTTTTAAAAAAGTCTTGATCAAAAGCGACCAACTCTTGTGAAACAAACCATCCAATCCCTTTATTTTGTTCAGATAAGTATCCGACTCCGAGGTATTGTCCATCTCCTGAAAGCAATTGAACCTCTTGATCCAAAGCAGGAAGTGACTCAAAATCTTGCTTTTCAAGAAGGGATTGTCCTTGTTTGATTTTTGTTGCGACTTGGCGACTAACTGTGAGTTTTTTCATATCCTCTATTATAGCAAAAGTCTGCAGTTTTCACAAAGAGAGGCTTTATTTACTGGAACTTTTTTTACCGTTTTATCCTAGCTTTCATCATTTAGCTTCAAATGATATAAAATGCCGGATCTTTCCTATTTCTTTCCTCTCCTTTACAGTCATTTTTTTCTTTCTCCATAAAATTGTGGTATACTTGTATATGAAAATTTTTAGGAAATAAGACAAGGAAGTAACATTTTGTGAAAAAAATTACGAATTCGATACTCAATTTCATGAGTACCAGACTAGGATTTGTCTTGACCCTTCTGTTGCTCTACTGGTTCAAAACCATGTGGGCCTATTCAGTTGATTTTAATTTAGACATTCAGGGACCGTATCAGATTTTTCTAGCAGTGATCAACCCATTGCCGATTAGTCTGCTCTTCATTGGTCTTGCACTTTATATCAAACGAACCAAGCTCTTTTATAGTTTGGCCTTTGGGATCTACCTTCTCTTATTTATTTGGTTGATTTCCAACTCCATCTATTATCGAGAGTTTACAGACTTCGTAACGGTCAATACCATGTTGGCTTCCAGCAAGGTTTCTGCCGGTCTCGGAGCTGCTGCTTTAGAATTGTTCCGACCTTGGGATGTGATCTACATTCTAGATTTCCCTATTCTAGCTTTCTTCTTCTTTAAGAAATGGATTCGAATGGACAATCGTCCCTTCAATAAACGAGCTAGTTTTGCGGTTACCTCTTTATCGGCTATGCTCTTTTCGGCCAACCTTTTCCTCGCAGAAATTGACCGACCTGAGCTCTTGACTCGTGGGTTCTCAAACTACTATGTCGTTCGTGCCCTAGGCTTACCAGCCTTTCTGGGTTATAGCGCTAATCAGACCTATGCTGCCAACAAAGAACGTTCCAAAGCCTCCGAAGCAGATTTAAAACCGGTGGAAGAATATATCCAACAGCATTATGCCAAGCCTAATCCTGAGTACTTTGGAATGGCCAAAGGCCGTAATGTTATCTACATTCACTTGGAAAGTTTCCAACAATTCTTGATCGATTACAAGTTGAAAGTAGACGATAAAGAATATGAAGTGACACCTTTCTTAAACTCACTTTACCACTCGAAAGAAACCTTTGCCTTTTCAAATGTTTTTAACCAAGTTAAGGCAGGGAAAACGTCTGATGCGGAGACCATGATTGAAACAGGCCTCTTCGGACTCAACCAAGGTTCCTTTATGGTGAACTATGGTGGAACCAATACCCAACAGGCTGCACCATTTATTCTTTCAAAAAATGGTTACAACTCAAGCGCTGTTTTCCACGGGAATGCTGGAAGTTTCTGGAACCGGAATACCGCCTATAAACAATGGGGCTACAATTACTTCTTTGATGCCAGCTACTTCACCAAACAAAACAGCAGCAATTCCTTCCAGTATGGTCTTAATGACAAATACATGCTCAAGGATTCCATCAAATACCTAGAAAGATTGCAACAGCCTTTCTATACGAAGTTCATTACGGTTTCCAACCACTATCCTTATACAACTAGCTTGTCAGGAGATGATCTCGGCTTCCCTCTAGCTAAGACTCAGGACGAAACCATCAATGGCTATTTTGCGACCGCTAACTACCTAGATTCTTCGATCAAGGCCTTCTTTGATTACCTGAAAGAATCTGGTCTTTACAAAAATTCCATCATCGTTCTCTATGGGGACCACTACGGAATTTCAAACTCCCGCAACCCAGCTCTTGCCCCTCTACTTGGTAAGAACTCTGAAACGTGGTCAAGCTATGACAATGCCATGTTGCAACGCGTTCCTTATATGGTAGTTATTCCTGGAATGGACAAAGGAGGCATTATCAACACCTATGGTGGCGAAATTGATATGCTCCCAACCTTGGAACATTTGCTAGGCATTGAATCCAACAAATTCCTCCAAGTTGGTCAAGATATGCTCTCACCAGATCATGATCAAATCGTCGCCTTCCGCTCCGCTAACTACTTTGTAACTCCAGAGTATACGAGCTATAGTGGCCGGACCTATTACACCAAAACAGGTGAGGAAATCACGAACCCAGACGAAAAAACCAAGGAAGAACTGGACAAGATTAGGGAGGCTGCTAACCTGCAATTGAAGATTAGCGATAGCATCCAGACCGGTGACCTCCTTCGCTTCTTCAAGGGCAATGATCTTGGAAAAGTCAATCCAGATGATTATTCCTACACTAATTCCTTCAAGGCATTGAAGAAGATTGAAAAGGAAAAAGGTGACAAATCAACCAGCCTTTATAACCAACGTGGCAATCAGTCCACCGTTGATCTCTTCAAGGCACCTACTTATAAAGAATTGCACCCAGAAGACGATAGTTCTTCCTCAACAGAGACCAGTAGCAGTTCTTCTAAATAAAAAGAATCCCTGAGTTTTTAAACTCAGGGATTTTGTGATTCCTTTAAAAAGAACTTAGTCTAGGACTTCAAAAACAGAAGCCGTTAAATTCTCCACATAGAATGGCCGTTTATGACGACTATTTCCAACCATCAATTTCAATTTATCTGAATTTTGGAGGTAATATGGAAGTCCGCTGGCGTTGAAGATGACCAAGTACTTCTTGTCTCCTGTTAGTTCAAATATCAGAAGTCCACTACAATCAGTTGCAGATTGGATAAAGACTTGTTGGTAGATTTTATCATAGCTTTCAAGCCCTAAGACAGGAAGACTTGTCTTCAAATTGATCAAGCTTCGGATATAGGCAATTGATTCCTTGTTTTGACTGACCAGATCCCAGTTGACCTGATTCACAAAATCTGGAGCATTGTAGGAATTCATGGCCCGCTCACGATCCAAAGGTGTGATTTCTCCATCAGGACCTGTCGCTACCAATTTAGTCCGCATAAACTCTTGACCCAATTGCATAAAGGTCATACCCTGGAAGAGCAGGTTCATGGCCGTAGCCAACTCTGAGCGCTTGACTAAGCCTGCTACTTCTTCATTTGGATGGAGGGTCTGAAGCAAGTCATAGAGATTATAATTGTCATGAGCCTCCACATAATTCAAAACCTGATTCGGACTTAAATAATGACCCAGCTCTGCACTGCCTAGAACAGCACGCGCAACGATATTCTCTGTTGATTTTCGGCTGACAAAGCCACGTTTGATGGAACCATAAACCTCAGCTCCTTTAATAGCATCGCGCTCCGTGTCGTTAAAGAATCCAATACGTGGCAATTGCACCGCATTGTCTTTCTTAGCCTTATCCTCTGGTGCGAGACCGGTTCCCATATCCCAACCTTCTCCATAAAGGAGAATGCGAGGATCCAGAGCATCCATCGCCTCCCGAATAGCATTCATTGTCGTCACATCGTGAATGCCCATCAAATCAAAGCGGAAACCATCGATCTGGTACTCTTTGACCCAGTGCGTAAGGGAATCAATCATGTACTTGCGGTACATTTCATGCTCACTTGCCGTCTCATTTCCGACACCTGTCCCATTTTGGAAGCGCCCATCTGGCTCCATCCGGTAATAATAATCGGGCACTGTATTTTGGAAAGGACCATGCTCAGTTGAGTAGGTATGATTGTAGACCACATCTATGACTACCGAAATCCCAGCGTCATGATAAGCCCGGATCATAGTTTTAAGCTCTTTCATGGTTTGTTTGGGATTGGATGGATCCGTTGAAAAACTGGTTTCTGGTGCAGAATAATTCTGAACGTCGTAACCCCAATTGTAGGTCACACGACCTTCTTCATCGTACTGTTTATAGCGATCAGATATCGGCTGTAATTGCACAACATTGACCCCTAACTGACGGATATAATCAAAGGCAGTCGCATCGCCATGGCTATTGACAGTTCCTTCTTGGCAAGCCCCCAGATAGGTCCCACGCAAAGACTCGTCTACACCTGATGTCGGTGACTTGGTCAAATCCCGAAGGTGCATCTCATAGATCACTGCTTGACAAGGATTGTCCAGGCGCCAGGGAGTCGCATCGGCGCCTTTTTTAGTGCCCCAATCAAACTGACGATCTGCTCTTGAGAGAATGGCTGAGCGCATTCCATCGGCTGTCGTTGCAATGCTATAAGGATCGCGCGTCACTTGATTCTGGTGTTCAAAATGCACACGATATTGATAAGCCATGCCACTTAAATTTCCTAGAAAATCTAGAATCCAAACACCGTGGGTGTTTTCTGGATGGTAGCTAGACTCTTGTTTGCCTCGCATCATCGGAATAGTCTTCCAAATAGGCGCATCCAAGTCTGTTGATTGATAGAGCAACAATTCAACTTTCTTGGCAGTAGGAGCCCATAGTTTAAAGCAATACTCCCCTTCTTCCTCCCGATGACCAAGCCAGCCTTGATAAGCCCATTTGGTGTCAAATTCCTTGGCATGGGTCGCCATATCGTAGGCATGAGGCTGACGATGACTATAAGCATGACTCGTCAAAGCAGCTTGCAAAGAATAATAGACAGTATCGTCCCCATCGAGAATCCAAACTTCTCGAACATGCCCTTCTGGTAAGAGTTCGATTTCAAAATCACGGGTTTTGGTGAGCCAATCTCCCTCTTTAACCAAGACATGACCCCGGTTCAAGGCATCCTCACTCTCATATACCAGATTTCCCTCTACTCCAAAATAATCTAACTTGGAGAAAGAGACTGATTTTCCTTCTACTTGATCCTGCCATTGCCACATATCATAGGCAAAATAATTTCCTTTTTGCTTATGAAAATGAAGCTTTACATGGTATTGTCGCATAACATTTTCCTATTTCCAATTTGATACCGAAGGAACCATTCGCACGTGAAACACGTACATGGTTCCAACTATTTGTTTTTATTCTTCAGATGTGTGAACCAAAGCATCGTTGTTGATTTCATCAATATTTGCAAAGAATTCCAAGTGATTATGAAAGACTTCCAATTCAACTGGAGTATCTCCCCCATATTCGCCATCTAGATTGATGCGGAATGGTTGAGCATTTTTCCCTAACATTTCGATCGACAACTTCTTGGTCTTAAGATATTCTACATTTTCATCGTGCACATGCTTGCCTCCATTAATAGCCTGAATCATCAAGGACAACATGTTAAAGAGATTGGCAGTCTTGACGATAATCAAGGTAAAATTTCCATCATCGAGCTTAGCATCTGGTGCGACACTTTCAAAACCAGCAATGGAGTTGGTCAAAGCCACAAAAATCATCGAAGCTGGACCTTCAAAAACGCCATTATCGTGTTCGATCCGCACCTTACGAGCCTTGTTTCGCGGCAACATTTTAGCAGCTTCTGCTACATAGGCAAAGTAACCCAAGCGAGATTTAACACTACTTGGAACACTGAAGGTCAATTCTGTCATGGTTCCTGCTGCAGCAATGTTGATGAAATACTTGCTGCCATAGGCACGACCAATATCCATCTGAATGGTTTGATTTTTTTCAATAATGCGGGCAGCTGCCACAGGATCGCCCATCGGGATCTTCAAGGCACGTGCATAGTCATTGGTGGTACCGGTCGGGATAAAGGCCATCTGCGGACGATTTTCCAGACCTGCAACCCCATTGACCACTTCGTTAATCGTACCATCTCCACCAGCAGCAATGATTAAATCAAAGCCTTCCTTAGCGGCTCTTTCTGCTTCATTTTGGGCAGAAAATGGTTCTGGAGTCGTTTGATAAGCGCTAGTTTCATAGCCCACATCTTCGAGTACGTCCAAGACTTCCGCAATATTTTTCTTGATAATTTCTTGCCCAGAGGTCGGATTATAAATTAAACGGGCTTTTTTTATTCGTTCTACCATAAAGATCCTCTATAAACTTTCAAGCCAGGCCTCATCTTCTACCTGGATTCCTAATTCTTGTGCTTTGGTTAATTTGCTACCAGCGTCACTACCTGCAACGACCAAATCTGTTTTTTTGGAAACCGATCCAGTTACCTTAGCGCCCAGACTTTCTAATTTTGCCTTGGCTTCTGAACGCGTGAGTCGCTCTAGCTTCCCAGTCAAAACGACTGTCATTCCTGATAGGGCCGCATCAGCAGCGACTTTCTCACCAAGATAAGCCAGATTGACGCCAGCTTCTTTAAGCTCTTGCAAGAGACGCTTGGATCCTTCTTGCGCGAAAAAACGCTTGAGGCTTTCAGCCACAACCATACCGAGACTGTCAATGCTGGCAATTCGTTCTGGATCAGTTGTAGCCAATTGATCGAGGTCATGGAATTCTTGGAGCAAGATTTGACTAACCTTGCTACCGACATGGCGGATCCCCAAACCAAAGAGTAATTTCTCAGCTGAATTGTCTTTTGAAGCTTGAATGGCTTCATAGAGTTTTTCAGCAGATTTTTCTTTAAAGCCTTCCAAGGTCAATAGATCATCGACTGTAAGACGATAGATCCCAGCTACATCCTCTACCAACTGAGCTGCGAAGAGTTTCTCCACAACAGCTGGACCCAAGCCAGTGATATTCATAGCATCCCGACTGGCAAAGTGGTTCAATCCTTCCTTAATCTGTGCTGGACAGAGCGGATTGATACAGCGAAGGGCCACCTCATCCTCGAAATGAAGCAACTCACTCTGACAGCTCGGACAATGAGTTGGAATGGCTAATGCTTGATCAGAGACTCGCTTATCTTTAACAACACGCAAGACCGCAGGAATGATATCACCAGCCTTGTAGACAATGACGGTATCATCCTGATGAATATCTTTTTCGGCAATATAGTCCACATTGTGTAAGGTTGCCCGACTAACAGTGGTTCCGGCTAGCTGGACTGGAGTTAGATTGGCAGTTGGCGTCACGACTCCGGTCCGTCCAACCGTCCAATCGACTGATAAAATTTTTGCTTCTTTTTCTTCAGCTGGAAACTTATAGGCGACAGCCCATTTAGGAGCTTTTACGGTAAAGCCTAGTTCTTCTTGAACAGCTAGGTCATTGACCTTGATGACAATCCCATCGATATCGTAGGGAAGATCCTCTCGAAGCTGAGCTACTTTTTGGATGAAGTCCCAAATTTGCTCCATATCCTCAGCCAGCACTCGCTCTTGGTTCACGACAAAGCCTAAGCGGGCTAATTTCTCAAGCACGCCTTCCTGACTGCTTTGATCAGTTGGACTCACTTCTTGATACAAGAAGGTTGCGAGATTTCGCTTGGCCACGATTTTCGTATCCAATTGGCGAAGCGTTCCTGCAGCAGCATTTCGTGGATTAGCAAACTCCGGCTCGCCGTTTTCTTGACGGATCTGATTGACCCGATCAAAGGAAGCCCGTGGCATATAGCACTCGCCTCGAACTGTAATGTTCACTGGCTCTGGTAACACTAAAGGAATGTCCTTGACCCGCTTGAGGTTCTCTGTAATATCCTCACCGACAGAACCATCCCCACGTGTCGCCCCCGTTACGAGGACTCCATTTTCATAGGTGAGGGAAATGGACAAGCCATCGATTTTCAGCTCACATACATAGCTGATAGAAGGAAATTCCTTACGGACACGCTGATCAAAGGCTTCTAATTCTTCACGCGAAAAAGCATCCTGCAAACTATAAAGGGGATACTGGTGCTGGTATTTGGTAAAGCCTTTTAAAACCACCCCACCTACACGGTGAGTTGGACTCTCTGGTAAGATCTCATCAGGATGAGCGGTTTCTAGTTCCACCAACTCCCGATATAATTGATCATATTCACTATCTGAAACAGATGGAGCGTCTTTTGTGTAATACTCGTAAGCATATCGATTGAGTAATTCCACTAATTCTTTCATTCTGGTTTTCATGTTCTTATTTTATCATAAAATCTTAATTTAGCCTTGAATTTACTGCATTCTTAGCATTAAAAAAAGGAGCCAAAGCTCCCTTTTCTTATTTTGTAAAATCGATCCGTTTAGAAAGTTGATTGATCACAATCGCTCCAAAAATCAAGGATGCGAATTCACCCAATCCCATAGTCAACCAGTTATAGAGGAATGGTTGGCCTTGAAGGTAGTATAGTTCCAAGGCAATCGTAAACATGGAGATGGAAAAGAAAATCGCAAACAAGAAATGGTCCAAGCGAATAAGACCGTCAAACAAGAACTTGTTTTTGAATCGACCAAATAGAATGAGTCCAAGTCCTAAGAAGACAAAGGTTGAACCTCCACCAACAAAGACATCGATCCATCCAAAACTAAATAAGTTAGCAATCATACAACCAAGCGTCACCGCAATCAAGTACTTCTTATTGTAAAAAGCTAAGAAATTCATCATTTCCGAAACACGGAATTGATAGCCATAGTAGGCCATAGCGTTGAGAGGTGGGGTAATGGTCAATACGATATAAATCGCAGCAACAATGGCAATTTGTGCCATATCACGAGCAGTTAACTGTTTCATTTATTCTCCTTTAGCGGTTTTCCCGCGTGTAATATGCTTGGCGAAAGGATCTTAAGCACCAAGGGTTGAAGGTTTGATTTCTTCAACCTTTCAAGTATAGCATATTTTGAGGTTTTATGGTAGACTGAATTTATGAAAACACTAATTAAAAAATTTTTTGATAATGAAATTTTATCCTATCTCTTTTTTGGAGTTGCCACAACCATTGTTTCCGTCGGAACCCGCCTCTTCATCTATCATGTGTCTCGTGATGAACGATTAGCGACCGCGATTGGAAACATTGCCGGGATCCTCTTTGCCTTTGCGACCAACGATACCATTGTCTTTAAACAAGAAAGAAAGGGCTGGTTTCAGCGCTTGATCCGATTTGCGATTGCGCGCTCTGGAACCTTTATACTGGACATGGCCTTGACTGAGATTTTTGTCAAGCAGTTCCCAGGAATTATCGGTCAATTCGTCCACAACAACAAGAGCCAGATCAATCTAATCGAAACCCTCTTTGCACAAGTGGCCATTGTGGTCCTCAATTACGTCTTTAGTAAACTCTTTGTCTTTAAAAACAAAAATAAGGCTTGAAACGATTGTTTCAAGCCTTATTACTTTAAACTTCTATACTTGCATGTTCTGCACTTAATTGATAGATGGTGCCTTCAACCCCAAAATAATCCTTGGCTAGATCTTTCAATTCCTGCATGGCTGTTTGTGCCCGTTTGGCCTGTTCTTCGTTGATGGCCTCAATCACCAAAATAGCGTCCTTGGTATCTTCTGTTAACATGGTTCTTTGAGCCTCACGCCAATTCAAACAACGGCAAACGGCGCCTTCTTGGTCGTAGTAGATGATCTCCCCTTCCAAAGCTGGTGCATCTTCTTCAGCTCCTAATGGAAAGAAAGGTTCGCCTCCTTTCGCTTGTCCTAGAGAAAGTCCACCCACCAATTTATCCATATCTTCTCCCCCACAAGGAAGGGCATAAGCCATAGAAACACTATTGTAAAGATCCACCAAAGGATTAATCGGATAGAATTCACGCCCCTGGTGAACCCGTTTTAAGAGTGCCTCGATTGAAGATCGGGCTCCTTTTTTTGTTTTAAACTTGCTAAAAGCTTGGCGCCACTCTTGAACGAACTCACTCTGGGTATAGTTTTCTTCATCGATAAATTCCCATGCTCTCTTGGCACCCTTGTCCAACAATTCTTTGAAATAAGGATCCTTGGCTTCATCTACTGTATTATCAATACCATACAAGGACATTACTGTAATTCTAGCTGTTGGAAATAAATCCCAAAATGCTTGATCGACTGTCACTTTCATTGTTTTACCTCACTATAATTTCTTTTTTGACCTTTTTTGACTAGTTCCCAATCCAAGGTGATATTCTCACGAACTCGGATCAGATACTCCTCTAACTGTGCGACTTCTTCTTTGGGAAATCCTTTTAAGGCAGTTGTCTCAGAGTAAAGATGCTCCCCTAAAATGAAGGGGTAAATCTGCTTACCTTTTTCAGTTAATTCCCATTCCTTGATTTTAAGGTTTTCACCCCTTGGACGCTGTTGAATCAAGCCTCGTTCTTCTAGTTTTTTTACAGACCTTGCAACGGTGGATCGATCTACTTTCAGGACTTCAGAGAGTTCTTCCTGAATCATTCCAGGTTGCTCGGCAATTCGCACCAGGTAAAGGTATTGACCACGCGCCAAATCCAAATCTCGAAATTCAATATTTGCTATAGAATCCAGAGCTCGCGCAATGATGCCGATCTCACGCAAAATACTCATCTCACTCCTCCTTTCCTATTGACAATAGAATAACACATTTTTATTGCAAATGCAATAAAAATAGATAAGAAAAAAAGAGGCTGGGACAAAATTCCTAGCCTCTCAATTATTTTTGAATTGTCGAGCAAGACGCAGTGGTTGAGTGG